>NZ_UETT01000022.1:0-53351 GCF_900115935.1 Pseudomonas sp. 43mfcvi1.1 | reverse complement strand
GATTTCTCGCGGAGTAACTTGTGATGCTGATAATCTGTTGACTAGCAGTCTGACTCCACAAGCACCCACACGAATTGCTTGATTCAGTTGTTAAAGAGCGGTTGGTTAAGAGCTTTCGTCTCAACCGAGGCGCGCATTCTACAGCGCCCGGTGTATCTGTCAAGCGGTTATTTTCAGAAGTTTTCAAAGTTTCCTTTTCAACTTCAACCACTTGCGCTTCCGATCTCTCGTTAGCGGGAGGCGAATTCTACAGCGTTACTCGCTGCTGTCAACACCTCTTTTTCACCGCTTTCGACCGAGAAGATCGAACCGCTGAAAAGGCCAAACCCACACCGCCCTATCAGCTACTTCCTGGCTTCGATGACCTGAAGCCCGACCCCTTCGAAACCTACTTAACTCATTGAATTTCAAGGAGTTTTCCGTTTCGACTGCGCCGGAAGTGGGGCGAATTATAGACGTCCAGAATTTGCCGTCAACCTCTAATTTGATTTTTCTATCTGTAATCCGAGAAGGCACTTAAATCTACCCAGGTATATAGACGGAATCACTTCATATGCGCAATATACTGCTCAACAAAGCCTCCCGCCTTTATTCCTGGACGACACCCCGTAATGACACCCCCTCCACATCGTAGCCTGGCCTCCACCCTCTATCCGGTTGCCCTGCTATTAATAGCCATGGCCTCTATTCAATCGGGAGCCTCCCTCGCCAAAAGCATGTTCCCGGTGGTAGGCGCACAAGGCACTACGACACTGCGGCTCATTTTTGCCAGTCTCATCATGCTGTTATTGCTACGCCCCTGGCGTGCCAAGCTCACCGCCCAATCCCTGCGTACCGTGATCGTCTATGGGATGGCATTGGGCGGCATGAATTTTCTCTTCTATATGTCGGTTCGCACCGTTCCACTGGGCATTGCAGTGGCACTGGAATTCACCGGCCCACTGGCAGTTGCCATTTACGCCTCGCGCCGGGCAATCGACTTCCTCTGGATTGCCCTGGCAGTGGCTGGCTTACTGCTGCTCATACCGACCGGGGCGACCACTGCCGGTATTGACCTGCTTGGGGCCGGCTACGCACTGGGCGCAGGTTTCTGCTGGGCGCTGTACATTCTGTTCGGCCAGAAGGCCGGCGCGGACAATGGTGTGCAGACCGCCGCATTGGGCGTGATGATCGCCGCTCTGTTCGTCGCACCTATCGGCATTGTGCATGCGGGCGCCGCACTGCTCACACCGAGCCTGATTCCAATCGCCATCGGTGTCGCCATCCTGTCCACCGCCCTACCCTATACCCTGGAAATGATCGCCCTGACCCGAATGCCAGCCCGCACTTTCGGCACTCTGATGAGCATCGAACCGGCAATCGCGGCCTTGTCAGGGCTTGTCTTTCTCCAGGAATACTTGTCCCTGGCCCAGTGGACAGCCATTACCTGCATCATCCTGGCATCGGTCGGCGCAACGCTGACCATGGCCAACACCGCGAAACCTGTCGTCGCGGCAGATTGAAGCAGGATTTCAGGAAGGTCTGGTATTTGCCGTGCATTTAGGCCATGTTTAGGCCAGTAACCTAATGCCAGACATGGATTTTTTCATACAGGAAGTCATGAACGCGTCAAGCAAGAGCGAACATGATCGTACGTGGACACAAGATCCACGAAGATCATAAGGACGGGAATGAAACGAATTTTGATACTGATCGCCGTACTTGCAGTAGCGGGCTGTGCGGCAACGTCGAAAACTGAAGTCAAGCGCGGCAAGAAGAGTCTGCACATCAACTGCTCCGGCTTGTCCTCATCCTGGGAGCAGTGCGCCGCCAGCGCCGCCAACTCATGCGCTCCCAAGGGTTACAAAGTCATTGCCAAATCCGGCGACGCCGTCGAGGAGCCCGGGGATTATCCTTTCGGGCTCAACCCCGCTGGCTATACCAGCCGCAGCATGATCGTCATTTGTAAGTAGGCCACATCAGTCGAGCCCTTGTTCGGCCATTCGGCGACGGATTTCCTCATGGCTGGACTTGAGGACATCACGCTGGACCTGCGGCGTGACCAGCATCCGCGCAACAACCAACGCTCCCACACATTGAGACAGGATGGCCCAAGCCAGGCTGTCGCTCCCCAATATCCGCGCCCAGCTTTCGTGCAAACGACAAATCCATGTTTGCGCCGCCTCCCTCACCTGGACATCCGATCGTGCAATCTCAGCACCCAGCACCGGCAATGCACACCCGGCTTCGGGCTGCTCAACGTGGCTCATGCTCAAGTACTGCTTGAGACAGCGCTCCAGCTTCGTCGAGTCCATGGCACCGTCTCCGCTCAGGCGATCCAGGCTTTGGGCCAACTCCCGCTCAACGATGGCCTTGAAAAGCTCATCCTTGGATGAAAAATGGCTATAGAACGCACCGCCGCTCAACCCGATCGCTTTCATCAGGCCATCGACACCGACCGTGGAAAAACCCGATTTCTTGGCGGAAATGGCACTGCTGGCGAGTAGTTTCTCGCGGGTTTCCATTTTGTGATTGGCTGAATATCGCATGGTCCTGCCCCTGAATTACTCACCTTGACGCTTGCCGGATCTTAGCATAACGTCCGTTTAGTTAACGATCGTTTACCAATGAGGCAGACCATGAATAACAAGAAGGTCGTACTGGTTGTTGGCGCGGGCGATTCCACCGGCGGAGCGATTGCCAAGCGTTTTGCGCAGGAAGGTTTTGTTGCCTGTGTTACCCGTCGCAGCGCCGACAAACTCCAGCCACTGGTGGATGGAATCCGCGCTCAAGGTGGGGAAGCCCACGGGTTTGCCTGTGATGCGCGCAAAGAAGACGACGTGATTGCGCTCATCGAGCAAATCGAGGATCAGATCGGTCCGATCGAAGCCTTCGTGTTCAACATCGGCGCCAACGTTCCGTGCAGCATTCTCGAAGAAACCGCGCGCAAGTATTTCAAGATCTGGGAAATGGCCTGTTTCTCAGGTTTTCTCAATGCACGGGAAGTGGCCAAGCGCATGGTCAAGCGCCAGCGCGGAACGATCCTGTTTACCGGCGCAACGGCAGGATTGCGCGGAGCTTCGGGGTTCGCCGCATTCGCAGGTGCCAAGCATGGCATCCGTGCATTGGCCCAGAGCATGGCCCGTGAGCTGGGGCCGCTGAATATCCATGTGGCCCATGTTGTGGTGGACGGTGCCATCGATACCGACTTCATCCGCGATAACTTCCCGGAAAAATATGCCACCAAGGATCAGGACGGCATCCTGAACCCTGAACATATCGCCGACAATTACTGGTACCTGCACAGCCAACCCCGCGACGCCTGGACCTTCGAACTGGACCTGCGCCCCTGGAACGAACGCTGGTAAACCCGCCCCTTCAAAACAACAAGAGAGCAGATACCATGAACAGATCGGTGGAGTTTTACTTCGATCTCGGCAGCCCGACCACGTACCTGGCCTATACCCAGTTGCCGACGCTGTGCGCGCAGACAAACAGTCAGTTGATCTATCGTCCGATGTTATTGGGCGGCGTCTTCAAGGCGACCGGCAATGCCTCACCGGCAACAGTGCCGGCCAAGAACCCTTATCTGTTCAAGGATCTGAATCGCTTCGCCAAGCGCTACGGCGTCGCCTTCCAGTTCAATCCACATTTCCCGATCAATACGTTGCTGCTGATGCGCGCGGTGACCGGCATGCAACTGCGCCATCCTGAACGCTTCGAGGCCTTCATCGACTGCCTGTTCCGCGCCATGTGGGTGGACGGCCGCAACCTCAATGACCTCGCGACTGTCGCAGCGATCCTGAACGAAGGCGGTTTCGACGCCGACTACGTACTGACCCTGACGAGCGACGAGCAGGTCAAGCAAGCACTCAAGACCGCCACTGAAGAAGCCATCGGGCGAGGCGTGTTCGGTGCCCCGAGCATGTTTATCGGCGACGAGTTGTTCTTCGGCCAGGATCGGCTGGACTTCGTCCGTGAAGCCCTCGCCTGACCCTCTACTTCAAATCGCCATCGTCCGTGTATCGAGCCATTGCAGCGCATCGCCGTCCAGCAACGGGCTCAATCGACGCTGAACTTCGGCGTGGTAGGCGTTGAACCAGTCTTTTTCGTCCTGGGTCAGCAGCGAAGGTTCCAGGCAGCGGGTGTCGATCGGGCACAGGGTCAGGGTTTCGAACTCAAGGAATTCGCCAAACTCACTGCTCCCGGCTTCGCGGTTCAACACCAGGTTCTCGATACGCACACCCCAGCGACCGGGACGATAAGTGCCCGGTTCGATGGAGGTGATCATGCCTGCCTGCATCGCCGTTTGCGGCGCGGCAGCGGCTTGATAGGCAATCACCTGCGGGCCTTCGTGAACATTGAGGAAATAGCCGACGCCATGGCCAGTGCCGTGGCCGTAATCCACTTGCTCCGCCCAGATCGGTGCGCGGGCGATGGCGTCCAGCAAGGGCGAAAGAATGCCCCGCGGAAATTTGGCCCGGGACAGGGCAATCACGCCTTTGAGCACCCGCGTGCAGTCACGCTTCTGCTCAGCGGTCGGTGTTCCGACCGGCACCATGCGAGTGATGTCAGTGGTGCCGCCCAAATACTGGCCGCCGGAGTCGATCAGTAACAGGCCATCACCTTCGATGACCGCATGGGCTTCTTCCGTGGCATGGTAATGAGGCATCGCGCCGTTGGCGTTAAAGGCCGCGATGGTATTGAAGCTCAGGGAGACGAAGTCCGGCCGGCGCATGCGAGCGGCGGTCAGGTGTTCATCGATGGTCAGTTCGGTGATGCGTTCGCGTCCCCAGGCGCTCTCCAGCCAGGCGAAGAACTCACAGAGCGCCGCGCCGTCCTGTTCCATGGCCCGGCGGATGTGCTCGGCGTCGGCCAAACTTTTGCGCGACTTGGCCAGCGTCGTTGGATTGAGGCCCTCGACCAGCTTCACGCCGCTACCCAGGTTATCCAGCAAGCCGACCGTAACCCGCGCCGGATCGATCTGCAGGCTCGCGCCGTCCGGCACTTCACGCAACGCCGCGGCGGCTTCGCTGTAATCGCGCAGGGTCACGCCGTCCTGTTCAAGAACGGCGCGCAGCGGTGCGTCGACCTTGTCCAGGGACACGAACAGCGTTGCCTGTTGCTGGCTGATCAAGGCAAAGGAGACAAACACGGGGTTGAACGACACATCCGCACCGCGCAGGTTGAACAACCAGGCGATGTCATCCAGCGTGGCGATGAAATGCCAGTCGGCGCCACGCTCCTTGAGGGACTCACGCAACTTGGCGAGCTTCTCGACCCGGCTGACGGTCGCCTGGGGCGGCAAATGGGCGTAGACCGGTTGATCCGGCAAGCTTGGGCGATCAGTCCAAGCCTCCTCGAGCAAATCGATATCGGTGCGCAACCGCGCGCCACGTTCGGCAAGCTTGCCCCCTAGGGTACGGGCCGATGCGACGGCCATGACCGCACCGTCGACCGCGACTACCCCACCCTCGGGCGTTTGTTCGGCCAGCCAGTCCAGGGGGCCGGGCTGGCCTGGGATCAGCTTGACCAGCTCGATACCGCTGCCCTCCAGTTCCTTGGTCGCCTGCTCCCAATAACGGCTGTCAGCCCAGACGCCGGCGAAATTGCCGGTCACGATCAAGGTACCCACCGAACCGTGGAACCCCGACAGCCATTGTCGCCCCTGCCAATAGCCCGGCAGGTATTCGGAAAGATGCGGGTCGGCCGATGGCACCAGCAGTGCGTGAATGCCCTCTCGGCTCATCAGTTGGCGGATTCGGGCCAGGCGCTGGGGAACCAGTCCATGGGGCAAAGGCTCGGTGCTCATTGTTTCTCCTGCTCATTGATATTGTTGTTCGATGCCGAAGACGGCTTACGTGGCCCAGAATGCTGGCGCAGTCGCGCACGCCGCCTTGATCAGCCGCACGGCCTCGTCGATATCCTGCTCGGTGGTAAAGCGCCCCAGGCTCAAGCGAATGGTACGCCCGGCCGCACGGGCATCGTGCCCCAGCGCCAGCAGCACGTGGGACGGAGTGTTCTGCGCCGAATTGCAGGCCGAGGTCGCGGAAAACGCAATCGACGCGCCCAATGTCGCCGGGTTGAACTCGCCTTCGTTGAACGTCAGGCTCAGGGTGTGGGGAATCCGGCGGCTCGCACTGCCGTTCATCCGCACACCGGGCAAGGCCAGTAGCGGCTCGAGCAAACGATTGCGCAACCGGGCGATTTTAGCGAGTTCTTCGTCGAATGCCGCGGCTGCCAGTTCGAATGCAGCACCCATGGCTGCGATCTGATGCGTCGCCAGGGTCCCGGAGCGCAAACCGCCTTCATGTCCACCGCCATGAATCTGCGCCGACAGCCGTGGCCGGGCCCGGTCGCCGACGTAAAGCGCGCCGATGCCCTTGGGGCCGTAGATTTTATGCGCGGAAAAAGACATCAGGTCCACCGGCCAGCGAGACAGGTCGATCTGCACCTTGCCGGCGCCTTGGGCCGCGTCTACATGGAACAATGCACCGTGTTCGCGAACGATCTCGCCAATGGCGATGACATCGTTGACGGTACCCAACTCATTGTTCACCAGCATCAGCGACACCAGGAACGTGTCTTCGCGCAACGCCTCACGAACCGCTTGCGGACTGATCAGGCCCTCGGCGTCCGGTGCGAGCCAGGTTACGGCGACGCCACTTTCCTCGAGCTGGCGTGCTGTATCGAGAATCGCCTTGTGTTCGATCCGGCTGGTGATGACATGGCCGGCAGAACCTGCGCGCGCCTGGGCCACCCCCTTGAGGGCCAGGTTGTTGGATTCCGTGGCGCCGGAAGTCCAGACGATCTGTTCGGGCTCAGCCCCCACCAATTGCGCCACCTGCCGCCGCGCACGCTCCACCGAGCGCCGGGCCTCCTGGCCGAAGGCATGGGAACTGGACGCCGGGTTGCCAAAGTTGCCGTCAAAGCCCAGGCACTCGACCATGACCCGGATGACCCGCTCATCCACCGGCGTGGTGGCGGCGTAGTCGAAATACAAAGGACGTTTATTCATAGGAAACTCGCAGAGCCTGCTCCGGGATCAGGCGCCCTCGTTGGGTTCGAGACTAGCAATACCTGATCAAAGACCTTAAAGAAGTCGGACTTCGTTTAAAAGTGCGTAGGAACGCTCCTGAACAGCGAGCTTAGCAGGCATCGCGTCGAAGCTCAGCCCTCAACTGATGCTTTCGAGCAACAACGGATACAACGAAGCGACCAACAACAGCGCCATGCCCCAGTTGAACACACGCAACCAGCGACGATCACGCAGCAGGTTGCGCAACAGGCTGCCGCATACCACCCACAGGCTCACACTTGGCAGGTTGATCAAGGCAAACACCGCCGCAATCACCAGCACATTGAAGAAGTAACCCTGGAGTGGCGTGTAGGTACTGATGGCACCGATGGCCATGATCCAGGCCTTGGGATTGACCCATTGGAACGCCGCTGCGCCCCAGTAGCTGATCGGCGTATTGTCGTTCCCCGGCTGGCCTTCCGAAACCGGGCCGGAGTGGGCTATTTTCCACGCCAGGTACAACAGGTACGCCGCGCCGATGTAGCGCAACGCGGTATAGAGCAGTGGATAAGTCTGGAACCCCGCGCCCAGGCCCAGGCCCACCGCCAGCACCAGGGAGAAGAAGCCACAGGTGATACCCAGCATGTGCGGAATGGTGCGGTTGAAACCGAAATTGACCCCCGAGGCCAGCAACATGGTGTTGTTAGGGCCTGGCGTGATCGAAGTCACCAGGGCAAACAGGGCGAAGCCCAGCAGCAGGTCAAGCGAAAGAGTCATGTCAGATCAGTCCATCAGGGGCGGTCAGTCAAGTCATGACCCTACCCCACGTCCTGACCCAAACCCACGGACAGTTGGGCAAAACTTTGAGCGGTACAGTCCCTCAGCTCGACCGGCCAGGCTGTTGCACGACCTGCTCGGCACTCATCTGGCCCTGATCGTCGAACCCCACGTTTTTCTGCGACGAGCCAAGCAGCTCGGCTTTTTTCGCGTGGTATTCCTCGAACGAAAGGCCGCGGCGATTCAAGGCTTCAAGGGCCAGCTCGCGAGTCTCATCGGCGGTGTAGGGGCGCAGCTCCGGGGAAGAGCTGGCGCAGCCGCCCAAGAGGGTGGCGGTCAAGAGCAACAAAACGGCAAAGGTACGGTTCATGGCGAGTGTCCGGTGTTCTGGAGTTGGGCGATGAACAAAGGCTACCCGCCGGCCCCGCGCGGCAGAAATCAACCCTCTCGATAGTGGGTATTGCCTGCCTGGATCAGCCGTTGCGCTTAATCGACCAACTGGCAATGCAGCGCGTTGTCCAGGCTGCGCTCGATGTTGCGCAACACCTGGAACGACCCGAATGTCACGGCTTTGGCTCGGTGAGCCTGGATCAGCCGCCAGAAATCCTGCTCGCCACTTTCGAAACTTCGAAGCGCCGCCTCGCCGGCCTCGCGGGTTTGCCACTGCAAATAATTGAGCACGCGCCGACCGTCGTCGCTGGCCTGGATACTGGCACTCAGGAACCCTTGGTGGTCCCGGGCCAGGCGCTCGGTCTGCTCCGACAAGGCGGCTACCAACGCCTGCTGCCATTGAGGTTCGATGTCGAATTCCATCAGCTGGGTAAAACTGCGATTGTTCCTTGGCGATTGCATGAAAGGTCCCCTATGCAGGTAAGCCGGATCTTGCGATCCGAAAGCCTGCAGGGTAAAACCTCTAGTTAACTTGAGGTCAAGCAGTAAATTGAAACGATGACGCAGATCGATATCCACAAGGAACTCACCGTCGGCCAAGTGGCCGCCCGCAGCGGCGTGGCGGTCACGGCCCTGCACTTCTACGAATCCAAGGGGCTGATCAAAAGCACGCGCAACCCGGGCAACCAACGTCGCTACCCACGGGCGGTATTGCGTCGCGTGGCGCTGATCAAGGTCGCCCAGCGCCTGGGCATTCCCTTGGCGGAAATCGGCGAGGCGTTGAACAACCTGCCCGACAACCGCGCCCCAACGGCCGCCGACTGGCAGACCTTGTCGGTGCAATGGAGCCGAGACCTGGACGAGCGCATCAACCAACTGATGGCGCTGCGTGATCGACTCAACGGCTGCATCGGCTGCGGATGCCTGTCGATGGAAGCGTGTCCGCTGCGCAATCAGGGCGACGTATTGGGCCAACACGGGCCAGGGGCGCATCTGCTGGAACAGCCGTGAAGCGTTCGTCGGCCCCCGCCCCCAGCCAGGGTCGCTGGCCTATAGTGGAGGGGCGCAAATCGACGAAGACTCTCTTCGCCTCCATAACAAAAGGAGAAACGTCATGGGCGTCAATGCCATTCCCGAAGGTTTCCATAACATCACGCCCTACCTGGGCATTCAAAAAGCTGCCGAAGCCATCGACTTCTACAAAAAGGCCTTCAATGCCACCGAGGTCATGCGCCTGGCCATGCCCGACGGGGGCATCGGGCACGCCGAGCTGCGGATCAACGGCTATCCGATCATGCTCGGCACGCCTTGCGATCAAGGCCCTCTGAGTAATCCGGACCAATCGCCATCGGTCGGCCTGCATCTCTACGTCGAGGACGTGGACAGCGCGTTTGCCCAGGCCATTGCCGCCGGTGGCACGGTGATTTCCGAGGTCAAGGACCAGTTCTACGGAGATCGCACCGGCACCCTGAAGGATCCCTATGGGCATCTGTGGTTCCTCGCGACGCACAAAGAGGACCTGAGCCAGGAACAGATCGAGCAACGGGCCAGGGAAATGTTTCAACAAGGCTGACCGTTCCTGTGGCCAGGGGCTTACTCCCTGGCCACAAAAGACACTGACACTAAACGCGAAACATTTTCTTTCATCTTCCCCTTCAGGATTGCGATCGCTCGTTCGTCTTAATTAGATGCAGCAGGCCGCGTCGGCAAAAGCCACGGTCCGCTTTTTTCGGTTCATGGTGTTGCGAAGCCCGTAATACGGAACCTTTCATCGAATCAAGACGTTCAATCATGTCGAAGAAATCCCGCTCCAAACTCTGGTTCCTGGTGCACAGCTGGCTGGCATTGCCCATCTGGTTTTTCGTGCTCATCGTCTGCGTAACCGGCACCCTGGCGGTGGTCAGCCAGGAGATCGTCTGGTTGGCCAACCCCGACATGCGGGCCAGCAAGCCCTCGGACGAAGCCCCGCTGCTCAGCTATGACCAGGTGATCGCCGCGATCAAGCAGGCCCAGCCGCAAACCCAGGTGCAAAGCATCATCCGCCCGGACGAGTCGCATTTTGCCCTGGAAGTCGGCGTGACCTACCCCGACGGACGCCCCGACACGGTCTACGTCAACCCGTACAGCGGCGTCATCCAGGGCTCGGCGCCGACATTCAACTTCCAGGCCTTCACCCGCGCCCTGCATGGCTGGTGGCTGGTGCCGTTCACCAACGGCTACAGTTGGGGCTGGTACCTGGTGTCGTTCCTGGGCCTGCCCTTGCTCGCGTCCCTGGTGACCGGGCTGGTGGTCTACAAGCGTTTCTGGAAAGGCTTCCTCCGTCCGACCTTGCGGATCCGTCATGGTGCACGGATTTTCTGGGGGGATTTCCACCGGCTCAGCGGTATCTGGTCAATCTGGTTCATCGCGGTCATCTCTGTCACCGGCACCTGGTTCCTGATCCAGGCCTTGCTGGGCGACAACCAGATCTCCATCTCCAGCGAACCGGTCATCCCGGTGGTGGCCCGTGAAAACGTGCCGTTGTCCGTCGATGGCCAGGCGCCGCCGCAGTTGAACCTGGACCGGGCCATCGAAATCGCCCAGCAACGCATCCCGGGACTGGAAGCGAGTTTCATCAGCCTGCCGGGCAATGCCTACAGCCATCTGGAAATCGGCGGCCGCGGTTGGTATCCATTGATGTTCCAGACCGCCACCATCAACCCCTACAACGGCGACGTGGCCGCCTCACGGTTGCTGTCGGACCGCACGACCCTGGAGTTTGTCACCGAATCCATGCGGCCCTTGCACACCGGGGACTTCGGCGGCCTCTGGATCAAGCTCATCTGGTTTTTCTTCGGTTTGCTCCTGAGCATGATGGTCCTCAGCGGGCTGCTGATCTGGACCAAACGCACGGCCCTGGCCACCGCCAATGCCTTCAAGCGTAGCCAGAAACCCAACCGGGGCGCCCGAATCGCCCAGGCACTGCAACCGTCCGTCCACCGCGAATCGTCGGAGGGCAGCCTGTGAACCCGTCCAATACCGTTTCATCGCCGTCGCGCCTGAGCCTGTTCTGGCATAAATGGCGCTTCCACCTCAACGTGTTGTTGCTGCTGATCCCCCTGGGGTTCATGCCCAAATACCTCTCCGAAGCGGCACTGTTCCGCGGTGATGCCGGGCTTGGCGAGCGGGACGTCGGCGAAGTCCAGGTCGGTCCCTGGAGCCTGCGCCTGGCGGAGTTTCGCAACGAAGCCCCACGCGTCCAAGGGCCTGCCGGGCCGATGAAGCACTTCAACGCCGCCCTGTGCCAAAGCTGTATCGGCCAGGTCAAGGCCACTTACCTGCGCATTGGCAAGCCCCGGAGCCTGCGGGCCGCCGGGGTGATTTTCTTCGGTTCGCCCTACCGCATGGGCGCCTTGTTGCCGGTCCCGCCAAAGACCCAGCCCGATGCCGAACTGTGGATAACCCTCGAGGGTTGGGACGGTTCGATGCATCAGGCCTCCATTCCCCTGAACCAGGCCTCCCCGGCCACCGTCGCCTGGCTGAAGCACCAAGGAGCCAAACCATGACCCTCCGCGCCTTATCCAAGGGCCTGGCGCTGCTGTTCTGCGCAGGCGCAAGCACCAGCGTCCTGGCCCACAACCCGATGTGCGAATGCAAGGCCATCGACGCCGAGCAGATCCAATGCACCGGTGGCTTTTCCGACGGCAGCGGCGCGCCCGGAGTGACGCTGGACGTGATCGGTTACGACGAGACCATCCTCGTCCCGGGCAAGCTCGGGGCCGACTCGAAGCTGACCTTCAAGAAACCCAACGCTGAATTCTACGTGCTCTTCGACGCCGGCCCCGGCCACGTGGTGGAAATCGACCAAGCCGACATCGAGGCCCCATGAACAACGCCACGACTCAAGTCATCCGCCCCGCCGGCGCGGGGCATGAAACCCTGTACGTGTTGCTGTTGTGCCTGGTCATCGTGCTGGTGGCCGGGGCCGTGGTGGCCTGGCATGGCAAAGCCGAAGACACCCCTCACCTGGCCTCGAACCAGCTCGACGCCCGCCGCGACCTCAGCGCCGCCGAACAAGGTATCTATGCCGACCTGCGGGTGACCCTGGATGAAATCCGCTTGTTGCGCGAAGACCAACACACCCTGCCCGCCCCCCAGGCCCTCGCTGAAGAAGGCTTCGCACCGTTCGCCCAGGACGCCAGTTCCGTCAGCCGCGGTGGCCACGCCTGGCAACAGCTGGAAGACCGGGCCTACATCGGCGCCAGCGCCAATCCGTCCGTGGCTGGTTCGTTTCTGATGCGCATCGGCGACACGTCCGACGCCGCCCCGGACATCTGGCTCAACCGCGGCACCGGCCTCGCGACGCCCACCGCGCTGGACGATGCGGCGTTGTCCGCCGCCGGCTGGCAACAGATCGTCGCGCAATTCGATGCCGGCGTAACCCGCCAGCACCGGCACTGACCCCACGCCCTCATTCGAGAGAAGACCGTTTGCCCATGCCTATTGCATCCCAACGCCGACCCTTGCTGCGCTTGCTGTTGATCGGCTTGCTGGCCTGCCTGTTCACCTCGCCGGTGAGCGCCGAAACAGCCAAGCGCCTGCGCATTGGCATCACCTTGCACCCGTATTACAGCTACGTGGCCAACATCGTCGGCGACAAGGCCGAAGTCGTGCCGCTGATCCCGGCCGGTTTCAACCCCCACGCCTATGAACCACGGGCCGAAGACATCAAGCGCATCAGCGGCCTCGATGTGATCGTGCTCAACGGCGTGGGTCACGACGATTTCGCCGACCGCATGATCGCCGCCAGCGAAACCCCGGACGTGAAGGTGATCGAGGCCAACGAAAACGTGCCCCTGCTCGCCGCCACCGGCACGGCGGCCCGAGGCGCGGGCAAGGTCGTGAACCCGCACACCTTCCTGTCCATCAGCGCCTCCATCGCCCAGGTCAATAACATCGCCCGGGAGTTGGGCAAGCTCGACCCGGACAACGCCAAGGCCTACACCCAGAACGCCCGCGCCTATGGCAAGCGCCTGCGGCAGATGCGCGCCGCCGCCCTGGCGAAGCTGACCCAGGCCCCCAATGCCCAATTGCGGGTCGCCACGGTGCACGCCGCCTACGACTACCTGCTGCGCGAATTCGGCCTGGAAGTGACCGCCGTGGTCGAACCGGCCCACGGCATCGAGCCGAGCCCCAGCCAGTTGAAGAAAACCATCGACCAACTGCGCGAGCTGGACGTGAAGGTGATCTTCTCGGAGATGGATTTTCCCTCCACCTACGTCGACACCATCCAACGTGAATCGGGCGTGAAGCTGTACCCGCTCTCGCACATTTCCTACGGCGACTACAGCGCGGAGAAGTACGAGAAGGAAATGGCCGGCAACCTCGACACCGTGGTCCGGGCGATCCAGGAGTCCGGCGCATGACCGTCCAGGAACCCCTCCCCCTGCGGCGCGTCGGCCCCTTGATCGAGTTCGCCGAGGTCAGCCTGAACCTGGGCCGCACCACCATTCTCGACAGCGTGGCATTTCAAGTGGAACCCGGCAGCGTCCATGCCCTGGTCGGCCCTAATGGCGGCGGCAAGAGTTCGCTGATCAAGACCTTGCTGGGGCAGATGCCGCACCAGGGACGCTTGAGCCTGCAATGGCCGGGCGAACCTGGAGTGATCGGCTACGTGCCCCAGGCGCTGGAGTTCGACCGAGGTCTGCCCATGACCGTGGACGATTTCATGGCGGCGATGTGTCAGCGACGACCGGCCTTCCTCGGCCTGAGCAAGCATTACGCCGACGCCATCGGCCAGGCTTTGGAACGGGTGGGCATGCAGGATAAACGCAAGCGGCGCATGGGCGCGCTGTCCGGCGGCGAGCGCCAGCGCGTGTTGCTGGCCCAGGGATTGATTCCTGCCCCGCAGTTGCTGGTGCTGGATGAACCGATGTCGGCCCTGGACGAGGCTGGCATCCAAGTGTTCGAACGGTTGCTGCAGGACTGGCGTCAAGCCGGGATCACCGTGCTGTGGATCGAACACGACCTGGAAGCCGTCGGGCGCCTGGCCGACCGTGTCACTGGCTTGAATCGTCGGGTGCTGTTCGACGGCCCGCCACGCCAGACCCTGACCCCGGAGCGCTTGCTGACGCTGTTTTCCACCCATCCACGCACGAACGGGAGCGCCGCCTGATGAGTTACGAAGCCTTTCGTTTGATGGTCCAGGGCTGGGCTTCGGCCGGTTACCTGCCCGAAGCACTGGCCTACGGGTTCGTGGTCAATGCGTTGCTGGCCGGGCTGTTGATCGGCCCGGTGCTGGGCGGCCTCGGCACGCTGGTGGTGGTCAAGCGCTTCGCGTTTTTCTCCGAGGCGGTGGGCCATGCGGCGCTGACCGGCGTGGCCATCGGCATCCTCCTTGGCGAACCCTACACCGGGCCTTACGGCAGCCTGTTCGGCTACTGCCTGCTGTTCGGCATCCTGCTCAATTACCTGCGCAACCGCACCGGCCTGGCGCCCGACACGCTGATCGGCGTCTTCCTGTCGGTGTCCCTGGCCCTGGGTGCCAGCCTGCTGTTGATCCTGGCCGGCAAGATCAATGTGCACATCCTGGAAAACGTCCTGTTCGGCTCGGTGCTGACGGTCAATGGCAATGACCTGCTGGTGCTGGCGGTGGTCGGCTCGCTGGTGATGGCCCTGGCCTTGCCGCTGTACAACCGCATCATGCTCGCCAGCTTCAACCCGCAATTGGCGGCGGTGCGCGGGGTGGCGGTCAAGACCCTGGACTACCTGTTCGTGGTCCTGGTGACGCTGATCACCGTGGCGGCGGTGAAAGTCATCGGCGCCATCCTGGTGGGCGCGTTGCTGGTGATTCCGGCAGCCGCGGCGCGCCTGCTCAGCCAATCGCTGAAAGGCTTTTTCTGGTGTTCAGTGCTGATCGCCACCGTCAGCACCTTGTGCGGGATTCTCGCGCCAATTGTGTTCGACCTGCCGATCCCGTCCGGTGCCGCGATCATCCTGGTGGCCGGCATCGCCTTCGCCCTGTCCGCCGTCGCCCGTGGCGTCGTCCCCAGCCTCAAAGGGAATCTTGGATAAATGGTTTTTTCATTGCGACAACTGACCCTGGCCGTAGCGCTGTGCAGCGTGGCCGTCACCTCGTCATTTGCCGGCGAAAAAGTGCGTCTGCTGGCATCGCTGCCGGTCACCTACGGATTGAGCGAAGCCTTGCTCAAGGGCACCGACGTCAGCCTGGAGCGAGCCGCCCCCGCCAATCTGCCCGGCACCCGCCAGAGCGCCTATTTCAGCGGTCGTGGTGCACCGGCCCTGAGCAAACTGGCCGGCGAGGCCGACGGGGTGATCGGCCTGCGCTCGCTATGGCCGGACGATCCGCTGTACCCCATGGCCCGCCGCAGCAATATTCGCATCGTCGAAGTCGACGCCGCCCGCCCGGTGGACGGCGCCCTGCCCGGGATTGCCGTGCAACCGGGCATGGCCGACGGCCTGGCGAGCCAGCCGTGGATGGCCAGCCATAACCTGGGACGCATGGCCGACGTGATCGCCGCCGACCTGGTGCGCCTGGCTCCAGCGGCCAAACCGAAAATCGATGCCAACCTGGCGGCCCTCAAGCAACGCCTGCTCAAACTCAGCGCCGACAGCGAAAAGCGGCTCGCCAGTGCCGACAACTTGAGCGTGGTCAGCCTGAGCGAACATTTCGGCTACCTGATCAGTGGACTCAATCTCGACGGGATCAGCACCGACGCCCGGCCCGACGCCGACTGGACAGCCGAAGCCCTCAAGCAATTGACCGCCATGTTGAAAGACAACAACGTGGCGCTGGTACTGCATCATCGCCAGCCTTCGGATGCCGTGAAGGCAGCCATTACCGAGAGTGGCAGCCGCTTGCTGGTGCTGAGCACCGACGCCGCTGACCCCGTGGCAGAGCTGGAAAATAATGTGGGATTGGTTGTCGCGGCACTGACAGGGGGCTGACTGCTGGAGTGCGATCCACTGTGGGAGCGGGCTTGCTCGCGAAAGCGGTGTGTCAGGCGACATCAATGCTGACTGTGCCGGCCTCATCGCGAGCAGGCTCGCTCCCACAAGGGATTTGCGGTGGACCCAGAACTCAAACCCATCTCAGATTAATTTGTGGAGCCGAGCTTGCTCGCGATTGCGGTGGATCAGCTTGCATCAATGTTGAATGTTTGACCGCTTTCGCGAGCAAGCCCGCTCCCACAGGTTTTTATGTCAGTTCAGGACATCCCCTGGCACCCGCACAAACCCTTCCATCAACACCCGTGCGCTGCGGCTCATGATGGCTTTGTTCACGGTCCATTCGCCATTTACCTGGCTGGCCTCGGCACCGACGCGCAAGGTGCCGGACGGGTGACCGAAACGTACGGCGTTGCGTTCGATACCGCCAGCCGCCAGGTTCACCAAGGTGCCGGAAATCGCTGCAGCCGTGCCGATGGCGACCGCCGCGGTGCCCATCATGGCGTGGTGCAGTTTGCCCATCGACAGGGCACGTACCAACAAGTCGACATCCCCAGCCGCCACGGCTTTTCCGCTGGATGAAATGTAATCCGCCGGCGGTGCGACAAACGCCACTTTCGGCGTGTGCTGACGCTGGGCGGCTTCGTCCAGGTGTTTGATCAAGCCCATGCGCAAGGCGCCGTGGGCACGGATGGTTTCGAACATCGCCAGCGCCTTCGGATCGCCGTTGATCGCGCCCTGCAACTCAGTGCCGGTGTAACCGACGTCCCGGGCATTGATGAAAATAGTCGGGATCCCGGCGTTGATCAGGGTCGCCTTGAAGGTGCCGATGCCAGGCACCTCAAGGTCGTCCACCAGGTTGCCGGTGGGGAACATCGAGCCACCCCCGCCCTCCTCCTCGGCCGCCGGGTCCAGGAATTCCAATTGCACTTCAGCCGCCGGAAAGGTCACGCCGTCGAGTTCGAAGTCACCGGTTTCCTGCACCGCGCCGTCGGTGATCGGCACATGGGCAATGATGGTCTTGCTGATGTTGGCTTGCCAGATCCGCACCACGGCCACGCCGTTTCTCGGGATGCGAGCGGTGTCCACCAAACCACTGCTGATAGCGAACGAACCGACCGCCGCCGAGAGGTTGCCGCAGTTGCCGCTCCAGTCCACGAACGGCTTGTCGATGGACACCTGACCGAACAGGTAATCGACATCGTGATCGGCCCGAGTGCTCTTGGACAGGATCACCGTCTTGCTGGTGCTGGACGTCGCGCCGCCCATGCCATCGATCTGCTTCTCGTACGGGTCGGGGCTGCCGATCACCCGCAGCAACAGGGCATCCCGGGCCGGGCCGGGGACGCGGGCCGCTTCGGGCAGGTCCTGCAAGCTGAAGAACACGCCTTTACTGGTGCCGCCACGCATGTAGGTAGCGGGTATTCTGATTTGCGCTGCGTGAGCCATGATGCTCCTCAAGCGGACACGCAAGGTGTCCGCAGCTGTGATTTAGACGGCAACCGCCGATTCAAGGAAGTCCTGGGCAAAGCGTTGCAGCACGCCACCGGCTTCGTAGATCGACACTTCTTCAGCAGTGTCGAGGCGGCAGGTCACCGGCACCTCGACACGCTCGCCGTTCTTGCGAGTGATGACCAGGGTCAGCGTCGCCCGCGGAGTGCGCTCGCCGATCACGTCATAGACTTCACTGCCGTCGATGCCCAAGGTCTTGCGGTTGGTGCCAGGCTTGAACTCCAGCGGCAACACGCCCATGCCCACCAGGTTGGTGCGATGGATACGCTCAAAGCCTTCGGCGGCAATCGCCTCGACACCCGCCAGGCGCACTCCCTTGGCCGCCCAGTCCCGGGATGAACCCTGGCCATAGTCGGCACCGGCAATGATGATCAGCGGTTGCTTGCGCTCCATGTAGGTCTCGATGGCTTCCCACATGCGCATGACCTTGCCTTCGGGCTCGACCTGGGCCAGGGAGCCCTGCTTGACCTTGCCGTTTTCCTGGACCATTTCGTTGAACAGTTTCGGGTTGGCGAAGGTCGCGCGTTGCGCGGTCAGGTGGTCGCCGCGGTGGGTCGCGTAGGAGTTGAAGTCCTCCTCCGGCAGGCCCATTTTCGCCAGGTATTCGCCGGCGGCGCTGTCCAGCATGATGGCGTTGGACGGCGACAGGTGGTCGGTGGTGATGTTGTCCGGCAGCACCGCCAGCGGACGCATGCCCTTGAGCGGCCGCGCGCCGGCCAGCGCCCCTTCCCAGTAGGGAGGGCGACGGATGTAGGTGCTTTCTGGACGCCAGTCGTACAGCGGCGTGACTTTCGGCCCGGTGTCCTCCTGGATGGCGAACATCGGGATGTACACCTGGCGGAACTGCTCCGGTTTCACCGAAGCCTTGACCACCGCGTCGATTTCTTCGTCGCTCGGCCAGATGTCCTTGAGGCGGATTTCCCGACCGTCCACCACGCCCAGTACATCTTTCTCGATGTCGAAGCGGATGGTCCCGGCGATCGCGTAGGCGACCACCAGTGGCGGCGAGGCAAGGAACGCCTGCTTGGCATACGGATGGATACGTCCGTCGAAGTTGCGGTTGCCCGACAACACGGCGGTGGCGTACAGGTCGCGGTCGATGATTTCCTGTTGGATCACCGGGTCCAGCGCACCGGACATGCCGTTGCAAGTGGTGCAAGCGAACGCCACCACGCCGAAGCCCAGCTTTTCGAGCTCGGACGTCAAGCCCGCTTCATCCAGGTACAGCGCCACGGTTTTCGAACCCGGCGCCAGGGACGACTTGACCCACGGCTTGCGGGCCAGCCCCAGGCGATTGGCGTTGCGCGCCAGCAGGCCGGCAGCGATCACGTTGCGCGGGTTACTGGTGTTGGTGCAACTGGTGATGGCCGCGATGATCACGGCGCCGTCGGGCATTTGCCCGGGCACATCGTCCCACTGGCCGGAGATACCTTTGGCGGCCAGATCCGACACCGCGACGCGGGCGTGAGGGTTGCTCGGGCCTGCCATGTTGCGCACCACCGAGGACAAATCGAAGGTCAAGCCACGCTCGTATTGCGCGCCCTTGAGCGTGTCGGCCCACAGGCCTGTCTGCTTGGCGTAGGTCTCGACCAGTTGCACCTGCTGGTCTTCGCGACCGGTGAGCTTCAGGTAATCGATGGTTTGCTGATCGATGTAGAACATCGCCGCCGTGGCGCCGTATTCCGGGGCCATGTTGGAGATAGTCGCGCGATCGCCCAAGGTCAGGGCACTGGCACCTTCGCCGAAAAATTCCAGCCAGGCACCGACGACTTTTTGCTTGCGCAGGAATTCGGTCAGTGCCAGCACCATGTCCGTGGCGGTGATGCCCGGCTGCAGTTTGCCAGTCAGCTCGACGCCGATGATTTCCGGCAGGCGCATCCACGAAGCGCGACCGAGCATGACGCTTTCGGCTTCCAGGCCGCCGACGCCGATGGCGATCACGCCCAAAGCATCGACGTGGGGCGTGTGGCTGTCGGTGCCCACGCAGGTATCGGGAAATGCCACGCCGTCACGCTGTTGGATCACCGGGGACATTTTTTCCAGGTTGATCTGGTGCATGATCCCGTTGCCCGGCGGAATCACGTCGACGTTCTTGAAGGCTTTCTTGGTCCAGTTGATGAAGTGGAAGCGGTCTTCGTTGCGCCGGTCTTCGATGGCGCGGTTCTTGGCGAAGGCCTGGGGATCGAAACCAGCGCTTTCCACCGCCAGGGAGTGGTCGACGATCAGTTGGGTCGGCACCACCGGGTTGACCTGTGCCGGGTCGCCGCCCTGCAAAGCGATGGCGTCGCGCAGGCCCGCCAGGTCCACCAGCGCGGTCTGGCCGAGGATGTCATGGCACACCACCCGCGCCGGGAACCAGGGGAAGTCCAGGTCGCGCTTGCGCTCGATCAGTTGCAACAGCGATTCACGCAGCGTGGCCGGGTCGCAGCGACGCACCAGGTTTTCCGCCAGCACGCGAGAGGTGTATGGCAGGCTATCGTAGGCGCCGGGCCGAATGGCCTCCACGGCCCCGCGAACGTCGAAATAATCCAGCGAAGTGCCGGGTAGCGGTTTGCGAAATTCTGTGTTCATCGTCAGGACTCGGGTCACGGTGGTTTCAGAAGGGTTGGCGCAGCGACTGAAGTAACCTGTTCTCTTGTGGGAGCGAGCCTGCTCGCGATTGCGGTGTGTCGGTCAACATTTATGCTGCTGACCCGACGCCATCGCGAGCAGGCTCGCTCCCACAGGTTTTTGGGTTTGTCCGGTACCTGCGGCTAGAACCCTCCAGCTCAGCGTCGTTCGATTGGCACGAACTTGCGCTGTTCGACGCCGGTGTATTCGGCGCTCGGTCGGATGATGCGGTTGTTGGCGCGTTGTTCGAATACGTGGGCGGCCCAGCCGGTCAGGCGCGAGCAGACGAAGATCGGCGTGAACAGCTTGGTCGGGATGCCCATGAAGTGGTACGCCGAGGCATGGTAGAAATCGGCGTTGGGGAACAGCTTCTTCTGCTCCCACATGGTCTTGTCGATAGCCTCGGAGACCGGGAACAGCACCGTGTCGCCCACTTCGTCGGCGAGTTTCTTCGACCAACCCTTGATCACCTCGTTGCGCGGGTCGTTGTCCTTATAGATCGCGTGGCCGAAGCCCATGATCTTGTCCTTGCGCGCGAGCATGCCGAGGGTGCCTTCGATGGCTTCCTGCGGCGAGCTGAAACGCTCGATCATTTCCATTGCCGCTTCGTTGGCGCCGCCGTGCAGCGGACCGCGCAGCGAACCGATGGCGGCGGTGATGCAGGAAAACAGGTCCGACAGAGTGGAGGCGCAGACCCGGGCAGTGAAGGTCGAGGCGTTGAACTCGTGCTCGGCGTAGAGGATCAGCGAGACGTTCATCACCTTGACGTGCAACTCGCTCGGCTGCTTGCCATGCAGCAGGTGCAGGAAATGGCCGCCGATGGAAGTTTCGTCGGTCACGCATTCGATGCGCTGGCCTTGGTGGCTGAAGCGATACCAGTAGCACATGATCGCCGGGAACGCGGCCAGCAAGCGATCGGTCTTGTCGTGTTGCTCGGAAAAGTCCTTCTCAGGTTCCAGGTTGCCCAAAAACGAGCAGCCGGTGCGCATCACGTCCATCGGGTGGGCGTCGGCGGGAATGCGCTCCAACACTTCTTTCAGGGCTTGGGGCAAGTCCCGCAGTTGGCTCAATTTGCGCGTATAGGCATCCAGTTGGGCCTGGGTCGGCAGCTCACCGTACAACAGCAGGTAGGCGACTTCTTCAAACTGCGCGTCCGCCGCCAGGTCGCGAACGTCGTAGCCGCGATAGGTCAGGCCCGCGCCCGATTGGCCCACGGTGGACAATGCGGTTTGCCCGGCCACCTGGCCACGGAGCCCGGCGCCACTGAGTACTTTTGCTTCGGCCATTTGCTGTCTCCATTTTCTTGAATTTATTGGGGGAGTCGCGCCTTACTTCTTCGCCGCGAACAACGCATCGAGCTTCTGCTCGAAGGTGTGGTAGTCGATGCGATCATAAAGCTCCATGCGCGTTTGCATGGTGTCGATGACATTCTGTTGCGTGCCGTCGCGGCGGATCGCGGTGTAGACGTTCTCGGCTGCCTTGTTCATGGCGCGGAACGCCGACAGCGGGTACAGCACCAGGGACACATCGGCACCGGCCAGCTGTTCGGTGGTGTACAGCGGAGTCGCGCCGAATTCAGTGATGTTGGCCAGGATCGGCGCTTTCACGCGGCTGGCGAACAGCTTGTACATATCAAGCTCGGTGATGGCTTCGGGGAAAATCATGTCGGCACCGGCCTCGATGCACGCGGCGGCGCGGTCCAGGGCCGACTCCAAGCCTTCCACGGCCAGGGCGTCGGTACGCGCCATGATTACAAAACTGTCATCGGTGCGGGCATCGACGGCGGCCTTGATGCGGTCGACCATCTCCTGCTGCGAGACGATTTCCTTGTTCGGACGATGGCCGCAACGCTTGGCGCCGACCTGGTCTTCGATATGGATGGCCGCCGCGCCGAACTTGATCATCGATTTGACCGTACGGGCCACGTTGAACGCCGAGGAACCGAAACCGGTGTCCACGTCCACCAGCAACGGCAGGTCGCAGACATCGGTGATACGGCGCACATCGGTCAGCACGTCATCCAGGCCGGTGATGCCCAGGTCCGGCACGCCGAGGGAACCGGCCGCCACGCCGCCACCCGACAGGTAGATCGCCTTGAAACCGGCGCGTTTGGCCAGCAGCGCGTGGTTGGCGTTGATTGTGCCCACCACTTGCAGCGGATGCTCATTGGCGACCGCATCGCGGAAACGCTGGCCTGGCGTGCTCTTGCTGGAACTCATGACTCACCTCGTTCAGTGGCGGCGCTGTCCTGGAAATGACGCGCGATATTGCGTTTGGAGGCGCCGATGTGCCGGCGCATCAATAATTCAGCCAGTTCGCCGTCACGGTCGGCGATGGCATCGAGAATCCGATGGTGCTCGGCAAAGGCCTGGCGTGGACGGTTGGGCGTGGTGGAAAACTGGATGCGGTACATACGCACCAGTTGGTACAGCTCACCGCACAGCATTTGCGTCAGGGTGCGGTTGCCGCTGCCCTGGATGATCCGGTAATGAAAGTCGAAATCGCCTTCCTGCTGGTAATAGCCGACACCGGCCTGGAACGCCGCATCGCGCTCGTGGGTCTCCAGGACCCGGCGCAGTTCGTCGATTTCTTCCAACGTCATGCGCTCAGCCGCCAAACGGCAGGCCATGCCTTCGAGGGACTCACGGATTTCATAGAGTTCCAGCAGCTCGGCGTGGCTCAAGGACACCACCCGGGCGCCGACGTGAGGCACGCGCACCAGCAGGCGCTGGCCCTCCAGGCGATGGATCGCCTCGCGCAGCGGACCGCGGCTGATGCCGTAGGTACGCGCCAGCTCGGGCTCGGAGATCTTGCTGCCGGGGGCGATCTCGCCTTTGACGATGGCGGCCTGGATACGCCGGAAGACGTTCTCGGACAGGGTCTCCGAGTCGTCCTGGGCCATCACCGGGGTTTCGAGCTGATCGAGCATATTGTCGACACCTTGAAAATCAATAAGGCAAAAACTATCCAATAGCAGCGTAAACGTCAAAACAAAAATCAACATTGTCGACAATCGTCTAATAAGCGCCCTGGCGATAACCCTTCTGCATGAAGACTCGTAGCGTCCGGCCAGCGGTGGCGTCAGAAAACCACCGTGCTAGAATGCCGCCGCTATTCGCCGCTCTCTTTTATATAGGGAAGGCTATTGAAGGAGCTTGTGCAGTAATGCCAGGGCCTGAACCGATAAACGGAACGCTGCGCACCAGGATCTATGACACTCAAGCCCTTATCTGCCGCTCTTTATTTCATGTGCCTGCCGGGGCTTGCCGCGGCGGGTGAAAAAACCGTGTACGGCCTCAACGAATACGCCGCCCTGCAAGGCATCGACCTGGAGGTCGCCGCCAAGCTCGACACCGGCGCCAAGACCGCCTCCCTCAGCGCCCGTGATATCAAGCGCTTCAAGCGCAATGGCGAATCCTGGGTGCGCTTTTACCTGGCCATCGACGCGGCCCACTCGCACCCCATCGAACGTCCGTTGGCCCGCGTCAGCAAGATCAAGCGTCGCGCCGGCGACTACGACCCGGAAGAAGGCAAGAAGTACACGGCCCGTCCAGTCATCGAACTGGACATCTGCATGGGCTCGGCCCTGCGCAGCATCGAAGTGAACCTGACCGACCGTAGCGCCTTCCAATACCCGTTGCTGATCGGTTCCGAGGCGCTCAAGCGCTTCGATGCGCTGGTCGACCCCAGTCTTAAATACGCTGCCGGCAAACCCGCCTGCGCCAATGCCGCTCAAACCGCAGAGTAATTCCAATGCGCTCCCTTACCCTCCATCTGAAAATGCTGATCGCCATCCTGGTGGTGCTGGGCCTGTCGGTGACGGCCTATCAGATTTTCGTGCTCGGCATCCCGGTCACCGAAGACGCCACCGACGACTTGTGGAACATCGACGCCAAGGTCGAGTTCGTGCCCAACGCCAAGGATCCGGTCAAGATCCAGATGTTCGTGCCGCCCCTGAGCCGCGACTACGTCAGCCTCAACGAGAGTTTCATCTCCAATAACTACGGTGTGGCGGTGAACCGGGTCGACGGTAACCGCAAGGTGACGTGGTCGGCCCGTCGGGCCAAGGGCAACCAGACCCTTTATTACCGTTTGGTGCTGACCAAGCGCTACAGCGCCGAGAAAACCAAGGTCAAGGGCCCGACCTTCCGCGACAGCATCGCCGTCGAAGGCCCGGAAAAACTGGCCGCCGAAGCCCTGCTCGCACCGATCCGCCAACATTCGGCCGACGTCGAGACGTTCATCAGCGAAGCGATCAAGCGGGTCAACAACCTCAACGACGACAACGTCAAGCTGCTGCTGGCCGGCGATCCGTCTTCGGCCAACAAGGCCCGTATCGTCGAATTGGTGCTGTCCATCGCCCACGTGCCGGTGGAAAAGGTCCATACCATTCGCCTGGTGGCCGACCAACCGCAGGCACCGGAACTGTGGCTGCGCAGTTTCAACGGCACCGACTGGCTGTATTTCAACCCGGACTCCGGCGAACAGGGCCTGCCCACCGACCGCCTGTTGTGGTGGACCGGCGATGAAAACCTGATCACCGTCGATGGCGGCAAGAAAGCCACCGTCACCTTCAGCATGAACAACAGCGAAATGAACGCCATTCGCCTGGCCAAGCTGACGGACGAGAACACCGACGCCAACTTTCTCGAATACTCGCTGTACGGTCTGCCGCTGCAAACCCAGCAGACGTTCATGATCATGGTGATGATCCCGATCGGCGTGCTGGTGATTCTGATATTGCGCAACCTGATCGGCCTGCAAACCCTGGGCACCTTTACTCCGGTACTGATCGCCCTGGCCTTCCGCGAAACTCAACTGGGCTTCGGGATCATCCTGTTCACGGTGATCACCACGCTGGGCCTGTCGCTGCGTTCGTACCTGGAGCACCTCAAGCTGCAAATGCTGCCAAGGCTCTCGGTGGTGCTGACGTTCGTGGTGGTGCTGATCGCCGCCATCAGCCTGTTCAGTCATAAGCTGGGCCTGGAGCGCGGCCTGTCGGTGGCGCTGTTCCCTATGGTGATCCTGACCATGACCATCGAGCGCCTGTCCATCACCTGGGAAGAGCGCGGCGCCGGCCACGCGATGAAAGTCGCCATCGGCACCTTGTTCGCCGCGTCCCTGGCGCACCTGATCATGAGCGTGCCGGAGCTGGTGTACTTCGTGTTCACCTTCCCGGCGGTCCTGTTGATCCTGGTGGGCTTCATGCTGGCCATGGGGCGTTATCGCGGCTACCGCCTGACCGAGCTGGTCCGGTTCAAGGCCTTCCTCAAGGCAGACTCCTGATGTTCGGTTTCTGGAAGACCTGGAAGGCCCTGGAAGCCCGGGGCATTATGGGCATCAACCGGCGTAATGCCGACTACGTGCTCAAGTACAACAAGCGCAGCCTGTACCCCATCGTCGATGACAAGATCATCACCAAGGAACGGGCCATCGCCGCCGGCATTCATGTGCCGGAGCTGTACGGGGTGATCTCCACCGAGAAGGAAATCGACAAGCTCGACGAGATCATCGGCGGGCGCACCGACTTCGTGATCAAGCCGGCCCAGGGCGCTGGTGGCGACGGCATCATCGTCATCGCCGACCGCTTCGAAGGCCGCTATCGCACGGTGTCCGGCAAGATCATCAGCCATGAGGAAATCGAGCACCATGTCTCCAGTATCCTCACCGGCCTGTACTCCTTGGGCGGGCACCGAGACCGGGCGCTGATCGAGTACCGCGTGACGCCGGACCAGATCTTCAAGAGCATCAGCTACGAAGGCGTGCCGGACATCCGCATCATCGTGCTGATGGGCTATCCGGTGATGGCCATGCTGCGCTTGCCGACCCGTCAGTCCGGCGGCAAGGCCAACCTGCACCAAGGCGCCATCGGCGTGGGCGTCGACCTCGCCACCGGCCTGACCCTGCGCGGTACCTGGCTGAACAACATCATCACCAAACACCCCGACACCACCAACGCGGTGGACGGCGTGCAACTGCCCTACTGGGACGGTTTCATGAAACTGGCCGCCGGTTGCTATGAACTGTGCGGGCTGGGCTACATCGGCGTGGACATGGTGCTGGACCAGGAAAAAGGTCCGTTGATCCTGGAACTGAACGCTCGCCCCGGCCTGAACATCCAGATCGCCAACGACTGCGGCCTGACTCTGCGCACCCATGCGGTGGAAGCGCACCTGGAAGAACTCAAGGCCCGGGGTGTCGAGGAAACCGTGGAAGAACGCGTAGCGTTCGCCCAGGCATTGTTTGGGCATATTCCGCCGATTGAGGGTTGAAGTCTCCTGTGGCAAGGGGATAAGTCCCCTTGCCACAGGGTGTTCACACTCCAATACTTTTGATGGCCCCATACTTACCCATCTCCGACATCCCTCTAGGAGCAAATCCTACAGAGGGATTACAATCGCCACCCCGCCTGAACGGCCGACCCGCCCCGCCCATGCCAACCTGCTCCGTACACCCGCTGCCCTACCGCGCCAACCCCGCCGAGTATTTCGCGGCGATCCGTCACGCTCCTGGCAGCGTCATGCTCGACAGCGGCCGGCCGAGTGCCGAGCGCGGACGTTACGACCTGCTCAGTGCCTGGCCGCTGGAGCAACTGGCAGTGTTGCCCGACGAGAGCGGTAGCGATTTCCTGCAACGCCTGCGCATTCAGCTGACGCAACTGGGCGACGCGGTACTACCGACCACGGTGCAATTGCCCTTCGCCGGCGGCCTGATCGGCTACTTGAGCTACGACTTCGGCCGACACCTCGAAGCCCTGCCGTCCCACGCCAAGGACGACCTGCAACTGCCCGATGCGCGTTTCGGTGTGTACGACTGGGCGCTGGTCAGCGATCACCAGGCCGGTACCAGCCAATTGGTCTTCCACCCCCATTGTGGCGAAGGCGAGCGTCAGCGCCTGATCGCGCTGTTCAGCCAGCCGACAACGGCGTGCGCTGACGTCTTCAATCTTCAAGGCCCGATGACGCCCGACCTCAGCGCCGAGGCCTATCGACAGGCGTTCGAACGGATCCAGGCGTATATCCAGGCCGGCGACTGCTACCAGGTCAACTTTGCCCAGCGCTTTCGCGCGCCCTGCCAGGGTGATGCCTGGGCCGCCTACCAGGCGCTGCGCGCAGCTTGCCCGACGCCGTTTTCCGGCTTCCAGAGCCTACCCGATGGCGGCGCGGTGCTGAGCCTGTCCCCCGAACGCTTCGTCAAGATCAGCGAAGGCCAGGTGGAAACCCGACCGATCAAAGGCACCCGGCCCCGCGGCACAACGCCCGCGGAAGACGCGGCCCACGCCGCCGAGCTGCTGGCCAGCCCCAAGGACCGGGCGGAAAACCTGATGATCGTCGACCTGCTGCGCAACGACCTGGGCCGCACCTGCCGCATCGGCTCGGTGCGGGTGCCGGAGTTATTCAGCCTGGAAAGCTACCCGAACGTGCATCACCTGGTCAGCAGCGTGACCGGCGAACTGGCTGTGGATAAGGACGCCCTGGACCTGATCGCCGGCAGCTTCCCCGGTGGCTCGATCACCGGCGCGCCGAAAATCCGTGCCATGCAGATCATCGACGAGCTCGAACCGACCCGTCGCGGACTGTATTGCGGCTCGTTGCTGTACCTGGACGTACGCGGGGAAATGGACAGCTCCATCGCTATCCGCAGTTTGCTGGTCAAGGATGGACAGGTGTGTTGCTGGGGCGGTGGCGGGATTGTCGCAGACTCGGATTGGCAGGCCGAATATCAGGAGTCGATTACCAAGGTTCGGGTGTTGCTTGAGACCTTGCAGAACCTCTAAAAGCATCGCGGGCAAGCCTTGCTCCCACAGGGGGTATAGCGCCAGTCTGTGGGAGCAAGGCTTGCCCGCGATGACAGTGTGTCAGTCGACATCAATGCCGGCTGGACCACCGCCTTCGCGAGCAAGCCCGCTCCCACAGGGGGTATAGCGCCAGTCTGTGGGAGCAAGGCTTGCCCGCGATGACAGTGTGTCAGTCAACATCAATGCCGGCTGGACCACCGCCTTCGCGAGCAAGCCCGCTCCCACAGGGGATTGGGTTTACAGACTGAGGCTGCGGTTCGAAGCCTTGAGGAATTCCTGCTTCAATTCGGCAAAGCTGTGCACCGCCGGGAACTGCGGGAACTCACGGATCACATTCTCTGGCGCATGGAACAGAATCCCGGCGTCGGCTTCACCCAGCATCGTGGTGTCGTTGTAGGAATCCCCCGCCGCAATCACCCGGTAGTACAGGCTCTTGAAAGCCAGAACCGACTGGCGCTTGGGATCTTTCTGACGCAGTTGATAACCGGTCACCCGCCCACTGTCATCGGTAATCAGCCGATGGCAGAGCAATGTCGGGAAGCCCAACTGGCGCATCAACGGCTGGGAAAATTCGTAGAACGTGTCGGAAAGAATCACCACCTGAAAGCGTTCGCGCAGCCAGTCGACGAATTCGATGGCGCCGTCCAGCGGCTTGAGGGTGGCGATGACTTCCTGGATGTCGGAGAGCTTGAGGCCGTGCTCATCGAGGATACGCAAGCGTTGCTTCATCAGCACGTCATAGTCGGGAATGTCCCGAGTGGTCGCCCTGAGGGACTCAATACCGGTTTTTTCGGCGAAGGCGATCCAGATCTCCGGGACCAGCACACCTTCCAGGTCGAGACAGGCAATTTCCACAAGACACTCCCACTTTTTTTGATGTTTATCGGTTGAGCGAACAAAAGGCCTGCCGACTCTAGCCATTCGCCGAAGTCCGCGCAACGCAGAGGAACGCGCCAGCCCCGACAGCTTTTGTTACCATCAGCCCCATATAGAGCGCCCAGCGCCACCGACCTGTAGGAAACCGCCCTGATGAGCCCATCGTTTGATGTCGTGGAACTCGCCACGACCTATGCCAACAAGTCCCCGCAGGACATCCTCAAGCTGGCCTTCGCCGAATTCGGCGACGAGCTGTGGATATCTTTCAGCGGCGCCGAAGACGTGGTGCTGGTGGACATGGCCTGGAAACTGAACAAGAACGTCAAGGTGTTCAGCCTCGACACCGGCCGCCTGCACCCGGAAACCTATCGTTTCATCGATCAGGTACGCGAGCACTACAAGATCGACATCGAACTGGTCTCGCCGGACTACACGAAACTTGAACCCTTCGTGAAGGAAAAAGGCCTGTTCAGCTTCTACAAGGATGGTCATGGCGAGTGCTGCGGCATCCGCAAGATCGAACCGTTGCGACGCAAACTGACCGATGTCCGTGCCTGGGCCACCGGCCAGCGCCGCGACCAGAGCCCCGGCACCCGCAGCCAGGTGGCGGTGTTGGAAATCGACACGGCGTTCTCCACCCCCGAGCGCACCCTGTACAAGTTCAACCCGCTGTCGCAGATGACCAGCGAAGAAGTCTGGGGCTACATCCGCATGCTGGAGCTGCCTTACAACAGCCTGCATGAACGCGGCTTCATCAGCATCGGCTGCGAGCCCTGCACCCGCCCGGTGCTGCCAAACCAGCACGAGCGCGAAGGCCGCTGGTGGTGGGAAGAAGCCACGCAGAAAGAATGCGGGCTGCATGCCGGGAACATCATCGCCAAATCCAAGACCGTCTGAGCCTCTCACCCTGTACACAAAAATGTCACTACAAGTGGCATTCTTGTGTGCACTTATATCGTTTATGCCCCGAAAGGTTACACACACCTTCCCGCCTCGCCTGCCCATCCAACCCTACTGGCGTTCGCCAAAAAATAAATACCTGTTTAAACGGTCAGTTTTAAATCACGGTATTTCAGTTAGTTATTCAGACTCAATAACAAAACGAAATTAGCGCTACGGACGATAGATCCGTAAGTGGCATAAATTTGGCTTTAGTCGACAAGTGTTTTGTATACAACATTTATAAAATATACACACACTTTAGATCCGCAAGCCTGAAGCGCCCTATCCCGTACAGGCTGCAGATGCCCCGTAACCAATGATGCTCACCCGCCGCGACGAAGATTTGTCGAGCCTCAAGCTCATGCACAGTCATCGCGGCGCCGAGAATCAGGAGCCTGCCGGAATGCGTACAAGTCTCTCCAATAACATCGCGCTGGATCTGCCCTCCTCCACCACTGCCCTCGATGACCACACCGCAGCGCCCCTGGCCCTGAGCCCGCGGCTGCACAACAAAGACCTGGCGCCGACCAAGGCCGAAGGTCGACGCTGGGGTCGCTACAGCATCTTTGCCCTGTGGACCAACGACGTGCACAACATCGCCAACTATTCCTTCGCCATTGGCCTCTATGCCCTGGGCCTGGGCGGCTGGCAGATCTTGTTGTCCCTGGGGATCGGCGCGGCGCTGGTGTACGGCTTCATGAACCTGTCCGGCTACATGGGGCAGAAAACCGGGGTGCCGTTTCCGGTGATCAGCCGGATCAGTTTCGGCATCCACGGGGCGCAGATCCCGGCGTTGATCAGGGCTGTGATTGCGATTGCCTGGTTCGGCATCCAGACCTACCTGGCGTCGGTGGTTTTTCGCGTCTTGCTGGTGGCGATCCATCCCGGCTTCGCCGACTATGACCACGACTCGATCCTCGGCCTGTCGAGCCTGGGCTGGGTGTGTTTCGTGGCGATCTGGTTCGTGCAACTGGTGATCCTGGCCTACGGCATGGAAACAGTGCGCCGCTACGAAGGCTTTGCCGGCCCAGTGATACTGGTGACCGTCGCGGCCCTGGCCGGCTGGATGTACACCCAGGCCGGCGCCACCATTGCCTGGTCGATCCGCGAACCGCTGACCGGTGGTGAAATGTGGCGCAACATCTTTGCCGGCGGCGCGCTGTGGCTGTCGATCTACGGCACCTTGATTCTCAATTTCTGCGACTTCGCCCGCTCCTCGCCGTGCCGTCGGACCATCGTCGTCGGAAATTTCTGGGGCCTGCCGGTAAATATCCTGGTGTTCGCCGGGATCACCATCCTGCTCTGCGGTGCGCAATTCCAGATCAATGGGCAGATCATCGAAAGCCCGACCCAGGTGATCGCTTCAATCCCCAATACCTTCTTCCTCGTGTTGGGCTGCCTGGCCTTCCTGATCGTCACCGTGGCAGTGAACATCATGGCCAACTTCGTCGCCCCGGCCTTCGTGCTCAGCAACCTGGCGCCCAAGTACCTGAACTTCCGCCGCGCCGGGCTGATCAGCGCCGCCATTGCCGTGCTGATCCTGCCGTGGAACCTCTACAACAGCCCACTGGTGATCGTGTATTTCCTGTCCGGCCTCGGCGCCCTGCTCGGGCCGCTGTACGGGGTAATCATGGTCGACTACTGGCTGCTGCGAAAAGGCCGCATCAACGTGCCGCAACTGTATAGCGAAGACCCCAACGGTGCGTACTTCTACAGCAATGGGGTCAACCTGCGTGCGGTGGCGGCGTTCATTCCGGCCGCGCTGATCGCGATTGTCCTGGCCCTGGTGCCAGGTTTTGACGCCGTTTCACCGTTTTCCTGGCTGATTGGCGCTTCGATTGCAGGGTTGCTGTACCTGATCATCGCCAAACGCCAACCGTATTACGAAGATGTCAGCGGCGAAGCCATCGCGGTGGATAACGTCAGTCATTAATTGGCCCCAGCGGCTCGCCAGGTTCGGGTCGCTTATTTTTCTACATCAAGGAGGACAGCTCATGCGAATTCTCGTGGTCAACGTCAACACCACCGAATCCATCACCCAAGCCATCGCCCGGCAGGCTCAGGCCGTCGCCGCGCCGGGCACCGAGATCGTCGGGCTCACGCCGTACTTCGGTGCCGATTCCATCGAGGGCAATTTTGAAAGTTACCTGGCGGCCATCGCGGTGATGGACCGGGTGATGTCCTACGACCAGCCGTTCGACGCGGTGATCCAGGCCGGCTACGGCGAGCATGGCCGTGAAGGCCTGCAGGAACTGCTCAACGTGCCGGTGGTGGACATCACCGATGCCGGCGCCAGCACCGCGATGTTCCTCGGTCATGCCTATTCGGTGGTCACGACCCTGGACCGCACCGTGCCGCTGATCGAGGATCGGCTCAAGCTTTCCGGCCTGTTCGACCGCTGCGCCTCGGTACGGGCCAGCGGCCTGGCGGTGCTGGAACTGGAGCAAGACCCGCAGCGGGCGGTCGAAGCCATCGTGCAGCAGGCCGAACTGGCGGTCAGCCAGGACAAGGCCGAGGTGATCTGCCTGGGCTGCGGCGGCATGGCCGGGCTCGATGAGCAGATCCGCCGGCGCACCGGGGTGCCGGTGGTCGATGGGGTGACCGCGGCGGTGACCATTGCCGAATCGCTGGTGCGGCTGGGGTTGTCGACGTCGAAAGTGCGCACCTATGCGACACCTCGGCCCAAGACCATCATTGGCTGGCCGGGGCGATTTGGGCGGTGAGTTCATAGCCTTGGGCCGAGGCGCCCCGAATCGCGAGCAAGCTCGCTCCCACAGGTGATGGGTGGTGATCAGAAGTCTGTGAACACATCCAACTCTGTGGGAGCGAGCCTGCTCGCGATTGGGGCCAACTCGGTCCCAAGCCCAGCTCAGACCGCACTGAACCGCTGCGCCAGCCCCTGTGCGGCAAACTGCTCGATGATGAAATCCACGAACGCCCGGGTCTTGCCCGGCAAGAGTTTGTGCTCGGCGTAGTAGATGGAGATGTTGCCATCATCGACATACCAGTCCGGCAGCACTCGCTGCAACGCGCCGGACTCCAGGAAGGGAACGGCGATCGGCATGCTCACCAGACCGATGCCCAAGCCTTGGGCGGCCGCCGCGCAGTCGGCTTCCGAATCGCTCATGGTCATGCGCGTCTTGAGCGTCAGTGGCCTGTGTTCTCGACTGCGGCTGGTCAGTTGCCAGGAACGGACGCGCCCGGTCTGGGGCGAACGAATCAGGATGCCTTGGTGTTGTGACAGATCTTCCGGTTCTGTCACGGCGGCATGGCTTTGCAGATAGTCCGTGGATGCAACCAGCACCCGATGGGCCACCGTCAACTTGCGCGCCACCACGCCCTGGGGCAGTTCGAAACCGCCGCCGATGGCGGCATCGAAGCCCTGGCCGATCAGGTCCACCTGGCGGTTATCGAAATGCCAGTCCGGGTTGATCGCCGGGTAGCGCCGCAGAAACTCTCCCAGCAAGGGCACGACATACAATCGACCGAACGCCGTGCCCATGCTCACCTTCAGCGTCCCCGCCGGTTGCCCTCCGGCGCTGGCCAGGTTGGCGACGGCGTTCTGGATGGTGTTGAAGCTGCTGCCGACTTCCCTCAGGAACAACTGACCGGCTTCGGTCAGCCTCAGGCTGCGGGTGCTGCGCTGGAACAGGCGTACGCCCATGCGCGCCTCCAGCTTGGCAACGCTTTTACCCACCGCTGCGGGGGTCACGCTCAAGCGTCGCGCCGCTTCGGCAAAGCTGCCGACTTCCGCGCTACGCACAAAGCATTCGATACTGTTAAAGGTCTCCATGCGCCACACTCTAAACTTTTGGTTTAGACAGACTATAGCAATGTAGGTCTACACAGCCCACGACGCCTTCTTGATACTCGCTCCATCACCGCGGCATCTCGCCCCGGCACTTTTTGGAGAACATCATGAGTAACCAAGCACTGAACGGCAAAGTCGCCTTGATCCAAGGCGGTTCTCGCGGCATCGGCGCCGCCATCGTCAAACGCCTTGCAGCAGAAGGCGCCGCCGTGGCCTTCACCTACGTCAGCTCTGGCGCCAAGTCTGAAGAACTGCAGAACAGCATCACCGCAGCCGGCGGCAAGGCCCTGGCGATCAAGGCCGACAGCGCCGACGCCGAGGCCGTCCGTAACGCCGTCGCCGCCACCGTCGAGGCTTTTGGCCGGTTGGACATCCTGGTCAACAATGCGGGCGTGCTAGCCATGGCGCCGCTGGATGAATTCAAACTCGAAGATTTCGACCAGACCCTGGCCGTCAACGTGCGCAGCGTGTTCGTCGCCACCCAAGCGGCAGCGCGGCACATGGGCGAAGGTGGCCGGGTCATCAACATCGGCAGCACCAACGCCGACCGCATGCCCTTCGCCGGCGGCGCTACGTACGCCATGAGCAAATCCGCGCTGGTGGGCCTGACCAAAGGCCTGGCCCGTGACCTCGGCCCGCGCGGCATCACCGTCAACAACGTGCAGCCCGGCCCGGTGGACACTGACATGAACCCGGCCGACAGCGACTTCGCCTCCAGCCTGATGTCGCTGATGGCCATCGGGCGCTATGGCAACGTCGATGAAATCGCCAGCTTCGTCGCTTACCTGGCAGGGCCGGAAGCCGGCTACATCACCGGTGCCAGCCTGACCATCGACGGTGGTTTCGGCGCCTGATCCGGGCTAACCATGTGGCGAGGGAGCTTGCTCCCGCTGGGCTGCGCAGCAGCCCTTTCCTATCTCAGGCCCACTCCAATTCCGGCAAACCGCAAAGGCTTGGCTGGAACATCTTCAAGGAGCGGATGATCCCATCGGCGTGGGCGTATTTTTCGTCCGCCATGGCCGAATCCGGAATGGCAATGGCGGTCATGCCGGCGGCCTTGGCGGCGGTCACACCGAACGGCGAATCCTCGAACACCAGGCAGTCGCGCGGCGCTACACCCAGGCGTCGGGCAGCGGTGAGGAAGATATCCGGCGCCGGTTTCGCCGCACCGACCTCAGGGTCGTCCGCCGTCACAATGCAGTCGAACAGCGCGAACCAGTCCCGGTGCAGCGTGGTTTTCAGCGCGAACGTAGGACTCGACGAACTGGTACCCACCGCAATCGGAATGTTGTGGGCTTTGAGATGGCGCACCAGTTCCTCGGCGCCGGGCATTCCCAGAGCGTGAGGAAAACGCTCGCGCATCAAGGGCTCGCGAATGACCAAAAACTCCTGGGGAGTGATCGGCAACTCCAGCGCCTGGACGACGTAATTGGCCAGGTCCGTGGCCCCGCGGCCGATGATGTTCTGCTTGACGCTCCAATCGAAGGTGCGCCCATAGCGTTCGGCGATGATGGAGGTGACCTCGGTGTAGATACCCTCGGTGTCCAGCAACAGCCCATCCATGTCGAAAATCACAGCCTTGATCGGGCCAAACTCTTTCAGCGGTGCATTCATCGCATCTGATCCGTTATCAACACAACATTCCAGGGATGGCTCAGGTGCGGCCAGGGCAGCGTGTTCGCCTTAAAGGATTCAGCAGGATAACGAAGGGTGCTTGGAACCGGCAATGGGAAATCGGTGAATGGGGTCCGTGGCGAGGGAGCTTGCTCCCGCTCGGCTGCGTAGCGGCCGTTGGATCTTGGGGTCGCTTCGCAACCCAGCGCGAGCAAGCTCCCTCGCCACAAAAACGGATGGGTGTTGGATGACGGCGCAGCGGTTATTGACCCTAGCTACCGGAGCCGCCCGATCCCGAGCCACTGCCGCCCGAGCTGCCACCGCTGTCGCTGGTACCGGTTCCGCCGTTGGTCCCGCCGCCGGCGTCGGCACCGCCCATCGTACTGCCGCCACTCATCGAACCGCTGCCCGTGCCGGGGCTGGTGCTGCTGCCGCTGGCATCGCCGCCGTTGCCGCCCCCCACGGTGCCCGGAGGCAAGGCGTTGCCACTGGCACCGGATTTGGAGCCGGCTTCCATTTCCGAGGAAGGCGGCATCCCGCCCTTGTCCACAGGCGGCGTACTGCTCGAAGATTGTGCGAAAGCGGTCAATGAACTGACGGAAAGAATCCCGGCGAGTGTCAGCACTGTCATGTTGGACTTCATCATGGTGAGTCTCCTTTTCAAGGTCCTTACCTGATGTCTGGCAGGCGTGGCGGGCCGATGGTGCCACTGGATCGACAGGCGGAACTGACAATCAGCTCGGCGTGCCGGAGGCATCGTCACCGGCGATGTCCGGATCATCCGGGGTCGCCTCGACGTCCTCATCCTCGCTGGGCACCTGCTCCACTCCCGAATCGTCATCCGGTGGACGCTGGTCGCGGCTCAGCGGGTTAGTGGGCGATGGCAGTGGGTATTCAGGGGTTTCTTCGTCATCGGGGACGGGGGAATCGGCAGTCATACAACCTCCTGGCAGGTGCACGCACCTGTCCTGCGGCTAAAGCTTAAAGAACGCGGGCGATCCGTTTGAGCGCCTTCACTTGTAGGATTCGTCCTCAAGTTCAGCGTCTTCATCGTCTAGCAAGGGCACTTGGGCGTCGTCCATCAAGGAACCGGGGTCTTCATTGCCCGGGTCGTTGGGGCCCGGATCATTGATGAAGGGAACGCCCGTCGGGCCTTTTTCTTCCTTGCCTTCGGTTTCAGGCGTCATGGCACACCTCGCGATTGCTGATGGATGTATGAATTTGAGGTGGGGGGGCGGCAATCGTTCCGGGGGATTTGATCTGTCGTTTTTTGGGGGTGTTTTAGGGGGGTGTATATCCGTTTCTTCGGTAACGGCTGCTTATGGTTCCGCCCTGACGGCGGGTCACTTTCGAAAAGCCCGGAAGCCGGCCCAGTCGAGAGTAACCAAAGCGCTTCTGCCCCACCACGAGGCGGCCTGAGAGCCGACCTGGCTCTTGCGGGGGGTGTACACCCATCAGATCTTGTTTGAGCTGGACCTGTGGGAGCAAAGCTTGCTCGCGAGGCGGTTTTATAGCCGACCTGCTCTTGCGGGTGTACCCAATCCAACTGTGGGAGCGAGCCTGCTCGCGAAGGCGGCGGTACATTCAACATTGATGCAAGCAGACCCACCGCTATCGCGAGCAAGCTCAGCTCCCACAGGGATCGGCGGCGGACACTGATTTTATAAACGATCAAAAAACTGAGTGGGAGCGAGCCTGCTCGCGATGGCAGTGGTGCTGTTGCACAGCGGCTGGAGCTGTCTGTTGCCCTTGCTTTGGGCTCATGATTTCGACGCCCCGTCAGTCAAAAGAAGCCCCACAAAAAACGGCGCTTCCCATTTCTGAAAGAAGCGCCGTTTTTTCTAGATGAACAGCATTACGACACAAGGCCGGGGCTTTTCATCCAAGCATCCGCTTAACGATGATTTCTCTTGTGCTTATGCTTGTGCTTCTTGCCACCGGAGTGACCGTCGTTGTCATTGGACAGGTTGCTGCCCAACGCGCCGCCGGCCGCGCCGCCGACGCCAGCACCGATGGTGGAGCCGGTGGAGCCGCCCAGGCGGTTACCGACGATCGAGCCACCGGCCGAGCCCAGGCCACCGCCGATGGCGGCTTCGGTGCGGCTGCCCTTGCGCGCGCCCACGGCGCTGCCGGCTGCGCCGCCGACGCCCGCGCCAATCGCGGCACCGGTGCTGCCGCCCATCTGCTGGCCGACTACGTTGCCTAACACACCGCCCAGACCACCGCCGACCGCGGCGGTACCGTCGCCGGCAGCCATCGCGCCCTGGGCAACCACTAACCCCAGTACCAAGGTGGACAAAGTCAAACGCATGATAGAAACCTCAAGAATGCCGCATCGGGGAGAAATGGCCGGTGCACGCGGGCGCGAGTTTACGCCAAACAGCGTCAGCCATGACGGTTGGACAACGAAACGGCGATTTATTTTATGACAGGCAAAAAAAAGCCCGCTGGGGAAACGGGCAGGTACTGCTTTCTAACGGATGAGCTCAGAGTACGTACCTGCTTGTGAAAGAAACGTGAAAGGAAACGCTACTTGAGAAAAGATTCTGATCGGAACGCCGAGCGTCCCTGGCGGCATTCCCACGCGGGAACCTGGGAACGAAAAAAAGGGCTGCCATGCAGCCCGGTGGGAGCAAGCTCCCCTACCACGATCCCCGTCACTTCTTGACCGGAACCCTGGGCAGGAACTTGGCCTTCTCCCCTCGTTGTACTTTAGCCACCTTCGTCCTGATGGACTTGATCGGCTCGTCACCAAAATCCGCATGATAGGTCGACTGACCACACTGCAACCCTTCATTGATCGGATACGCGGCGGTGTTCTCCTCGCTGTACGGTGTTCCCATTGCCTTTCCCCTTTTCATCGAGGCCCATATCGGCAACAACCGGTTGCCTGAAAATATCGACCTTCACGATAGTGAGACTAGTCGGTCATCAACAGACTGTTGATTCAACAAAGCCCTGGGCCGACGAATGGAACTCACTGTTTCAAAACGGAAACACTCATTCAGCCCCCAATATCGTCCGGTTTAAAACCCGGGAAACCTGATCGGCCGAATAGGGTTTGGCGAGGAACTCAAAGCCCTCATGCCCACTGTGGGCCAACTCTTCGCTATAACCGGAAGTGAGTACCACGGGCAGATCCGGACGACGCTGGCGCAGCTCCCTGGCCAGGGCAATACCGCTGATGCCCGGCATCACCACGTCAGAAAATATCGCGTCGAATGCCATCGCATCCGGACCGACCATCTCCAGCGCTTCTTCGGCGTTGGTCGCCCAGGCGGTCTCGTAGCCCAGGTCCTGGAGGATCTGGTTGGCAAAACGCCCTACCTCCAGGTTGTCTTCCACAATCAGCACCCGACGCTTGCCCTTTTCCAGCACCACGTGCGTGGGTTCGTCCCTGACAGGCTCGTGGTGGGTTTCGGGGGCGACCTCTGGAAGGTACAACGTGAACACCGTCCCTTCCCCCACCACGGTGCAAACATCGACGTTGCCACCGGACTGCTTGGCAAAGCCGAACACCTGGGACAAGCCCAGCCCCGTGCCCTTGCCCACTTCCTTGGTGGTGAAGAAGGGCTCGAAGATGTGCTCGAGCACTTGCGGGGCAATGCCAGTACCGGTGTCCGCCAGAGCAATGGCGGCAAAGGATTGCCCGGCCCCGGCATGACCACGGATCGGTGGCATGCCACCGCCGCAACTGACCCGAAGCCACAGCGTGCCCTGGCCATTCATCGCATCCCGGGCATTGAGGGCCATGTTGATCAGCGCCGTCTCGAACTGGCTCAAGTCCGCCCGGATGTAACAGGGCCGATCACACAACTCGACGCTGACCTGGATCCGCGCCCCGGTCACGGTTTGCAGCATGTCCCCCAGGCTCTGCACTTGCTTGCCCACATCGATGACTTGCGGCTTCAACGGCTGGCGCCGGGCAAATGCAAGCAACTGGCTGGTCAATTTGGAGGCGCGCTCCACCGTTTCGGACACCGCGGTCATGTAGCGCTGTCGGCGCTCTTGCGACAGGTTGGGCATGCGCAGGAAGTCCACCGAAGAGCGAATGATGGTCAGAAGGTTGTTGAAGTCGTGGGCCACGCCACCGGTGAGCTGGCCGATGGCTTCGAGTTTTTGCGACTGGCGCAGTGCCGCTTCGGTCTGTTTCAAGCGTGCGGTGCGTTCCTCGACCCGCTCTTCCAGCGTCGCGTTCAATTCGGCCAGGGCCGCCAGGCCTTCGCGCACGGCAGCGTCGGCACGGGCGCGCTCAATGTGGGCCCAAGACCGCTCCGTGACCTCCACCAACAGCGCCAGGTCGTTGGATGACCAGACCCGTGGCGTTTTATCGTGAATGGCCATTAGCGCGGTCAAGCGTCCGCCCTTGATCAACGGCACGCAGATGGTGGCCGCGATGCCAATGGCCTGGAACGTCGCCGCTTCCTCCGGCGCCAGTTCCTTGAGGTTATCGTTGATCACCAACGGCTTGCCGGCCCTCAGCTTGGCGACGGCCAGACGACCGAAATCAGCCAGCCGATAATGCCCGAGGATATGGGGCGAGCCCGCCCTGGCCCAATCGCCACGAATGGTAAAACCGTCTTCGTCCTCATCCATGTCCGCGTAGGCACAATTGGACAGGTTCAAGTGCGCCGCCAGAATCCGCGTGGTGGTCGCCATGATGCTCTGCGGGTCGGTGGCGTTCGCCACGGCGGTGCCGATGGCATCGAGCACGGCCAGGCGCTGGGTCATGAACACCGTCGAGGTGGTCTCGGTGACCGTATCCAACATGCCCACGACCTTGCCGAACTGATCACGAATCGGGCTGTAGCAGAAAGTGAAATAAGCCTGCTCAGGACCGCCACCGCGCTCGATGACCAGGGGGAAGTTCTCTATATAAGTCGCTTGCCCCTCAAAGGCCGCGCGCGCAATCGGCTCGATATCGCTCCAGACTTCCCGCCACACCTCATCAAACCGCCGGCCCAGCGCCTCGGGCTTGTTGCCGAGGATCGGCAGGAACGCATCGTTGTACAACGTGATCAGGTCCGGCCCCCATACGATGGCCTGGGGAAAATGCGAGGCGAGGCTCAGCGCCACGGTGGTCTTCAACACATCGGGCCACTGCGAAGGTGGCCCGAGCGGCGTGCCTTCCCACGGATGGCGGCGAATCCGTTCGGCCATTTCTCCATAGCTCTGGAGCCAATCTGTCATTGCGTTCGATCCTTCTGAGACGCCAATACCAACGAGGGAAAAGCTTGTGACCTCAAGCACGGCCGTATTATCCCGCGCAGGGTGGGAATGCGCGATTGGATTGTGGGACGTGTCGGGCTGTAGATGGGGGGTGAATGGCGGAAACGGGAGGTTGGGCTACAGAAATAGCCTACATATCGTTGAGAATTGCCCCGCCGATCAACCTATTGCGTGTTTTTTGTGAAGGAGGTCATAGTCTTGCGATTGCCCAGATGTTAAATGGGTTGCTGACTCGATAGAAGGAGCATCTGGCATTGATGGAGAACATCGAAGAGGTTCAGCGCGGCCTAAAAGACGAGAGGGCAGCAGGAGACAAGTCATACGATGATGCTTTTGCAGCCAGATGCTTACAAATTTTGGCAGGAACCGAAGACCTGTTCCTATACCAAAACAGCAATGCCACCGATCTGCGCCATTTAATGCCAGAAGTGAGCCTTGGCACTAAGCTCGTAAGTGTCGTCGCCGAAAAACATTACGTCGACACTGAGGTCTACACCTTCCGTACGGGGGGAACAAATGGTCACTATTTTTCGGTAATGGTGACGCCTGGCGAGGTTTGGATCGACGTCAGTTTGGTTGATCCTGGTCGAGGAGGTAACGGTATCTACGCTGCGGTAGGCGCATTTGCAGCGAATACGACGAGAGAATTCATTGGTGATCCTGAGGGGCTTTCAGACATTGCTGCGCGCCGCCGGACTGACGCGATGCTCTCTTCCGCACTAAAACAAGGGACGACCAAGCACATTAGGCCGCATCAACGCCAGATTGACGGTGATGAACGGCTAGGCATCCCGTCGATCAAATGGATAGACGATGATACTATCGGCAATATCCAACGTATGCTTGAGACAGCATATGAATCCTTAGCCTTCCACGTGCCGGAGGTACGAAATGCTTGCTACGACTTCGAAAGTAAAACCTTCCGCGACGTTGCGGGCGGACAGCTTCTGGATGAAGATTTGGCAAAGTGGAGCTTTGAGCATCCAGGAAGCCGAAAGGCGGGCGCTGGGCTCGCAACGTTTAAAAGAGGCTTACTCGTCGGTACCCTTCTACGCCAGGAAAGCGGCTCGAGACCCGCAATTTTGGAGCAAGTTTTACGCGAGCCGCGTGAACTCGTAGAGAACGGCAATCTCGCAGGGATCTTCTATTAGGGATATTGAAGTCCCGCCCCATCCGTACCTAGTTGCGCTAGTAGCTACTCATACTCCCACGATATTACCCATCGAAAAATATAGATGACGTCCTACCGAGTTGTAAGACGTACAGCTCGGATGCTTACGACGATGGCAACGTCCTACATAGGATTGGGAATCCTCTCCCTATCGATCTCTTGCGTATTTTTTGCGGTGACGTCTATAGTTCTGGCGTCGCCCAAGTGGCGACCGGGTTTGGCGACTCGATTGACACAATTCCAATCACACAGGGAATTGTTATGAACCAATATATGGGCCTCACCAGCAACGCCGACGACCAACCCCTCTACGTCGATACCGCCGCCCCGCTACACATCCTGCTCGACTCAGCCGCCTACCGAATCCGTGCCGCCACCCAGTTCCTGGAAAACTTGGCAATGCGCGATGAACTGACCATCGACCCCGCGACCTTGCAAGATTTGGCACAACTTTGCTGCATCCCCCTGCGTGATGGATGCGACGTGATAGATGTGATTGCACGACGATTGGATGCGGCACCGGCAGGTTCCACTCTATAAGCCTGCCAACCGACAACCCGTGGCGAGGGAGCTTGCTCCCGCTGGGCTGCGCAGCGGCCCCTTTTGTGAGCGCTGCGCACTCAAGCGGGAGCAAGCTCCCTCGCCACGAGTGCATCGTCTACCTGAACTACTCAACAACCCCGTTATAAACAACCATCGCACTCCCCTCTTTCTTGACCACAAGCTTATTCCCCTGCGCCATGGCCTCGACCAGTTCAGAACATCCCTCCACTTCACGCTTCCCATCAACGCGCTCGGCCTGGGTGTCGAAACTGAATACATAGGTCGACGCCGGGCACGCGTTGCCCCCCTCTCCCGTGGAAACAACCAGCACATACTTGCTCGGGCCAAACGTGTAAGCCTTTTCAATCGTCACATAACCGGTGTACTCGGCCTGCTCAACAATTGATTCCATGACGTTCATCACACCCGCCCGCGATTGATAATTCAGCGCGGTCCCCATCGCCTCGGTCTGGGTCGTGAAAGGCCCGGCACGCTCGGCGTTGACGGGCAACGGTTGATAAGCAACACCCGGGGGCGCGGGAGGTGCGGCTTGAGTCTTGGCGATGGGTTTTGCAACAGGGCTTCGCTGGAGTTGAGGGCTATCGCATAGGCCGTTTTTACAAATGAAATCCCCTTGGCAGTCGATGTCTTCCGAGCACTGGTTCGTTTCTTCGAAGGTGCTCTGGTCGGCCTTGGCGTAGCCGACGACGGCCAGCGCCAGGAGAGTGCAGGCAAACAAACGCTTCATCGATGAAGTCCTTTTCTTGGATGGTGGCCGATGATAACTGCAAACCTCCCGGGTTTGCTCCGGTCAATTTCCAGTGTCCGGTAGCCCTCTGTTGGTTTGAATACTAGCCTTGCAAACGTCCCCACAAGGAAGTCGAGACCTCCATGGCTGATCGCGAACAACTCCATCGAGACGGCTACGTCCTGCTCCGCCAAGCGATCCCGAACGAATGGCTGGCTGACTTGCGTAACGTGTTCGATGCAGGCGTGCGACCGTCGGACCAATGGCCTGTGCCCCGTGGCATGGACTGGCGCTATTCAATGCTGGACGATGATTCGAAGATTCAGGCGGTGTGTCGTCTGCCCCAGCTACTGGCGGTGGCAGGCGAGTTGATCGGCGAACGGTTCTTCCTCTCCCAAGTGGAAGGACGCGAGCCCCTGGTCGGTTGCGGCCACCAACAATTGCACCGCGACTTGTCGGCCCAGCGGCCAGGCGACATCGCTATCGCCCTGGCCTTCTTCGACGATTACGGCCCCCAGAACGGCGCGACACGGATCGTCCCCGGCAGCCATCGCCCGAAGCCGGGAGCACCACCCTTGGACTTCAATGACGAGTCCCGCTCTGTACAGTTGTCAGGCTGCGCCGGTGACATCCTGGTGTTCGATGTCGATCTGGTGCACGCAGGTAGCCTGAACATGATCGGCACACACCGTCGATCAATTCTGATCAGCTATTGCTCGGAGTCGTTATACGCATCACACCTGGAAACCGCGGCGCTACGAAATATTCGTATGGACACCCGCGATCGATTCGCCCCTGCGGACTTTGCTTTCAGAAACTAGGATTTTTGCTCGATGAAAGTGATGCGCAGCGCTTCGAATCTGAGCTTTAATGCCGGCGCTCATCGCCCCCTTTCGTCTAATCAAGGAAGAAACGACATTGAAAACAGCTTTCGGCACCCTGTTGTTGGCCTGCCTGACGACTACCGCATTGGCTGACGAGAACCCCGTCGGTTTCCAATCCTCCACCCTCCCGGATCCGCACAATGGTCGCGCACTGGAGATGGTCGTTTGGTACCCCAGCGCAACGACCGCAACCCCGCAACTGATCGCCGATAACGCGGTATTTGTCGGTGCATCTGCCGTACGTAACGCGCCGCCCACTGCCGGCGAGCATCCATTGGTAGTGCTCTCCCACGGCTACAGGGGCAACTGGAGCAACCAGATCTGGCTCGCCAGCGCGTTGGCCCAGAAGGGTTACATCGTCGCCGCCATCAACCACCCCGGCAGCACCACCCACGACCGCAGCCCTCAAGCAGCGGCACAGCTTTGGCAACGGCCGGTTGATCTGCGTCGGGCCATTGATGCGGTCACGACTCAACCGGAAAAATTTGGCCGGGTCGCCAATGGCCGAATTGCAGCCGTGGGCCACTCACTCGGCGGCTGGACCGCCCTGGAGATCGCTGGCGCTCGCTTCGATCCCGAGCGCTTCGCCCAGGACTGCAAAGCCCATTCGCAGTTAGCCAGTTGCACCGTCTACCAGCAGATGAATCCCGCCAGCACCGCTGAAGCAAAAGCCGAACTGGCCGCCGATTGGCGGGATAAACGCGTCACTGCGGTGGTGACATTGGACCTGGGCCTGTCACGGGGCCTGACAGATGAAAGCTTGGCCGCGCTGCCTGTCCCTGCACTGGTGATCGCTGCCGGCGTACCGTCGCGTGAACTCCCCGCCGAGTTGGAGTCTGCCAACCTAGCCAAGCGTCTGCCCCAGGCGTCAAGCCGTTACGTTGAGATCAAAGACGCGAGCCATTTCAGTTTCATGTCGATGTGTAAGCCGGGTGCGCAGGAGATGCTTGAAGAGGACGTGCCAGGGGATGGAATCATTTGTCGGGATGGCGATGGCGGTCGTGCTCGGGGGGTGATTCAGCAGCAGGTTGCATCATTGATCGCAGAGTTTTTGGCGCAGCCATCTGCGCACAAAGAAGGCAGTTTGTGAACTGCCCCATCCTCGTCAAAAATAGGTCTCTTTCCCAACAGTTTCCGACTTAACTATCCTACGCCTCCCCCCTAACGGACTCGCCAAGATGTATCTGCGTTCAAGCTTATTGTGCCTGTGCTTTTTCAGCGGCCTTAGCCAAGCCGCTGTTAACTGTTCTGCCCTGGCGGAAAAGCTCTCCGGGACGGTTCCCGAATTCCATCCATCGGTGCAAGGCAAGGTCATAGGTAGCGGACGCCTGCATTTCCACGAAGCGCCAGATGAAGCCTGTGCCAACAAGAAGATTTTCGTAATACCCGGCGACGCCCTCACCATTTACTCCAGCCTTGAAGACGAATCGTGGCTGGAAGTGAACTTCATCGCCAAAAGCGGCGACGACTATACCGGTTGGGTAAAGGCTGATCGGGTCGAGATTGGCGTACCTTACGGAGCGCCACCGGAGGATGCCGACGACGCGCCGGCGGATGACGCCCAATAATTCATATGGGGAAAAATACGATGATGGGGTCGCCAGAAGGGAGCGGTCTATTCCCGGCCAGCACGCCCGATGACCTGGACGTGGCTGATGACACGGGCTTCGCCGCCTGGGCTCGCGTCTGGGCGGAGCTTGGCGTCGGATGCGCGTCACGAGAGACGTACGAAGAACTCATTCGACACTACTGCGAGCCGCATCGCGCTTACCACAACCTCCAGCATCTGAAGGAATGCCTTCAGGTGCGCCGATTCGTCAACGCGGCCTGCCAGGCCCCCGCCGAAGTCGACCTCGCGCTATGGTTCCATGATGCGATCTACGACCCCCTTCGCAGCGACAACGAACTGCGCAGTGCGCAATGGTTGGATGACGTGGCACGCGCTAACGGCCTGGGCGATGAAACGCGACGCAGGCTTTACGATCTGGTGATGGTGACGCGACACGACTGCGCCCCGGCGTCGGCAGACGAAGCGGTACTGGTGGACACGGATCTGGCGATCCTTGGGGCATCCTTCGAGCGGTTCGAGGAATACGACCAGCAAATTCGCCGCGAGTATCAGTTTGTGCCGCTGCCTGTGTACCGCCAAAAACGGCGTCAGGTCCTTGAAGGCTTTCTGGCACGTGGGCGCATTTATACGACCGCGTCGTACTTCGACGCATTCGAGCAGCAGGCACGTGCGAATCTTGCACGCGCCATTGACCGCCTTGACTGAGGACTGGACTCAAATGTTCAACTTCGCCGGTGCTCGACCACAGTGACCGATATCATTCGTGAAATCGGAATCCATCCACCCAGTCAGTCAGCCTTCAAATCGTCCCCCTTTCGATAACTCGTCGGGGTTAACTTACTCCCCTGACTGCACACGCTTCATAGCTTCGAGCAACTGACCCTCGAAATACTCGCTCCCATCTCGCTCCTGCTCTTTTATGCGACGCTTTGCTTCGATAAGCATCGGCATGGCAGCGATGTTCTGATTCAAAAAAGTGGCAACCATCAGGTCGTTCAAATTTGCTAAAGGGGTATCCCAGGCCTCCCTGCAACGGTGCATCAGTCCTGTAGGTGAATCCCCACACCACGGACCTAAAAAATTTGAGACTGTAAGATTTGAACGCATGAACCGACCTCTGAAAGAAATCGAAGGGTTAGTCATTTCGCACGACTAGGAGATAGCCTAAAAAACGAGATCGGATGAGCACTTTGGCCGTTTGCTGCCTGTCGTGAAGGGCGACTACCGGGCAGAAGCGGATGTCCGTGAGCGGCTGCTTTCGGCCAATAGCGGACGCTCCTGTTAGTAATGACCGATACTACAAAACTTAGCTCTTCAAATAAAAAAAGTATCGGCTCACATCAAACGGTTTTCCACCCACCGTCGATATTGACGAGTGCGAAATGCCATACCGAGCTGTTGCAGGATAAGTGCACGCAGCGGTGAAACTTTCGGATCGGGCTTTTTCGCGCGACTCAGCTTGCGTAACTGAAACTTCACTACTGCCATGTTTGCCAAGGATGCGATGGCTTTATTTTTCCAGGTAATCGGCGGCAATTGCGGAGCATTGTCTTTGCCCAGCAGCCAGTCCCGAGGCAAGTTGGGATCGATGGCTAACGCTGTTCCGATCCCAACCATATTGACGCCGCTCTGCACGACGTTTTCCGCCACCGCGCGGCGACGTATACCACCAGTGACCATCACCGGCATTCTGGCAACTGTTTGGATATCACGGGCGAACTCGACGAAGTAGGCTTCGCGAGCCAGCGTGCGACCATCGCGCGCCTCACCCTGCATAGCGGGCGCTTCATAACTGCCTCCGGATAATTCCACCAAATCCACACCAAGGCCATTGAGCAGCTCAACGACCTTCTTCGCATCATCGGCGGTAAACCCTCCCCGCTGGAAATCGGCGGAGTTGAGCTTGACTGCCACTGCGAAATCCGCAGAAACCACAGCCCTGACCGCCTTGACGATTTCGAGTAACAGGCGCGCCCGATTTTCTAGGGAACCGCCCCATTCGTCCGTCCTTTGGTTGGTCAACGGCGAAAGGAACTGGCTCAACAAATAGCCATGGGCAGCGTGGATTTCCACGCCGGTGAATCCGGCTTGTTCGCCGAGGCGCGCGGTGTTCGCAAAGCGTTGGATAACTTCCTTAATCACGCCGGAGGTCATCGCGTGAGGCGTGGCGAAACGCTTGGACAGTTTGCCCAAATCCAGCGGCACGGCCGACGGTGCCCATGTTTTTTGCCCAAGATTGGACTGCATCTGCCGCCCTGGGTGGTTGATCTGCAACCAGAACTGCGCACCGCCGGATCGACCAATACGTGCCCAACGCTTGAACTTGGCCAGTTGCTGATCGTCCTGCAAAACTACGCCACCCGGTCCGGTCATGGCGCGGCCGTCGACCATCACGTTGCCGGTGATGATCAGGCCTGCACCACCATCGGCCCACGCTTGGTAGAGACGCATCAGTTCTTCGGAGGGTGCCTGATCGGCGTCCGCCATGTTCTCCTCCATGGCGGCTTTGGCGATTCGGTTCTTGATGGACGAACCGTTTGGAAGCATCAGGGTGTCGAACACATTCATGGGGCAGTCCTCAACTGGATATGAGACTACCTTAAGATTGAAGTCAACTTTAAGGTCAACATCTTTTTTCCGAATCAGTCGATGTTCATCGCGCCAGATCCTGGCAATTGCGTCACCAGATCAGCACCTAACAACAGTGCGGGCGTGTAAGCCCCGCCAGTCGGACGCATTTGCAACAGGTAATCAACCACCGCCAATGCAGCGCTGATCGTCAGGCTGTAGACGTTCGCGGTATGCAGGCGCGCGGTTCTGCACTCACCACGGGCGTTGCGAGCCTCGCCCCAAACATAGGTGCCTTGATCTGCGCGTTTTTCCTGATCTGGGCCGACCACGGTTTTTCCAATTCGTGCTTTGAGCAACCGCTGCACGAACGACAAACCCAGCAACGGACGAATCCAATTAGCAAACCGGGCGCCGCGGATCATGCCTGCGGAGCCAGGGATGAAAACTTCGATGTTGGCAATGCCGGTGGTGTGCCATGCAGTGGAAACGTCGCCCCATGGAATAGTCATTGCCAGCTTTTCTCCGGCACCAAAGTCGATGCGACGCACCCGGTAGGCCAGCGGCACCGAGGTGATTTTGCCGTCACGGCGAACCTTGCCACCCTGCGCCATACCCTCAATTGAAGTCTTAGCAGTACCGGGCGAAAAACTTGAGCGCGAATCAAAACCCAATGCCAGATGCGTGGCATCCGGCATCGCATTTTTCAATGCAGCGGCTACACAGTCCGTAGGGACCACATCGAAACCGACGCCTGGGCAAATGACCACGCCCGCCGCCCGCGCACGTTCATTCAGGGATTGAGCGTGCTCGAATACGGCAATCTCGCCGGTGATATCCAAATAATGTGCATTGGCACGCAAGCATGCTTCCATCATCGGAACGGCGGTCGCTGAGAATGGCCCTGCGCAATGCAGAACCAAGCCATGGCCTTTGATCTGAGCAAGTAACCGTACTTCGTCTTCGAGTCCAAACACCCGAGCTTCAAGACCCAACTCCCGAGCCAGGGCTTCAACTTTGTCTCGGCTACGTCCCGCCAGCACAGGTTTAAGCCCACGTTTTACAGCATCACGAGCGATCAACTCGCCGGTGTAGCCGTTGGCTCCATAAATCATCCATTTCATCTGCGTATCAAAGTTGTCTTGCTGACTCATGCATGGCTCCCGAGTGGATTAGTGACGAGCGTTATTGCCTTGCTCATTCAGCATCAGACGCTAGCGTTAAAGTCAGGTTGAGGGTCAAGTTGAAGTGAGCAGCTACCAGTGGAAATTATTTGCAGAGGCGGGGTTGACCTTAAAGCGAGGTTTAAGGTGAGCATGCGCCGACCTGCTTGATTGATGGAACCCGGATGATGCTCAAGACCTTTATTTCCTATGCGTTGGTACTGATAGGTAGCGCTTTCATGACATTTGCAAATGCTGACACCGCCCCTTCCACAATGACTGCCAAGAATCGCCAAATTCTGGTGATTCTGACCAACCACTCCAGCTATCCCTCACGAACCGATACGACGGGGTTGTGGCTGACTGAGCTGACGCATTTCACCGACGTAGTGGAGGCAGCTGGCTACAGCACAGTTTTTGCCAGTCCCAAAGGCGGTGCGGTGCCTCTAGATGAGCGCAGCCTCGGTTGGCTGTACATGGACAAGGCCGCCCGAGAGCATTTGCAGTCCCCTGCCTTTCGCGCTCGCCTGCAAAACACACTGCCGATCGCCGATGTCGATCCGTCCCAGTTCAGCGTCATCTACTTCACCGGGGGCCATGGGGTGATGTGGGACTTCCCCAATAATCCCGACCTGCGGCGTGTCGCCGAAACTATCTACAACCAAGGTGGCATCGTCTCGGCCGTCTGCCATGGCGTTGCGGGTCTGTTGGATCTGAAGGATGAACAAGGCCAGTTGATCATCAAAGGGAAGAACATCACCGGTTTCTCTGATCGCGAAGAGCTGTTCTCCGGCATGAAAAGCCAGGTGCCCTTCTTCCTTGAGGACAAGTTGGTGAGCCAAGGTGCGCGGTACCGCAAGGGCTGGCTGCCATTCACGTCATTCGCCATCACTGATGGAAGGCTTGTCACCGGCCAAAACCCTCAATCGCCCAATGCCGTAGCTGAAGCCGTGATGGCGGTGCTCTCAGGCGACAACGTAGCTCGCTGAACCCTCAAGTAGTTCCCACCACCCGGAGAAAGACCGATTGAAACTCGCAAGCGCCGTATTAACAGGATTGCTGTTCAGCTCAATTGCCAACCATGCGTTGGCGGGGACGCCTGAAATGCTCAGCCCGACTGAAACCAACACAATCGATATCGCAGGCCACACAGTGCCGGTCGTCAAGGGCGGCTTGTACGACCGTTATCGCTCGAATCCTCCCTTGTCGGTGATTGCAGCAGAACTGCCGGGTGTTGATTTGAGCTGGTTCAAAGGACTGGAAAAGCACAAGGTAGACATTGGCTTCGAGTCATACTCTCCGAACTTTTATTACCAGAACAGTCGGGTAACGGCTGTCTACACGGCCGACCTGGACGCACTTCGGGCATTGATGCCGCCGGAAGTATTGGCAACCGTACACCCCCTGCAAATCTGGCCGGGTCGCGGCTTGATTGCGTTCACCGCGTACACCTATGAGCATTGTGATAACGACGCCTATAACGAAGTGGCCGTGTCGATCATCACCAACAAGCCAGGCAAAGCCAATCTGGGTCCGTTCACACTGATTGGCCAGTCGATGTCTGGCGACTTCTGGGGCTATGTGCTCAAGCTGCCGGTGAATACCGAGCTTGCACGGGTGCGCGGTGTCGTCGGTTACAACCTGCCTAAATGGCTGACCGGTATTGACCGCAAAGAAGATGCCCAATCTGTGGTCTATAACATCACCGACAGCCAGACCGGAAAAGTCGACGTGTCCTTCAAAGCGAAGAAACTCGACAACCTCTCTCGCGATGTCGATATCGTCACCAGCAGCTTCACCAATCTCGATCATCAGGGCCAACTGGCATACGGGTATGCGGTTTCCCGCCAGCTCAGTCACGGCTCCAGCCGCGACGCTGATTCGGCCACCCTCACGCTGGGCGACGGCAGTCTGTCGAATTACCTCCGTGCCCTGAAGCTGGGGAAAATGATGAAGTACGAATACGTGCCAGAGTTCCAGAGTGCGCTTTATGCGCCCAAGCCACTCGCCAGCCTGATTGGCGAGCGCTGAGACCTTTTGCGCCTGTCAGGCTCCGGAAGCCTGACGGGTGTGTTTTTTTGTAGAAGACGTTACCGCGGGCCTATCTGAAGCTTTGCCAACCCCCTCTTCACGCAGACGATTTATCAGCATTTGAGCATTATCCCCACACGCCATGCCCTCGGGTTTATCTTCGATGCCCTTGATGACGAGCAGAAGTTGAGCTTTGTTTTGCGCTAGCCGCTCCTGCAGAACGCTGATTTCTTCCACCTTTTGCTTGAGTCCAGTGAGCAACTCGTCGTGCCGCCAGCCACTGGCATTCATCGGCATCAGTTGCCGAATCTCCTCCAATGAGAAACCTGCCGCTTGTGCGCCGGTGATGAGTTCCAATACCCATTCGGTATCGGGCGCGTAGTCCCTGTAGCCATTGGCCTTGCGCTCAACGGAGCTGATCAAGCCACTGGCCTCATAGAAACGGATGCGTGACGGTGCCAGTCCGCTGATTTTCGCCAGTTCGCCTATTCTCATACCTCACCCTGAAAAATCTATTGACCTTAAAGTTGACTTTAAACCTAAAGTCATCGGGCGGCCAAGCGCAACGTGTGACTTGGTCGTCATGGCGTTCGTGAGTAAGCGCAGGCTAATCCAGCAACGCACTCTGAACTGCCTACCGGAAGGGCTGCATTCTGTTAACTCAAGGCCATGATCGGAACGCGATTCGATGAAGGCCTCCACTTCATTCAGGAGATACGAACATGGGGTATGTCACTACAAGAGATGGTGTTGAAATCTTCTACAAAGACTGGGGGCCACGCGATGCCCAGGTCATCTTTTTTCACCACGGATGGCCACTGAGCGCGGATGATTGGGACGCGCAAATGCTCTTTTTCCTGGGTGCAGGTTACCGGGTTGTAGCACACGATCGGCGCGGTCACGGGCGATCCAGCCAGGTCTGGGATGGACACGACATGGACCACTACGCCGACGACGTCGCGGCCGTAGTTGATCACCTGGGTGTACAAGGCGCAGTTCACGTCGGGCACTCCACCGGCGGCGGCGAAGTCGTTCACTATATCGCTCGCCATGGCGAAGACCGAGTCTCGAAAGCGGCCATCATCAGTGCCGTGCCACCGCTGATGGTCCAGACACCGAACAATCCTGGCGGCCTGCCGAAGTCAGTGTTCGACGACTTGCAGGCACAACTGAAAGCCAACCGGGCACAGTTTTACCACGACGTTCCTGCAGGGCCTTTCTACGGCTATAACCGCCCGGGTGCAAAGACCTCCGAGGGCATTGTCTTGAACTGGTGGCGACAAGGCATGATGGGATGTGCACAGGCACACTATGATGGGATCGTGGCGTTTTCTCAGACTGACTTCACCGAAGACTTGAAGAGCATCAAGATCCCCGTCCTGGTAATGCATGGTGATGATGACCAGATCGTGCCTTATGAAAATGCAGGGGTTTTGTCGGCCAAACTTCTGCAAAACAGTACGTTGAAAATCTACCCGGGCTTCCCTCATGGAATGCCGACAACCAACGCCGAGACGATTAACGCAGATCTGCTGGCGTTCGTGCGGAGCTAAAAAATGGGGCGGGTTAATCCCGCCCTTTTTCCCCTTGCGACTCCAAGATCAGATTTTGAATTTCGCAAAGTGCATAAGAAATGCGTTAACTGATTGTCCGCTTTTGGCCGAAAGCGATCACTCATGACCGCTCCTTTCGATTCAAAAGCAGCCCGCTGTATGTATGCATAAAAACGGATCCCTCCGCCTATTAGTTATTAAATCGTCCGATCCAAAACCCTCGCATTCCACAACGCCCGATACCGCTCCCGCCACCCCGGACTCCCCTTATCCAACCACTCCAACGTCGCCTCTGTAGTGGTCAACTAATCCCGGACACGACGTTAAGTTTTTCCTCGGCCCGAGCTGGTGCCAACCCACCATTGAATTGGTGAGGCCGAATCCAGTTGTACCGATGCATCAAGAAGTGGCTGATATCGCGCTTGGCTTCTTGAGTCGTTCTGTAGCCCGTGGTCGGTATCCATTCCGTTTTTAGGCTGCGGAACACGCGCTCCATTGGCGCGTTGTCCCAGCAATTTCCCCGGCGACTCATGCTCTGGTGCATGCGATAACGCCACAATCGCTGACGAAATAGCCGGCTTGCGTATTGCGACCCCTGATCCGAGTGAAACAGCAGA
>NZ_UETT01000021.1:0-95173 GCF_900115935.1 Pseudomonas sp. 43mfcvi1.1 | reverse complement strand
TCCCAGTAGAAACTCGCCCCGCCGGCCAGTTGCCGCTGGAGGATGACGTGTCGGTCGTCGTAGTCGTAGCGTTCGCTTTCGCCGGCGGCATTGGTCGCTTCGATCAGTCGGAAACGTCCGTCGTAGCGGTAGGTCACCAGCGTCTGCTCGGTCCGCCAGGCTTCGTCGAGAGTGATGGCCGGGTGGAAACTCTGGTAGTCGACGGCGATTAGGTGACGATGCGCGTAGCGCAGGCGCAGGGCGCGGCCGGCGCCGTTGTCCAGGCGGCTGATGTCGCCATGGATGTTGCGCTGGACCGTCAGGCGGTTGTCGTGGCGGTCGCTGAGGGCCACCAGGTGGCCGTCGCGAAAGTGCAGGAACGCGGCGTCCGCACCGGCTTGGGCAACGATCAGTTCGTCCGACTCGGTACCGAGGTAGATCGCCGCCCGGGCCAGGCTGTTGTGGATCGCCGGGCGCTGGGCGTTGGGCAGTGGAAAGGTGGTGCGCCGGTTTTCCTGGTCGACCCAGACGACCTGCTCGCCGTCGAGTTCCAGGCGATGGGCCAGGGCATGGCTCCAGCCGCGCCCGAGCCCGACGTCCAGGTCGGCGGCGCTGGTGCGGTACAAACGGGTGAAGACGAACGGCAAGCGGCCATCGAGGGTGCCGTCGTCGAGGGTCAGCAGTTCTTCGCCGGTGACCATCGACACCGGGCAGCCGCTGGTCTGGGTCTGGGCCGCGGTGTCGGCGCTGTCGCCATTGGGGTTTTTCGATTGGGTTGGGGCGTCGTCGTGGGGTTCGTATTTGCTTAGCCGGGTGGCCCCTTGAGACTTTTCCCGCGCTACAGCGGCCGGGTTGCTGACGGACAGTGGTGCAGAATGTTCAGGGGTGATGTGCAAGGGTCCGACAGGTGTCGGTTTTAAAGGCGCACGCTGGCTGACCACCAATGGTTTGAGCACATCGACATGTTGATTGAGCCGGTCGGGGTTGAGTTGACCCAATCTCAGGCTCGACGCCAGCAACCACTCCCGGGCCCGCTCCGAGCGAACCTGGCCCAAGACTTTACCGCTCATGCGAAGACCCAGGCCCAGCCCCCCGGTCAAACGCATCAGCAGGAAATTGATCAATACCGAAGCGCGCAGCTCCCCGACGATTTCAGCCAGGTACTGGGGTGGCAACATCCGTAGCCAACTGGCGAACGCCGCCATGTGGATGAAGAGCAACGGCTCGTCGCTCAACACCATCAACCCTCTGGCGATTGCCTCAGAGGAAGCCTTCAGTAATTGTTCAAGCTCGACGCGGGTCAGGTACTCCAACAGCTTTTCGCTGTTGGCCTGCAGATCAGCCAGCAGCTCGAAAACCTGTTTAACGTCGTCCCACAGCTGATGCAGGGCGTTTTCGAAGCCGCGCCAATCGTCTCGCTGCAATACGCCGTAGCGTTCAAGAAAGCCGGCGTCGGAAAACTCCGCCCACAGCGGTTGAAATTGCTCCCACTCCGCTTTCAGCCAACCCTCGAGTTCATCGATCACGCCTTGGTAAGACGCGTACAACGCCTTGACGTGATCGGCCGTTACATGGGGGAAAAAGGTGATGCGATAACGCTGGCCCCGCCAACACTCAGGAACTTCCAGGATGCCGCTGGGGCCGATCACGTGGTGGATCGGCTCGCCGAAGGTTTCCTGCCCCGTCGCGCCTTCGATGACCGGCTCCAGCATCACCGGTGTATCGCCGATCGGCACAAAGCGCGCCGCCTGGAACATGTGCACCAGCGTCAGCGGCCCGCCTGCCGGGCAAGCCACCACCGTGGCGCTGACGGGTGTGCCCTGGTCTTTCGGTGCCGCGAGAGACACCTCGTTACCAACCTTGAACACTTGCTCAAGATCCAGCGCCCAACCGGCCCAGAAGCTTTCAGCCCAGGCGTCGTAGTCGTTCAGGCAGGCCCGAAAATCCTGGAAAACCGCATCGACATCCGGCTGTTCGGGGTCCATGGCCGCCACCACCAGCAAGCCAATGGTGTTGTTCAGGGCCAGGAGCTTGTCGGGGGCAAACATGCAGGAATCTCGCGGTGCGGGGACGAACGCGAGACTCTGCCGGGGATGACAGGGAAATTAAGTCAGGGGAAGGGGATAAAGCATGTAGGGCGATTCGCTAAATTTAAACGCTTGGCGTGGGAGCCCCGCTGATGGCTATAAACACCGCGCCATCAGCCACTGCTCTTTCCCCCAAGCCTCAAAGCGCTCCAGCACCTCCCAACCCAGCTTGGCGTAATAGTCGCGCTGGCTGTGGGTGTGCAAGAACAGGCTGATGATTCCCACCTCCCGCGCATGGCTGCAGATGCCATCGATCAACTGCGCCGCAATCCCTCTGCGTCGGGCACTGGGGGCGACGAGCACGCAAGCCAGCCACGGCCCCAGCTCTGGCCGATCCGGCAGGTCGTGACTGGCCAGTGAAGCACCACCGAGCAACTGGCCGTGTTCCATGGCGATCAGGCACTTCCAGCGCCCATCGCGCTGCCCTGCGGCGAACTCCTGCTGCCAACTGGCGAGGGATTGCTGGGCAAATTCATAGCTGAATTCACGATGGAGCCACTCGGCCATCTGGTCGCATTTATCCATGTGGTTGGCGAGCCAATCCATTTGTGGCATTTGAAACACTCCTTATTTGTCCTGGGGAGGGTTGGGGGATCAGCAGGCTGCTGGCCTGTTCTGGTGTGCCGCTATCGCGAGCAGGCTCGCTCCCACAGGATTTTCGTAGTTTGATCCTGAATGGACACACCACCCACTGCTCTTGTGGCGAGGGGATTTATCCCCGCTGGGCTGCGAAGCAGCCCCAAAAAAAACACACCTCGGTATTACAGACAGATTGAGTTAAGTCCTCTTGGGGCTGCTGCACAGCCCAACGGGGATAAATCCCCTCGCCACAAGAATGGCATCGGCCGATGTGGATGGATGGGTTCAGGCCCGCACACATTGGCTGTTTTTGCCCAGGCAATTTCGTTTTAGATGCCTACCCGCGCTCATTCTCAAGAAATACCCGCCAGCAACCCCTCAACCTATCGTAATCTCGCACCTGTATAAGCCCTAGCCCCGCAACCGGCCGAGATCTCACCCCGATGCCCTCCATCTACCAACTCAAGCCCGCCTTTCAAAACCTGCTGCGCCCCATGGTTCAACGCCTTTACAACAACGGCGTCACCGCCAACCAGATCACGGTGCTCGCGGGCATCGTTTCAGTCTTGGTCGGTGCGGTGATCGCGTGGTTCGCCAGCCATCCGTGGATCTTCGTCCTGGTGCCGATCTGGATGTTCCTGCGCATGGCGTTGAATGCGGTAGATGGTATGTTGGCGCGGGAGTTTGGTCAGCAATCGCATCTGGGCGCCTACCTCAATGAGCTATGCGATATCATCGCCGACGCTGCCCTGATCCTGCCTTTTGCCCTGATTCCCGATGCCAGTCTGTTGCTCGTGTTGTTGGTCACGCTGTTGGCGCTGTTCAGCGAATACGCAGGCGTGCTGGGGGCGATGGTCGGGGCTTCGCGGCGCTATGACGGGCCGATGGGCAAAAGTGATCGCGCCTTTGTGTTGGGCGTGTTGGCGACCGGTATTGCCCTGGGTTGGCTCGGGGCGCTGTGGGTTGATGGTGTGATGGCGGTGGTTGCCGCCCTGCTGGTTTATACCTTGGTCAATCGGGTCCGTCACGGCCTGAGCCAAGTGAAGGAAAACGCTCCCTCAGCATAAAGGAACTTGCAATGCGCGAAGCCCAGGAACTGACGTTCACCACCCACGATGGCGTGGAGTTGTTCTACCGGCACTGGCCGGCTGTCAATGCCTCTGCGGGTGAACCCCGCCAGGCCGTGTTGTTGTTTCACCGCGGGCATGAACACTCCGGGCGCATTGCGCACCTGGTGGATGAGCTGGATTTGCCCGGCTTCGACTTTTTTGCCTGGGACGCACGGGGCCATGGCCAGTCGCCGGGCGCCCGCGGTGACAGCCCGAGCTTTGCCACCAGTGCGCGGGATGTGCAGACCTTCTGCGATCACATCGGCGCCACGCATCAGATCGACGAGTCGAACATCGCCGTGGTCGCGCAAAGCGTCGGGGCGGTGATCGCATCGACCTGGGTCCACGATTACGCACCGCGCATCCGTTCGCTGGTGCTGGCGTCGCCAGCGTTCAAGGTCAAGCTCTACGTGCCGTTCGCTCGGCCGGGCCTGGCACTGATGCGCAAGTTTCGCGGCAATTTTTTCGTCAACAGTTACGTCAAGGCGAAGTTCCTCAGCCATGACCCGGAACGGGTGGCGTCCTACGACAGCGATCCGCTGATCACCAAGGCGATTTCGGTGAACGTACTGCTGGGCCTGTACGAAGCCGCCGACCGCGTGGTGGCCGACGCCCAGGCGATCCAGGTGCCGACGCAGCTGTTGATCTCCGGCTCGGACTTTGTCGTGCACCGCAAACCCCAGGAACAGTTCTTCGATCGCCTGGGCAGTTTGCACAAGGAGAAGCACATTCTGCCGGGGTTCTTCCACGACACCCTCGGCGAGAAGAACCGCGCGCCGGCCATCGCCAGTGCCCGCCGCTTCATCCTGCAAAACTTCGCCCGCCCGCTGGAGCGCCCTTCCCTGCTGGACGCCGATCGCCTGGGCGTGACCTGCGCCGAAGCCGAAACCCTGGCGACACCGCTGCCGCACAACTCGCTGCGCGACCTTTACTGGCGCATGACCCGCGCCAGCATGCGCTTTGGCAGCAAGTTGTCCGCGGGTGTGAAGTTGGGCTTCGACACCGGGTTCGACTCCGGCAGCACCCTGGACTACGTCTACCGCAATCGCCCCACCGGCACCTCGGCCGTGGGCAAAATGATTGACCAGAACTACCTGAACTCCATCGGCTGGCGCGGTATTCGTCAGCGCAAACTGAACGTCGAAGAACTGCTGCGCCTGGCCATGGGCAAGTTGCGCGAGCAGGACCGCGAGGTGCGCATTGTCGACATCGCCGCCGGGCATGGCCGCTACATCCTGGAAGCGCTGCAAGGCGTCAGCCCGTTGCCGGAGTCGATCCTGCTGCGCGACTACAGCGACATCAACGTGCGCGATGGCAGCGCCTTGATCCTCGAAAAAGGCTTGGGCGATATCGCGCAGTTCGTCAAAGGTGACGCGTTTGATCGCCAGGACCTGGCGGCGCTGCAGCCAAAACCGACCCTGGCCGTGGTGTCCGGCTTGTATGAGCTGTTTGCCGATAACCAGATGGTCGGCGGTTCCCTCGCCGGTTTGGCCGAAGCGGTAGAGCCTGGCGGTTTCCTGGTCTACACCGGCCAGCCGTGGCACCCGCAACTGGAACTGATCGCCCGCGCCCTCACCAGCCACCGTGCCGGGCAGGCTTGGGTGATGCGTCGGCGTACGCAGGCGGAAATGGATCAACTGGTCGAGGCGGCGGGCTTTCGCAAGATCACCCTGCGGGTCGATGAATGGGGCATCTTCAGCGTTTCGCTGGCCCAGCGAGTGCAGTAATGAGCGCCGTCATCGCTCCGGCCCGCGAGCCCGCACTGCTGAAACCGGCAGTGCTGTGGCTGCTGTTGCTGGCGCCGCTGTTCTTCAGCACCTATGGCTTCGCCACCTGGGTCACCTCCCAGCGTGACGACGTCGGCACGCTGGTGTTCGCCTGGGAAAGCCACATGCCGTTCATGGCCTGGACCATCGTGCCGTACTGGTCGATCGATCTGCTGTACGGCCTGTCCCTGCTGTTGCCCACCAGCCGTGTCGAACTCAAGCGCCACGCCTTGCGCCTGCTCACGGCCCAGGTGATTGCAGTCAGTTGCTTTCTGCTCTGGCCGCTACGCTTTACCTTCCCCCGGCCGGAAATGGACGGGGTGTTCGGTTGGTTGTTCGAGGTGCTGGCGGGGTTCGACAAGCCGTTCAACCAGGCGCCATCGCTGCACATCGCGTTGCTGGTGGTGCTGTGGGTCTGTTATCAGCGGCATCTGCAGGGGTTCTGGCGCTGGCTGATGCACGGGTGGTTCGCGCTGATTGGTGTGTCGGTGCTGACCACTTATCAACATCACTTCATTGACCTGCCCACGGGGGCGTTGGCCGGTTGGTTGTGTGTGTGGTTGTGGCCGTTGGATCGGCCGAGCCCGCTGCTGAGCGCGCGTCTGGCGACGGACCCTGCCCGCCGGCGATTGGCGCTGCGTTATGGCTTGGGCGCGGCGGCGCTGTTCATCCCGGCGTTTGCCTTGGGCGGCGCGTGGCTCTGGTTGATCTGGCCGGCGGTGGCGGTGCTCATGGTGGCGCTGAATTACCTGGTGTTCGGTGCCGACGGTTTCCAGAAGCGTGTCGATGGCCGCTTGAGCCCGGCGGCGCGCTGGTTGCTGGCGCCTTATCTGGCGGCGGCGTGGATCAATTCCCGCTGGTGGACGCGCCAACATCCGCAACCGGATCAAGTAGCGGATAACGTCTGGCTCGGGCGCATTCCCACGCCGATGGAGCTGAAGGACAGCGCGTTTAGCGGGGTGCTCGACCTCTGCGCAGAACTGTCCATGGACAGCACGGGGGTTGCCTATCGCTCGCTACCGGTGCTCGACCTGACGGCGCCGACCACCGAGCAATGCCTGAAAGCGGCGGAGGCCATCGAAAGCCTTCGTCAGCGCGGGCCGGTGCTGGTCTGCTGCGCCTTGGGCTATTCCCGTAGCGCAACTGCCGTGGTCGCCTGGTTGTTGCACAGTGGTCGGGCAGCGAATGTTGATGCGGCTATCGTGCAAATCCAGCGCGTTCGCCCGCGCATTGTCTTGCATGCGGCGCATCGTCGGGCGTTGGAGCCGTTATCCACAAGCCGGGAGAATGTCCATGATCACTGATATGGAACTGCACACCGTGGCGAGTCTGTTGCGCCGCGGTCAATCGCTGGATCAGTTGTCCACCGGGCTGACGCTGCTGGCGGTGCTGCTGGGGTTGGGGCAGTGGTTGGTGGGGGTCATCGATCCGTGGTTGCTGCTGTTGAGCGCCGTACTGATCGTGCTCGGTGTGCTGGAAAAATACTGGGCGTTGCGCGTGGCATTTGATGCCGATCTGTTTCAGCGCATGGCTGACAGCACTCAATCCCTGGCCGAGCGCACCTACACCTTGGATCAGGCCCTCACCTCCCTGGGCCTGCAACCGGCCGAACGCGCCGGCCGTCTCTGGACCGAACGCCGGCACGGCGCGTTGTTGCTGCTGCGTCGACAGTCGCGATTTCTGGCCGCACAAGTTGTCTTGACGCTGGGCTTCATCCTGGCCAGTCCCTGGCTAGCCTTTTCAGGATAAGGAATCCTCATGTTCGAACCCGTGGTCGCCAACCTCATCACCTCCGCCGCCCGCATGGTCACCGGTGCTCGCAGCCTGTGGCTCGGCTGTGCGCCGACGCAGGTGCAGCGGATCTACTTCGCCAACCACAGCAGCCACGGTGACTTCGTGTTGCTCTGGGCCTCGCTGCCGCCGGCGTTGCGCAAACTGACCCGGCCGGTCGCCGGTGCCGACTATTGGCAGACCAGCCCGGTGCGGCGCTACATCATCAACCGAGTGTTCAACGGTGTGCTGGTGGACCGCGAACGCAAGGATCCTTCGTACAACCCATTGCAGCCAATGCTCGAAGCCCTGGAGAACGGCGACTCGCTGATCATCTTCCCCGAGGGCACGCGCAACCCCGACGAAGGCTTGCTGCCGTTCAAGAGCGGGATCTATCACTTGATGAAGGCTCATCCCGAGGTCGAGGTGATCCCGGTGTGGATCGCCAACCTCAACCGCGTCATGCCCAAAGGCCGGGTATTGCCTCTGCCGCTGTTATGCACCACCAGTTTCGGCGCGCCGCTGTGCATCGAAGAAGGTGAAAGCAAAGAGCAATTTCTTGAACGCAGCCGCGCCGCGCTGCTGGCACTGGCCCCGGAGCACGTCTGACATGGATCGATATACCCTGATGTTATTTGGCGGGATCGGCGCGATTCTGGTGCTGGCTTCGCTGATTGGTTTCATTCTCAAGCTGCGCACCAAAGGCGCGCCAAACTCGGTCATCGACAACCTCAACGCGCGGATCAACGCCTGGTGGATCATGGTGCTGGTGATCGGCATCGCGTTCTGGCTCGGCAATGCGGCGGTGATTCTGTTGTTCTACGCGGTGTCGTTCTACGCCCTGCGGGAATTCCTCACCCTGACGCCGACCCGGCGCAGTGATTATCCGGCCCTGGTGGCAGCGTTCTACCTGGCGCTGCCGCTGCAATACCTGCTGATCTACTACGACTGGTACGGGCTGTTTTCGATCTTCATCCCGGTGTACGTGTTCCTGCTGCTGCCGATCCTGGCGTCCTTGGGTGGCGACAGTACGCACTTCCTGGAGCGCGCTTCCAAGGTCCAGTGGGGGCTGATGATCGCGGTGTTCTGCATCTCCTTCGTGCCCGCCCTGTTGACCCTGGACATCGCTGGTTTCGAAGGACGCAACCTGTTGCTGATCGCTTACCTGGTGATCGTGGTGCAGCTGTCGGATGTGTTGCAGTACGTGTGCGGCAAGCTGTTCGGCAAACACAAGATCGCGCCGAACCTGTCGCCCTCGAAAACCGTGGAGGGCTTTGCCGGCGGCATTTTCCTGGCCTCGCTGATCGGTGGCGCGCTGTGGTGGATCACGCCGTTCAATCCGTGGCAGTCGTTCCTCATCGCCTTGCTGATCAACCTGCTGGGTTTTGCCGGCGGCATCGTCATGTCAGCGATCAAACGCGACCGCGGTGTGAAGGACTGGGGCCACATGATCGAAGGCCACGGTGGCATGCTCGACCGGTTGGACTCGGTGTGCTTCGCCGCGCCGATCTTCTTCCATCTGGTTCGGTACTGGTGGACCTGAAAAAGTCTGCGGCGAACACCCAACCTGTGGGAGCGAGCCTGCTCGCGATAGCGGTGGATCAGCCAACATCGATGTTGACTGACATGCCCCTATCGCGAGCAGGCTCGCTCCCACAGGGGTTCAGTGCTTAGTGTCAGACAATCAGTCGAGGATCAGATGCGGCAAGAACCGGCTTGAATCCTTGGTGATCAAGCTGTTGTCTTCCCGCACGCCAATGCCCGCCGCCTGGTCGCCGATGACCCAGGAACCGATCAGCGTGTAGCTGTCGTCGAACTTCGGCAGCGGCGCGAATTCCTGGAGAATGAACGGCGCGTCGGTGTAGGGCCCGTCTTCTTTGACGATCAGGCCATCCGCTGTTTGCAGCTCGATGTTGGCGCCTTCCCGGGAAAAGAACGGCTTGCGCACCCAGCCCTTGGGCACGGCTTTGCTCGTGTCGGTATCCAGGTGAGCCGCGAGCAGGTTCGGGTGGCCTTTGTTAAATTCCCACAGCAACGGCAGGATGCCTTTGTTGGAGATGATCGACTTCCAGGCCGGCTCGAAAAACTGTGTATCACAGTGGGCAATCGCTTCACCAAACGGCTCGTGGAAGATGAACTCCCAGGCGTGCAGCTTGAACAGGTGCGGAATCCAGCGCTCCTCCAAGTCGACGAAACGCCCGTCACTGTTGAGGCCGATGTCTTCGATATCGATGTGCCGCGATTCGATACCGACTTTCTCCGCGATCAGCCGCAAGTAATCCGTGGTGCCTTTGTCCTCCACCGAGCCTTTCATCGAAGCGAAGTAAAACGGTTCCTTGAGCTGCAACTGGGCAAAGGCCTGGTGCAGCTTGGTGTCGATGCTGTTGAACTGGTCGGCATGCTTGGGCAGCAAGCCGCGCTCGATGCATTGCTCCAGCCAGCCCCACTGAAACGCCGCGGCTTCATAGAGGCTGGTCGGCGTGTCGTAGTTGAGCTCCAGCAACTTGGCCGGGCCGCTGCCGTTGTAGGAGAAATCCATGCGCCCATACAGGTGCGGGTGGCCTTCGAGCCATGAAGTGCGCACCAGGTCGAAGAACGGCGCGGGAATGCTCAGGCGCTCCAACAGCTCTTCGCTTTGTACCACGCGGGCCACGAGGTCCATGCACATGTCATGGATCTCGGTGGTCGGGTCTTCCAGGTCGTCCTCGATCTGCCTGAGGGTGAACTGGTAGTACGCGCTTTCGTCCCAATAGGGTTCGTTATCGATGGTGTGGAACAGAAAGCCGAGCTGTTCGGCGGTCTGTTTCCAGTCATGACGTTCGGCGCAATGGATCTTCTTCATGGCGCTGGTTCCTCAACCGCCGGAGCTGCTCGAACCACCCCAACCGCTGCGGGCACTGGACTTGCTGCCGAAGCCACCGCGAGACGTGGAGGAAGCGACGGACATCGCTTTGCTGCTCTTGATGGAATCGGTATAGCTGCCATACCGCGCCTGGTTGGACTTGGTGAAGGTCGAGCCGCTGGAAACCCGCTGGCTGAGCGTCGAGGAACCGTAGTCGCCACGATCATCGCGGTAACGGTAGACCGGTTCGGAGTAATAGCTGTTGCGGTTGCCGCTCAGCATGTTGCCGATCAACAGCCCGGTCAGCAGGTTGCTGAAGCCCGAACCACCGACGTTCGCTTCCGAAGCCGGCAATTGGGCCCGGGCGGCGTCGACCTGGGATTGCGTGACCTCGCCATCGGCGCTCAGCTCAAATCCACCCAGCTTGGGGATGAACTGGCCGGCCGAGTCCTGCTGGCACCAATCGGGGACAAAGTCGGCATCGCAATCAGCCTGGCTGGCGTACGTCGGCGCGATGCGACGATGCTCGCTCATGGCGGTCATGTAGGCGTCGGCGCAAATGTCCACCGGCAGCTTTTCATCGACACATTGCTGCACGGACTGGAAGTTGTACTTCTTCTGCAACTTATAGGTTTTTTCCGTCGGCCCGCAGCCGGATATCGCCAGGGCGACCGACGCGGCCAGCGAAAGCTGAACGTACTTGCTTCGTTTCATCGGGTTCTCCGTGGCGCGATCAGTTCGTGGAAGGCGTCATGCACGCGGCGTTCAACATGCCGACGCTGATGGCCACGGCGGCGATGTAGATACCGGCGGCGATTTCACCGTTCTTGATACGCGCCGAAGCGCCCTTGAGCACCAGGCTGGTCACCAGGAACGCCAACAACTGAACGACAGCGGCGATCACCGCCCAGACGACGAAGTCCAGCATGCTGATCGAGTAGGCAATCACGTTGCTGGCCGGGATGGCGAAACCGATGAGGGCACCGCTCAGGGCGATGGCCGCAGCCACGTTGCCCGAGCGAATCAGTTCGAACTCTTTGTGCGGCGTGACATGGATGTAGATGAACTGGAACAGTGCGAACAGCACGGCGGCGCCGAGGATATACAAAACGAAGCCGAACACGGCGGCCTTGTTCAGGGAAATGGAGAGCGCTTCAAGCATGGACTTCTTCCTTATTCAAAGAGTGTTCAGGTCAGTGGTGTACAGCGAAATACCCAGCGAAGTGCTCAGACTGACGGTGCCTTCGGCGTCCTCTTCGACGGAGAACAGCAGGAACTCCCGGCGATCCGTCAGGCCGGTATCGCGGGCGTACAGCATCGAACGGTGCTCGACACTGTAGGACTCGTCCGGATTGCTCACGCGTTCGCTCAACCCCACCAGTTCGGTCTGGCCCGCCTCGGTGCCCCATTCGCGGGTGTACTCGACGCCGTTGTGGGTGTAGGTCGGCAGGCCGATCAGGCTTTCAGGGCCGGCCAGCCGGCGCAATTCCGCTTCACTGTTGAGGGTGACGTAGCTGAGGTAGTTGAACAGGATCACCGACTCGACCTGCCCGGCGACGTCGCCGCTGGTGTGCACTTGCAGCCAGTAGTCTTCGTCGTTCATGTAACAGCGCGTCAACCAGTTCGATTGCCCGAGGTCGACGATGCCCAGGCTCCAGATCTGTTGAGAACCGGGAATGACCACGGCGCTGTTGCCATCGAGCAACAACTTGAGTGTGGAATCGAACATGACCTGTTTGCCGGAGGCCAGGCCCAGCGGCCCGCTGATCGGCGCGCCATGGCTAGCTGTCGTGTTCGCATTCGGGGCCTCGAGCCCCATCAACTGTTTAAACCACCCCATGGGAAATTTCCTTCAGACGCGTGGAGGCGATGTAGAAGAGTTCTCCGCCCACGACACGCGTGGTGCCGGGCGGGTTGATCGACGGGTGTCGGGCGCCCTTGGCGCGGTAGCCGATAAGCGTAGCGTTGTGCTGCTCTTTCATCCGGTTATAGAGCTCGCCGAACGTCGCCTCGAACGCCTCGGGCAGTTTCATCAGGTACTGCGTAGCGCCTTGCCCGACACAGAGCAATTCATTGATGACCACGGACGAGCCCGGATCCTGGGAGGCACGCACCAACATTTCGATGGCCATGCTGGAGGTGCATTCCAGGCTCGGCGCGTAGGCGCTGGCGAGGGCGGCGATTTCGCTGTCATTGAAGTGGGCGACCACATGCCCGACCGGGCCCAATTGATTGACCGCCAGTACGGTGGCCAAGGTCAGGTCGTCGGAATGGGTTCGCACCAGCACGCGTTCGGCGCCAGGCACGCCGGCACGCTGTAGCAGTGCGACGGAGGACAAGCTGTCGCCCTTGATGAACGAGGTCTTGCCGGGCATGGGGTTTTCTTCGAGATCGCAATCGCAGATGACGATCAGGTTGTCATTGGAGGTTTCGTCCTGCAGCAGCAATTCAATGACCCGCTCGCTGGAGGCGCCCTCCCAACCGATGAGAACCGTGTGGCCGACCTTGCCGGTGAAATCGCCTTTTCCCTTCATGCCTTTTCTCCATACATCGATGACGCTGCTGGTGGTTTTGCCGATGGCTGCCGTCAGCAGCGCGATACCCCCGAGCATGACCCAGGTAGCCACGAACACCCGTCCCGCTGCGGTCTGTGGCGCGAGATCGCCATAGCCGACGGTGAGCGTGGTGGTGAGATAGAAGTAGGTAAACGTGGCGGCGGCGATCAGGTGTTGCTCGCCTATCAGCACCAGGCCGATCCAGGCCGTAGACAGGTGCACGCCCAACGCAATGGCCAGGCCCGCCCAGCCGAACCGATGGAAGAAGGACGAAGCGTACGAGCGCAACAAAAGGAAAATCGACATTTCGTCCCTGACTCCGTGGGGCTTGGTTCCTGGCGAGGTAATCGCGCTGATGCCTGAATGATCGAGTGCGGTTACCGGGCAGCATTAAACCTGCTGCGGGGCTTGGATAGAAGTGCTTGGGTGACAATAAATCCGGGAATTTTCGGGAAAACAGGACTAAGACACAAAACTTGAAGCCGAACACAAAACCTGTGCAGACAAAACCTGTGGCGAGGGGATTTATCCCCGCTGGGCTGCGAAGCAGCCCCAATGGCAGCAAACTCAACCCAGCTGACACACCGAGGTGTCAGGTTTCAGGGCTGCTTCGCAGCCCAGCGGGGATAAATCCCCTCGCCACAAGGTCTGTGCCTGGCCTGTGTCTGGCTTGCCTTGGCGGTTCCTCACCAAGGCAATGCCCATCCGATCACTCAGCCGATTTTTTCTTCAAGCGTTCCAGGATCGCATTGGCGCTGCCTTCGTTCGGCGTGATGCCGGCATCGCGCAGCTTGCGCTCCAGGTCGGAGCCGGTCGAAGCCTCGGCCAGTTCGTCCTGGGCTTGCAGCTCAGCGGCGCGTTGCTGTTGCTTGGCTTGCAGGCGGTTGAGCGTACCAACGGCGGTTTCCAGCTTGCCATTGGCGCCACCACTGGCGATCGACGCGCTGACCTGGGCCTTCTGCACGCTTTCGCGCGCCTTGGCCATGTCCACTTGCTGACGCAGGCTCTTGATGCGGCTTTCGGCCTTGGTGATGTCTTTACGCATGTTGTCCGCGTAACCGCCGAATTCGGTCGCGTGCTTCTGCTCGGCGTCCAGTTCGTTGGTCAGGGTCGAAATGGCTTCGGCCACTTCCAGCGCCAGGTCCTCGCGGTTGGCCTGGATCGCGGCCAGGGCCTTGGCTTCCAGGTCCTTGATCTTGGCGTTGTATTCACCCACGCGATCAGTCGCCAGCTTGTGCTTGGCCATGATGGTGACCAGCTCACGCTTGGCATTGGCCAGCGCGCTGTCGGCGTCGCGAATTTCCTGGTCGAGGATGCGCAGGGCCTGTTGGTCGACGATCGATTCGCCGACTTCGTTGGCGCCGCCACGCAGTGCGGTGAACAACTTGCTCCAGATGGACTGAGTCATTGGATGGTTCCTATTCGGCGAATTAAATGAAGAAGCGTTCGAAGGCTTCGCTGGCGCGCTGGACGTTGTCGACGAGGGTTTTGACCTCGGTCACGACGTTGGTCAGGCTGGAATCGGAGCTCAACGCGCCGAACATGTTGTAGACGACCTGGCCGTTGGGCATGGTCTCGATGCCGATGGACGACAGCGGGAACATTTCCCGGCTGCGCAGCACGGCGTCGTTGAAGGCCGCGACGTCGCTGATCGACTCAACGTCCACCAGGACGGTATCGACGATGATCTGATCACCCACCACGGCGATGTAGATCGGCAAGCCACCGAAGTCATTCATTTCCAGCTTGATGCTGGACTCGGAGCCTTGGACGAGGGAAAGAGTGATGTCGTTCGCGACCACTTCATCCAGGGCCTGGAGGGCGCTGTAGAGGCGATCGATGTTCCAGTTATTACCTGCGCTCATGTAATTCTCCGACATGAATGAGCCAGCCAGAATCGGTTGGCGTAGCTGTTTCTCCATTTGCTTGAGCAGGCTTCGGTTTTCGGGAAGCACCCAAGTCTCGTGTTTCACATACCCGGCGGCACTCAGGCCCGCGCGCATCTGCTTCATGTAAAAGCTCGATGGTTTTTTCGCGGCGGGTTTGGAGCGCTCTCCCGTGCTGCTCATTGAATCGTCATCAGGCCCGCCTGGCGGATCCGATGGAGAGCTGGTTTGCATGGTACTGACCCCACTGTGAAAAACTCACGCGTGAGAAACACTACAGGTAGTTTCCAAACCTCACAATAGCTCACGCGTGAGATTTTTCTTTGTCATAAATACCGACGACTCCTGTGGGAGCGAGCCTGCTCGCGATATCAGTGGGTCAGCTTGCATTGATGTTGGATGCTAGACCGTCATCGCGAGCAGGCTCGCTCCCACAGGGTTTTCGAGCGTTCACAGATCAGGCATCCACCATAGATCCTCTGTGGGAGCTGAGCTTGCTCGCGATGGCGGTGGGTCAGCTTGCATTGATGTTGGATGCTAGACCGTCATCGCGAGCAAGCTCGGCTCCCACAGGGGATCTCCACAGGCTGTAAATTCAGTTGTGGCTGCGACGATGCCTTACGGATAGCTGAAGCTTTTGACCAACGTCAGTTCCCCCACCGCCCGCATCGGCACCACGAAGGTTTCCATTTTCTCGTTTGGCGTGCCTTCTTCGGTGATCACGGTGACTTGTGCCGTGGTCAGGGCCTGTTGCGCTTGTTCACCACCGCCCTCGCCTTCCTCGCTGTCTTCTTCACTGCGATAACCGCCGCCGTAGTAGTTCACGTACACCAGGTACTGGCCTTTGATCGGCGCGGGCATGGAGAAGATCTCCGGGCCGTAGCCGGTGGTGACGTCGACATCGAGGGCCGCGCCGTTGGGGGCGACGCGGTCGCCATACCAGATGTGGGCGCCGTCCGGGGTGACGAGGTGCAGGTCCAGGTCGGTGCCGTCGCTGTCCCAGTTCAGTAACACCCGTAGCTTGGCCGGAGTGGCACCGCCGCTGGTGTTGAGGAACTGCGTGCGGTGGCGCTGCTGGCCGTCGGCGCTGCGCACTTCGACGCTGTTGCTGCCGTTGGGGAACGAGAACGGCCGGTCGAAGCGTCCTTCTTCATCGAGTTTCAGCGGCAGGCTCACACCGTTGACGATGAGTTGGCCCGGCGCGTTGCCATCCTTGGGCGCGCTTTTGATCTGGCCGCTGATGCGGGCGGTGTCGGCCTGGCCCGGGGGCGTATTGACTGACGAGGCCGGGTAGTTGACGGTCTGGCTGTAGTTTTCGCCTTCGCCACCCGGCGCACCGCTGCGCCAGCCGCCGACCGGGGTGTCGAGCCTGATGGAGTCGGCGGCCATGGCCGGTGGCAACGCGGTCAGGGCGCAGAGCAACAGCAAGACCTGTGGATAACGGAGTGTCATGGTCTATTCCAGCAAGAGGTGACGGGCGAGCCCTTCGATATAGTTTTCGTCCTGGCCATTGGGATGAGCTTCGAAGGCCAGGTGCAGATATTCATGAGTCAGGTCGAGACGGTCTTGCAGCGACAGCACGCCGCGCACGTAGATGCGCTGGCGTTCGCGGTCGACGTAAGGCCGGCCGAAGGCGACGCGGCAGACGGCGAAAGCGCTGATTTCGTTGTAGCCCACTTCACTTTCCAGCCGCTCACGCCAGCCGCGCCGCTGTTTCAGCAGCCAGTCCTGGGCGGCCGGCAGTGCTTCGCAGGACGCCACCGGATTGTCCCAGCGACTGAGGCTGGCACGCGGGTAGGCGTGCAGCAGAATGGCGTCGTAGCGTTGGCCGGCATTGGCTTGCTCCACGGCTTGAGCCCAGGACAGTTTGTCCGGGCCGGGCTGATCGGAGTGGTAGGTGACATCGGTGCCGGCCAGCACCAGGTCGCTGGTCCAGGCGGCAATGGCGCGGGTTTCAGGCGCCGCCGGGCGCGGGGCGACGCGCTGGCGATGGCTGCTGTCGTCGATGCTCAGGCAGTCGCCGTTGCGTTGGGCGTTTTGCAGCAGGTAGGTGCGGATCGCCACGGCCAAGGCCTTGGCCGCTTCGGCGGGTTCGGCCTTGGCTTCGCGCTGCAGAACCCGGGCGACGTACTCTTCCCGGTCCAACCGCGCCACCAACTTGCCGGGCATCAGGAACAGCTCGCCGTCGCTGTGGATATCCAGCTGGTTGCCGTTGCTGAACTCGACGCGATAATCGCCGCGCAGTTGGCCCGGTGTAGCCGGGCGGTCGCCGGCCATCACCCGTTGCCAGGGATAACGGGCAAACAGCCCCACCTCCACGCAACGCCCGGTTTCCGCCGGCCAGCGCGAGGGCAATGCCGCCGCCAACCCGTCGCCGTACACCTTCAATACCTGCTGGCTGGTACCGCGTCCGCCAGCCCACACCGGGGTGCCATCGGCCAGCCAACCGGCGAAACCGCCCTGTCGAGAGGAAGGCCCCTGGTCACCCAGCCAGCTCCAGGTCTTGACCCGTAGGCGACTACCCAACTCACCCACCAGCCGCCCGTCCGCCGCGCTGAGCACCACGTCCAGCAGCACCCGGCGCGCCTGGTCCTGGGCCGGCAAGGTAGCCAAGGCCTTGAGCAGTTCCGCGACCGGCACCTGCGTCTGCGGTTGCAACGCAGGCAAATCCAACAGCCACGCTGGCGCCTGACGGGCCTGCCAGTAATCGCGCCAGTTCGAGGCCGAAAGCCCGAGCCGCTGCGGCTCGAAATACAAGCCGCAGGATTTCACCAGCGCCTGGTCGCGAGCGATGCTCTGCCCGGCGTTGCAGCAATAGACCTCTTCCTTCGATTCACCGCGACACTCGTAAACCGGCTCGCGGGCGTCGGTGTCCACCAGCCAGGCGTAGACGAACAGTTTCCACAGGCTGCCCAGCGGCGCCTGCAAGGAATCGGGCAACGGCTGGCGGTCCAGCACCTGGGTCTGGCTCACTCGCAGCAACTGACCATCGAAGGCCAGGCGCAACGGCTCGTCCTGCGCCGTTGCCAGCGCAGGGATCAAGCACAACAGCCAGCCAAACCACCGCCTGCGCATGTCAGTTGACCGTCACCTGACCGAGCGCCGGTTTCTGTTCCCGCGCCTGATGCTGCGGCGCGTAGACCTGGGTGAAACGTACGGGAGGCAAGGTGAACTGGCCCTTCTGGGAGAAGCGCACCAAGTGCCGCAGGCGCAGCTCGCCGCTGAGGGCGTCCACCGGCACTGCGTAGGCCATCTGGCCTGGCTCGAAGCGGGCTTTTTCCAGGGAAGTCGGTTCGCTGTCGGCTTTGCCCTGCAGTTGGATGCCCCAGGTGGTGCGTTCCACATCGGCGCCCGGCGGCAGCGGCACTTCGAGCATGCCGTAGCGCAGCGGCGTCGACGCCTTGCTGTTGATGATCACCTCATCCAGGTAGAGGCTGTCACTGGACAACGGCTTGTTACCCACGGCCTCGAGCTTGAAGGTGAAGGCCTCGTCGCCCGGCACCAGACGCGACAGGCGACGAGTGATGGACACGGCCATCGGCGCCAGCGGCGGTTGCTGGCTCTGGAAGCTCAGGGCCGCTTGCAATGGACGCTCCTGGGCACCGCTGAGAGTCAGCTGGGTCGGAAGCTGCGCGCCCTGCCACTGCCAGTAGGTTTCACCGGTCGCACCCTGCTTGGCGACCCAGCCTTCACCCGGCGCCAGCGCCACAGCCGGCGCGGCCTGTTCGATGCTGCGCTGCAACCAGGTCAGGGCCAAGGCCCGTTCCAGGGTGGACTGCTGCGGCAACACGCGTTCCAGCAATGCAGTGGCGCGGGCTTGATCGAAGCTCTGCAACGATAACACCAGGGCCTCGACGAACGGCTGCGAGCTCAGTTCGACTTGCTGTTGCGCGGCCTCCGCTTGACGACTGAAAGCCGCCGGCAGCGGCACCTTCGCCTGTTTCGCCAGGGACGCGGTCAGCACGCGAGCGCTGGCCAAGCCCAGGGCAGAGTCCGGCGCATTCATGACCAGGCTGTCTTCGCCGCTGTCCAAAACGCTCTCGGTGCTGTCTTCACTGGCCTTCGCCAAATCATCCATCAGGCCGCTGAGCAAGGTGTTCACCGGCAGTTGCATCTGCTTGGCGAACGACAGGATCAGCGCCCGTTGCAGCAGCGGCGTATCACCGGCCTGCTTGGCGTAGACCTCCAGCACCCGCTGCCAGTGTTCCGGTGGCAGGCTCAGGTCCAGGGCCTTGCTGGCGTGCCAGTCGGCGTAATAGGCATAGGCGGTGAGGAATGCATCCGGCTCACCGTCCTGGCCCCACCAGGTGAAGCTCGCCGACGGGCCGGCCATCTGCACCAGGCGCAAGCGGCTGTTTTGCATGATCAACCGCAGGCGGTCGCGGATTTGCGGGTTCGACGCCAGGGTCGGGTAGGCGATGCTCAACGGCAGCAGGCGACTGGCGGTCTGCTCGACGCCGCCGTAGGGGTAACTCAGCAGGTCATCCAGGGCCGAACGGAACAACGCTTGCGGGCTGTCATCCAGGCGCAGGCGAATATCGCTGGCGTCGGCCGGCAGGGTCAGCGGGGTGTCGCCGCTGGCCACGTCGAAGCGCTGGTTCTGGGTGACTTGCCAGCCATTACCGCTGGCGTTCAAGCGCATCGCCAGGGCGTCCTGGGTTTCGCCATTCAATTGCAACTGCACGTTCAAGTCGCCACTGCTCAGCTCCAGGGCCGGCAGCGCCACGTAGTTGATGCCGTTTTTCAGGTCCGCGACCACGCGCTGTTCAGCGCCGGCGTAACGGATCAGCAGCTCGGCCTTCAGTGGTTTTTCCGACTGGCTGAACACGAACAGGCCCAGTTGCGGCTTGTCGCCCGTGCGGAAGCGCGTCGGGCCGCTCCATTTCAGGTACAGCGGTTTTTCCGAAGCGATGAACTGCTTCTTCTGGCCCACTTGGCCATCGTCGGCGATGGCCTTGGCAGTGATGCGCCAGCGGGTCAGGGAGTCCGGCATCTTGAAGGTGAAGCGCGCCTTGCCGTTGGTATCGGTGACCAGTTCCGGTTGCCATGCAGCGGTGTCGACGTCTTCACGCCGCGGCCGCTCCAGCACCTTGACCCCACGCTCGCTGCGGTTGGCCTTGCCCGGCGCGCCGGGGCTGCCCGGCAGTGCTACGTCGTAGCTGATGAACGACAGACTGGCACTGGTGCGCACGTTGTTGCGGCGCGGGTGATAGAAGAACTGGTCGATGGTCGGCGCCACTTCCGGTTGCAGGGCGTAGACCATTTCGTCCACCACGCTGACCGTCAGGTGCGCCGGGATCGCCTTGCCGGCGAACTGGGTGCTCAGGTCCACGGTCACCGTGTCGCCAGGGCGATAGGTGGCTTTGTCCGTAACGACAACAACATCGATCTGCGGCGTCACCACCTTGATGCCGGCATTCTGGAAGCTGTACTGGCCGCCCTTGGTGTACAGCACCGAGAAGGTCAGGTTGGGCGCGAAGTTATCCTTCACGGCAATGCGCGCGCGGTACTGGGTGTCGCTGAGTTTTTCCATCTTCAGCCAGTCGCCGCCCTTGGACAGCAGCGCCGTGGCTTCGACCTTGTCCCGTTCCAGCGACAGCAGCGCATCGCTGACCGGTTCCGGGAAGGTGATCAGCGCCAGCGCTTCGTCACCTGTCTTGTATTCGGTTTTATCGAGGACGATCTCGACGGTGCCCGGTACGGCCTTGATGCCTTCGCCGGTCACCGCATGGGCGGCGGCGCCAATGACCCGGCCGTGGTCATCCTTGAGCGTCAGGTTGTAGGTGCCGGGGCGGTCGAAGGTCAGGCTGAAACCCTTGTCCTTGGCCGCCAGTTTGCCCTCGCCGGTGCTCTGATCTTCCAGGCGCACCCAGGCGTAACTGCCCGGCGTCACGGCCTTGGCTTGTTCGTTGCCGCCTTCGTTGGCGTAGCTGAACGAGACCTTCTGGCCGACGGCGCTGAATCGCTGGGGCGCGCTCAGGCGGAAATTCGCCGCGCCACGGTCGATGAGGATTTCCTTGGTGGTCTTGACCCGATACGCCGCGCCATCGCTGGCGAACACCGTGAGGGTGTAGCGACTCGGCTTGTCGGCGGCCGGCAGGTCGAGGGTCGCGTTGCCCTTGTCGTCGGTGGTCACTTCGCTGCTGGTCAGCTCCACCGGGAATTGCCCCAGGTATTGCAGCTCGTTATCCACCATCGACAGTTGCTGGGCGCGCAGGCTCAGGCTCACCGTGGCGTTGACCACCGGCTTGCCATCCGGGTACAGCAACACCAGGTTGCCCTTGACCGGCTCGCCGGTGCGGTAATCCTGCTTGGCCAGGTTGAGCGCGATTTCGAAGTGCGGCTTGATGTACTCGGCCACACGGAAGGCGCTGCTGTAGAGCTGGTCCTTGTAGCTGAAGCGCAACTCATAGCCGCCGGCCACGGCGTTTTCCGGCAGTTGGAAACGGCCTTGGGTACCGGCCTTGGAATCGAGTTTCAGGGCCAGGGTTTGCAGGGCGGTGCCGGTGGCATCCAACACGCTGACATTGACGTCGGCGGCGCTCGGTTGCACCGAATCACGGGCATTCTTGAACTCGCGACCGACGATTTTCAACGAGACCCAATCCCCCGGCCGGTACAGCGGTCGGTCGGTGAAGGCGTAGAGCTTGGTGTCGTAGATTTCGCTGTCGTAGTAGAAGTTTTCCGAGACGAATACCCCGCCCTCCTCGTCCTCGCCGATGACGAACGAACGCTCCGGGCTGACGTGCTTGAGGCGCAGTAAACCGTCTTCGTCGGTGGCACCGCTGCTCATCACGCCCAGGCCATCGGTCCACAGCACGTTGACCTTGGGCACCGAACGCCCTTCGTGCTTGCGTGCGGCCCAGACCAGCAGCTCGTCACCGGCAATCTTGCTGACCGCCACAGTGTTGGAGACGAAGACCATGGTGGTCGCGCGGTATTTGCCGATCAGCGCCTCCACCAGGTACAGGCCCGGTTTCAACTGACCCAGCGGCACATAAACGTTGCCCGGCGCGACGCTGACGAACTCACTGGACGAGCCGGCCAGGTTGACGCCCGCAGGCGGCTGGATCGGCTTGGCTTGCCACAGCGGATAACGGAACTGGCTGACCACCGGCAGGCCCGGGATCAAGGCGAATTGTGCCGGCGCGTCGTACGGCGTCGGTGCCACCAGGGCATCGCCGATCTTCAGCTCCGGCACTTCTTCGGTCACTTGCTGGCGGGACTCGTAGGAGAACGCCCGCTGCATCACCCGACGGGACTTGCGATACCAGTTGTCCCACAGGTACGCCAGGGTGTTCGACAGGCCTTCGCCCTTGAACTGCCCATCGCTGACTACGCGATGCAGGTTCTTCTGGCGCTTGAGGAAATCCAACGGCTTGTCGATGCGATAGACACGGATATCGGCGCCGCCGTAGGGCTCCATGCGGAACCGGCGATAGTCGCGGCCCGGCGCTTCGAGGCGGACCATGGCCTGCTCGTCGCTGGCAAAGCTGCTGTCGGCCAGCAGGAAGAAGCTTTCACCGGACACCGGCGTGTAGCCGCTGGGCTCCACGGTGTCTTCGGCATTAACCACGGGTGCCAGCAACAAGGCAAACAGCAGGGGCAGTTTTGAACACAAGCGCAGCATGCGGGCACCGGTCATTGGGAGAGAAAGTTGAGTCGATAGACGCCGATGAAGTTGGGGTTGGCTGCGTCGGGTATCCATCGGGTGTCCTTCCAGTTCATGAGTTGTTGCAGGCTTGCGGAGCGCATGCCGTTGTCGGTAGGGGTTGTAGTGCCGGTGTGATAGGCGATGTAGCGGCCCATCCAGATCATCAGGTGCTGGTCGTCGCCCTGATCGAAGAACATCAGGTCGCCGGGACGGGCCTGGGCCACATCGCGGCCCACCAGGTGACTGTTGAACTGGATCAGCTTGATGGCGTTGACGTAGGGCCCGACCTTGCCGCCGCCCTGCTGCCATTGCTGGGCGAGGCGCCGTTGCGCATCGCTGAGGGGCAGTTCCGGTGGCAGGTAGCGATTGGACAGGCCATTGCTACGCAGCCATTTTTCATCATGGACCTTGAGCGCTTCGTTGGCGGCAAAGCGCACCAGCCCGGCGCAGTCCTGCTGATACCAGCGCGGGCTCGGACCTCTGGTCAGCTGTTCCTGGGCGATGCGCACGAACCAGGCGCGAAAGACCTGGGACTGCTGCACATCCAGCGCCGGCGTCTCGCCAGCACGCGCGGGCCCACCGAGCAGCAAGGCCAGCAGCAGCGTCAACGCAGGGGTGCGGATCAGTCCTGTCACAGCGCTTTCCATTCCAGCGGCAGCCACTGCCAGTGACCGTCCGGCTCGCTGCCCTCAGGCAAGGTCAGGGCGTATTTGCCGTAGCCGCCGAGGGTGCGCAGTTTCGGGATCAGGTAGGTTTGCGCGGCGTTGTAGAACACCGGCTCCATGTCCTGGGGCAAGCTGTCGAGGGTTTCGCGCTGCATCAGTTGCGCAATGGAATCCGGGCCGAAGTAGACTGGCATCAGCAGGTCCTTGGGTACCACGTCGGCCATGGGTGGAAAGCGTTTGTCGAGAGTGCCGAGGGCCTTGTCCACCAACTTGTCGTCGAGGGAGAACAGCAAGGTCGAACCGTGGCGCGCCAGGCTCACCCGCAGGAAAGCCTTGCCGGTGATCGCGTCGGGTTGTTCGGCTTCCTTGGCCAGGTAAGGGCCGAAGTTGGAACTGACCTGGCGCAGCCATTGGTGCGTCGGGCCTTGCTGCTTCTCGACCACCGGGAAGGAATGTTCGGCGACGTTGTTTTCATAGGCGCCCACCATCGAACCGAACAGGTTGCCCAGGTCGGCGTCGAGCTTGCCATCGTCTTCGTTCAGGCTCGCCACCAACAGCGGCGTGTACAGGCGCGAATCGGCGTACCAGCACAGGCCAGCCGCGCCGGCCACATGGTCGACCATGGCCTGGGCGGCTTTTTCGTCGGCACCGAGTTTGACCAGCAACGGTTTCTGCTGCTCGGCAGCCAGGGGCAAGGCTACGCAGGCACTGGCGCCCATGGGCATGGCTTGCCAGATCGGCTTGAAGTCGAAGTCCGGTTGGTTTTCCAGTTCGTCCATGGCCAGGAAGCTGTGCCAGCCCTTGTCATCCATGTCGAAGCGCAAGCCGGCGAAGTTCGGGATGAAACGCTGGTAGCCCATGGCGAGCACGCTGGCGTTGACCGAGATGCGCTGCTTGACCTCTGGTGCCTTGGGCGGCAGGCCGAAGGCTTCGGGGAACAGTTTGTCGCCATTGAGCAAGGCGGCCAGGGCGGTGGTCGAAACGCTGCCCCGTTCAACCGCGGCGCCACTGGCCGGGTCATACAGCTTGGTCGGGTTGGACAGCACCACCAGTTTGTCGCCATGGGAGGCGAAAAGCAGGGATTTGCTGGCGTTGTAGCTGAGCTGGTAGAGCGCGACGTCATCGCCACCGACTTTCAGGTCGCTGAGCTTGCTCAACTGCGTATCGTCCAAGGCGACCTTGGCCAACGGTTCCAGCACCTTGGCCAGCCCGCCGCGATCCATCACCAACAGGAAATCCTTGAGGCGACCATCGGCACCGCGCCACAGCGCCACATCGGCCGGTTGGTCGAACAACTCTTCGATCAGGCTGTCCTGCAACTTGAGGTCATGCTCATAGATGATCCGGCGCAGGCTGCCGATCAGCCCGAGACGGTCCGCATGGGCCTCGTAATAGAAGACGAAGTCCTCGGTGAGCGTGGCCTTGAGGAACGGCACCGCCAACAGGTCCTTGGGCAACTGGCTCAGGGAATGGGCCTCGAGCAAGCCGTCGGGGCGGCTCAGTCCGAGTTTTTCCAACGCCAGCTCCATGGGCGGCGCCTTGGGCTTGGTCATGAACCAGCCCATCCCGGCGACGACACCCGCCACCAGGCACAGCCCGATCAGCAGCGCCGGCCAGCGGCGTCCAGGTTTGGCGACAGGTGTCGGCGTGGTCGGGGAAGCAGTGTTGTCGCTCATATTCACAAGGGCCTGTTCATCCGTGGAGCGGATACTTAGTAGTTGAAAGTCTTGACCAGCAACAGATCGCCAATGGCACGCAGGGGCACGACAAAGGTTTCGCGTTTTTCATTGACGGTGTTTTCGTTGAGCACCAGGTTGATTTGCGAGGTGATCACCTCGTTCTGGTTGCTGGTCTCATCGAAGTTGTAGCCGCCGCTGCCGTAGTTGCCCCAATAGTTCACGTAGACCAGGTAGGTGCCGTGCATCGGCGCGGTCATGGTGAACATTTCCGGGCCGGGGCCGTCGACGCCATCGGGGTCGAGGCCGCCGCCGTTGCTCAGCGCCGGCTGGCCGAAGAACGCATGTTGGCCGTCGGGTGTGACGATATGCAGGTCGAGTTCGGCCTTGGGATCGTCCCAGCCGAGCACCACGCGGATCTGCGCCGGGGTGCGCAGGTTGTTGGCTTCATAGAATTGCACGCGCTTGAGGGACTGGCCTTCGGAGCTGCGCACCTCGACGCTGTTGGAGCCGGCGCCGAACGCATACGGCCGGGCGAAACGCCCCTCGTCGTCGGTATAGAGATTCAGTGGGTTGCCGTTGACCGCCAGGCTGTGGGGCTGGCGAGCCGTGCCCATGGCCTTGAGCCGGCCCTCGATCATCGTGCGATTACGCTGCACGCCCCGATCGATGGGCGGCGTGGGATAGGCGACCTGGGGGTTTTCAGTGCGATCGAGCAAGCCGCTGTAGCGCCAGCCGCCCACCGGCTCCGACATCTCGGCAGAAGGCTGCGCCCACGCCAGCGGCGCGCCGAGCAACACGATCAATAAAGAAAGAAAACGCACGTATGCCTCCTGCCATGCACGACGCAACCCGGCGCCAATCCTCAGCGCGCTTGTCATTATTCAGGTTTCGTCTGAAGGCCCCGTCGCAAGGGGGCCGTAGATGGCGCGAAGGTTAGCGATTCGGCGGATTATTAACAATCGGGGAACGCGCGATTCTGTGTGGGAAATCACGTACTGAGGGTTGCGAGAGCCGAATAGAAGATCTATTCGGCTCACAAAATGAGCCGAATAGCGTTATTATTCGGCTCACTCATCTTTGGACAGGCGCATGGCATTCCATTGGATCTGGCAACAGCCCGACTGGCCCGGTTTTCACTGGCAAGCTGAAGCATTGGCACCGCTGCTGCGCGAATGCGTGCAGGCCCAGGGTCAATTGCTCGGCATGACCGGCGCGGTCACGACTTCGATCAGCGTCCAGAACGAACTGGATGCCTTGCTGCAAAACATCGTGACCTCCTCGGCTATCGAAGGAGAGCAATTGAATGTCGGCTCGGTGCGCTCTTCCCTGGCCCGGCGCCTGGGCCTCGAACAAGTCGATGACACGCCGGTCAGCCAACGCAGCGAAGGCTTGGCGAACCTGTTGCTGGACGCGACCCGGCACTTCAACCAGCCCCTGACCATCGAGCGCTTGCTGGAATGGCACGAGTGGTTGTTTCCTGATCAAGCGAGCGACCTTGCCCATAGGCAGATCCGCGTAGGTGCGTTGCGCGGTGCCGAACCGATGCAAGTGGTCTCAGGCCGACTGGACCGACCTACCGTTCACTTCGAGGCGCCGCCTCGTCAGGGCCTTGAACAGCAATTGCAAACGTTCGTCGACTGGTTCGAGGCCAGTCGTCATCAGGCCGAGCTCGATCCGTTGTTGCGTGCCGGTATTGCTCACTTCTGGTTTGTCACCCTGCATCCGTTCGACGATGGCAATGGTCGCCTCACCCGTACCCTGACCGACCTCGCACTGGCCCAGGGCGAAGCCCAAGCGATCCGTTTCTATGCCATGTCGGTGAGTATCCTGGAAGACCGCGCCGGCTATTACCGAATCCTCGAAAGCAGTCAGAAAGCCACACTGGATATCACGGCCTGGTTGACATGGTTCCTGCAGACCCTGTTACGCAGCCTGCACAAAGCGATGACGCAGATCGAAAGCGTGTTGGGTAAGACGCGGTTCTGGCAAGCCCATCGCGCTTCGGCACTCACGCCTGAACAGACCAAAGTGCTGAATCGGTTGCTCGATGGCGGTGAAAAAGGCTTTGAGCACGGGATCAGCGCTGCTCAATACCAGGCCGTGGCCAAGGTCTCCAAGGCGACGGCCACCCGACATCTGACGGAACTGCTGGAGAAAGGCTGCCTGGAGCGAATGCCTGGCGGAGGGCGCAGCACGCGGTACCGCATAAATTATCCAGACGCATAAGATCATTTGTGGCGAGGGGATTTATCCCCGCTGGGTTGCGAAGCAGCCCTAAAAGCTAACACCTCGGTGTGTCAGATGGATTGAGTACTCAGCTTTGGGGTCGCTTCGCAACCCAACGGGGATAAATCCCCTCGCCACAGACTCTCGACTCCTCGCTGATAGGGGGATAGCCTGGCGCCCTGATTTGCCCCAAAACCCCATGTCTGCTAGTGTCGCGCCGGTTTAACAGTCAACCGGAATAGCCGCCATGGCCCGCAAAAAAGCTGCACTGGATTTCGAACAATCCCTGGCCGACCTGCAAACGCTGGTCGAGCGCCTGGAGAACGGCGAATTGTCGCTGGAAGACTCGCTGACCGCCTTCGAGCAAGGCATCGGCTTGACTCGCGACTGCCAGGCGGCGCTGGCCCAGGCCGAGCAGAAGGTGCAATTGCTGCTCGAGCGTGATGGCGAGCTGACCGAAGAGCCTTTCGACGCGGACCAGCCTGAATGATCGGCGCCTATCAAGCCAGCAGCCAGGCCCGGGTCAATGCTGCACTGGATAGTTTGTTCAGCGCTCCAAGCCCGGAACTGGCGCGCCTGTACGAAGCCATGCGCTACAGCGTGATGAACGGCGGCAAGCGCGTGCGTCCATTGTTGGCCTATGCCGCGTGCGAAGCCCTGGGCGGCCAGGCCGAGCAGGCCAATGGCGCGGCCTGCGCGGTGGAGCTGATCCACGCTTATTCGCTGGTTCACGACGATTTGCCGGCCATGGACGACGATGACCTGCGTCGCGGCCAGCCAACCACCCACAAAAAATTCGACGAAGCCTGCGCGATCCTGGCTGGCGACGGCTTGCAGAGCCTGGCCTTCAGCGCCCTGCTGGACCCGGCCCTGAGCGATTGCCCGGCGCAGATTCGCCTGGACATGGTCAGCGCCCTGGCGCTGGCGGCCGGCCCCGCCGGAATGGTCGGCGGCCAGGCCATCGACCTCGGCTCGGTGGGCTTGAAGCTGGACCAGAGCGCGCTGGAATACATGCACCGGCACAAGACCGGCGCCTTGATCGAGGCCAGCGTCAAACTCGGCGCCCTCGCCAGCGGTCGAGCCGCACCCGCACAGCTACAAGCCTTGCAGACCTACGCCCGGGCCATTGGCCTGGCGTTCCAGGTGCAGGACGACATCCTCGACGTCGAAAGCGATACCCAGACCCTGGGCAAACGCCAAGGCGCCGATATCGCCCGCGACAAGCCGACCTACCCGGCCCTGCTCGGCCTCGACGCCGCCAAGGCCTATGCCCTGGAGTTGCGTGACCAGGCCCTGGCCGCGCTGCGACCCTTTGACGCGGCGGCCGAACCATTGCGTGACTTGGCGCGATATATCGTCGAACGCCGCAGTTGATACGGGGTCAACCCCTTTAGACTGCGTATCGGCCAAGTTCCGGCCAACGCGTGGGCAGCTTGCGATGCATAAGGTAAACTGCCGCCTCTTTCTATACCTATAACGATTCGCCTGATGCCCACGACGTTCCAAGAGATTCCCCGCAAGCGCCCGACCACGCCCCTGCTGGACCGCGCCAACACGCCGGACGGCCTGCGTCGCCTGGGTGAAGCCGAGCTGGAAACCCTGGCCGATGAGTTGCGCCTGGAATTGCTCTACACGGTCGGCCAGACCGGTGGGCACTTCGGCGCGGGCCTGGGCGTCATCGAGCTGACGATCGCATTGCATTACGTGTTCGATACCCCGGACGACCGGCTGGTATGGGACGTCGGGCACCAGGCCTACCCGCACAAGATCCTCACCGGGCGTCGCCAGCGCATGGGCACCCTGCGCCAGAAGGACGGCATCGCCGCCTTCCCGCGTCGCTCCGAGAGCGAATACGACACCTTTGGCGTCGGCCACTCCAGCACGTCCATCAGCGCCGCCCTGGGCATGGCGATTGCCGCCCGCCTGCAAAACAGCGAGCGCAAGGCCATTGCCGTGATCGGCGACGGCGCTCTGACGGCGGGCATGGCCTTCGAAGCGCTGAACCACGCGCCGGAAGTCAACGCCAACATGCTGGTGATCCTCAACGACAACGACATGTCGATCTCGCGCAATGTCGGCGGGCTGTCCAACTACCTGGCGAAGATCCTCTCCAGCCGCACTTACGCCAGCATGCGCGAAGGCAGCAAGAAAGTACTGTCACGCCTGCCCGGTGCCTGGGAAATCGCCCGCCGTACCGAAGAATACGCCAAGGGCATGCTGGTTCCCGGCACGCTGTTCGAAGAGCTGGGCTGGAACTACATCGGCCCCATCGACGGCCACGACCTGCCCACGTTGATCGCCACCCTGCGCAACATGCGCGACCTCAAGGGCCCGCAATTCCTGCACGTGGTCACCAAGAAAGGCAAAGGCTTCGCCCCGGCGGAAGTCGACCCGATCGGTTACCACGCCATCACCAAGCTCGAACCCCTGGACGCCCCGGCGGCCGCGCCGAAAAAGGCCGGCGGACCGAAGTATTCCGGCGTGTTCGGCCAATGGCTGTGCGACATGGCCGCCGCTGACCCGCGCCTGGTGGGCATTACCCCGGCGATGAAGGAAGGCTCGGACCTGGTGGCCTTCAGCGAACGCTATCCGCAGCGCTATTTCGATGTGGCGATTGCCGAGCAGCACGCCGTGACCCTCGCCGCCGGCATGGCGTGCGAAGGCGCCAAACCGGTGGTGGCGATCTATTCGACGTTCCTGCAACGCGCCTATGACCAGTTGATCCATGACGTCGCGGTGCAGAACCTCGACGTGCTGTTCGCCATCGACCGCGCCGGCCTGGTGGGCGAAGACGGCCCGACCCATGCTGGCAGTTTCGACCTGTCGTTCCTGCGCTGCATCCCCGGCATGCTGGTGATGACCCCGAGCGATGAAAACGAGCTGCGCAAGATGCTCACCACCGGGCACCTGTTCAATGGCCCGGCGGCAGTGCGCTACCCTCGTGGCACCGGCCCGAACGCAACGATCGAAGCCGACCTGGAGCCGATCGAGATCGGCAAGGGCGTGATCCGCCGCCAAGGCAAGCAAACTGCGCTGCTGGTGTTCGGCGTACAACTGGCCGAAGCCTTGAAAGTCGCACAATCCCTGGACGCCACCGTGGTGGACATGCGTTTCGTCAAACCTCTGGACGAAGCCTTGGTGCGCGAGATCGCTGCCAGTCATGAGCTGCTGGTGACCATTGAGGAAAACGCCATCATGGGCGGCGCCGGTGCGGCGGTCAGCGAATTCCTGGCCCGGGAGAACATCCTCAAGTCGGTGCTGCACCTGGGCTTGCCGGACAGCTATGTCGAACATGCCAAGCCGGCACAGATGCTGGCTGAGTGCGGGCTGGATGAGGCCGGGATCGAAACGTCGGTGCGCCAGCGGTTGCAACTGCTGGGCCTGTAATTTTCAGACCACACATATCCTCCTGTGGGAGCGAGCCTGCTCGCGATAGCGGTAGACCTGTCGGCATCCGTATTGCCTGACACACTGCTATCGTGAGCAGGCTCGCTCCCACATTGGTTTTGTGCGGACCAAGTAGTCACGGAACACCCATGAAACTGCGCCTAGCCCTCACTCTTTCCCTGCTCCCCACCCCTGATCTGCTGGCCGACACCTTCGAACGCGACCAAGCCCTGAAGCTGCCCGACATCGTGATCAGCGCCAACCGCCAGGTCGAGGCCCGCAACGACAGCAGCGCCGCCAACACGGTGTTCACCCGCGACGACATCGAGCGCCTGCAACCAGCCAGCGTCACTGACCTGCTCAGCCGCGTGCCGGGAGTGCAGGTGGCGCCGTTGGGTGGGCGCGGTAGCCTGCCAGGGATCTACATTCGCGGCACCAAATCGGCCCAGAGCCTGGTGCTGGTGGACGGCCAGCGCATCGGCAACGCCACCTCCGGCGACAGCAACCTGCAACGCCTGAACGTCCACCAGATAGAACGGGTGGAAGTGCTGCGCGGCTCGCGCTCGGTGATCTACGGCGCCGATGCGGTGGGCGGGGTGATCCAGATTTTCACCCGTCGCGGCAACGAACAAGGCCTGCAACCACGCCTGCACCTGGGCTTCGGCAGCCAACAGACCTGGGAGCGTAGCCTGAGCCTGTCCGGTGGCGATGAGCAGACGCGCTTCAATCTCGGGGCCAGCCTCGACGACAGCGCCGGCGATAATCGAACCCACGAGTCCTACGCCAGCGACCGCGACGAGGACGCCAACCGCAACCAGTCCTTCAGCCTCAGCCTGAGCCATGCCGCCAGCGATGACCTGGAAGTTGGCTTGAACCTGTTGGATAACCGCGGCAAAAGCGAATACGACAACCCGTTCGGCCGCTTCGACCCGACCACCTTCGAATCCCTGCCCCAGCAACCCCATAGCGAGTTTGCGGTGAGCAGCTTCAGCACCTATGTGGACGGACGGCTCAACGACACCTGGAAATCGCGCCTGGAACTGGGCCACAGCGAAAACCGCGAGAAAACCTTCGACAAGCTCAGCGACGTCCGCGAGGTATTCAACACCTACCGCGATTCCGTGACCTGGCAGAACGACGTGAAGCTGGACGAGCGCAACAGCCTGATCGTCGGCGGCGACTGGTATCAGGACCGGGTCAACAGCAGCACGCCGTTCGACGAAGACAGCCGTTGGAACCGTGCAGCGTTCATCCAGCACCGCTTCCAGGCCGAAACCTTCTCCACCGAACTGGGCCTGCGTCGCGACCAGAACCAGCAGTTTGGCGGCCAGAACAGTTGGAGCGGCACGCTCACCCTACCGATCAACCCGGACAACGACGTGTTGCTGACCTACAGCGAAAGCTTCCGCGCGCCGACCTTCAACGACCTGTACTACCCGGACTACAGCAACCCGGACCTGAAACCCGAGACGGCCAAAAGCTACGAGTTGCAATGGCGCAGCCAACTGAGCGACAGCGCCCGCCTGGAGACCTCGCTGTACCGCACGGACCTGGAAGACGCGATCATCTTTGGCAGCAACTCACGCCCGCAGAACGTCGCCTCGGCGCGGATCAACGGGTTTGAGATGGCCTACCTGCAGGACTTGTTCGGCTGGCAGAGCAACCTGGGCCTGGCCATCATCGACCCGCGCGACCGCGACAGCGGCCACACCCTCGCCCGCCGCGCCCGGCGGACCTTGAGCCTGGACCTGGATCGGCAATTCGACCGCCTGGGCCTGGGTGCCACCTGGCAAGCGGTGAGCGGCAGCTACGACGACGAGAACAACCGCAATGCCCTGGGCGGTTATGCCTTGCTCGGGTTGCGCGGCAGTTGGGCGTTGACCCGGGAAGTGAAGCTGGAGATGAAGGTGGATAACCTGCTGGACAAGGGTTACAGCCGGGCGCTGTATAGCCATGATGGTCAGCAGTATGGGTATCGGGAAGATGGGCGGGCCTGGTTGTTTGGGGTGACTTGGACACCGGATATCTGATCCGAGACTTGTGAAGTTTGCGCTGGCCTCATCGCGAGCAGGCTCGCTCCCACAGGGGATTTTTGGTGAATTCGGATTTTGTATCCGCCGTCGATCAACGGTGGGAGCGAGCCTGCTCGCGATTGCAGACACCGCGGTCTACCTGTCCGGCGCAATCAACTCACACAACCGTGCCGTCGCCTCGATCATCTGCCCACTGGGTCGCTCCAGCCCCTTGTCACGCACTAACAGCAACCGTCCCTGCGTCACCGCCGGCAACTGCGGCCAGGCTTTCCAGGCATCAAGCTGCGCCTGCTCCGTGGCGAGGAGAACCTGTGGATTGCGCTGCAGCACCGACTCCACGCTCACCTGCGGCGCCGGCACGCTCAGGTCGGCGAAGACGTTCCGCGCCCCACACACCGCCAGCGCATCGCTGATGATCTGCCCGCCACCAACGGTGTACAGCGGCCGGTCCCAGACCTGATAGAACACCGGCAATGGCGTGGCGCGCCGGTAACGCTGGCGCAGTTCCTCAAGACGCACGCGCAACTGCGCCGCTCGCTGCACACCTCGCTCCGGGCGGCCGAGCTGCATGGCGATGGCTTCGATTTGCGTGATGAGTTGGTCGAGACTGTGGGGGTCAGCGATATAGAGGGGAATGCCCAGGCCCTTGAGCTGCTGGCGCTGGGCCGGGCCAACGCTGCCGGGCCAGAGCAGGAGCAGATCGGGCTTGAGGCTGAGCAGGTGCTCCATGTCCAGTTGCCCGTAACGGCCGACCGAGGGCAGGTCTTGCAGCATCGGCGGACGGTCACCGCCATCCAGTACGCCCACGAGCAGGTCAGCGGACTCCAGTTCAACGACGATTTCCGAGAGTGACGGTGCCAGGCTGACGACACGCGGGGCCGCCACCGTCGAGGCACTGACGGCCAGCAGCAGGACCGCCAGCCAGCGGCTCATCAGCCGAGCTGACGCGGGATGCGATACAGGTAGAACAGTACCGTGGAGGACAAGGCCAGCAACATCAGCGGCACCGCCTCCAGGCCCACGAACACGGCAAGGGCGCCGATCCAGGCTGGCAGCCCCGCGACAAGAAAGGCTGCACGACGGCGAGCCGCCAGAGCAATCCAGGCCTGGGGTTCTTCCGGTGTATCGAGGGCTTTCTGGGTTGCAACCAAGGCGTGTTTATAAGGCCCGAAGAATCGCAGGCTGACGAACATCGACGCCACGCCAGCAATGAACAGCGGCATCGCCAACACCGGCAGGATCGCTTCGCCCTGGCCAAACACCAGGTTGATCACGAACAGCGGTACCAGGGCCAGTGCCAGGTATTTCCACCAACTGACGGCCAGTCGCCGCCGAACCTGGCCACGCGTCACGCCCGGTCAACCTCGCCCTGGTGCTCGTTGCCCATCATGTGGTCGAGCTTGCTGGCCTTGGTCGCCAGATAGAGTTTGTTATGCGGATTATGGCCGGTGTGCAGCGGCACACGCTCGGCGACCACGATGCCCATGTCGGTCAGCGCCTTGACCTTGCGCGGGTTGTTAGTCATCAGCCGCAAGGACTTCACACCCAGGTGTTGGAGCATCGGCAGGCAGATGCTGTAGTCACGCAGGTCGGCGGCAAAGCCCAGGCGCTCGTTGGCTTCGACGGTATCGGCGCCGCCATCTTGCAGTTCATAGGCGCGGATCTTGTTCAACAAGCCAATCCCACGCCCTTCCTGGCGCAGGTACAGCAACACACCACGGCCTTCACGGGCGATGGCTTGCAGCGCGGCTTCGAGTTGCGAACCGCAATCGCAGCGCTGGCTGAACAGGGCGTCGCCCGTCAGGCATTCGGAGTGCAGGCGACCCAGTACCGGGCTGCCGTCGGCGAAATCACCCAGGCTCAGCACAACGTGCTCGCGGCCGGTGGCTTCATCGAGAAAACCATGCATGGTGAATTGCGCAAAAGGCGTCGGCAGCTTGGAAGCGGCAACAAAAACGACAGGCACCGGTGTGCTCCTGATCTAGTACTGGAGTTTCGCAGAGGCGGGCATTGTAACAGCACGTCCCGACCGACGCTTAGGCTGAATTGTCGGCCATAACCATCGAAAAGTTTGATTACGGCTTCGGTGGCTTGCCATTCTCGTCGAAAGGATAGGGTTGCTTCCAACGTTCGAAAATCGGTTTGAGCTGGCCAGTTTTCACCAGTACCTCCATGCGCCGGTCGAACAGATCAAGCAGCGCCTTTCCGTTTGCGGTGTTGGCAAAGCCCAGGTACAGCGGCAAATTGATCAACGGTGAGAGTTTGAACTGCTTGGGATCGTCGGCCTTGGCGAGCACTTCTTCGATTTCCATCGATGCATCGATGTAGAAATCCGCTCGTTCATGAATCAGCATGGGCAAGATCCCCACCGCCCGGTGGATTTCGTTGAAACGGCGGATGTTGGGCAGGTAGTTGTTGTATTCGTAGCCGCGCATCCATACCAGTCGATAGTTACCAATCGTCGCCAGGGTCGGCGTTGGCTTGGACGCCAGCCCCAGGGCATAGATGTGATCGACGTCGTAGTGCCACTTGGGATAAAGCACGCCTTCGGACTCATCCCGATAGGCGCCGACCTGCACGTCGACCTCACCACGCTGCACCAACCCGATCGAGCGGGTGTAGGGCACGCTGCGGATCTCCAGCTTGACGCCTTCTGGCTCGAACACCGCGCGCAAGATGTCCCAGCCCATGCCCTGGCCGTCGGCCTGGGTGTAATCGGCCCACTCCTCGCTGGCTGCGCGGACCTTGTCGGGAAGCGACGCCGACTCGGCAACCCCCACCCCCACACAGGCTCCCAGACACAGCAACAGCAACAGTGCGCGACTTACGCCCATGCCCAGCTCCTTCAGGTGAAACACCACACCAATCCTTGCATTGCCAGCCAGGCGAAAACCCCGGCCAACACATCATCGAGCATGATACCGACACCGCCGTGCACATGCCGGTCGATCCAGCGAATGGGCCACGGCTTGAGAATATCGAAGAAACGGAACACCAGAAAACCCGTCAGCAACCAGTACCAGCCTTCTGGTACCAGCCACAAGGTGATCCACATGCCGACCATTTCGTCCCAGACGATGCCTTCATGGTCGTGCACCCGCAAATCGTCCGCCACTTTGCCACACAGCCAGAAGCCAAACAGCATGGTGATGCCCAGCATCAGCCAATAGCCCCAATCCGGCAACATCTGCCACAACGGTATGAAGGGTAGCGCAACCAGCGAGCCCCAGGTGCCAGGGGCTTTAGGCAAAGTACCCGAACCGAAGCCAAATGCCAGGAAATGCCAGGGATTGCGCCAGACCGAAGGCGGAACGAACTCCGCCGGGACCTGGTTGGGATGATCTGTCACGGTGTCTCCCGAAAATGTTGATAGCCGCGGATTTGCGGGGTGATGTCCTGCCCGGTGTTGTCGACCAGCGTGACGCCTTGCCCGGCCAGTACGCGACCGATCACGTGGATCGGCAAGCCCTCGGCCTGTAATGCCGCCAATCGGCCCGGTGCCACGGTGAACAGCAGCACGTAGTCATCACCGCCGCTCAGGGCCGCGTGGGCGGCATCCGTCCGGCCCAGAAAGGCTACTAGAGCGTTGGACAGCGGCAGTCGATCGCGTTCAACCTGTAAGGCCACCCCGGACGCCAGGGCGATATGCCCGCAATCGGCCAGCAGGCCGTCGGAAATATCCATCGCCGCGCTGGCCTTGCCACGTAGCGCCAGGCCCAGGTCGATCTGCGGACATGGTGACCAGTAATGGGCCAGCAGTGGCTCGGCGACGACAGGTTCGGCGCTACGCTGGCCGAGTACCAGCGGCAATGCACCGGCGGCATTGCCCAGCTCACCGCCGACACACAGCCAATCGCCAGGCTGCGCGCCGCTACGGGTCAAGGCCTGGCCGGACGGCACGCGACCAAACACGGTCATGGTCAGGCTCAGTGGTCCACGCGTGGTATCTCCGCCCACCAGCGCCACGCCACAGGCCCGGGCCATCTGGTTCAAACCGCGGGCATAGGCTTGCAGCCAATCGGCGGTCACCGTCGGCAAGGTCAGGGCAAGGGTAAATGCAACAGGGGTGGCGCCCATGGCAGCCAGGTCACTGACCGCCACGGCCAGCGAGCGCTGGCCGAGCAGGAACGGGTCGCACGGGTCTGGGAAATGCACGCCGGCCACGAGTGTGTCGGTGGACACCGCCAGCTGTTCCCCGGGAGGAACGGCCAGCAAGGCGCAGTCGTCGCCGATCCCCAGCGCAACGCCCTCGCCGCCTTGCGCGCAGGGCGCGGCGGCGAAGTAATTACGGATCAGCTCAAATTCGCCCATAGCGTCGCTGCAAGCGCCAATCAGCGCTTGAACGCCTTCACTTCAGCTTCACGCAGACGCGGGGCGAGTTTGTCGAGCACACCGTTGACGAACTTGTGGCCATCGGTGGAACCGAAGACTTTCGCCAACTCGATCCCTTCGTTGATCACCACGCGGTACGGGACGTCGACGCGCTTGAGCAGTTCCCAGGTGGACAGGCGCAGGACCGCCAGTTCGACCGGGTCCAGCTCTTCGATGGTCAGGTCCAGGCATGGCGTGAGCGCGGTGTCGATTTCGGTCTTGAACTGCGGGACCCCGTGCAGGATCTCGCGGAAGTAAGCACCGTCGACATCACTGAAATCGTTATCGACCCGAAACTGCGCTTCGATCTCGTTCAGCGATTGCTTGGCCATGTGCCATTGATACAGCGCCTGGGTCGCGAGCTGACGGGCTTCGCGACGCTTGGCGCTTTTCGACGGCTTGCCGGCATCGGCTGGCTTGGGATCGCGCGGGTTGAAACGATCGCTTTCGTCGCTAATCACTTGGCCTCCAACTGCGCCAGCAGGCTGACCATTTCCAGGGCGGACAAGGCAGCTTCGGCACCTTTGTTACCGGCCTTGGTGCCGGAACGTTCGATGGCTTGCTCGATGGAATCAACGGTCAGAACGCCGAAGGCGACTGGCACGCCGAACTCCATGGACACCTGGGCCAGGCCCTTGGTGCATTCGCCGGCCACGTATTCGAAGTGCGGAGTACCGCCACGAATGACCGCGCCCAGGGCGATGATTGCCGCATATTCGCCCTTTTGAGCGACTTTCTGCGCAACCAGCGGAATCTCGAAGGCGCCAGGGGCACGGATGATGGTGATGTCGCTTTCGCTCACGCCATGGCGAACCAGGGCATCGACCGCACCGCCAACCAGGCTCTCGACCACGAAACTGTTGAAGCGGCCCACTACCAGAGCGTAGCGGCCTTTAGGGGCGATGAAGGTACCTTCGATGGTCTTCAGGGTCATTCGTCAGATCTCTTAAAGAGCCAGAGCGCGTTCTATACGCGCTCCTCAGTGATATTAGCCACGAATACTGCACCGTGAATCCCGTCATGTCGTTCACTTGCACATCTTTTGTGGCGAGGGGATTTATCCCCGTGGGGCTGCGAAGCAGCCCTTTTTTGGGACTGCTGCGCAGTCCAGCGGGGATAAATCCCCTCGCCACGATGATCTGACAAGCCTGAACAATAATGCCGGAATCCGCGGGCTATTATTCGGAGGGCACGTATTCTACAACTTCCAGATCGAAACCGGATATCGCATTAAATTTCATCGGTGCGCTCATCAGGCGCATTTTACGCACGCCCAGGTCACGAAGGATCTGCGAACCGGCACCGACGATGCTGTAGGTGGTCGGTTTTTTCACCGCTGCCTGGTCGCCGGTTTCACGGATGTGCGCCAGCAGCACGTCGCCATCGAGCGGGTGTCCGAGCAGCAATACCACGCCACTGCCGGCCTCGGCCACCGCGGCCATGGCGGCCCGCAGGCTCCAGCGGCCGGGTTGCTTGACCATCAGCAGGTCGCGCAGTGGGTCCATGTTGTGCACGCGCACCAGGGTCGGTTCTTCGGCACACACGGTGCCCAGGGTCAGCGCCATGTGTACGTCGCCTTCCACCGAGTCGCGGTAGGTCACCAGGTTGAACTGGCCCAGTTCGCTGTCCAGGGGCTGTTCGGCAATCCGCTGAACGGTACGTTCGTGGATCATCCGGTAGTGGATCAGGTCGGCGATGGTACCGATCTTGATGTTGTGTTCGGCGGCAAAGGTTTCCAGCTCCGCGCGACGGGACATGGTGCCGTCGTCGTTCATCACTTCGCAGATCACACCGCTGGGCTCGAAACCGGCCATGCGCGCCAGGTCGCACGCGGCTTCGGTGTGGCCGGCGCGGGCCAGGGTGCCGCCAGCCTGGGCCATCAGCGGGAAGATGTGGCCGGGGCTGACGATGTCTTCGGCCTTGGCGTCCCGGGCGGCAGCGGCCTGCACGGTGCGCGCGCGGTCAGCGGCGGAGATCCCGGTGGTCACGCCTTCGGCGGCCTCGATGGACACGGTGAACTTGGTGCCGAAGCCCGAGCCGTTGCGCGGCGCCATCAGCGGCAACTTCAGCAGCTCGCAGCGCTCGCGGGTCATCGGCATGCAGATCAACCCGCGGGCATGCTTGGCCATGAAGTTGATGTGTTCGGCCTTGCAGCACTCGGCGGCCATGATCAGGTCGCCTTCGTTCTCGCGGTCTTCGTCATCCATGAGGATGACCATCTTGCCTTGGCGGATGTCTTCAACCAGTTCTTCGATGCTATTGAGCGCCACGCGGCACCCCCTTGGGTCAGGATTTGAGGTAGCCGTTGGCGGCCAGAAAGCTTTCAGTGATATTACCGGCTGCAGGCTCTGCGGCCTTTTCGCCCAACAGCAGGCGCTCCAGGTACCGGGCCAGCAAGTCGACTTCCAGGTTGACCCGGCGCCCCGGCCGGTACGAAGCCATGATGGTTTCGCTCAGGGTATGGGGAATGATCGTCAGCAGGAACTCGGCGCCATCCACCGCATTGACCGTCAGGCTGGTGCCGTCGACGGTGATCGAGCCTTTGTGGGCGATGTACTTGGCCAGTTCCTTGGGCGCGCGGATGCGAAACTCCACGGCGCGGGCGTTATCGGTGCGCGAAACCACTTCGCCGACGCCATCGACGTGGCCGCTGACCAAGTGGCCGCCCAAGCGGGTGGTCGGCGTCAGGGCTTTTTCCAGGTTGACCGGGCTACCACTCTTGAGGTCGTTCATGGCGGTGCAGTCGAGGGTTTCGCGGCTGACATCCGCCAGGAAACCGTTGCCCGGCAACTCGACGGCGGTCAGGCACACGCCGTTGACCGCAATGCTGTCGCCCAACTTGACGTCGCTCAGGTCGAGCTTGCCGGTTTCGACGTAGACCCGCACATCGCCGCCCTTGGGGGTCAGTGCGCGGATGCTGCCGATGGATTCGATGATGCCGGTAAACATGGAGTCCTCCTCGAGAACGGGCCGCCGCTTGGGCGAAAGCCGGGAATTATACGCTCGCCTGGGGAACGGGGACGGCGGTGACTCGCCAGTCATCGCCCACGGCGCGGATTTCAGTGATTTTCAGTTCCGGGGCATCTTTCATCTGCGCCAGCGGCCAGTCCAACAGCGGCCGAGCCGAAGACCCGAGGAACTTGCCGGCGATGAAAATCTGGAATTCGTCCACCAAGCCTTGCCGTGCGAAAGCCCCCGCCAGACGCGGACCGGCCTCCACCAACACCTCGTTGACGCCCCGCCCCGCCAGCTCCACCAGCAGCCGACGCAGATCGACCTGTCCGTCCTCGCCCGCCACGATCATGCATTCGGGGCCGTTGGCGTACTGTTCTTCCACCGCCATGCAGGTAGCGACCAGCGCCGGGCCGGCCTTGAAGAACGCTGCGTCGAGCGGCACCCGCAAACGACCGTCCACCAGCACCCGCAGCGGCGGACGGCTCATGGCCAACGCGGTCTGCTCCGGGTCCAGCCCGAGTTCATCGGCGCGCACGGTCAGCCGGGCGTTGTCCGCCAGCACCGTATCGGCGCCGGTCAGCACCACACTGGCCTGGGCGCGCAGGCGTTGTACCGCCGAACGTGCGGCCGGACCGGTGATCCACTGGCTTTCGCCGCTTTCCATGGCCGTGCGGCCATCAAGGCTCATGGCAAGCTTGACCCGCACGAACGGCAGGCCGTGTTCCATGCGCTTGAGGAAACCTTCATTGAGCTTGCGCGCCTCGCCTTCCAGTACGCCGCTTTCAGTAGCGATACCGGCCTGGGCCAGCCGTTGCAGGCCTCGCCCGGCCACTTCCGGGTTGGGGTCCTGCATCGCTGCCACCACCCGTGCCACGCCGGCATTGACCAGCGCGTCGGCACACGGCGGCGTACGACCGTGATGGCTGCACGGTTCGAGGGTCACGTAGGCCGTGGCGCCCCGGGCCTGTTCAGCGGCAGCGCGCAGGGCGTGGACTTCGGCATGGGGCTCGCCAGCGCGGATGTGCCAGCCTTCGCCGACAATCTGCCCGTCACGCACGATCACGCAACCGACCCGGGGATTGGGGTGGGTGGTGTAGTGACCGCGCCGCGCCAACTCCAGGGCACGGGCCATGTAGTGGGCGTCGAGGACGGCCTGCTGCGCCGGAATAGTCATTCTTTCACCGGTTCGCGGGCCAGCCGGTCGATTTCTTCGCGAAACTCGTTCAGGTCCTGGAAGCGCCGGTACACCGAGGCGAAACGGATGTAGGCGACTTCATCGAGCTTCTGCAGCTCGGCCATCACCAGCTCACCGACCACCAGGGACTTGACCTCGCGCTCGCCAGTGGCCCGCAGCTTGTGCTTGATGTGCACCAGCGCCGCTTCCAGGCGCTCGACGCTCACCGGGCGTTTTTCCAGGGCGCGCTGCATGCCGGCGCGCAGTTTTTCTTCGTCGAACGGCTGGCGGCTGCCGTCGGTTTTGATCAGGCGCGGCAACACCAGTTCAGCGGTCTCGAACGTCGTGAAACGCTCACCGCAAGCCAGGCATTCGCGGCGGCGGCGGACTTGTTCGCCCTCGGCGACCAGTCGCGAGTCGATGACCTTGGTGTCGTTGGCACCGCAGAAGGGACAGTGCATGGTGGCAGGCAACAAAAAAAGGGAGGGCCATGGTAGCGCATCCCACTGGCAAGACAAGCCATAGGGTTTACGGTATACAGACGGGCTTACCGTCAGATCCATGGAATTTACCTTGCTGGAGCCACACATGCCGCTACGATCGCTCGTTTTGCTCAGTTTTTTCAGCCTGCTGATGGCGTGCAGCAGCGATGCCCCCAAACCGGCTGCGCCCGCGCCGGCCCCGGCGCCGAAACAGGCTCAGGAAAAGGCTCGCCAGGCTGCCGAGCTGGGGCCACTGCCAGCTTATCAGCGGGAATTGAGCGGCACCCTGCAAGGCGTACCGGCCGGGGCCGAGGTCGAATTGGCGCTGCTGGTGATCGATGACAAGGACCGTCCGCAGCAACTGCTCGCCAGTTCCAGCCTGATCGGCACCAACCAGGCCCTGCCCTTCCGCTTGCGTTTCAACCCCGATGCCTTCCCGGTCGGCGCCCGGGTGGAACTGCGCGGCCGTGCCAGCCAGTCCGGCCAATTGATTCTGCACCTGCCGGAACAACGCATCAGCCAACCGACCACCCAGGCGTTGGGCACCCTGCAATTCGTCAAAGCGCCATGAATGCACCGCAAGACCTGCAACGGGCGTTGGGCGAGTTACTGGGCGACGCGCGCCTGGTGGCCTGCCCGCTACCCGACACTGACTTGAAATTGTGGCTGATCGACGGCGACAACATGGACCGCGCCTTCAGCCCGGAAGAAACCCGCCGCATCCTCCACGAACCGCCTTACTGGAGCTTCTGCTGGGCCAGCGGCCTGGCGATGGCGCGCTACCTGGCCGAACAGCCGCAGTGGGTCGAGGGCAAGCGGGTATTGGATTTTGGCGCCGGTTCCGGCGTGGCGGGCATTGCGGCGCTCAAGGCCGGGGCGCTGGAGGTGGTGGCCTGCGACCTGGACCCACTGGCGATTGCCGCGTGCCAGGCCAATGCCGCGCTCAATGACGTAGAGCTGGGTTATTCGACGGATTTCTTTGCCGAGGCCGATCGCTTCGACCTGATCCTGGTCGCCGACGTGCTCTACGACCGGGCCAACCTGCCGCTGCTCGATCAGTTCCTCAGCCGTGGTCGCGAGGCGTTGGTGGCCGATTCCCGGGTGCGGGACTTCCAGCATCCGCTGTACCGGCGCATCGAAATGCTGGAAGCCATGACTTTGCCTGATCTGGCTGAGCCGGAAGAGTTTCGGCATGTGAGCCTGTACCACGCGCGACGCGAGCTTTAAAAGCATCGCGAGCAGGCTCGCTCCCACAGTTGTTTTGTGGTGCCGGCAAATTCTGTGACCTGAACAAATCCCCTGTGGGAGCGGGCCTGCTCGCGATAGCGGCCTATCAGGCACCACAAGCCCGGCTTTCAGCCACCCCCACCAAGCCGTATAGTTGCCCCATTCAAGCGCTCTACGAGATTCCCATGACTCAGGAAACGCCCTACATCTTCGACGCCACCACGGCCGACTTCGACCAATCGGTGATCGCCAACTCTTTCCACAAACCGGTGCTGGTGGATTTCTGGGCCGAGTGGTGTGCGCCGTGCAAGGCGCTGATGCCGATGCTGCAAACCATCGCCGAGAGCTATCGGGGTGAGCTGCTGCTGGCCAAGGTCAACTGCGACATCGAGCAGGACATCGTCGCCCGCTTCGGCATTCGCAGCTTGCCCACCGTGGTGCTGTTCAAGGACGGCCAGCCGGTTGACGGCTTTGCCGGGGCCCAGCCGGAATCGGCCGTGCGCACGATGCTCGAACCCCATGTACAGATGCCGCCGCCAGCCGCTGCCGACCCGTTCGAACAAGCCCAGGCGCTGTTCGACGACGGTCGTTTCGCCGACGCCGAAGCCCTGCTCACGGTGCTGCTGGGTGAAGACAACACCAACGCCAAGGCCCTGATCCTGTACGCCCGTTGCCTGACCGAGCGCGGCGAGCTGGGCGAAGCGCAGACCGTGCTCGACGCGGTGAAAAGCGACGAGCACAAGGCCGCCCTTGCCGGAGCCAAGGCGCAGATCCAGTTCCTCGGCCTGGCCAAGCATCTACCGGACGCCGCCGACCTCAAGGCCCGCCTGGCGAAAGACCCGCAGGACGATGAAGCGGTGTACCAGTTGGCGATCCAGCAACTGGCGCGCCAGCAGTATGAAGCGGCCCTCGATGCGCTGCTCAAGCTGTTCGTACGTAACCGCAGCTACAGCGAAGGCCTGCCCCACAAGACCTTGCTGCAAGTGTTCGAACTGCTGGGCAATGATCATCCGCTGGTGACGACCTATCGTCGCAAGCTGTTCGCGGCGTTGTACTAGTGGCCTGTACGGTTAATTCGAGTACTCAAATTCGAGTGCCAGGGCTTGCCCGGCAAGGCGCCATGACGAGTCGTAGCCCGCTACGGCGAGGAATGGCAACGCAGACTGGCAAGTTCTGGCGCCGAAGTTGAGTGCACGAATTAGCCACACAGGCCACTAGGCCCCGACCCAACTGTAGAGCGGCGTATCGGCGCCGCTCAGCACCTTGACCTCGGCACAGTGGCGCAGGCGCACCAACAGGCGCTTGCCCGCCGAGGCGCTGCCGGTCAGGCCTTCAAGCTGTTCCAGCAGGTCCGGGCCGCTCAGTTGCCCGGCCTTGCGCAGCAGTTCCTTGGCGATCTGCCACTGGGCATCGTCCTGATTGGCCGGTTTGGCCGCAGGCGTTGCCGTGCTGTCGAGCTTGGCCGCTTGCAACTGCGCGCCGAGCTGCGCCCAGTCGCCCTCATCCATTTCGATCGACAAGTCCACCGGCCAATCGCCGACGGTTCCGCGTATCCGCAACATCACCGTGCTCCTGAATATTTCATGTACGCATGCTCCCATGGGCCTTGCGCGACGCCAAGCAGACGGTCAAACTCTGCGCACTTTCGTTATAAGATTACATAACACAATTTGTACTTTCTGGAGACTCGTCATGCGTCGTCTGCTTCTCGCTTTGCCGTTCGCCCTGCTGCCATTGGCTGTCGCTCACGCGGCTGCCGAGCATGACCACGATCATGAGCACGGCAGCCTCGGCGCCCATGAGCACGGGGTCGCCCGCCTCAACGCCTCGCTGGACGGCGAGATCCTGGAGCTGGAACTGGAAAGCCCGGCAATGAATCTGGTGGGCTTCGAACACGCCGCCACCAGCGCCGCCGACAAAGCCAAGGTGGCCGCTGTCCGGGCGAAGCTGGAGAAGCCGGCGGCGCTGATCAATCTGGCCGATGCCAAATGCACCCTGGAGCAGAAGGTGCTAAAAAGCCCATTGTTCGGCGACGAACCGGACCACGAAGAGCCTGCCGACGAGGATGGCGACGAGCACCACGAACACAGCGAAATCCACGCTCAATACCGGTTCCGCTGCGTCGCGCCTGGTTCCTTGACCCATCTGGACCTGGCACCACTGTTCAAGGAATTCCCCGCCACCCAGAAAATCCTGGTGCAACTGATCGGCCCGAGCGGCCAGCAAGGTGGGGAAATGACGGCCCAGGCGCCAGCCCTGAAGTTCTGACTCCACCGAAGCCCACACCGTTGACCGGTTGCGAGCACAAATGTGGGCAACATAGATCCAGTGTGGGAGCGAGCCTGCTCGCGATGAGGCCGGCACATTCAGCCCGGATGTCGCCTGACACACCGCTTCGCGAGCAGGCTCGCTCCCACAGGTGCTCCATTACCTTGAAATCACAACCATGACCCAAGCACTCATCGAACTCTCCGACCTGGGCTTCAGTTGGCCCGGGCATCCGCCGTTGCTGGATATCCCGGCGTTTCGCCTGGAAGCGGGTGAAACCTTGTTCCTCAAGGGCCCGAGCGGCAGCGGCAAGACCACGCTGCTGGGGCTTCTGGGCGGAGTGCAAACGCCGGATCGCGGCAGCATCCGCCTGCTCGGCCAGGAGCTCAGCGAACTGGGCGCCGGCCGCCGCGACCGCTTTCGCGTCGACCACACCGGCTACATCTTCCAGCAATTCAACCTGCTGCCGTTTCTCTCCGTACGGGAGAACGTCGAGCTGCCCTGCCACTTTTCCAAGCTCCGTGCTCAACGGGCCATCCAGCGTCACGGCAGCGTCGATCAAGCCGCCGCCACACTGCTGGCGCATCTGGGGCTGACCGATCCAAGCCTGCTGGAGCGCCGCGCCGACTCGTTGTCCATCGGCCAGCAACAACGGGTCGCCGCCGCCCGGGCGCTGATCGGCCAGCCGGAACTGGTGATCGCCGACGAACCAACCTCGGCCCTGGACTACGACGCCCGGGAAAACTTCCTGCGGCTGTTGTTCGCCGAATGCCGCGAGGCCGGCTCGAGCCTGTTGTTCGTCAGCCACGACCAGAGCCTGGCACCGCTGTTCGACCGCAACCTGTCGCTGGCCGATCTCAATCGCGCCGCCACGCCACTCGAGGTCTGAGATGTATTTGTTCCGTCTAGCCATGGCCAGCCTGGCGAACCGCCGCTTCACTGCGATCCTCACCGCTTTCGCCATCGCCCTGTCGGTGTGCCTGCTGCTGGCGGTGGAACGGGTGCGCACCGAGGCGCGGGCCAGTTTCGCCAGCACCATCAGCGGCACCGACCTGATCGTCGGTGCGCGCTCCGGTTCGGTAAACCTGCTGCTGTATTCGGTGTTTCGCATCGGCAACGCCACCAACAATATCCGCTGGGACAGCTTCGAACACTTCGCCAGCAACCCGAAAGTGAAGTGGGCGATCCCCATGTCTCTCGGCGATTCTCATCGTGGTTATCGAGTGATGGGCACCACCGAGGCCTACTTCGAACACTACCAGTACGGTCGCCAGCAACACCTGGAATTGGCCGATGGCCGGGCTTTCGCCAGCGACCCGTTCGAAGTGGTGCTCGGCGCCGAAGTGGCCGAGGCACTGCATTACAAGCTCGGCGACAAACTGGTACTGGCCCACGGCGTGGCGGCGATCAGCCTGGTCAAGCATGACGACAAGCCCTTCACCGTGGTCGGCATCCTCAAGCGCACCGGCACCCCGGTGGACCGCACGCTGCACATCAGTCTCGGCGGCATGGAGGCGATCCACATTGACTGGAAGAACGGCGTGCCGGCCCAGGGCAATGGCCGCATCAGCGCCGACCAGGCCCGCAACATGGACCTTACGCCCCAAGCGATCACGGCATTCATGCTCGGCCTCAACAGCAAGATTTCCACCTTTGCCTTGCAGCGCGAGATCAACGAGTTCCGCGGCGAACCGTTGCTGGCGATCCTGCCGGGCGTGGCGCTGCAAGAGTTGTGGAGCCTGATGGGCACGGCGGAAAAAGCCTTGTTCGTGATTTCGCTGTTCGTGGTGTTGACCGGGTTGATCGGCATGCTCACGGCGATCCTCACCAGCCTCAACGAACGCCGCCGGGAAATGGCGATCCTGCGTTCGGTGGGCGCGCGACCGTGGCACATCGCGACGCTGCTGGTGCTCGAAGCCTTTGCCCTGGCCCTGGCCGGGGTCACCGCCGGGCTGGCGTTGCTGTACATCGGCATCGCCGCTGCCCAGGGTTACGTGCAGTCGGCCTACGGTTTGTACTTGCCGCTGGGTTGGCCGAGCGAATATGAATGGACGCTCATGGCTGGCATCCTGCTCGCTGCCCTGCTGATGGGCAGCGTGCCCGCCTGGCGCGCCTATCGCCAATCGTTGGCCGATGGCCTGTCGATCCGTTTATGAGGACAGTGAAAATGCCCCGCGCCCTGCTTGCGCTGTTGTTGATAGTCGCCCTGCCGCTGTGGGCGGCCGAGCCGAGGGACTTGGCCTGGTCGGAAATGATCCCGCCAGACGCGCCGCCGGAAGTGCCGAACATGACCCCGCTGCACGACCTGTCGAAGATGGGTGACGCGTTGGCCGCCGAATCCGCGCCAGCGGCCAAGCAGGACCTGCCCAACGCCCCGGTGGTCAAGGCTCTCGACGGCCAGCAGATTCGTCTGCCGGGCTACATCGTGCCGCTGGAAGTCAGCGAGGAAGGCCGCACCACGGACTTCTTGCTGGTGCCGTACTTCGGCGCCTGCATCCACGTACCGCCACCGCCGTCCAATCAGATCGTGCATGTGAAAAGCGAGGTCGGGGTCAAGCTCGACGAGTTGTACCAGCCGTACTGGGTCGAGGGGCCGATGCAGGTCAAGCCGTCCACCAGCGAACTGGCGGATGCCGGGTATCAGATGGAGGCGCAGAAGATTTATGTGTATGAGCTGCCGGAGTGAATCTGGTGGTGATGTGTTGGCAATGAAATAGCTATCGCGAGCAGGCTCGCTCCCACATTGGACCGGATTGCTTCTGAAAAAACTCGGTCGACTGTGGGAGCGAGCCTGCTCGCGATGGGGCCCTTGAATGCTCATCACACTTTCATTGAGCTGAGTCAAAAGACCTGCCCAGACGGCTTCGTACCATAGGACATCAATTTTGAAATGTCCTCTGGAGCCCCCATGCACAAGTCCTTGCTCAGCGCTTCCCTCGTCGCCCTCGCGCTCGCCGCCCCACTCGCCCAGGCCCACACCGCTGGCGACATCATCGTTCGCGCCGGTGCCATTACCGTCAATCCAGAGGCCGACAGTTCCAGCGTCAAAGTCGACCGTGGCCCGCTGGCCGGCGCCGACCTGGGCGGCAAGGCGACCATGAGCAGCGACACGCAACTGGGCCTGAACTTCGCCTACATGATCACCAACAACCTGGGGATCGAACTGCTGGCGGCCTCGCCGTTCGAGCACGACGTGAAGATCAAAGGCACCGCCCTGGGCGCGGCCAACAACAAGCTCGGCACCCTCAAGCACCTGCCGCCAACCCTGAGCCTGGTTTACTACCCGCTCGACGCCAAGTCGGCGTTCCAGCCTTATGTCGGCGCCGGCATCAACTACACCTGGATCTACGACGAACACGTCGGCAGCGAAGCCAGCGCCAACGGCTTCAGCAACTTTCGCGCAAGCAACAGCTGGGGCATGGCGTGGCAAGTGGGCGCGGACTACATGTTGACCGACAACATCATGATCAACGGCCAGGTTCGCTACATCGACATCGACACCACTGCATATGTGGACAACAACGCCGTGGCCGGCGGGACCCGGGCCAAGGTGAATGTCGATGTGGATCCGTGGATCTACATGGTGGGGTTGGGCTACAAGTTCTAAACGGAATTTAAAGGTAAGAAAAACCCTGTGGGAGCGAGCCTGCTCGCGATTGCGTTGGGTCAGCCAGCATCAATGCCAGCTGACAAACCGCTATCGCGAGCAGGCTCGCTCCCACAGTTTTTGGTGGAATAGGACTTAGCGTCCCAGCAGCCGCGCCAGCCCCACGCTCATCGGCGTTTGCGCTGGAAAGCTGAAGCGTTCCAAGAGGCGGCGATTGTCAGCCCGCGAATGACGGATGTCGCCGGAGCGCGCCGGGGCGTAGCTGATCGGTGGCAGGTCGCCCACCACGGCGGCCAGGGCCTGGAGCATTTGCTTGAGGGTCGTGGCCTGGTTCCAGCCGACGTTCACCGCGCCCACTTCCACCGCGGGCTTCTCGATGGCCTGCACCAGCAAGTCCACCAAATCTTCGACATAGACAAAATCCCGGGTTTGCTCGCCGTCGCCGAACACGGTGATCGGCAGGCCTTTCTGTGCCCGTTCGCTGAAGATGCTGATGACCCCGGAGTACGGCGAGGACGGATCCTGGCGCGGGCCGTAGATGTTGAAGAAGCGAAACACCACCGGCTCCAGGGCGTGCTGGCGGCGATAGAAGTCCAGGTAGAACTCGCTGGCCAGCTTGTCCGAGGCATACGGCGTGAGCGGGGCCTTGGGCGTTTCCTCGTCGATGGACTCGCCTTCGCCGTTGTTGCCATAAACCGCTGCGCTGGAGGCGAACAGCACCCGTTTCACGCCGGCCTGGCGCATGGCCTCGCAAACGTTCAGGGTGCCGATGAAGTTGCTCTGGTGGGTGCGCACCGGGTCGTCCACCGAAGCCTGCACCGAGGCCACCGCCGCCAGGTGCGCCACCGCGCTGCAACCGGCCATGGCCCGCGCCACCAGTGCGGCATCGGCGACATCGCCCTCGATCAGTTCGACCGCCGGGTTGTCCAGCGGCAGGTTGCTGCGCTTGCCGGTGGACAGGTCATCGAGGATGCGTACCGAATGTCCCTTGGCGAGCAAGGCGTCGGTCAGGTGCGAACCAATGAAACCCGCGCCGCCAGTGATTAAAACAGGGCCTTCAGCCATGACGATAAAACCTATCCAGTAAGCCCGGGAGTGCCGCGCGCCAGGCGCGGGGCTTGATCCCGAAAGTGTGCAGAATTTTCTTGCAGGCCAGGACCGCGTGCTGCGGTTCTTCCGCCGCGTCCGGCCGTGCGGCGTGGGCCTGGGGGGTGGGCGACTCAATTGCCAGGGGATGCAGGGCGCGGGCTTCGGTGAGGATCGCCTGGCCCAGTGCCAGCGGCGTGGTCGCCTCGTGGCCGGCGTAATGGTAGGTGCCCCACAGCGGCGCGGCGCAATCGAGTTGCTTGAGCACCGAGATGATCACCCGCGCGGCATCGTCCACCGGCGTTGGATTACCCCGCCGGTCATCCGCCAGCAGTAGCTCTTCAGGCTGCTCGGCCCGGGCCAGGAAACGTCCGAGGATGCCGTCGGCGCTGTCGTCCAGCAGCCAGCCGAAACGCAGCAGCACATGCTGCGGGCAGGTGGCGCGCACACTCTGCTCGATCCGCCACAACGCCTGGCCGCGTAGGCCCAAAGGCACGGGCTCGTCCTTTTCGCTGTAGGCGGTGGCGCGGGAGCCATCGAACACCCGATAGCTCGACGGTTGCAACAAGATGATGTTGTGATGCTGGCACAGCCCGGCCAGGCGCTCGACCGCGCGCTCCTGGCCGGCCAGGCGCTGCTCGCTGACGGCCTCGGCCTGAAACCAGTCGAAGTAGTACGCCAGGTTGATCAAGGCGTCCGGGCGGGTGTCGTCGAGCAGTTGCGTCAGGCTCGCGGCATCCCAACCGTCTTCGGGCGGGCGGGGGGCAAGAAAACCGATGTCTTCTTCTGCACCGAGGCGAATCAGCGCCTGCCCAAGGGCATTTCCGCCGCCCAGTAACATAAGGCGCATTCGCATAAAGTCAGCAGGCCCAGTCTGTTGGCACAAGAATTTGGTCGACAACGCCCACAGGCGTTGCCGGAATCGTTGCATTTTGCGGGTTTAGTGCGCAACCGTCATCCGTAAAGTGCAGATCATCAGGTTTGACGGTCTTTCAAGGCTGGTCGCTGACTTGTGGCGAGGGGATTTATCCCCGCTGGGCTGCGTAGCAGCCCCAACCAAGCAAATGAGGTGAATCTGACCCACCCAGGTGGCAATTACAGGGACTGCTGCGCAGTCCAGCGGGGATAAATCCCCTCGCCACAGGGACAGTATCAACCTCAAGCTCTGCACAGGTCCCGGACGGTACTTGCATCTTCCCCCTCCCACCCGCATAACTGCCCCATGAATCTGCCTCTCCCCGCCGACCACGCCATGGCAGGCTTTCACCCCGCCGTTCGCGCCTGGTTCAGCCAGACTTTCCCGGCGGTCACGGCCGCCCAGGCCCAGGCATGGCCGTTGATCGGCCAGCGGCGTTCGACCCTGGTGGCGGCGCCCACCGGTTCGGGCAAGACCCTGACGGCGTTTCTCGCGGTGCTCGACGAGCTGGTGCATCGCGGCCTGGAACAAGGCGGCCTGCCGGACCAGACCCTGGTGGTCTATGTCTCGCCGCTCAAGGCCTTGAGCAACGATATCCAGATCAACCTGCAAACCCCACTGGCCGGCATCACCGAGCAGTTGCAGAAAATGGGCTTGCCGCCCTTGCCTATCAGCACCGCCGTGCGCACCGGCGACACGCCGCAAAAAGACCGCTCGGCAATGCGCAAGACCGCGCCGCACATTCTGGTGACCACGCCCGAATCGCTCTACGTGCTGCTCGGCTCCGACTCCGGCCGGCAAATGCTCGCCAGCACGCGCACGGTGATTGTCGACGAAATCCATGCCATCGCCGCCAGCAAGCGCGGCAGTCACTTGGCCTTGAGCCTGGAGCGCCTGCAAGCCCTGTGCGCCGAACCGCTGGTGCGCATCGGCCTGTCCGCCACGCAAAAGCCCATCGAAGCGGTGTCACGTTTTCTCGTCGGCGAAGGACGCACATGTGAAATCGTCGACATCGGCCACGCCCGCCCCCGGGACCTGGATATCGAGGTGCCGCCCGTACCGCTCTCGGCGGTGATGGCCAATGACGTCTGGGAGCTGGTCTACAACCGTCTCGCCGAGCTGGCCCGGGAACATCGCACCACCCTGGTGTTCGTCAACACCCGGCGCCTGGCCGAACGCCTGAGCCGGCACCTGAGCGAGCGCCTGGGCAAAGACGCCGTAGCCGCCCATCACGGCAGCCTGGCCAAGGAGTTTCGCCTCGACGCCGAACAACGCCTCAAGCGCGGCCAATTGCAGGTGCTGATCGCCACCGCGTCCCTGGAGCTGGGCATCGATATTGGCGATGTCGACCTGGTGTGCCAGATCGCTTCGCCCCGTTCGATCTCGGCGTTCGTGCAACGGGTCGGTCGCTCCGGACACCAGGTGGGCGGCACGCCCAAGGGACGGTTGTTCGCCACCAGCCGTGACGACTTGATCGAATGCGCCGCCCTGCTCGATTGCGTGCGCCGTGGCGAGCTGGACATTTTGCACATCCCCAAGGCGCCGCTGGATGTGCTGGCCCAGCAGATCGTCGCCGAAGTCAGTTGCCAGGAATGGCCGGAACAGGCGTTGCTGGAGACCTTGCGTCGCGCCTCGCCCTACGCCGAACTGGACGACGATCACTACCAGGCGTTGCTGCACATGCTCGCCGAAGGCCTTAACGGTCGCCAGGGCGTGCGCAGCGCCTACCTGCACCGCGATGCCGTCAGCCGCACCTTGCGCGGGCGCCGGGGCAGCAAGCTAACCGCCGTGACCAGTGGCGGAACCATCCCGGACAACGCCGACTACAGTGTGCTGCTCGAACCCCAAGGGCTGAACATCGGCAGCGTCAACGAAGATTTCGCCGTGGAAAGCATCGCTGGCGATGTGTTCCAGTTGGGCAATACGTCGTACCGCATCATTCGCGTCGAGACCGGTCGCGTGCGGGTCGAGGACGCCCAGGGCCAACCGCCGACCATCCCGTTCTGGCTCGGCGAAGCCCCGGGGCGCAGCGCCGAACTGTCCCAGGCCGTGGCTCGCCTGCAAGCCCAGCTCGATCAACTACTCGGCGCCACGCCAGGCGATCTGCAACCGGCCCTCGACTGGCTCACCGGCACCTTGCAACTGAACTTGGCCAGCGCCGAGCAACTGGTGGACTACCTGGCCCCGGCACGCCGGGCCTTCGGCGCCCTGCCGTCCCAGGACACGTTGCTGATGGAGCGGTTTTTCGACGAGTCCGGCGGCACGCAACTGATCATCCACACGCCCTTTGGCAGCCGTATCAACCGCGCCTGGGGCCTGGCCTTACGCAAGCGCTTCTGCCGCACCTTCAATTTCGAATTGCAGGCTGCCGCCAGTGAAGACGCCATCGTGCTCTCGCTGTCCACCAGCCACAGCTTCGAGCTGGACGAGGTCTGGCGCTACCTCAACAGCCACAGCGCCGAACAGATCCTGGTCCAGGCGGTGCTGGATGCGCCGTTGTTCGGCGTGCGCTGGCGCTGGAATGCCAGCGTGGCCCTGGCCTTGCCGCGCTACAGCGGCGGGCGCAAAGTCGCCCCGCAGATCCAGCGGATGAAAAGCGAAGACCTGATCGCCAGCGTGTTCCCGGACCAGATCGCCTGCCTGGAGAACCTGGCCGGCGAGCGCGAGATCCCCGACCACCCGCTGGTGGAGCAGACCCTCGACGATTGCCTGCACGAAGCCATGGACAGCGAAGGCTGGCTGACGCTGTTGCGGCGCATGGAAGCGGGCGAGATTCGCCTGGTCAGTCGCGACCTGCCGGCGCCCTCGCCCCTGGCGGCAGAAATCCTCAGTGCCCGGCCCTACACCTTTCTCGACGACGCGCCGCTGGAAGAACGGCGAACCCAGGCGGTGATCAACCGGCGCTGGAGCGATCCACAGTCCACCGACGACCTTGGCGCCCTGGACGCCGAGGCCATCCAGTCAGTCCGCGATGAAGCCTGGCCGACGCCGGCCAATCTCGATGAAATGCACGAAGCGCTGATGAGCCTGGCCTGTATCGCCGACAGCGAAGCCAGCGCCCATCCGCCGTGGCTGGCCTGGTTGCAGACCCTGGCCGAACGCGGTCGCGCCAGCCACGTGCAGATCAGCGCCGAACGCGGGCTGTGGGTGGCGCTGGAACGGCTGACGTGTCTGCAAGCGGTTTATCCACAGGTCCAATGGCAACCGCCACTGACGCCCCTGGCCGGTTTCGATGAAGCCTGGGACAGCGACGCAGCCGTGGTGGAAATGCTTCGCGCCCGGCTCAGTGCCTTTGGTCCGCTGCCGTTGAAGGCCATCGCCTACCCACTGGGGTTGTCCACCCCGCAGGTCACCCAGGCCCTGGCACAACTGGAACAGCAAGGCTACGTGCTGCGCGGCCGGTTCACGCCGGGCACCGGGCAGGAGGAGTGGTGCGAGCGGCATTTGCTGGCGCGCATCCATCGCTATACGGTCAAACGTCTGCGCCGGGAAATCGAGCCGGTGATGTTGCAGGATTTCATGCGCTTTCTGTTCGACTGGCAGCATTTGTCGTCGTCGACCCAAGGCCGCGGAAATGCCGTGCTGCCATCGATCCTGAGTCAATTCGAAGGCTACCCTGGCGCCGCGTCAGCCTGGGACAGTGACCTGCTGCCAGCGCGAATCAAGGACTATTCGCCCGGTTGGCTCGATGAACTTTGCCGCAGTGGCAAATGGGTATGGATGCGCCTGAGCGCGCGCCAGAAACCTTCCGCCAGCGCCCTGCGCAGTACGCCGGTGGTATTGCTGCCGCGCAATCAGGTGGCGTTGTGGAGCAGCCTGGCCGGGCAAACAGCCCTCGATGAGCTTTCGCCCAAGACCCAAAAAGTCCATCAGGCCCTCAGCGAACACGGCGCGCTGTTTTTTGATGAACTGGCCCACGAAGCCCACCTGCTGCGCAGCGAACTGGAAATCGCCTTGCAGGAACTGGTGGGCGCCGGGCTGGTGAATGCCGACAGCTTCGCTGGCTTGCGCGCGCTGATCACCCCGGCCAGCAAACGCCAGGCCCGTAGCAGCCGGCGCGGGCGCGGCGCGTTTGTCGGTGGCATGGACGACGCCGGGCGCTGGGCCTTGTTGCGTCGCAGTTCGCCGCAACCCCAGGCAACCCCTATAGCGCCAGAGACCCTGGAACACATCGCCATGACCTTGCTGCGCCGTTATGGCGTGGTGTTCTGGCGCCTGCTGGAGCGGGAGGCCGATTGGTTGCCGAGCTGGCGTGAGCTGCTGCGCACCTTTCATCGCCTGGAGGCGCGGGGCGAGATTCGTGGCGGCAGGTTCGTCAGTGGCCTGGCGGGCGAACAATTCGCCCTGCCCGAGGCCATCCCGCTGCTGCGCGAAACCCGCCGCCGTCCCGCCGATGGCAGCCTGGTGGTGGTGTGTGGCGTCGACCCGCTGAACCTGGCCGGCACCCTGTTGCCGGGGGCGAAAGTGCCGGCACTGGCGAGTAATCGGTTGGTGTATCGCGATGGCTTGCCGGTGGCGGCGCAGATTGCTGGCAAGCAGCATCTTTGGGTCGAGTTGGATGGGCAGGGGATGGCTGAGCTGAGGAACAAGCTCATTCAGAAAGGTTGAGGTGGTTGCACTGGCCTCATCGCGAGCAGGCTCGCTCCCACAGTTGATTTGTGGTGAACGCAAATTCCGAATCCACTAAAGATCCATTGTGGGAGCGAGCCTGCTCGCGATGAGGCCAGCAGCCCGCCACAAAACCTTCCCAACTACTGAGGTTGATTGGGCACCTCATCTCGCTCTTCTTGCAACTCCTCGACAAACCGCTTCGGCATCACCACCTGCTGTGGATAAGTCTGCGCGAAATGCACCGCCGGGTGGTTATCCACAAGCTTCTTCAGGTGTTGGTTGAACGCCCGGCTCACCGCATATTGCCCACCGGACACGGTGCGGAACTGCGCCGTGAGCACCACGCCATTGAGGTCCATCTTGTCCACGCCGAACACATCCAGCGGCCCTTGCAGGTTGAACTTGAGGAACGGGTCTTCGGAGATCGCGCGCCCGGCTTCGCGGATCAGCTCGATGGCCTGGTCGACATCGGTGTCGTAAGTGAATTGCACGGAGAAAAACGCAAAGGCAAATTGCCGCGATTGGTTGGTCACGGCCTTGATCTGGCCGAACGGCACCGAATGCACGAAGCCCTTGCCGTCGCGCAGGCGCAAAGTGCGGATGGTCAGGCCTTCGACCGTGCCGGCGTGACCGGAGCTGAGCACCACCCAGTCGCCGATGGACAGCGTGTCTTCGATGATGATGAACAGCCCGGTGATCACGTCCTGCACCAGTTGCTGCGAACCGAAACCGATCGCCAGCCCCACCACCCCGGCACCGGCCAGCAACGGCGCGACGTTGATGCCCAGGTTGGCCATGGTGGTGATTGCGCAAATCACTACCAGGATGATTTTTGCCGCGTTGCGCAACAGCGGCAGGATGGTCTTGACCCGGGTGCTGGGCTGGCGGGCCCCGCGCTTGTTCAGCGGCGGTTTCAAGGCTTCCTGGATCGCCGTGTCGAGCACCACCCAGGTGAGCCAGGTCATCAGGAAGATCAGCCCGATGCGGCTCAAGGAATCGCTGATCGCCCGGCCCACGGCATTGCGTGAGGCGAACTCGAACAGGGAAATACCCCAGATCCGCCCGAGAATCTCGATGAACGCCACCGCCATGACGATCCTCAGCAAGGCATGCAGCAGGCTCAGCAGACGCCCCTTGTAGGCGCTGTTGCGCTGGATGGCTTCGGCCTTGGGCGATTTGAAGACATGTTGGAACACGGTGCTGAGAAACACCGTCGCGATCAGCAGGATGGTGGTGAACAAGGCACAACGCAGGGCTTTCTGGTTGTCCTCGCCAACACCGATCAGGCTCACCGCCGACACCAGTACCATCAACAGGATCGGCCAATACCAGAGCCCGGAGAAAATCCGCAGCGACTCCTGCAAGGCTGGCTGCTTCAAGCGCTGGGCCAGCGGGCGGTTGCGGATCAGGTGCGCCACGGGCCTGCGCATGCGAATCACCAGCCAGCCAAAGATCACCGAGGCGAACAAACCCGTGAATACCGCGATGCTGCTGGTGATGTTGCCACCCAGTTGCCGGGCGATCTGCGGGCTGGTCAGGGCATCGCTGAGGGCGGCGAGAAAGCCGATCATGAACAACGGCCGGGGACAGAAACGGCGGATCATCGCCACCGCCCGACGTTTGTGCCCGGCATTGAACATCACGATTACGCAAAGAAATACCGACGTGGAGAAAATGCCGCTGCTGGTGGCGTAGGCGAAGCACAGCGCCAGGGCCCGGCCAACCGAAACCTGCAGGAAGTGGCTGACGTACAGGGTCAGCGGCAGGCAGATCACCGCCGCAGCGGTGTATGGCAGCAGATAACCGAGCAAGTCACGCAGGCGCTGGCGGGTACGCAGCCAGCGGCGCCGCCCCAGGTGTCGCAACAACAGCCGCGCCCCCGACCAGATCAACGCAAAAACGCCGATCCAGACGCCCGACAACAACAGGAAATCCCCCGCCACGCGCCAGGAGGAACGGGACGTCTGGTCTACCAGCCGGTCCATCTCATCCGCCGCCCGATCCGCCCGCAAACGCCAGGCGTCCACCAGGCTCTGGTTGAGGTCGAGCTTGTCCTGGACGTCATCGATGCTCGAGCTGATCGCCCCCAGCAAACCGCCCTGTACCAGCGGCGCGGGCTCGGCGGGCGGTTCGTCGGGCTTGGAGGTGCCGGGGACAGCGGCGGTCCCGTAGGCGCTGGTGCCGCTCATCGCCAGCAAGAACAGCAGCAATACAGTGCTCAATCGAGACAAAACGCGAGGCTCCTTCACACGGGATCGGTAAGGAACTGATCAATATTGGGCCGGCAAGTTCGCTCCGAAGGTCAATACAAAACCTTGTGGCGAGGGAGCTTGCTCCCGCTGGGCTGCGCAGCAGCCCCAAGACACAGGGCCGCTGCGCGCCCCAGCGGGAGCAAGCTCCCTCGCCACAAGTTCACTGCCGCCGGGCACTCCATCGAAACTTTCCAGCGCGCGCGGCGGTCATCAAAAGACACAGGCTGCACGAGGTCATTGGCACGGGAGGGATACATGACGGCGATCCACATTGGTATTTCCGGCTGGCGCTACACGCCTTGGCGGGGGGACTTCTACCCCAAGGGGCTGACCCAGAAACGGGAATTGCAATTCGCCTCGCGCGCGGTCAACAGCATCGAAATCAATGGATCGTTCTACGCCCTGCAACGTCCCGAACGGTATGCCCAGTGGTACGCCGAAACGCCGCCCGGCTTCGTGTTCAGCGTCAAGGCCCCGCGGTTCATTACCCACATCAAGCGCCTGCGAGATATCCACAAGCCGTTGGCCAATTTCTTCGCCTCCGGCGTGTTGGAGCTCAAGGAAAAACTCGGCGCGATTCTCTGGCAGTTTCCCCCCAGCTTCAAATTCGACCCCGAGCTGTTCGAAGACTTCCTCAAGCAACTGCCCCACGACACCGAAAGCGCCGCCGCCCTGGCCCGCGAGCACGAACCACGCCTGGACGGCCACGCCAGCACCACGACGGACAAAAAGCGCCCGCTGCGCCACGCCGTGGAAATCCGCCACGAGAGCTTCATCGCCCCGCACTTCGTCACGTTGCTCAAGCGCTACGACGTGGCCCTGGTGATCGCCGACACCGCCGGCAAATGGCCCTATCGCGAAGACGTCACCAGCGATTTCGTCTACCTGCGCCTGCACGGTGCCGAGGAACTGTACGCCAGTGGCTACACCGACGCAGCGTTGAAACGCTGGGGCGAGCGGATCGCGGCCTGGAGTCATGGCAAGCAACCTGCCGACGCCCACTTGATCGACCCAAACAAGAAACCCCGGGCACGCAAGCACCGGGAAGTGTTCTGCTATTTCGACAACGACATCAAAGTCCGCGCGCCCTACGACGCACGGCACTTGCTGGAGCACTTCGATCTGGACAAAGACCTCGCTACCGCGCCCGGCGTGCGCCCGGCCGAGGGAGTATTGCCATGAGCATTCCGGAATCCACCGAAGCGAGCCGCGACCCGATCCAGCACTTGGGCCAGGACCTTGACCGGGTCAGCCGCTTCACCGTCCTGACGGTCAATACCCACAAGGGCTTCACTGCCCTGAATCGCCGCTTCATCCTGCCGGAACTGCGCGAGGCGGTGCGCAGCGTGTCCGCCGACGTGGTGTTTTTGCAGGAAGTGCATGGCACCCACGAACATCACCCCCAGCGCTACAGCAACTGGCCGAGCATGCCGCAGTACGAGTTCCTCGCCGACAGTCTCTGGCCGCAGTTCGCCTATGGGCGCAACGCGGTCTATCCGGCGGGCGACCACGGCAATGCGCTGTTGTCGAAATTCCAGATCATCCGCCACGACAATATCGACGTGTCCATCAGCGGCCACGAAAGCCGCGGCATGCTCCACAGCGTGCTGCGCCTGCCGGGCGCCGACGGCCCGCAAGTCCACGCCATTTGCGTCCACCTGGGGCTGCGCGAAGGGCATCGGGTCGAGCAATTGCAACTGCTTTGCCAGCGCTTGAGCGAGCTGCCGCCCGAGGCTCCCGTGATCGTCGCCGGGGACTTCAACGACTGGCGCGGCAAGGCCAGCGAGCTGCTCAAGCCCTGCGGCCTGCGCGAAGTGTTCGCCGAGCGGTTGGGCAAGCCAGCCCGCAGCTTTCCGGCCCGCCTGCCCATCCTGCGCCTGGACCGCATCTATGTGCGTAACCTCAAGGCCCATCATCCCAAGGTGTTGAGCGTACGACCCTGGTCGCACCTCTCCGACCATGCACCGCTGTCGGTGGAGATCGAATTATGAGCGCGACGGTGAACAAGGCGACGGTGGAGCAAATTGAAGTTCCGCCCACCGAGCGCAACCCGGCACTGGCCGATATCGAATACGGCTGGCACGGCAACAATCGCGTCAAGCTGCTGGAAAACGGCGAGGAATATTTCCCCAGGGTTTTCGAAGCCATTCGCCGGGCCGAGACAGAAATCCTTCTGGAGACCTTCATTCTGTTCGAGGACAAGGTCGGCTGCGAACTGCGGGACCTGCTGGTGGAGGCCGCCCAGCGTGGCGTGCGCATCACCGTCAGCCTCGATGGCTTCGGCTGCGGTGAGCTGACCACCGAATTCCTCGCCTCGTTGAGCGATGCCGGGGTGCGCTTGCAGATGTTCGACCCGGCGCCCCGCTACTTGGGGATCCGCACCAACTGGTTCCGTCGCCTGCACCGCAAGATCGTGGTGGTGGACGGGGTGATTGCGTTTATCGGCGGGATCAATTTTTCCGCCGACCACCTGGGCGATTTCGGTCCCGAGGCCAAGCAGGACTATTCCGTGGAGGTCAAAGGCCCGGCGGTGGTGGATATCCATCACTTCGCGCTGTTGCAGAGCGGCCGGCCCGCCCGGGCCAAATACTGGTGGCAACGCCGCCGCAGCCGCCGCAACGAGCTGGCGTTCAGCGACCATGACGGCCAGGTGCGCCTGGTCTATCGGGACAATCACGAACACCAGACCGATATCGAAGAGGTCTACCTGCAAGTGCTGCGCAGTGCCCAGCGGCGGGTGGTGATCGCCAATGCCTATTTCTTCCCCGGCTACCGGTTGCTGCGCGAGATCCGCAACGCGGCGCGGCGTGGCGTGCAGGTGCGGCTGATCCTGCAGGGCCAGCCGGACATGATGATCGCCAAGCTCGCCGCGCGCATGCTCTACAGCTACCTGCTCAAGGCCGGCGTGGTGATCTACGAATATTGCGAGCGACCGCTGCACGGCAAGGTCGCCCTGGTGGATGAGGACTGGAGCACGGTGGGGTCGAGCAACCTCGACCCGCTGAGCCTGTCCCTGAACCTGGAAGCCAATGTGCTGATCCGCGACCGGGCGTTCAACCGCGAGCTGTTCGAGCGCCTCGATTACCTGAGCCGCAACCATTGCACCGTCATGCCGGAAAACCACGCGCCCCGGGGCCTGTTGTGGCGCATGACCATCGGTTTCATGGTGTTCCACTTTTTGCGCCACTTCCCGGCCTGGGCCGGCTGGCTGCCGGCCCATAAACCGCGTCTGAAACCTTTTTCGCCGCCGACGGCGGTCCGGAGCGAACCCCATGAACCACTCTGAAGCGCATGCTGCGCCGAGAGATGCCCATGCGCCGGAGCAGGCCAAGCCCAAATCCCGCTGGAACCGCTGGAAAAGACCGCTGACCCTGGCGTTTTTCCTGCTGTTGATCGTGCTGTTCACCGCCCTGGCCCGGCGTATCGATTGGTCCGAAGTATTCGCCACCCTGGCCGACTTCAAGGTACGCACCTTGATCATTGCCGCCGCGCTGACCATCACCAGCTTCATCACTTATGCCTGCTTCGACCTGATCGGTCGCACTTACATCCGCCAGAAACTGGGTTGGCGGCAGATCTTGCCGGTGGGGGTGATCAGTTACGCGTTCAACCTCAACCTCAGTGCCTGGGTTGGCGGCATCGCCATGCGCTATCGGCTGTATTCGCGGCTGGGGGTCAGCACCGGCAACATCGCCAAGATCCTTGGCCTGAGCCTGGCCACCAACTGGTTCGGCTACATGACCCTGGCCGGGGCGGTGTTCAGCAGCGGCCTGGTGACAATGCCGCCGGGCTGGAAACTCAGCAGCGATGCGCTGCAAGGCGTCGGCGTGCTGTTATTGCTGGCGAGTGCCGCTTACCTGGCGGCCTGTCGGTTTTCCAAGCGGCGGGCCTGGACCGTTCGCGGCATGGAAATCAATCTGCCGTCCCTGCGCATGGCGGTGCTGCAACTGGCGTTGGGCGCGCTGAACTGGTCGTTGATGGCGGCGGTGATTTTCACTTTGCTGCCCAGCAAACTGGATTATCCAATGGTGCTCGGGGTATTGCTGATCAGCAGCATTGCCGGGGTCATCACCCATATTCCGGCGGGGCTTGGGGTACTGGAGGCAGTGTTCATCGCGCTGCTGCAGCACGAGGTGTCGCGGGGTAGTCTGCTGGCGGGGCTGATCGCTTACCGGGCGATCTACTTCATCTTGCCGTTGTTGATCACAGTCGTGATGTACCTGGTGATCGAGGCGAAGGCCAAGGCGTTGCGGGTCAAGCCCGGGCTTAAATGATTGGGTGCCTAGTCGGGGCCCATCGCGAGCAGGCTCGCTCCCACAAGGGATAGGTGGTGATCATCAATTTTGTGCTCACCGCTGATCCAACGTGGGAGCGAGCCTGCTCGCGATGACGCCCGCCTGAACGCCACACATCTACCGTTCCTGGATAATGCTCAACCGCTCTCCCACCACCATTTCCGTGATCCAGCCCACCAGGATCGAGGTGTAGGCCTGTTGTGACACAGGGTCGCTCAGCGCATGGTCGGCGCCGTCGATGATGCGGTGGGTCAGCGAATGGGTCTGCTGGCACGCCGCCCGGTAGCTCATGATCGTGGCATGGGGCACATGGTCGTCGGTCTCCGATTCCACCAGCAACACATCGCCGGTGAACTGCGAACACGCCTGCAAGGCACGATTGGTGCTGGCGTGTACCAGGGTGCTGCGGTAATCGAGCAGGTCGCTCTTGTCCAGGTCGCGCTTGGGCGTGTGCCATTGCTCGTCGCGGTACAGCGCCGGCACCCGCAGGGCCAGCCAGCGCACCGGGCGCAGCGAGGTCAGGATCGAGGCCAGGTAACCGCCATAACTGGTGCCCACCACGGCAATCGCCGAGGTATCCAAGGCTGGGTGGGCGAGCAAGCGGTCGTATGCCGCCAGCAGATCCCGCAGGTTGTCCTCGCGGGTGACCCGTGACAATGGGATCCCCGCCCCGCCGGTGTGCCCGCGCAGGTCGAAGGTCAGGCACACGCAACCGAGGCCGGCGATGCCTTTGGCCCGTTCCAGGTCCCGCTCCTGGCTGCCACCCCAACCGTGCACGAATAACACGCCAGGGACTTTCGACTTGGGGCTCAGGAACGTCCCGTTCATGCGTTCATCGTCGATCTCGATCTGAATGGTTTCACTTCTAGCCGTCATAGGATTGAACCGTTACATATTTGAGAAGGAAGTCGCTGTTGTGCGCCGCGCCGCGATAGACCTCCCTGGCGCCGGTCGGCAGCGCTTGGTCGAGGTAGGTTTCCACCGAGGACACTCGCACCGCGCTGGTTTCAGGCGTTTCGACGAACACCTGCAACGCCGCCAGTTCGGCGCTGCTGGCGCCGCCCATGCGCCACGACTGCTCCAACACACCGCCACGAGGCTGGCCGGCAGCATCCAGGCCCTGGGCGATGTCGTAATTGCGCCGCGACGCAAAAAAACTCGGATAGGCCTGGTTGGCGGCGTCATCGAACACTTGCGCCAGGCGCACCGCCTCGCGCACATCGTCGGGCAGTTCGAGCCTGAGCAACTCGATATAGCCGCCCTGCACCACTAGCAAATCCGACCCGCCGTACACCTCCAACCCTTCGCTGTCGTGGGTCAGGTGCTGCACGCCGCAATAGCTCAGGACCTTGCCGTTGATGAAGCTCTGGCCGACGCTCTGGGTCTTGACCTCGTTGAGGTGCTGTTCCAGCACCACCCCTTCGCGAAACAGCGCCTGGGCGTCCGGCGCGGCGGCTATTTCATCGAACTGGGCCAGGCTCTTGATCAGCCGTTGGCCACGTCCGGCACAAGCATGGATCGGCTTGAGGCGGATGGGCCCGGTGTACAGCAAGTGCTCAGCGGCCGGGCGCGCATCCTTGAGCGAAAAAACCGTCACGCCATCGAGCACCGCGCCTCGGGTGAGCTTGGCAAACAGAGGCGACCAGCCTTTGGGTGCCACGGCGTCCTTATTCAACAGACCATGGGTAATCGCCTTGGTGCAGATAAAATCGTGCTCGACATATCCACCCCACACATCCTCCGGCCCCTTGACCGCCAGGCGCATCAAGGCCTCGGGCCCGATCAGGGTTTGCGTGGGCAATAGGTATGGATCATGACCGCCATGGGGGTCATGACTGTCGCCATACTCCCACCCCAGGATCTGTGCCAGCCACTGGGCCAGTGCACGATTGGTCTCGACCTCATGGCGCGGCGCTTGTGGATTGACCGAATAGGCCACGACCCGTTTGTTGCGATTGACTGATGTCATGCGTTGCCCTTTTTCCTGCGCTCGATGGCTGTAGATAAGGGAGGGTGCAGAGATCAGGCCAACGGGGGCATGGACAGCGGCGGGTCAGCCAAGCGGGCGTATCGTGCGCAGTTGATAGCACCTGGCCCGTTTCATTCTGCACGACATACGGTCGGCATCCCGCAAATTGCACGATGCCCAGCAGCAGACGTCACCCCCTGTGGCAAGGGAATTCATGTGGGAGCAAGGCTTGCCCGCGATGCAGGCGCTGCGGTCTTTCAGAAATTGAGGCGCCTGTTCGCGGGCAAGCCTTGCTCCCACATAGCGGGGATAAATCCCCTCGCCACAAAGGAGTCACTGCTGTTTGGGAGAACCCAGCGGGTTCACCCCAAACCTCGCCCGATAATCACTCGGCGCCAATCCGGTGATTTTCTTGAATGTCGTGCGAAAGGCACTCGGGTCCTGGTAACCGACGGTCCAGGCGATGTGGTCGATGGTGCCATTGGTGAACTCGAGCATTTCCCGGGCCTTGCCGACTCGAAGGTGCTGGCAGTATTCGGTGGGCTTGAGCCCGGTGGCGGCGCGGAACCTGCGCAGGAAGGTACGTTCCTCCAGCCCGGCCCGTTCGGCCATCGCCCCGAGGGAAACCTCTACCGCGCCGCTGCTTTGCAGCCAATGCTGGACCTTGAGAATCGCCCCGTCGCCATGGCCGAGGATAGGCGCAAAGTTGCTGCCGCACTGGCTCGCACTGTCGCTGTGCTCGATCACCAGGAACTGCGCCGTACGCGTGGCGATGCTGGGCCCGAGCAGGCGGTCCACCAGGCGCAGCCCCAGTTCCGACCAGGCCATCAGCCCGGCGGTGGTGATCAGGTCGCCGTCGTCGACGATGGGTTTGTCGGCGTTGAGCTTGATCTTCGGGTAACGGGCGGCGAAGGACTTGGCCGAGGTCCAGTGGGTGGTGGCGCTGCGCCCATCGAGCAGGCCGCTTTCGGCCAGCAGGATCGAGCCGACGCACACCCCGCCCAGCACGGTGCCGCCCGCATGCTGCGCCCGCAGCCAATCCATCAGCGTTGGCGATGCCAGGTCGTCGTCGAAACCAGCGATGGAGGGCGGAATCAGCAACGCCACCAACGGACCCGCCGGGCCGGTTTCGCTGTCGAAGACCCGCCGCGGCGCCTCGTCGCTGCCGGCCTGCCAATGACTGACCCGCAGCCGCGGCAACTGCACGCTGGCGTGCTCGGCCGCGATCCGCTGGGCCACACCGAACAGATCGGTCAAGCCATGCACCGCCGCCAGTTGGGCACCGGGGTAGATGAGCACCCCAAGTTCGGCAACTGCCCTTTGCTGCGTCATTGTCAGTTTTCCCTCGCTTATTGTCGTTGCGGCCAATCCTCGAAGCGGCGACAAAAGCCAATACTGGCCTCACACCCAATCTGATCGAGGAAGCCCCCATGTCCAAGCAAGCGCTCATCGTAGTCGATATCCAGAATGACTACTTCCCCCAGGGCAAATGGCCGTTGGTCGGTGCCCAAGCCGCCGCCGATAACGCCGCCCGCCTGATTGAAGCCTTTCGCCAGACCGGCGACAGCGTGGTGCACATCCGCCACGAATTCACCTCCGACGACGCGCCATTCTTCACCCCTGGCTCCGAAGGTGCACAGTTGCACCCCAAGGTGCTCAACCGCGCCGACGAGCCGGTGGTGCTCAAACATTTCGTCAATTCGTTTCGCGAAACCGAACTGCAAGCCATCCTCGATCATCAGGGCATCGAGCAACTGGTGGTGGTCGGCAGCATGAGCCACATGTGCGTCGATGGCGTGGTTCGGGCGGCGGCGGACCTGGGCTACGGCGTCACCGTGATCCATGATGCCTGCGCCACCCTCGACCTGGAGTTCAACGGCGTCGTCGTGCCTGCGGCCCAGGTGCATGCGGCGTTCATGGCCGCGCTGGGGTTTGCCTACGCGAGTGTGGTGAGCACCGAGCAATTCCTGGCGGCCAATGGCTAAACACACGGCCCCTCTAAGAAATCGCAAAAAAAACCGCGCTTCGATGAAGTGCGGTTTTTGTCTCGAGTCTCTACGGTGTGCAGGGAAACGATCAAACATCCAGTACCTGCAACAACCTCGGCATCGTCGCCACGAATCCCATCTGCTGCGCTTCGCGCGCCACCCCTTTCAACTTCTCGCCGCTGGCTCGATCGGCGCTGCGCAGCCACTGCCCCGCCACATCGATCAACCGCACGTGATGGTTGATCCAGGCGCACGACGCCGACTCGGGCAACGCCGCCATCTGTTGCCCATGCCAGATCGCTTGTTCGGTATTGCCCGCCAACAGGCAGGTTTCAGCAGCGGCCACCCGAAAGCGCAAGGCATTATGGGCCAGGCAGGCCAGGGTGAGTTGGGCTTCGCCCGTCGCCAAGGCCTGTTGGCTGAGCTGCACATCCTCGCTGATCATCGCCAGGCTGCCGTAGACCCAGGGCCCGATGTAACGCTGCAGCTCGAAGCGTTCCACCAGGCTCGCCGCCTCCATGATCAAAGTCTGCGCCAGCCCGCGTTCGCCCTGGCGCAACGCCACCCGCGCCAACCCTTCCAGCAGGATCGCTTCGAAACGGCTGGCACCAAGGTTGCGCGCCAGCGCCAAAGCGCAGGTCAGCTCTTGTTCCGCCAAGGCATCCTGGCCGCCCGCCACCAGCACCCAGGCCGCAGTGAGTCGCGAGAACACCTGTGCCCGATGATTGCCCAGGCGGGTGCTGCATTCGATGGCCTCCATGGCATCGCGCAAGGCTTGCTCCGGCTGGCCCAGGTAGAGCTGCGCCGAGCCACGGGCGCTGCGATTGCCCGCCTCCACGTGTGCCCAGCCATTGCGCTCGCAAAGGCGTACGCATTGATCGAAAACCTCGTAGGCGGTCTGCATGCGCCCTTGTGCGTAATAGGAGTCGCCAATGCCACTCAAGGCCTTGGCCTCGGTTTGCAGGTCCCGGCCGATGCGGGCAAAGGACAAGGCCTCTTCATGGAGCCGGCGACATTCGGCGTAATCGCCCCGTGGAAAATAGATGTTCCCGCGCAAGTGATTCAGCCGCGCCAGCGCTGTATGGGCCTGCATGGCTTGGGCGATGGGCAGCATGGCCTCGATCAGGCGCTCCTCCTCGTCCAGGCAATCGAGGGTATTGAGGACAGCTGCCAACCCCAGCGCGGCCTCGATCTGATCCTGTGGTTGCTCGGCCAATGCCAATGCCCGCTGCAAATGCGCCCGTGCCTCCACGGTCTGGCCCAGGCCCGAGCACGCCTGGCCGCATAACAACGCAAAGGAAAAATTGCCCTGGGCACGCTCGGCATACGCCGAGCCTTGCCGGGCCAGGGCAAGAACGCTGTCGTACTGGCAGGCCAAGCGCTTTTCGGCCATGGCGAGCAACAGCGCGTCGAACGCCGCCGGATCGTTGGCTCGCAGCAAATGCTGGGCATAAAGCACCCGATCACGCTCGCGGTAAAGGCTCGCCACCTCACCGTGCAATTGCTCGCGAAGCAGCGTGGGCATCGCGTCGTAGAGACAGTGCATGACCAGGTCGTGAACGAACAGATAGCTGCCTGGCTCGACTTCCCGCAGCAAGCCCTGGCGCATGTCCGTCGTTGGCAGATAACCAGGCTGCCCCAGCGCTTCGCGCCACAGCGTCAGCTCGAAGCGATTGCCCAGCACGGCGGCGTAATGCAGGGCGCGACGTTGCTCGGGGGCCAGTTTGTCAAAGCGGGTCTGGACCAGATGCCGCAGACTGTCGGGAAAAACACCTTGCTGGCTGGATAACAGTTGCGTCAGGTACAGCGGATTGCCTTGGGCGCGGGCGACACATTCGGCCCGGTAGCACGGCTCGACCTCGGTGAATTGCTCCGCCAGGAGCGTGGCCTCCCGCGCCCGGATCGGCGCGATGTCGAGCAGGCTCATGGGGCTGGAGGAATGCGCACGAATCTCACCGTCCAGCGGATCACCTTCAGGGCGGGACGTCAGCAGCCAGACGACCGGTGCTTCGTCAGTAGCATCGAGCAGCTTGCCCAACAGCGTAAACAGCGCGGTATCGCCCCAGTGCAAGTCTTCGAGGCAGATCAACAAGGGCTGTTGCACCGCGACGCGCAGCAACACTTCGAGTAAAGCCTGGAACAGCCCCTGGGTACGGGCCTGGTTGCTCATCGCGCCATACAGGATCGGAGGCTCGACAGACGACACGCCCGTCAGCACTTGCAAGAACATTCGATGTTCGGCGGCCACTTTCAGGCGCGACAAGGCAGCGTCCAACAGTGACGCGCTGATGGGCGGCGCGCTCCCCAGGTTGAGCAGGCTGGCCACCAATTGACCCAAAGGCCACAGGCTGTTGTCCATGCCGAAATCCAGCACATCGCCGCGATGGCAGGCGAAACCACGCTGCCGGGCCATTTCGAAAAACTCGCTGACCAGGCGAGTCTTGCCAATGCCCGCCATGCCGCGCACATAGACGATGTGCCCATCCTGGCATTCCTGGGTGGCCTCGATCACCGCCTTGAACTGCAATAATTCGATGGCCCGTCCCACCAAGGGGCGTGGCGCGTTTTCGTCGAGGCTGCGCGGGCGCAGGCATTTACGATAGGCCCGAAACTCATCGTCACTGGACGAAAACTCAAACCGTGCTGCGAGTTGTTCCAGCAGGTTCTGCGCAACATACACCGGCGCGTGCCCATGACGATCCAGCAGCGGCTTTTGCGCGAGCAAGGCCGGCACGGCCGCAGGCTCCGTGGTTTCGGCACTCAGGCGCACAAGCCGCAGCAACAAGGCATGGCCGGGCGTGACGAAGTGTTCCCGGCTCAGCGCCAACGCGCAGAGCAGGCCCCGCTCGCTATCACTGCGATACGCTTGTGGAGAGCCGAACTGGGCAATCATCACCTCCTGCGTAATCCCCAGTGGAACGCCTCCGAACTGACGCACCAGACGCTCGATTTCCTCCGTCAACGCCGCTGCGGGCAGCCCATCGATCCGAAAGGACAGTTCAAGCACATAGCGGATAACGCTGTCATCGACCTGTTTCAGCGCCTGTTGCGCAAAGGCGGCCTGGTGCAACTCGCTCATCGTCTGTTGGATGTGGGCCAAAGCCGCCGAGGCGGGATCGCCCAGCAGCGCGCTCACATCGACCCCGAAGGCCGTCGCCAGGTGCCGAGCGGTGCGGTAAAGCACTGGCTTGCCGGTTTCGGCGCGTTTGATGGAAGCGATCGAGACGCACAAATGCCGGTTCAGGCACGCCTCGGCCAGGGTTTCCTGGCTCAGGCCATGCTGTTTGCGCAGGCCTTTCAACGACACGCCGTCCAGCAGGACACGACCATCGGATATCGAGGCATCGCGCTTGGGCAGGGCAGCAAAGGTGTTGTGTCGGGTGTCCATGTCGATAGCCCTCTACCCTGGGACAACGGCAGCCGATCGAGTGTACTCCAGCGTCTCCTCCGGATTCACGAAAAGATGGCATTTGGCCTGATACCAAACTGATACCGGACTGACACCGCTCTGGACTGTCCGGTTATCCCTCGCCTCCAGATACTCGCTCCCATCAATTGGCACCCAGTTGACACAAACCTGAACGATGAGAGAAAGGCGATGAACGATGGACTGAAGGGCAACGCAGGCGACGAATTGCGGGATATCGGCGGTTCGCAACTGCTGGGGCGTGGACTGAACCGGCTCGACTGGGCCGACGACAGCAAGGAGTGCCAGAAGGTTGGTGATACCGAGTCAGGCAAACGCGCCGTGCCGTACCGGAAAACGGCCTACAACGTGGGGAAAAACGTCACCATGTCCACGGTCGTGGCCAACGACAATTTCTCGACCGAGACGTTTTCCTCCCGCGACGAATACGAAAAGCATACCCGGACCAGTGTCGAGGCCTCCGGCAAATATGGCGCCTTTTCCGCCGGCTTCAAAGCCACCTTCGGCAGCGACATCAAGACGCTCGAAGAACGCGAAGCCGCGCTCTACAGTCACACGGTGCGGTTATGGAAACTGACCTTCGAAGTCAACCCCGCCAATGCCACTGAAGCGTTCAAGAAGCGTGTCGATGACCTGCCCAAGACCTTCGATCCAGGCAACCCGACGCCGTTCTTCAATTTTCTCGTCGATTTTGGCGTCGATATCGTCAGCGAAGTGACCGTCGGCGGCTCGCTGAACTATGCGATGACCGCCCTCAAGCACTTCCTCAGCCAGGCCAACACCCTCGATGCGATGGTCAAGGCCGAATACGGCGCATTCGTCAGTGGTAGCGCGACGACGTCGATCTCGGAAACGGTCAAGAAAAACATCGCCCATCGCAACGCCAACCTGACCACCCAGGGAGGCACGCACGCTATCGCTTTCAACGCAGTGGACCCCAGCAATTGCAACGCGGAGTTCGGCAAATGGCGTGAATCGCTGCCCGACGATCCGACGGTGGTGGAGTTGAAAATCGCGCCGGTCTATCGCTTCGTCAAGGAAGGCGAGACCCGTTCAGCCCTGGAGCAAGCCTACCAGTGGTACACCAGCTACAAAGCGGAAATTGAAGGGACTTGGCAAGAGTCGGTGGTTGTCCTCGGCCGCTCCGGACGGCAAACCACCCCCAAGGGCACGGCAACCGGCCCGGCCTTGCGAATGGTGTTCGTCGACAACAAAAGCAAGGAAACCAGCGATAGCTTTCACTACCCACCCGCAGCGACTGCATCTGCCACGGAGTTTGACCAGTTCTGGGATGCACTGGCCCTGCTGCTGAGACAAAAAAGCGGGCATAAATTGCTCCTGGCCACCGAGCGCTGGCCGCGCGACTCACGCTACTACCCGGGGTACGCCATGCGTGAAGCCCTGCTGTCCAATGGCGCCAGTGAGGTTTCACTCAAGCGCTGGGAAACGCTGACCAAGCACATGCAACCCAACCCGTTGTCCGGCCTGACCTATGTACTGGCGGGCAATGACGTCGAGGCGCCCGGTGTCGATGGACTCATTGCCGGTTTTGGCCAGGCGGGCAAGGATCTCAACCCGACGGTGAAGATCAAGGCGCGTCTTGCCCACGACTCGTTCGGCAAGGTCAAGCTGGTCAAAATGGATAAGACCGAGGAAGACCCTCGCACCGCCTTGTACATCGTGCGTAGCAATACCGGCGACAAACCGGCACTGGCGGTCGATTCGCAAAACAAAACCCGTATTGCCATGCAAACGCCCGACAGGCACAACCCCGGGCAATTCTGGTACATGCCCGAGCTGGAAAAACCTTATCCGGAAATCAACCACCCGGTCCTGTTGATCAATTACGAGACGGGGGCCTGTTTGCAGGGCATGCACGACCAGGGCGACTGCCGGCTCAAGCCCATCGAGCCGGGTCGCCAACAGGACGATGTCATTTGGGACCGGCGCGGCGATGAGGTGTTTCACCTGTTGATGGTCTACTACTGGATGGACGCTTTGTGCCTGACCCAGGTTGAAAAGCGCGCCGCCGTCCGGCCTTGGCGCCAGCCTCACGGCATGGATTGGTTACGCGAGCCGCATCGTCCGTATAGTTGATAGCCGATAGTTACCCCCTGTAGGAGCGAGCTTGCTCGCGATAGCGGTGGTTCAGCGTGCTTCAATGTTGAATGTGCCGCCGCCATCGCGAGCAAGCTCGCTCCCACGGATTCATGATTTGATTGACTGGTATTGGGCGACAGAACGCCCTTCCTCTAGCCCTCTTGCGTGCGTGGTCCCTATCCGATGCAAGTCTTCAACTGTGTCCCCTTTATCGGCGACGGCGTGGAAACAGCGCTCGATCCCCGTCGCTTCCCCTATCTGTTCAACGATCATGGGTTGGCACAGCCGAGTGCCCAGGTGCGTGGCAACCTGATCCCGCTCAACCCCGAGAACCCGGCCCTGTCCCTGGGCACTCGCTACTCCGGCATCAGTTGGAGGGACCGTGAGGTTCCCACGAGCACCGGTTCCTACTGGATCAAGACGTTCGATTTCCACGCCAGCGAAGTGCACTACGAACCGATCTGGGCAACCCGGGAAACGGCGCAAGCCTTCGGCATGACCCTGCTCGGCAACGGCGAATGCCTGCACTTCGAGTACGACCAACTGATCCTGGGCCAATACACCTACGGCAAATGGGCCGGCCACCAATCGCCCTACCTGGGCCCGGCGCGCCAGCGCGAACTGCTGACCTACAACCCGACCGACCTTGAATACCACAACTTTCCCCACGCGTTTTTTTCCCGCTACGGGCGCTTGCCGCTGGTGATCAGCGTCGCCCGCTGGCGGCCCGCGTCGAGGGAGATTCATTTGGCCGACCTATGGGTCAAGCCCGGCGATGCGCTGGTCCTGCCGCCCAAGCATTACCCTGACATTGCTCCCAGTGACGCCCTTGGCGTCGAAAACTGGCCGGCCGTCGTGGACATGCATGGCAATCGAAACTCGGCATTGGCCTGCTGGTTCGGGGACGGTGAGGACTGTTTGCTGACGGAGACGATCCTGGCCAATTCAACCTTGATGAACTCCCCCCAGGGCAAACCGCACTATCACGAAGAGAAGACGCCGACGCGGCATGAGTTGCCAGCCAATTATCGTCCTTGAAAGGCGTGGGCATGGGACAAAACAGCCCCCGGGGCTTACGCGCCCTGGGGCCATGGTGATTTTTACTAGGCATATTTGAGCAATAACGATAAGAATGGCCAGGTAGCGTCCCCCCAAGAGCCAGCCGCATGAAACGCACTCCCCCGTCGCGCCTGGTCTGCTCCCCGGGCCCGACCGACACCGTCGCATCGGCACCACCGCATCCCCCCACCTGGGATTACCCAAGCGAAATCCCCAGGACGGGATACCTGGGTACCATGTTGTACACCGTGGCGTTATTGCTTGCCTTGCCGCTCTACGGGTTGGCGGTGTTATCGATCAACCTGTTCTACGACGGACGAGGCCTGCCGAGCATTCATACAAAAGTGCTTGAAGACCCTCTGGTCTTGACGCTCATGTTCGTCAGCGCATTGGTGGCCATGGGCGTCATTCGCTGGCTCGCCGCCGGGCCTGAAGTGCTCGGCTTCTGTTTTGACGAAGACCAGCAATGCCTCACCTTCACCCAACGGCGCCCGGCCCGAGAAGCCAGCGAAGTATGTGTGCCATACAGCGCCATCCACTCCATCAGGCCCTACATGGCGAATGCTTTCGCCAATGGCTGTCACTTTGAGGTGTGCTTCGCCGGGGACAATGGCAAGCCGATCGAACGTCGATTCTGGGTGCATGTACCGGTGCAGGACATGGCGTTCCATGCCGCGTGGTTGAGGCAATCAGTTGGCGAGAGGATGCATGAAGTCGTGGTCTTGGATTTGTGAGCGGCCGAAGTTGCCCATTTCTCAAACCACGAACATACCTGCCTGTGCCAAATGCCCAATAAAAAGCCCCAAGCGCAGAACGCTTGGGGCTTTTCAGGAACTACCTGGGCAATTCCCAAGTAGGAATCAGAACGGAATATCGTCATCAAAGCTGTCGAAATCCGGAGCCGGTTGCGGCGCGGCCTGTTGTGGGGCCGGGCGTTCGCGTTGTGGCTGTGGAGCGGACTGCGGACGAGGCGCCTGCTGACGCGGAGCCGACTGCTGGTAGTTGTTGCCACCTTGTTGCTGGTCGCCCTGTGGACGGCCACCCAGCAGTTGCATGGTGCCTTGCATGTCGACCACGATTTCGGTGGTGTAGCGCTTGATGCCGTCTTTTTCCCACTCGCGGGTCTGCAGCTTGCCTTCGATGTACACCTGCGAACCCTTGCGCAGGTATTCGCCGGCGATCTCGGCCACCTTGCCGAACATCGACACGCGGTGCCACTCGGTCTTCTCGACCTTCTGGCCGGTCTGCTTGTCGGTCCACTGTTCGCTGGTCGCCAGACTCAGGTTGGTCACGGCGTTGCCGTTGGGCAGGTAGCGAACTTCAGGATCCTGGCCGCAAGTACCGACCAATATGACTTTGTTAACCCCACGGGCCATAACGTTCTCCTAGGCTTCGCACGTGGTCGGGGCCGGGTTGTTCACCAGGCGCTCGAGCGTCGCGCGATCCAATAATTCGGTGTCGAGTTTGATATACACGGCCGCCTCGTCGGCGACCACCACTGCATCGGTTACTCCAACGACGGCCTTCAGACGCTCGGTCAGGCCAGCCTCACGAATCGCCTCGGGCGATAAGGGCAAGCGCAGGCTCGTCACATAGGGAGGTTCGCGCATGGTAACAGCAAAGGCCAGCCAAAGTGCAGCCAGCGCGGCACATCCCAGGAACACAACCGACAAACCGCCATGCTGGAACAGCCAGCCACCGAGGATCCCACCCAACGCCGAGCCGAGGAACTGGCTCGTGGAGTAGACCCCCATCGCCGTACCCTTGCCGCCCGCCGGGGAAACCTTGCTGATCAGCGAAGGCAGCGAAGCCTCCAGCAGATTGAACGCGGTGAAGAACACCACGGTGCCAATCACCAGGGCCCGCAGGCTATCGCCGAACTGCCAGAAGAATAGCTCAGTGAGCATCAGCGTCACGACGGCGCCGAGCAAAACTCGTTTCATTTTGCGTCGTTTCTCGCCATAGATGATGAATGGAATCATGGCGAAGAACGAAATCAGCAGCGCGGTCAGGTAGACCCACCAGTGCTGCTCCTTGGGCAGGCCGGCCTTCTCGACCAGGGCCAGCGGCAGGGCTACGAAGCTGGACATCAGCATAGCGTGGAGCACAAAAATACCCAGGTCCAGGCGCAACAGGTCCGGGTGCTTGAGCGTCGGGATCAACGCCTGGCGCGCCACCCCGGACTCACGGTGCTGCAACGGCCCGGTGGCACGCGGCACCATGAACGCGACGATCAGGATCCCTACCAGCGCCATGGCCCCGGTCGCCAGGAACAGGCCCGACAGGCCAAAGGCACGGGTCAGCAAGGGACCGACCACCATGGCCACGGCGAACGACAGGCCGATGGTCATGCCGATCATGGCCATGGCCTTGGTCCGATGTTGTTCGCGGGTCAAGTCTGACAACAGCGCCATGACGGCCGCGGAAATGGCCCCGGCGCCTTGCAGGATTCGTCCGGCGATCACGCCCCAGATCGAATCGGCATTGGCCGCCAGCACACTGCCGAGGGCGAAGACGATCAGCCCCAGGTAGATGACCGGACGTCGACCGATGCGGTCGGAAATGATCCCGAACGGGATCTGGAAGATCGCCTGGGTCAGGCCATAAGCGCCAATCGCCAACCCGATGAGGGCCGGGGTCGCGCCCGCCAGGTCCATGCCATAGGTCGCCAGCACCGGCAACACCATAAACATGCCCAGCATACGGAAGGCGAACACCAGGGCCAGACCGCTTGCTGCGCGTGTCTCGCCGCTACTCATGCGTTCGCTGTGGGGATCTTGCATGGAAAAACCTCATGTGAACCGGCGGCGATTCTACCAGTCCCATCGATTGAGAGGGTATATGGCGACCGTTTGCCGCGCAGTCTTCATGTATGGCTGCAAACTCACTTTCAATAGTGTGCATCCATCCAGTATTTGCCCGTATACTCCTACGTTTTCGACGCCCGCCGAGCGAGGCCACTTTGGACAAGATCCTGATTCGTGGGGCCCGTACCCACAACCTGAAGAACATCGACCTGACCCTGCCACGGGACAAGCTGATCGTCATCACCGGCCTGTCCGGATCCGGCAAATCATCCCTGGCCTTCGACACCTTGTATGCCGAAGGCCAGCGACGTTATGTCGAATCGCTGTCGGCCTACGCCCGGCAGTTCCTGTCGATGATGGAAAAACCCGACGTCGATACCATCGAAGGCCTGTCGCCGGCGATTTCCATCGAACAGAAGTCGACCTCCCATAACCCTCGGTCGACGGTCGGTACCATCACCGAGATCTACGACTACTTGCGCCTGCTGTATGCGCGCGTCGGTATTCCCCGTTGCCCCGATCACGACATTCCCCTGGAAGCCCAGACCGTCAGCCAGATGGTCGACCTGGTGCTGGCCCAGCCGGAAGGCAGCAAGCTGATGCTGCTGGCCCCGGTGGTTCGCGAGCGCAAGGGCGAACACCTGATGGTCTTCGAAGAACTGCGCGCCCAGGGTTTCGTGCGGGCCCGGGTCAACGGCAAGCTCTGCGAGCTGGACGAACTGCCGAAGCTGGATAAACAGAAGAAGCATTCGATCGATGTGGTGGTCGACCGCTTCAAGGTCCGGGCCGATCTGCAACAGCGGCTGGCCGAGTCCTTCGAGACCGCGTTGAAGCTGGCCGACGGCATCGCCCTGGTCGCACCGATGGACGACGAGCCTGGCGAAGAAATCATCTTCTCCGCACGCTTCGCCTGTCCGATCTGCGGCCACGCCATCAGCGAACTGGAACCCAAGCTGTTCTCCTTCAACAACCCGGCCGGCGCCTGCCCGACCTGCGATGGCCTGGGGGTCAAGCAGTTCTTCGACACCAAGCGGCTGGTCAACGGCGAGCTGACCCTGGCCGAAGGGGCGATTCGCGGCTGGGACAGGCGCAACGTCTATTACTTCCAGATGCTCGGTTCGCTGGCGGCCCACTACAAGTTCAGCCTGGACAAGCCGTTCAACGAGCTGCCCGCCGACCAGCAGAAATTCATCCTGCAGGGCAGCGGCTCGCAGAATGTCGACTTCAAATACCTCAACGACCGCGGCGATATCGTCAAACGCTCCCATCCGTTCGAAGGCATCGTGCCGAACCTGGAACGACGCTACCGCGAGACCGAGTCGGCCAGCGTGCGCGAAGAACTGGCCAAGTTCCTCAGCACCCAGCCCTGCCCCGATTGCCGAGGCACCCGTCTGCGCCGCGAGGCGCGGCATGTGTGGGTCGGTGAAAAGACCCTGCCGGCGGTGACCAACCTGCCGATTGGCGACGCCACCGATTATTTCGGCGGCCTGAAACTGACCGGTCGTCGTGGCGAAATCGCTGACAAGATCCTCAAGGAAATCCGCGAACGCTTGCAGTTCCTGGTGAACGTCGGCCTGGACTACCTGACCCTCGATCGCAGCGCCGACACTTTGTCCGGCGGCGAAGCCCAGCGCATCCGCCTCGCCAGCCAGATCGGCGCCGGCCTGGTGGGGGTGATGTACATCCTCGACGAACCGTCCATCGGCTTGCACCAGCGGGACAACGACCGGCTGCTCGGGACTTTGAAGCACTTGCGGGACATCGGCAACACGGTGATCGTGGTCGAGCACGACGAGGACGCCATCCGCCTGGCCGACTATGTGGTGGACATCGGCCCGGGCGCTGGCGTGCATGGCGGGCATATCGTTGCCCAGGGCACCGCTGCCGAGGTCATGGCGCATCCCGATTCGCTGACGGGCAAGTACCTGTCGGGCCGGGTCAAGATCAAGGTCCCGGCCAAGCGCACGCCGCGCAACAAGAAGCTATCGCTGACCCTCAAGGGTGCTCGCGGCAACAACTTGCGCAACGTCGACCTGGAAATCCCGATCGGCCTGCTGACCTGCGTTACCGGGGTGTCCGGCTCCGGCAAGTCGACACTGATCAACAACACCCTGTTCCCCCTCAGCGCCACGGCCCTGAACGGCGCCACCACCCTGGAAGCTGCCGCCCACGACAGCATCAAGGGCCTGGAGCACCTGGACAAGGTGGTCGACATCGACCAGAGCCCGATTGGCCGCACGCCGCGCTCCAACCCGGCGACCTACACCGGGTTGTTCACGCCGATCCGCGAACTGTTCGCCGGCGTGCCGGAGTCCCGTTCAAGAGGCTACGGGCCGGGGCGGTTCTCGTTCAACGTCAAGGGCGGGCGCTGCGAAGCCTGCCAGGGCGATGGCTTGATCAAGGTGGAAATGCACTTCCTGCCAGACATCTACGTACCGTGCGATGTGTGCAAGAGCAAGCGCTACAACCGCGAAACCCTGGAGATCAAGTACAAGGGCAAGAACATCCACGAAACCCTCGAGATGACCATCGAGGAAGCCCGGGTGTTCTTCGACGCGGTGCCGGCCCTGGCGCGCAAGCTCCAGACGCTGATGGATGTGGGCTTGTCGTACATCAAGCTGGGGCAGTCGGCGACGACGCTGTCTGGCGGCGAGGCCCAGCGGGTCAAGTTGTCCCGCGAGCTGTCCAAGCGCGACACCGGCAAGACCCTGTATATCCTCGATGAGCCGACCACGGGCCTGCACTTCGCCGATATCCAGCAGTTACTCGATGTGCTGCACCGCCTGCGCGACCATGGCAATACCGTGGTGGTGATCGAACACAACCTGGATGTGATCAAGACCGCTGACTGGCTGGTGGACCTGGGACCGGAAGGCGGCTCCAAGGGCGGTCAGATCATCGCCGTAGGAACACCGGAACAAGTGGCCGAGATGAAGCAGTCCCACACCGGGCACTACCTCAAGCCGCTGTTGGAGCGTGATCGGGACTGATTTCACCCGAGCACGAAAAAGCCCCTGTCATCTCACCGATGACAGGGGCTTTTTGTTTTTCGGTGGGAGCGTCAGAACTGCGATTGCAGGTAGTTTTCCAACCCGATCAGCTTGATCAGGCCCAACTGCTTCTCCAGCCAGTAGGTATGGTCTTCTTCGGTGTCGTTGAGCTGGATCCGCAGGATCTCGCGAGTCACGTAGTCATTATGCTGCTCGCAGAGCTCGATGCCTTTGCACAGCGCAGCGCGGACTTTGTACTCCAGGCGCAGGTCGGCGGCGAGCATGTCGGGCACCGTGGTACCGACATCCAGGTCATCGGCACGCATGCGTGGTGTGCCTTCGAGCATCAGGATCCGACGCATGAGTGCATCGGCGTGTTGGGTTTCTTCTTCCATCTCGTGGTTGATACGTTCGTAGAGCTCGGTAAAACCCCAATCCTCGTACATCCGCGAATGGATGAAATATTGATCACGGGCTGCCAGTTCGCCTGTCAGCAACGTGTTGAGGTAATCGATTACGTCTGGGTGACCTTGCATCGCCCTACATCTCCACAAGCTTTTAAAGGTTGTAGTTTGAACCAAGCTGACCGCAAGGTCACGACCTCAACGCAATAAAAGCGAAGAAAATCCGAGAAAACCAGGCTAAATAACGCAAAAACCGCCCTAATGAGGGCGGTTCTGCTTCTCGTTTAGACTTAGTTCAGCGCTACGCCCAAGGCTTTTGCGATGCCTTCCCCATAGGCGACATCCGCCTTGAAGAAATGCTGCAACTGACGGTCAACGACATCTGCCGATACACCGGCCATCGCACCGGCGATATTGCTGATCAGCAGGGCTTTCTGCTCATCGTTCATCAGGCGGAACAACGCACCGGCGTGGCTGTAGTAATCGGTGTCTTCACGATGATCGTAACGGTCCGCAGCGCCACTGAGGGCCAGTGCCGGCTCCGCGTAACGCGGGGCCTGCTTCGGCGTCTCCACATAGCTATTAGGCTCGTAGTTCGGTGCCGCCCCGCCATTGCTGCCAAACGCCATCGCGCCGTCGCGCTGGTAGGTATTGACCGGGCTGCGCGGCGCATTCACCGGCAATTGCTGGTGATTGGTGCCCACACGGTAGCGGTGCGCATCGGCGTAGGCGAAGACACGACCCTGCAACATGCGATCCGGCGAGAGGCCAACCCCTGGCACCATATTGCTAGGGCCAAACGCCGCCTGCTCGACTTCGGCAAAGTAGTTCAGCGGGTTCCGGTTGAGTTCGAGCTCACCGACTTCGATCAACGGAAACTCTTTCTGCGACCAGGTCTTGGTGACATCGAACGGATTTTCGTAATGCGCGGCGGCTTGGGCCTCTGTCATGACCTGGATGCAGACGCTCCATTTCGGGAAATCGCCGCGCTCGATGGCATTGAACAAGTCACGCTGGGCGTAATCCGGGTCGGTACCCGCCAGACGTGCCGCTTCAGCCGGAGCCAGGTTCTTGATCCCTTGCTTGGTCTTGTAGTGCCACTTCACCCAGTGGCGCTCACCCTGTGCATTGATCAGGCTGTAGGTGTGACTGCCGAAGCCATGCATGTGGCGGTAGCCATCTGGAATGCCGCGATCGGAGAACAGAATGGTGACCTGATGCAGCGCCTCAGGCGAGTGCGACCAGAAATCCCACATCGCCTGGGCGCTTTTCAGGTTGCTTTGCGGCAGACGTTTCTGGGTATGGATGAAGTCCGGAAACTTCAATGGATCACGGATGAAGAAAACCGGCGTGTTGTTGCCGACGATGTCCCAGTTGCCTTCCTCGGTGTAGAACTTCAGGGCGAAACCGCGCGGATCGCGTTCAGTGTCGGCCGAACCACGCTCGCCACCCACGGTGGAAAACCGCAGGAAGGTGGGTGTCTGCTTGCCGATCGACTCGAACAACTTGGCGCTGGTGTACTGGGTGATGTCCCGGGTAACGGTAAACGTGCCGTAGGCGCCCGATCCCTTGGCGTGTACGCGACGCTCGGGAATGTTCTCGCGGTTGAAGTGAGCAAGCTTCTCGATCAGGTGAAAGTCGTCGAGCAGCAACGGGCCACGCGGGCCGGCGGAACGAGAATTCTGGTTATCGGCGACAGGAGCGCCGCTGGCGGTCGTAAGCGTTTTGGTCTGGCTCATGCTCAATCTTCCTAGGTCGGTCTTCAAACTGCCGGCTAATCGGCTGGAAAGGAGTATTGATCATGTTAGTGACAGTATCCAAATTCATTAAATCATGGACATCGATAGTCATTATCTAATGCTGAATACTTGCTGATAGCCAAGCCAGGCGAAACGGCTGCCTACTTTTCTATCAGGCACAAAAAACCGGGCACTAGGCCCGGTTCTTCGTTACAGACTGTCGTCTTACTCGGCGCTTACAGCTTCGCCAGCAGTAGCACGATCAACCAACTCGACGTACGCCATAGGCGCGTTGTCGCCAGCGCGGAAACCGCACTTGAGGATGCGCAGGTAGCCACCCTCACGGGTAGCGTAGCGCTTGCCCAGGTCGTTGAAGAGCTTACCAACGATAGCTTTCGAACGAGTACGGTCGAAAGCCAGACGGCGGTTAGCCAGGCTATCTGTCTTGGCCAGAGTGATCAGCGGCTCAGCAACGCGACGCAGTTCTTTGGCTTTTGGCAGAGTAGTTTTGATCAGCTCGTGCTCGAACAGCGACACCGCCATGTTTTGGAACATGGCCTTGCGGTGCGAGCTGGTGCGGCTCAGGTGACGACCACTTTTACGATGACGCATGGTTCATTCCTTACCAAACACAACGTTCGGTGATTACGACGATCAGGCAGTCGCCTTGTCGTCCTTCTTAAGACTTGCAGGCGGCCAGTTGTCGAGGCGCATGCCGAGGGACAGACCGCGGGAGGCCAGAACGTCCTTGATTTCAGTCAAGGATTTCTTGCCAAGGTTCGGAGTCTTCAACAGCTCTACTTCGGTACGCTGAATCAGGTCACCGATGTAGTAGATGTTTTCCGCCTTAAGGCAGTTAGCCGAACGTACAGTCAGTTCCAGATCGTCAACCGGGCGAAGCAGGATCGGATCGATCTCGTCTTCCTGCTCGACAACCACTGGCTCACTGTCACCCTTGAGGTCGACGAACGCAGCCAACTGCTGTTGCAGGATGGTTGCAGCGCGGCGAATAGCCTCTTCAGGATCCAGGGTACCGTTGGTTTCCAGATCAATAACCAGCTTGTCCAGGTTGGTACGCTGTTCGACACGGGCGTTTTCCACCACGTATGCGATACGGCGAACCGGGCTGAACGAAGAGTCAAGCTGCAAGCGACCGATGCTGCGGCTTTCGTCTTCATCGCTCTGACGCGAGTCGGCCGGTTCATAACCACGACCACGAGCTACGGTGAGCTTCATGTTCAGGGCGCCGTTAGACGCCAGGTTAGCGATTACGTGATCGGGGTTAACGATCTCGACATCATGATCCAGCTGAATATCGGCAGCGGTAACCACCCCCGAACCCTTCTTCGACAAGGTCAGCGTAACTTCGTCACGACCGTGCAGCTTGATAGCCAGACCTTTAAGGTTCAACAGGATTTCAATTACGTCTTCCTGTACACCTTCGATGGCGCTGTACTCGTGGAGCACACCGTCAATCTCGGCCTCGACTACTGCACAGCCGGGCATTGAGGACAACAGGATGCGGCGCAGCGCGTTGCCCAGGGTGTGGCCGAAACCACGCTCGAGAGGCTCGAGTGTGATCTTGGCGCGGGTTGGACTGACAACCTGCACATCAATATGGCGGGGTGTCAGGAACTCATTTACCGAAATCTGCATGGATGCACCTATTTTCTAGCCCTTACTTGGAGTAGAGCTCGACAATCAGGCTTTCGTTGATGTCGGCGGACAGATCACTGCGAGCAGGAACGTTCTTGAAAACGCCCGACTTCTTCTCAGTGTCTACTTCTACCCATTCTACGCGGCCACGTTGGGCACACAGATCGAGAGCTTGGACAATGCGAAGTTGGTTCTTTGCTTTCTCGCGAACAGCAACCACGTCACCAGCACGAACCTGGTAGGACGGAACGTTTACGGTCTGACCGTTAACGCTGATCGACTTGTGCGATACCAGCTGACGGGATTCGGCACGAGTAGAACCGAAACCCATACGGTATACAACGTTGTCCAGACGGCATTCGAGCAGTTGCAACAGGTTTTCGCCGGTTGCGCCTTTCTTGCCAGCTGCTTCTTTGTAGTAGCCGCTGAATTGACGCTCGAGAACGCCGTAGATACGACGGACCTTCTGCTTTTCACGCAGTTGGGTGCCGTAGTCGGACTGGCGACCGCGGCGTTGGCCGTGGATACCAGGTGCTGCTTCAATGTTGCACTTCGATTCGATCGCGCGCACGCCGCTCTTCAGAAAAAGATCGGTGCCTTCGCGACGAGCGAGTTTGCATTTTGGACCAATGTAACGAGCCATTCTTTACAATCTCCTGGATTACACGCGGCGCTTCTTCGGCGGACGGCACCCGTTGTGCGGGATTGGCGTCACGTCGGTGATGCTGGCGATCTTGTAGCCACAGCCGTTCAAAGCGCGGACTGCGGATTCACGACCTGGACCTGGACCCTTGACGTTAACGTCGAGGTTTTTCAGGCCGTATTCCAGCGCAGCTTGACCAGCACGCTCAGCAGCTACTTGAGCAGCGAACGGGGTGGACTTGCGGGAACCGCGGAAACCCGAACCACCGGAGGTAGCCCAGGAAAGAGCGTTACCTTGACGGTCGGTAATGGTCACGATGGTGTTGTTAAAAGAAGCATGGATGTGGGCGATGCCATCAACCACTGTCTTTTTAACTTTTTTACGAGGACGAGCAGCAGGTTTTGCCATGATTAAATTCCTGTCGATTCGCTGGGGCGATTACTTGCGGATCGGCTTACGCGGACCTTTACGGGTACGCGCGTTGGTCTTGGTACGCTGACCGCGTACTGGCAGACCACGACGATGACGCAGACCGCGATAGCAACCGAGGTCCATCAAGCGCTTGATTTTCATGTTGATTTCGCGACGCAGGTCACCTTCAGTGGTGAACTTCGCCACTTCGCCACGCAGCTGTTCAATTTGCTCGTCGCTCAGATCCTTGATCTTTGCCGCTGGGTTGACCCCAGTCACTGCACAAATTTTCTGTGCAGTAGTGCGACCAACACCATAGATGTAGGTCAGCGAGATAACAGTATGCTTGTTATCTGGAATGTTGACGCCTGCAATACGGGCCATTCAGTGGGACTCCAATTGACAGCTACCTACGCCCCGGAAGCCAAGAAATAGGGCGCGAGATAATATCGCTGTAATAACAAATAATCAACCCGGCAGCGCACTAGCTGCCGGGCTTAAAGCACAATCACACTCAGCCTTGGCGCTGTTTGTGACGCGGTTCCGCGCTGCAAATTACCCGAACAACACCTTCGCGGCGAATAATCTTGCAGTTACGGCACAGCTTTTTCACCGATGCACGAACTTTCATCACCAACTCCTCGAACCTTATGGACGCTACTCAGCGCAACATGCCGCTGCCGTAGCCCTTCAGGTTGGCTTTCTTCATCAGGGATTCGTACTGGTGCGAAACGAGGTGCGATTGTACTTGGGACATGAAGTCCATCACAACCACGACCACGATCAGCAACGAGGTCCCGCCAAGGTAGAACGGTACGTTTGCCGCAACCACCAGGAACTGGGGCAACAGACAGACGGCCGTCATGTAAAGAGCACCGAACATGGTCAAGCGAGTCAGAACGCCATCAATGTAGCGCGCAGACTGCTCACCTGGACGGATGCCCGGAATAAAGGCACCGGACTTCTTCAGGTTTTCCGCTACGTCTTTCGGATTGAACATCAACGCCGTATAGAAGAAGCAGAAGAAAATAATCCCTGCACTAAACAGCAGAATATTCAACGGCTGACCAGGAGCGATCGACTGCGAGATGTCCTGCAACCAGCCCATACCTTCAGACTGGCCGAACCAGGCACCCAACGAAGCCGGGAACAGCAAGATGCTGCTCGCGAAAATAGCCGGAATTACACCGGCCATGTTCACCTTCAACGGCAAGTGGCTGGTCTGCGCAGCAAACACCTTGCGGCCCTGCTGACGCTTGGCGTAGTGAACAGCAATACGACGCTGACCACGCTCGATGAACACCACGAAACCGATAATCGCTACTGCCAGCAGACCGATGGCAACCAGGGCGAAGATATTGATATCACCCTGACGCGCAGACTCGAAAGACTGCCCGATCGCTCTCGGAAGACCGGCGACGATACCTGCGAAGATCAACATCGAGATACCGTTGCCTACACCACGCTCAGTGATCTGCTCACCCAGCCACATCATGAACATCGCACCCGCCACAAAAGTGGTTACTGCAACGAAATGAAAGCTGAAGTCAGCAGTGAACGAAACGCCCTGCCCCGCCAAACCAATGGACATGCCAATGGCCTGGACGAGAGCGAGGACGACAGTGCCGTAGCGGGTGTACTGGCTGATCTTGCGACGGCCAGCTTCACCTTCCTTCTTCAACTGCTCCAACTGCGGGCTGACGGCGCTCATCAGTTGCATGATGATCGATGCCGAAATGTACGGCATGATCCCCAGTGCAAAGATGCTCATCCGCTCCAGCGCGCCGCCGGAAAACATGTTGAACAAGCTAAGAATGGTCCCCTCATTCTGTCGAAACAGGTCCGCGAGTCGGTCCGGGTTGATACCTGGAACCGGGATGTGTGCGCCTATTCGGTAGACGATAATCGCCAGGAACAGAAAACGCAGACGAGCCCAGAGTTCAGACATACCGCCTTTGCCGAGCGCAGAGAGAGCACCTTGCTTAGCCATTTATTCCTCGAACTTGCCGCCAGCTGCTTCGATAGCCGCACGCGCACCTTTGGTGGCGCCGATTCCCTTTCCGATGGTGACAGCACGAGCAACTTCGCCCGACAGCATGATTTTCACACGCTGAACGTTCTGGTTGATCACGTTGGCATCCTTCAGGGACTGCACGGTGACGATGTCGCCATCCACTTTGGCCAGCTCGGACAGACGCACTTCTGCGCGGTCCATGGCTTTCAGGGAAACGAAACCGAACTTCGGCAGGCGACGATGCAGCGGCTGTTGACCGCCTTCAAAGCCTGGAGCAATAGTGCCACCGGAGCGGGAGGTCTGACCTTTGTGGCCACGGCCACCGGTCTTGCCCAAACCACTACCGATACCACGGCCCGGACGATGCTTTTCGCGACGGGAACCCGGCGCTGGACTCAGATCATTGAGTTTCATCGATTAACCCTCGACACGCAGCATGTAGTAAGCCTTGTTGATCATCCCGCGATTCTCGGGAGTATCCAGGACTTCTACAGTGTGACCGATGCGACGCAGACCCAGACCCTTAACGCACAGTTTGTGGTTAGGGATGCGGCCGGTCATGCTTTTGATCAGCGTAACTTTTACGGTAGCCATGATCAGAAGATCTCCTTGACGCTTTTGCCACGCTTGGCGGCAATGGATTCAGGAGACTGCATTGCCTTCAAACCCTTGAAAGTGGCGTGAACCACGTTTACTGGGTTAGTCGAGCCGTAGCACTTGGCCAGAACGTTCTGAACGCCAGCAACTTCGAGGACAGCACGCATAGCGCCGCCAGCGATGATACCGGTACCTTCAGAAGCAGGCTGCATGTACACCTTCGAAGCGCCATGGGCGGACTTCATTGCGTACTGCAGAGTGGTGCCGTTCAGATCAACCTGGATCATATTGCGGCGAGCAGCTTCCATTGCCTTCTGGATCGCAGCAGGCACTTCACGCGACTTGCCACGGCCGAAGCCAACACGGCCTTTACCATCACCCACTACGGTCAACGCAGTGAAAGTGAAGATACGGCCGCCTTTAACGGTTTTGGCTACGCGGTTAACTTGAACCAGCTTCTCGATGTAGCCTTCGTCGCGCTTTTGGTCGTTATTTGACATAACTTAGAACTCCAGCCCAGCTTCACGAGCAGCATCAGCCAGCGCCTTGACGCGGCCGTGGTACTTGAAGCCAGAGCGGTCGAAAGCCACCTGCGAGACGCCAGCGGCTTTAGCACGCGTAGCGACCAGCTGGCCAACCTTAGTGGCCGCGTCGATGTTGCCAGTGGCGCCATCACGCAGTTCTTTATCCAAAGTCGAGGCACTTGCCAGGACTTTGTTGCCGTCGGCCGAAATGACCTGGGCGTAGATGTGCTGCGACGAGCGGAACACGCAGAGACGCACGACTTCGAGTTCGTGCATTTTCAGGCGTGCTTTGCGAGCGCGACGCAGTCGAGTAACTTTTTTGTCGGTCATTTGCTATGCCCTACTTCTTCTTGGCTTCTTTACGACGGACGACTTCGTCCGCGTAGCGCACACCTTTGCCTTTGTACGGCTCTGGTGGACGGAAGTCGCGGATCTCGGCGGCCACTTGACCTACCAGCTGCTTGTCGATGCCCCGGATCAGGATATCGGTCTGGCTAGGAGTCTCAGCGGTGATGCCTTCCGGCAGTTCATAATCCACTGGGTGCGAGAAGCCAAGAGCCAGGTTCAGCACTGTGCCTTTTGCTTGCGCTTTGTAACCAACACCGACCAGCTGGAGCTTGCGCTCGAAGCCTTGGCTCACGCCTTGGACCATGTTGTTTACCAACGCACGAGTGGTACCAGCCATTGCGCGAGTCTGTTGATCGCCATTGCGAGCAGCGAAACGCAGCTCACCAGCTTCTTCAACGATCTCAACGGACGAATGGATGTTCAGTTGCAGAGTGCCCTTGGCACCCTTCACCGAAAGCTGTTGGCCTGCGAATTTGACTTCGACACCGGCTGGCAGCTTAACGGGGTTCTTAGCGACGCGTGACATGCTTATCCCCCCTTAGAACACAGTGCAAAGAACTTCGCCGCCGACACCGGCAGCGCGCGCAGCACGATCCGTCATCACACCTTTGTTGGTGGAGACGATAGACACGCCCAGGCCGCCACGAACTTTCGGCAGATCCTCAACGGACTTGTACTGACGCAGGCCAGGACGGCTAACGCGCTTCACTTCCTCGATGACCGGACGGCCTTCGAAGTACTTCAGCTCGATGGACAGCAGTGGCTTGATTTCGCTGCTGATCTGATAACCCGCAATGTAACCTTCGTCCTTCAGGACTTTGGCAACAGCTACCTTCAAAGTAGAAGATGGCATGCTTACGACGGACTTTTCAGCCATCTGGGCATTACGGATACGAGTTAGCATGTCCGCTAACGGGTCCTGCATACTCATGGGCTAGACGCTCCTAATACACAAAAAATTAGCCTTTCGGCTAGTACGTGTCGCCGAGCGCATCCGTGCAATAAAAACACGGGCTCAGGCGAGCCGGGTATTCTAGACACACCCCACAAATGAATCAAGCCCCAAAAGGGGCTTGATTCAAGTTCAAGGTCACCGACGGTCAGGATCTTGCGATCCCGAGCGCCGCGACTTTGACAGTGCTTACCAGCTGGCTTTAACCAGACCTGGAACGTCACCACGCATTGCAGCTTGACGCAGCATGTTACGGCCAAGGCCGAACTTGCGGTACACGCCGTGCGGACGACCAGTCAGGCGGCAGCGGTTACGCATGCGCGAGGCACTTGCGTCACGTGGCTGCTTCTGCAGGGCTACGGTAGCTTCCCAACGCGCTTCTGGACTTGCGTTCAGATCAACGATGATAGCTTTCAGCGCTGCACGCTTGGTGGCGTACTTGGCAACGGTGAGCTGACGCTTCAGCTCACGGTTCTTCATGCTCTTCTTGGCCATTTTCCTACTCCAATCAGTTGCGGAACGGGAATTTGAAAGCGCGCAGCAGTGCGCGACCTTCGTCATCCGTCCGAGCAGTGGTGGTCAGGGTAATGTCCAGACCGCGGAGAGCGTCGATCTTGTCGTAATCGATTTCCGGGAAAATGATCTGCTCTTTAACGCCCATGCTGTAGTTACCACGACCATCGAAGGACTTGGCATTCAGGCCGCGGAAGTCGCGAACCCGAGGCAGGGAGATCGACAGCAGACGATCCAGGAACTCGTACATACGCTCACGGCGCAGGGTCACTTTGACGCCGATCGGCCAACCTTCACGGACTTTGAAGCCAGCGATGGATTTCCGAGCGTAAGTCACGACGACTTTCTGACCGGTGATCTTTTCCAGGTCAGCAACAGCGTGCTCGATGACTTTTTTGTCGCCGATCGCTTCGCCCAGACCCATGTTCAGGGTGATTTTGGTAACGCGCGGAACTTCCATCACGTTCGAAAGCTTAAGTTCTTCCTTAAGTTTCGGTGCGATTTCCTTCCGGTAAATCTCTTTTAGTCGTGCCATGGTCTTCTACCTAGCAGTGTTCAAGCATCAACCGCTTTTTGGGTCGACTTGAAGACACGAATTTTCTTACCGTCTTCTACTTTGAAACCAACGCGGTCAGCCTTGTTGGTTTCGCCGTTGAAGATGGCGACGTTGGAAGCGTGCAGTGGCGCTTCTTTCTCGACGATACCGCCCTGTACGCCCGACATCGGGTTAGGCTTGGTATGACGCTTGACCAGGTTCAGACCACCAACAACCAGACGGTTGTCAGCAAGAACCTTCAGCACCTTACCGCGCTTACCTTTGTCTTTGCCGGCGATCACGATGATCTCGTCGTCACGACGAATCTTTTGCATGTCGGATCTCCTTACAGCACTTCTGGGGCGAGCGAGACGATCTTCATGAACTTCTCAGTACGAAGTTCACGGGTCACTGGCCCAAAGATACGGGTGCCGATCGGCTCTTGCTTGTTGTTCAACAGAACAGCAGCGTTGCCATCAAAGCGGATGATGGAGCCGTCAGCACGACGGACGCCATGGCGAGTGCGGACTACGACAGCAGTCATCACTTGGCCTTTTTTCACCTTACCGCGAGGAATTGCTTCCTTGACGGTAACTTTGATGATGTCACCGATACCAGCGTAACGACGATGGGAGCCACCCAGCACCTTGATGCACATAACACGGCGAGCGCCGCTGTTATCGGCCACATCGAGCATGGATTGAGTCTGAATCATATAATTTCTCCGACCCCTAGCCCTTAGACTTCCACAGCGCGTTCGAGAACATCAACCAGCGCCCAAGACTTGGTCTTGGCCATCGGACGAGTTTCACGAATAGTGACTTTGTCGCCGATGTGGCACTGATTGGTTTCGTCGTGCGCGTGCAGCTTAGTCGAACGCTTAACGTATTTACCGTAGATCGGGTGCTTAACGCGACGCTCGATCAGAACGGTGATGGTTTTGTCCATCTTGTCGCTGACAACACGGCCAGTCAGCGTACGGACAGTTTTTTCGGCTTCAGCCATGATTACTTACCTGCCTGCTGGTTGAGCACAGTTTTCACGCGAGCGATGTCACGCTTAACTTGCGAGAGCAGATGAGACTGCCCCAACTGGCCAGTTGCTTTCTGCATACGCAGATTGAACTGGTCGCGCAGCAGGCCGAGCAGTTGCTCGTTCAGCTGCTGTGCTGATTTTTCACGAAGTTCATTCGCTTTCATCACATCACCGTCCGTTTAACAAAGGAGGTGGCGAGCGGCAGCTTTGCAGCAGCCAGGGCGAAAGCCTCACGCGCCAGCTCTTCAGAAACACCCTCGATTTCATACAGGACTTTGCCTGGCTGAATCTGGGCAACCCAGTACTCCACGTTACCCTTACCTTTACCCATCCGAACTTCGAGTGGCTTCTTGGTGACAGGCTTGTCCGGGAATACACGGATCCAGATCTTGCCGCCACGTTTTACGTGACGGGTCAGAGCACGACGCGCTGACTCGATCTGACGAGCGGTGAGACGACCACGAGCAACAGACTTCAGCGCGAACTCGCCGAAGCTGACTTTGCTACCGCGCAATGCCAGGCCACGGTTGTGACCGGTCATTTGCTTGCGGAACTTCGTACGCTTTGGTTGCAACATTTGGCGTACCCCTTACTTAGCAGCTTTTTTACGAGGCGCTGGTGCTTGTGGCTTCAGTTCTTCTTGGCGACCACCAATTACTTCGCCTTTGAAGATCCAAACCTTTACACCGATCACACCGTAGGTGGTGTGAGCTTCGTAGTTGGCATAGTCGATGTCGGCACGCAGGGTGTGCAGTGGCACACGACCTTCGCGATACCATTCAGTACGTGCGATTTCAGCACCGCCGAGACGACCGCTCACTTGGATTTTGATGCCTTTGGCACCAATGCGCATTGCGTTCTGTACAGCGCGCTTCATAGCGCGACGGAACATTACGCGACGCTCCAGCTGCTGAGCTACGCTCTGCGCAACCAGCATACCGTCGAGCTCCGGCTTGCGGATCTCTTCGATATTGATGTGCACAGGCACACCCATTTGCTTGGTCAGGTCCTGACGCAGTTTCTCAACATCTTCACCTTTCTTCCCGATAACGATACCTGGACGAGCGGTGTGGATGGTGATACGTGCAGTCTGCGCCGGACGATGGATATCGATACGGCTTACGGACGCGCTTTTTAGTTTGTCTTGGAGATACTCACGCACCTTCAGATCAGCGAACAAGTAGTCCGCATAAGTCCGACCGTCTGCGTACCAGACGGAGGTGTGCTCCTTGACGATTCCCAGGCGAATGCCAATGGGATGTACTTTCTGACCCATCTCTTCGACTCCGTTACTTGTCAGCAACCTTGACAGTGATATGGCAAGACCGCTTGACGATGCGATCAGCACGGCCTTTGGCACGTGGCATGATGCGCTTCAGCGAACGCCCTTCGTTGACGAAAACGGTGCTGACCTTCAGGTCATCAACGTCTGCGCCTTCGTTATGCTCGGCGTTGGCTACGGCCGACTCCAGCACTTTCTTCATGATCTCGGCGGCTTTCTTACTGCTGAAAGCCAACAGGTTGAGCGCTTCGCCCACCTTCTTCCCGCGGATCTGGTCGGCGACCAAGCGGGCTTTCTGGGCGGAGATTCGAGCGCCCGACAACTTAGCGGCTACTTCCATTTCCTTACCCCTTAACGCTTGGCTTTCTTGTCAGCCACGTGCCCACGGTATGTGCGGGTACCGGCGAACTCGCCCAGTTTGTGGCCGACCATGTCTTCGTTCACGAGAACTGGGACGTGTTGGCGACCGTTGTGTACTGCGATGGTCAGACCGACCATTTGTGGCAGGATCATCGAACGACGCGACCAGGTCTTAACTGGTTTGCGATCGTTCTTTTCCGCCGCCACTTCGATCTTCTTCAGTAGGTGAAGATCAATAAAAGGACCTTTTTTCAGAGAACGTGGCACTGTCGTATCCCTCTATTTACTTGCGACGACGGACGATCATTTTGTCGGTACGCTTATTACCACGAGTCTTCGCGCCCTTAGTCGGGAAGCCCCATGGCGATACCGGATGACGACCACCAGAGGTACGACCTTCACCACCACCATGTGGGTGGTCAACCGGGTTCATGGCAACACCACGAACGGTTGGGCGAACGCCACGCCAGCGCTTGGCACCAGCTTTACCCAACGAACGCAGGCTGTGCTCGGAGTTCGAGACTTCGCCCAGGGTCGCACGGCATTCAGCCAGTACTTTACGCATCTCACCAGAACGCAGACGCAGGGTCACGTAGACACCTTCACGAGCGATCAGCTGAGCCGAAGCACCAGCGGAACGAGCGATCTGTGCGCCTTTACCTGGCTTCAATTCGATGCCGTGTACGGTGCTACCAACTGGAATGTTACGCAGTTGCAGAGCGTTGCCCGGCTTGATCGGTGCCAGGGCACCTGCGATCAGCTGGTCGCCAGCACTCACGCCTTTAGGGGCGATGATGTAGCGGCGCTCGCCATCTGCGTACAGCAGCAGAGCGATGTGAGCAGTACGGTTTGGATCGTATTCGATACGCTCGACGGTGGCAGCGATGCCATCCTTGTCGTTGCGACGGAAGTCGACCAGACGATAATGCTGCTTATGACCACCACCGATGTGACGAGTGGTAATACGGCCATTGTTGTTACGACCACCAGACTTCGATTTTTTCTCGAGCAGCGGTGCGTGAGGAGCGCCTTTATGCAGCTCCTGGTTGACCACCTTGACCACAAAACGGCGGCCAGGGGAAGTCGGTTTGCATTTAACGATTGCCATGATGCACCCCTTCCTTACTCAGCACTGCTGCTGAAATCGAGATCTTGGCCTGGCTGAAGGGAGATAACTGCCTTCTTCCAGTCATTACGCTTGCCCAGACCGCGAGCAGTGCGCTTGCTTTTACCCAGAACGTTCAGGGTAGTCACGCGCTCTACTTTCACGCTGAACAGGCTTTCGACGGCCTTCTTGATTTCCAGCTTGGTTGCGTCGGTCGCAACCTTGAAAACGAACTGGCCTTTCTTGTCTGCCAGAACCGTAGCCTTCTCGGAAACGTGCGGGCCAAGCAGAACTTTAAATACGCGTTCCTGGTTCATCCCAGCAGCTCCTCGAATTTCTTCACGGCCGACACGGTGATCAACACCTTGTCGTATGCGATCAGACTGACCGGATCGGAACCTTGCACGTCACGAACGTCGACGTGTGGCAGGTTGCGAGCAGCCAGGTACAGGTTCTGATCAACAGCGTCAGACACGATCAGGACGTCAGTCAGGCCCATGCCGTTCAGCTTGTTCAGCAGATCTTTGGTTTTCGGTGCTTCAACAGCGAAGTCCTGAACCACGACCAGACGATCAGTACGCACCAGCTCAGCAAGGATGGAACGCATTGCTGCGCGATACATCTTCTTGTTCAGCTTCTGGGAGTGATCCTGAGGACGAGCTGCGAAAGTGGTACCGCCGCCACGCCAGATTGGGCTACGGATAGTACCGGCACGAGCACGGCCAGTACCTTTCTGACGCCATGGGCGCTTGCCGCCACCGGAAACGTCGGAACGGGTCTTTTGCTGCTTGCTACCTTGACGGCCGCCAGCCATGTAGGCCACGACTGCTTGGTGAACCAGCGTCTCGTTGAATTCGCCGCCAAATGTCAGTTCGGAAACTTCGATCGCTTGAGCGTCATTTACATTTAATTGCATGTCAGCTTCCCCTTAACCGCGAGCCTTGGCTGCTGGACGTACAACCAAGTTGCCGCCAGTAGCGCCAGGAACAGCGCCCTTGACCAACAACAGATTGCGTTCAGCGTCCACGCGCACTACTTCGAGGGACTGCACGGTCACGCGCTCAGCGCCCATATGACCGGACATTTTTTTGCCCTTGAATACACGACCAGGAGTCTGGCACTGGCCGATAGAGCCTGGAACGCGGTGGGATACGGAGTTACCGTGGGTGTTATCTTGCCCGCGGAAGTTCCAACGCTTGATCGTACCCTGGAAGCCTTTACCCTTGGACTGACCGGTTACATCAACCAGTTGGCCAGCGGCGAAGATTTCAGCGTTGATCAGATCGCCGGCCTGGTACTCGCCTTCTTCAAGGCGGAATTCCATTACGGTACGACCAGCGGCAACGTTCGCCTTGGCGAAGTGGCCAGCCTGAGCTGCTGTTACACGCGAAGCACGACGCTCGCCGACAGTGACTTGCACTGCACGATAGCCATCGGTCTCTTCAGTTTTGAACTGGGTGACGCGATTCGGCTCGATCTCAATGACCGTGACCGGAATGGAGACACCTTCTTCGGTGAAAATACGGGTCATACCGCATTTACGACCGACTACACCAATAGTCATGTTGTAAACCTCATGAGTGTACGGGGCTTTCACCCGCTATGGCCGCCCATTTCAGAGCGTTACACGACTAAGACCGAGTCTTAGCCGAGGCTGATCTGCACTTCCACACCGGCCGCAAGATCGAGCTTCATAAGTGCATCAACGGTTTTATCCGTTGGCTGGACGATGTCCAGAACGCGCTTATGAGTACGGATCTCGTACTGGTCACGCGCGTCTTTGTTGACGTGCGGGGAGACCAGAACGGTGAACCGCTCTTTACGGGTAGGCAGTGGAATTGGACCACGCACTTGAGCACCAGTACGTTTCGCGGTTTCCACGATTTCCTGGGTGGATTGGTCGATCAGGCGATGGTCAAAAGCCTTCAACCTGATACGGATTTGCTGATTTTGCATTGGATTTCAGACTCCGGCTGCTATTCCCACCGGGCGCAATACGCCCGTTAAAAGGAGGCGCAATTCTATAGACGCCCCTGATAGGTGTCAACCCAATAAAAAAGCCCCCGCTAAGCGGGGGCTTTTTCAACTCATCAAGCTGACTCTATATAAGAGACTTACTCGATGACTTTGGCTACGACGCCGGCGCCGACGGTACGACCGCCTTCACGGATAGCGAAACGCAGACCGTCTTCCATCGCGATGGTCTTGATCAGGGTAACAGTCATCTGAATGTTGTCACCTGGCATTACCATTTCAACGCCTTCTGGCAGCTCGCAGTTACCAGTCACGTCAGTAGTACGGAAGTAGAACTGTGGACGGTAGCCTTTGAAGAACGGAGTGTGACGACCGCCTTCTTCCTTGCTCAGAACGTAAACTTCTGCGGTGAACTTGGTGTGCGGCTTGACGGTGCCTGGCTTGACCAGAACCTGGCCACGCTCAACGTCGTCACGCTTGGTGCCGCGCAGCAGCACGCCGCAGTTCTCGCCAGCACGACCTTCGTCGAGCAGCTTGCGGAACATTTCAACGCCGGTGCAGGTAGTTTTCTGAGTGTCGCGCAGACCGACGATCTCAACTTCTTCCTGGATACGGACGATGCCACGCTCAACACGACCAGTCACAACAGTACCGCGACCGGAGATCGAGAATACGTCTTCGATTGGCATCAGGAACGGCTTGTCGATAGCACGCTCTGGCTCTGGGATGTAGCTGTCCAGAGTTTCCACCAGCTTCTTGACAGCAGTGGTGCCCATTTCGTTGTCGTCTTGGCCGTTCAGAGCCATCAGAGCCGAACCGATGATGATCGGAGTGTCATCACCTGGGAAGTCGTAAGTGCTCAGCAGGTCGCGCACTTCCATCTCAACCAGTTCCAACAGCTCAGCGTCGTCAACCATGTCAGCCTTGTTCAGGAAGACAACGATGTACGGAACGCCTACCTGACGGGACAGCAGGATGTGCTCACGGGTTTGTGGCATCGGACCATCAGCGGCCGAGCAAACCAGGATCGCGCCGTCCATCTGGGCAGCACCGGTGATCATGTTTTTTACGTAGTCGGCGTGACCTGGGCAGTCAACGTGTGCGTAGTGACGCACGGCCGAATCGTATTCAACGTGAGCGGTGTTGATGGTGATACCACGAGCTTTCTCTTCCGGGGCGCTGTCGATCTTGTCGAAGTCAACCTTGGCCGAACCGAAAACTTCGGAGCAGACACGGGTCAGAGCAGCGGTCAGCGTGGTTTTACCGTGGTCAACGTGACC
>NZ_UETT01000036.1:0-1158 GCF_900115935.1 Pseudomonas sp. 43mfcvi1.1 | reverse complement strand
CCCGGCACCATCGCGCTGTTCGGCTGCTTCCTGATCATGATCATCATCCTCGCGGTGCTGGCGCTGATCGTGGTCAAGGCCCTGGCCGAGAGCCCGTGGGGCATCTTCACGGTGATGGCGACCATCCCGATCGCGATGTTCATGGGCCTCTACATGCGCTACATCCGCCCGGGCCGCATCGGCGAGATCTCGCTCATCGGCGTGCTGTTGCTGCTGGGCTCGATCTGGCTGGGCGGGCAGATCGCCGCCGACCCGGTCTGGGCCAAGGCCTTCACCTTCACCGGGATCCAGATCACCTGGATGCTGATCGGCTACGGTTTTGTCGCGGCGGTACTGCCGGTGTGGCTGATCCTGGCGCCGCGGGACTACCTGTCGACCTTCCTCAAGATCGGCACCATCGTCGCCCTGGCCATCGGTATCCTGGTGACCATGCCCGAGCTGAAAATGCCGGCGTTGACCCAGTTCACCGACGGCACCGGGCCGGTGTGGAAGGGCGGGCTGTTCCCGTTCCTGTTCATCACCATCGCCTGCGGCGCGGTCTCGGGCTTCCATGCGCTGATCTCCTCGGGCACCACGCCCAAGCTGCTGGATAACGAAACCAACGCCCGCTACATCGGTTACGGCGGCATGTTGATGGAATCCTTCGTGGCGATCATGGCCATGGTCGCCGCGTCGGTGATCGAGCCAGGCGTGTACTTCGCCATGAACAGCCCGGCGGCGATCGTCGGCGGTGACGTGGTGGCCGTGGCCCAGACTGTCAGCAGTTGGGGCTTCGCCATCACGCCAGAGGCGCTGCAAGCAGTGGCCAAGGACATCGGCGAGACCACCGTGCTGGCCCGTGCCGGCGGTGCGCCGACCCTGGCGGTGGGGATCGCACAGATCCTGCACTCGGTGCTGCCGGGTGAAAACACCATGGCGTTCTGGTACCACTTCGCGATCCTGTTCGAGGCGCTGTTCATCCTCACGGCGGTGGACGCCGGCACCCGTGCCGGGCGGTTCATGCTGCAGGATCTGCTCGGCTCGTTCGTGCCTTCGCTCAAACGTACCGAATCCTGGCCGGCCAACCTGATCGCCACCGCCGGTTGCGTGGCGCTGTGGGGCTACCTGCTGTACCAGGGCGTGATCGATCCGCTGGGCGGCATCAACACCTTGTGGCCG
>NZ_UETT01000019.1:0-149564 GCF_900115935.1 Pseudomonas sp. 43mfcvi1.1 | reverse complement strand
TGGCAAGGCCTCGGGCCGGCCTCCCGCTGCGTCCGGCATTGGGCCTCGTTTGCGCAGATGGACAGCCGCTACACCTGGGGCGAGGACGGCAGCGTCACGGTCCGGCACCTGGATGGCAGCCAGGAAGTTTACGTCCACGACGAGCGGGCGCGGCTGGTGCGCAAGGTCGAGCCCGACGGCGGCGAGCACCTCAAGGCCTATGACGAACAGGGCCGGTTGATCGCCGAACAGGACCCGCTGGGGGCGGTCAGCGAATACCGCTACGACGAAGTCGGACGGCTAGTGGCGCTGATGCCGGCGGACGAAGTGCCGACGTCCTACGAATACCGCAACGGTTTCCTGCACGCCCGTTCCCGTGGCCAGGCCGTGTGGACCTACCGGCGCAATGCCCGGGGCGATGTGATCGTGAGCATCGATCCGGATGGCCGGCGCACGGAATATGCCTACGACGCCCACGGGCAACTGCTGGCGAGGTATGACCCGGACGGCGGCGAACATCGGTTCGCCTGGAGTCGCCTGGGCCAACTGACCGAAGAGATCCTGCCCGATGGCGGGCGTCGGTGTTTTTCCTACGACGCCCTGGGACGTTTGCTCAGCCGCAAGGACGAACACGGCGCCCTCACGCATTACCGATGGGACGCCGTCGGCCGACTGCTGCAAGTGACCTTGCCCAGCGGCGCCACCCGGACCTGGAGCTACAACGCCTACGGCAAGGTCACCGCCGAGCGCGATGAACAGGGCCGCCTCACTCGCTACGAATACGCCGACGACCTGCACCTGGTCAGCCGTCGCCTGAACCCCGATGGCAGCGAACTGAAATACCGCTACGACTCGGCGCGGCTGCTGCTGACCGAGATCGAAAACGAATCCGGCGAAAAATATCAGTTGGACTACACGCCCAACGGCTTGATCCGACAGCAAGTCGGCTTCGACGGCCAACGCACCACCTACGCTTACGACCTCAACGGCCACTTGCGGGAGAAAACCGAACACGGCGAGGACGGTTCGCAGTGGGTCACCCGCTACCAGCGTGACGCGGCCGGGCGTTTGCGGGTCAAGACCTTGCCGGACGGCCAGGCCATCGAGTACCGCTACGACGAACTGGGCCGGTTGGTCCACGTCAACGACGGCAGCAATCGTCCGCTGGCCTTCGAGTACGACGCCCAGGACCGGCTGGTCGGCGAGCATCAGGGCTGGGGCACCCTGCGTTATCGCTACGACGCCTGCGGGCGCCTCAACCACCTGCGCTTGCCGGACGACAGCCAGCTCGACTACCACCATGCCCCCGGTGGCGCGCTGACCGCCATCGACCTCAACGGTTCGCGCTTGACCGAACACCGATTTGACGGCGGTCGCGAACGGCAACGCCAGCAGGGCCGGCTGCTCAGCGACTACACGTACGACGAACAGGGCCGCCTCAAGGCCCAGACCGTGTGGCAGAGCCAACAGCAGCAACTGTTCTGGCGCGATTACGCCTACAGCCCCCGGGGCAACCTGCAAACCCTTTCCGACAACCGCAGCCGGCGTTGCTACCAGTACGACCCGCTGGATCGCCTGACCCGCATCGACTTTTCCCACAGCGAGCCGCCGGAACACTTCTGCCATGACCCGGCCGGCAACCTGATGATGCAGGACCGCCCCGGCCCGACCACCCTCAAGGGCAACCGCCTGCTCAAGGAAGGCGACCGCCACTACGACTACGACGCCTTCGGCAACCTGATTCGCGAGCGCCGCGGCCAGGCCCTGGCCAGCGCCTACCGCTACGACAGCCAACACCGCCTGATCGGCGTCACCACGGCGGACAGCCGCGAAACGTCCTACCGCTACGACGCCTTCGGCCGACGCATCAGCAAAACCGTGGACGGCCTGACCACGGAGTTTTTCTGGCAGGGCGATCAGTTGGTCGCCGAAAACAGCCCGCGCCACCACCGCAGCTACGTCTACGAACCGGGCACCTTCCGCCCGCTGGCGATGCTCGACGGCGAAGGCCTGAACGCCTGCCCGTTCTACTACCACCTCGACCACCTGGGCACGCCCCAGGAACTGACCAGTTACAGCGGACAGATCGTCTGGTCGGCGCGCTACAACGGCTACGGCAAACTCACTGAACTCAAGCACGGCGGCGGCGAACAACTGGAGCAACCCCTGCGCTTCCAGGGCCAGTACTTCGACCCGGAAAGCGGCCTGCACTACAACCGCCACCGCTACTACAATCCCGAGACCGGCCGCTACCTGACGCCCGACCCGAGCAAACTGGCGGGTGGGCTCAATGGGTACCGGTACACCCTGAACCCGACGGGGTGGGTGGATCCGTTGGGGTTGGTGGATTGTCCGGGGAAGGGTGGGTGCAGACCGGCGGTTGGGGAGCAGGATCCGGCGGCTAAGGTTGGGGTGGATGAGGGGGAGGCTTCCTCACCAAAACCTACATTTCTTTATCGTGGAGACTTGAGGGGGCCAGAAATCATTTTTAAAGAAGGTTTTAGGAGCTTGGGGAAAAGCACCGACCTACTACTGCATGTTTGGGATAACAGAAATCCACCGAGTAATTTTGTCAGTACAAGCACGGATGTTGATGTCGGTATCGATTTTGGAACAAAGTATAGGACGCGCAAAGGGTATCTGTATGTCCTAAAGCGAATTCCTGGACGTGATGTAAATAAGGAGCTCCCGCGCAGTGATGTTCCTTATAGCTATGAGTATGAGATTGCAATCCCTGATCGGGTAAAGACGGAAGATATTATCGGGGTCACTCCACTTAAGAAGGATGGTTCCTATGTTGGGTACTCTTTACCCAACCCTCAAAGGAAATAAAAAATGACGAAGCAAGTTATTTCAGTTATTAAAGACGGTCAAAAAGAGGATGTGCTGCTTGATGTTAATTCAGCAAGATCTACCGTTCTGCTTACCTTCAAAAGTGGCTGGTCAAAAAAATACTCCGGGGTGGACGTATATGAGTGTCTTGGAAAGATTATAAAAGAACACTCCGATTTAAAATTTTTATGCAAGGGGGCTAAACGAAGTGTAAGGCCTTCCAGTATGTCCTCGCAAATGTCGTCAGGGATAGCTGCATATGAACATGTTTTGGGTAAGCGTGCCTCAAGATCAGATATTGTTAATATATTTGATTATGAAGACCAAGATATAGTCAGTGATCCTCAACTGCAAAAAGATCATTTTTTTCTTTGGCTTGAATCTATAAAAGATGTGGATGAATAGGATCTAGATTGTGAGGGACAAGATACTGTTATTGATCGTTCCCACGCCCCCGCGTGGGAATGCATCCCGTGACGCTCTGCGTCACATCCAGAAGCGGAACGCGGAGCGTCCCTGGCGACATTCCCACGCAGGAGCGTGGGAACGATCGATAACCTGTGGCGGGGGAGCAAGCTCCCTCGCCACGATGATTCACATAGCCTTTAAGTCAACGGTCGCCTGCAGGACAGGCGCTCACGCATTCTCGACGCCACCACGATTCCAGTGTGGGAGCGAGCTTGCTCGCGATAGCAGAGTGTCAGTCACCCTCAATGGCAACTGACCCACCCTCATCGCGAGCAAACCCGCTCCCACAGGTTCACCACTGACTTACACGTCGCTACTTCGTACTCAGCCATTAAAAAAACCACCCCTTTGGCACCGATAACATCGTTTCTCGGGCCGGCGGCTTTTCCCTATATTGGCCCCCAGATCCGGTGAATGGCTCAACGTTCACCCCTTGAGTGCGAGTAGTCCCAATGAACAATAAACCTGACAGCGCAGGGCTTGAAAATGCGGGTGCGGCAACCCGGGCGGTGTGGGGCGGGGAGCAAGTCAGGCATCCCTATAACGCCACGCAAACCCCAATCGTGGTCAGCGCCGCGTATGGCTATGACGACATCGACGTCTGGTACGACGTCGCGCTGGGCAAGGCACCAGGCTTTATCTACAGCCGCATGAGCAACCCCACTGTCGAGACCCTCGAAGCCAAGATCTGCGAGTTGGAAATGGCCGAGTCCGCCGTGGCGTTCAGCAGTGGCATGGCGGCGATCAGCAGTGTGCTCTACACCTTCCTGGCCCACGGCGATCGAGTGGTGTCGACCAAGGACAGTTACGGCGGCACCAACAAGATTTTCGAAGAATTCCTGCCGCGCATGGGCGTGGACGTGACTTTGTGCGAGACGTTCGATCACGAAGAGATCGAGCGGGAAATCGCCAAGGGTTGCCAATTGGTGTACCTGGAAACGCCGACCAACCCGACCCTGAAAATCCTCGACATCCCACGCCTGGTGGCAGCAGCCAAGCGCGTTGGTGCCGTGGTGGTGGCGGACAATACCTTCGCCACGCCGCTCAACCAGAACCCGCTGGCCTTGGGCGTGGACGTGGTGATCCACAGCGCGACCAAGTTCCTCAGCGGCCATGGCGATGTGCTCGGCGGCCTGGTCTGCGGCAGCGCCGCCTTGATGGCCAAGGTTCGGCACTATCGGGAAATCAACGGCGCATCGCTCGACCCGTTCTCGGCCTACATGATCATTCGCGGCATGAAAACCCTGGTGCTGCGCATGCGTCAGCAGCAATCCAGTGCCCGGGCCCTGGCGGAATACCTCGGCACCGAACCCTTGGTGGAATCGGTGAATTACCCCGGCCTGCCCAGCCATCCGAACCACGCGGTGGCGTGTGCGCAAATGTCCGGCTTCGGCGCCATCGTCAGTTTTGTCCTGGTCGGTGGCATGGACACGGTCAAGCTGCTCTTGCCGCGCCTGCGCTTCGCCCATTGCGCCGGCAACCTTGGTGCGGTGGAAACCATCTACGGCCCGGCCCGCACCACCAGCCATGTCGAAAACACCCTGGAGGAACGCCTGGCCCTGGGCATCTCCGAAGGCTTGGTGCGGGTTTCGGTGGGCATCGAAGACACCGACGATCTATTGGACGATCTGAAACAGGCATTCGCCTTCGTCAAAAAGACCCTCAATCCGCACCTCAATGAAGTCCACATCGAAGCCGCAAACTGAAGTTTGAAAGTTGGTACCCCATAACAAGGCTGTGAATGGGGCGTTCATGAATAGGAATAATAATAAAACTTAGTGGTGACGCACTTTTACTCTGCCCAGTAACTTGTCGCGGACGTTAACGCGCGCCCTAACAACTTTCATGAGAACAACCATGTCCATAAAAGAACAACACCTCGACACGCGTGCCGGTTTTAAACAGGAAATGCAGACGCGCCATATCGTCATGCTGGCCTTGGGTGGCGTCATCGGTACCGGGCTGTTCCTGACCTCCGGCTACACCGTCAACCAGGCCGGCCCCTTGGGCGCGGTGATCGCCTACATCATCGGCGCACTCATGGTCTACATGGTGATGATGTGCCTGGGGGAACTGGCGGTGCAGATGCCGGAAACCGGTTCGTTCAGCACCTACGCCACACGGTTTCTCGGCCCGGGCACCGGCTACACCGTGGCCTGGCTGTACTGGCTGACCTGGACCGTGGCAATCGGTTCTGAATTCACCGCCGCCGGTATCTTGATGACGCGCTGGTTTCCGGACACGCCCGTGTGGATCTGGAGTGCGTTGTTCGCCGGTTTTGTGTTCCTCACCAACGTGATCTCGGTGCGGTTGTTCGCCGAGACCGAGTTCTGGTTGTCGCTGGTCAAAGTGGTCACCGTGGTGGTGTTCCTGCTGATTGGCGGTGGCGCGATTCTCGGCCTGTTGAACATCGATCAGGCGCACAGCATCGGGCTGAGCAACTTCACTCGCGAAGGGCTGTTCCCCACCGGTTTCATGCCGATTGCGATGACGCTGCTGGCGGTCGCCTTCGCGTTCTCCGGCACGGAACTGATCGGCATCGCCGCCGGTGAAACCAAGGATCCGCAACGCAATGTGCCGCGCGCCATCCGCACCACCGTGCTGCGCCTGGCGGTGTTTTTCGTCGGGACCATTTTTGTCCTGGCGACCTTGTTGCCCCGCGACCAGGCCGGTCTGGTAGAGAGCCCCTTCGTCACCGTCTTCACCTACATCGGCATTCCGTACTCAGCCGACATCATGAACTTCGTGATCATCAGCGCCTTGCTCTCGGCGGCCAACTCCGGTTTGTACGCCGCCTCGCGGATGCTCTGGACCCTCAGTGACCAAGGGCACCTGCCCAAGCAGTTCTCGGCCCTGACCCGCATGGGCACGCCGCTCAACGCGATCATCGTGAGCATGGCCGGTGGCGCCGCTTCGTTGCTCAGCAGCGTGTTTGCCGCCGACACCATCTACCTGGCGCTGGTGTCGATCTCCGGCCTGGCCGTGGTGGTGGTGTGGATGAGCATTGCCGCCAGCCAGATTGCCTTCCGCCGCCACTACGTAGCCAACGGCGGTGACATTCGCCACCTCAAGTTCCGCGTTCGGGGTTATCCGTGGGTGCCGCTGGGGGCGCTGGTATGCTGCAGCCTGGCGTGTGTCGGGATCGCGTTCGATCCTGAACAGCGGGTGGCCCTGTACTTCGGCTTGCCCTTCATTGCCTGGTGCTATTTCGTGTATTTCATTACCCGCAAAAGCCGCGAGCAACGCTTGTCGGTCGCCCCCTTGGCACAGCCGTCCGACGCGTTCTAGCCAGCGCTGAGGCGTGGCCGGTGCGCTCGGTGGAAGGGGTGTCAGCGAGGTCCGATCATGAAGCAAAAGCCGTTACCCCCATTGAACTGGCTGCGGGCATTCGAGGTGTCTGCCCGTTGCCTGAACTTCACCCACGCGGCCGAAGAGTTGTGCTTGACCCAAGGCGCGGTCAGCCAGCAGATCCGTCAATTGGAGAGTCATCTGGGAGTGGCGCTGTTCAAGCGCTTGCCCCGTGGCCTGGGCTTGACCGAGGAAGGCCAGGCCTACCTGCCGGTGGTGCAGGATGCGATTACCCGGCTGGCGGTCGGCACCAACGAGATTTTTGGTCAGCACAAACGCCGGCCGATCAAGGTGCGCGGCAGCCTGGCGTTTTTCGTGCACTGGCTGGCGCCCAAGTTGGTGAGTTTTCGCCAGGCCCATCCCCAGGTCGATATCCGCTACATCAGCAACATCTGGGTCAAGGAGCTGGACGGGGAAGACGACATGGAAATCCGCTGGGGCCACGGTCAATGGCCCGGCCTGGTGTCGCAGCGCCTGACCTGGGACACCTTGTTTCCAGTGTGCTCGCCAGAACTGATGGCGCGTTCGCCACTGCAGGTGCCGGCGGACGTGGCCAAGCATCCGCTGCTGCACGTGCTGGGTTACGAAGAAGGTTGGGGCTATTGGTTGAACATGGTCGGCGCGGACGGCGTCGATTCTTCGACCGGCATGCAGTTCGACACGCTGGTTTGCACCTTGCGCATGGCCGAACTGGGGCAGGGCATTGCCCTGGCTCGCTCGTCGATGGTGGCTGACCTGCTTGAAGAAGGGCGGCTGGTCGAGCCCTTCACCCAGCGCATCGAAGCCAGCGAGTCGTTCTACCTGGTACGCAGTTCCGGGGCCGACCAGCACCCCGACGCGGTGATGTTTTCCACCTGGCTGGTCGAGCAGGCACATCGTTTTAAATAAATGGCCGGAGCCAACCATGCGCTATGTAAGTACCCGGAATGCAGCCGTGCAGGTCGATTTCGAAAAGGTCGTGTTGTCGGGCATCGCTGAAGACGGCGGGCTGTTCGTCCCGCTTGAACTGCCGCAGTTCGAACCCCAGGACATCGCCAATTGGTCGACCCTGGCCTATGACGAACTGGCCTATCGAGTGATGCGTCCGTTCGTGGGCGAGGCGATCCCCGAGGCCGACTTCAAGCGCGTGCTCAAGGACGCCGGCAGCCCGTTCAGCCATCGCTCCCTGGCGCCGTTGCACCAGGTGGATCGCAACGAATGGGTCCTGGAACTGTTCCATGGCCCGACCCATTCTTCGAAGGATTTTGCCGCGCAGTTGCAGGCGCGGCTGGTGCAGTACTTCCTGCGCAAACGCCAGCGCCGCGCCGTGGTGATCGGCGCCACCAACGGCGACACCGGGTTGGCCGCCATCGAAGCCTTCAAGCACTGCGATGAAACCGACGTGGTGGTGATTTACCCGGAGGCTGGCGTGCCGCAAGAACAACGCCAGCACCTGCAAGCGGCGGCCCATCCGCGGGTTCATCAGTTCGCCGTCAATGGCAGCTTCGACGAATGCCAGACCCTCGTCACCCGCTTGTTCCGGCAGTGGCCGTGCACCGGGCGCGAGGCGATCAGTTTCAACTCCAGCAACTGGGTCAGCGTCATGGCGCAGTTGGTGTTTTACTTCCACGCCGTGCTGCAACTGGGCGGCGGTCAGCGCCCGATTGGTTTCAGCGTGCCGGCGGCGAGTTTTGCCGAGGTCTACGCCGGCTACATCGCGCAGAAAATGGGCTTGCCGATCACGCAGATGATCGTCGCGACCAACCAGAATGACGCGCTGCACCAGTTGTTCCTGAAGAACCACTACTCCCGCTTGCGCGCCAACAAGACCTTGTCGCCAGCCATGGACCTGTCGATCTTTTCCAACCTGGAGCGGTTTCTCTGGGAGCTCTACGGCCATGACGACCAGGCCGTGAGCGCGCTGATGGCGACCTTCGAAACCACTGGCGAGATGACCATTGCCAACGAGTTCTGGCTGCAGGCGCGGATGATCATCGACTCCTACGCGGTCACGGATGAACAGACCTTGGAGGAAATCACTTCGCTGTATCGCGACACCGGTTATGTCATCGATCCGCATACCGCCACGGGCGTGCTCGCGGCGCGCTTGTACCGCCGCAGCCTGGTGGCGCCGATGGTGACCTTGGGCGAGATTTCACCGGCCAAATCGGCGGTGCTGCTCGGTGAGTTGGGGATCAACATTGCGCCGCAACCGCGTCCCATGTCCGACCATCGCCCGGCGCAGATCCATCGCATCCAGCCGGACGACCTCGGTGCCCTCCAACAACTGCTCGCTGCTCTCTAACAGGAGGCTCCCGTGAAGCGAATTCTCGACCCTCTCGACGAACGCATCATCGCCGAACTACGCCTCAACGCCCGGGCCGCCCACGCCGAACTAGCGGCCAAGGTCAACCTCTCACGCAACGCCGTGCGCCAACGCATCGAACGCCTCGAACGCGACGGCGCGATCCAGGGCTACACCGTACGCACCGGGGAGGGCGGGCAAGCGTCTTCGAACATCAACGCCGTGATCTTCGTCTACCGCTACGACCGCATGCGCGGCGCGGAAGTATTGCAAGCCCTGCGCGCGATGCCGGAAGTGCAGCAGTGCGATGTGATGAGTGGCGAGTTTGATTTGATGCTGCGGGTGGGGGCGGCGAATCCGGAGCGGGTGCATAAGGTGTGGAAGGAGATATCTGCGTTGCCTGGGGTGGAGAACACGGTGACGTCGTTTGTGTTGTCGTCGGTGGTTTAGGCACGCAGCCTGCCTAAAGTGTAAATCCTGTGGGAGCGGGCTTGCTCGCGAAGGCGGTGTGTCAAGCAACATCAATGTTGACTGTGCCGCCGTCTTCGCGAGCAAGCCCGCTCCCACAGGGTCATGTGTCCTGCCAGTGGGGCCCAGCATGCTTGCCACCGCTGAGGGTGCCCGCAGATGCTCCAGCCACCCCAAACCCTGTGGCGAGGGGATTTATCCCCGCTGGGCTGCGCAGCAGCCCCAAGCAGATCGAACTCAATCAACCTGACACACCGTGCCGGATGGTTTCGGGGCTGCTTCGCAGCCCAACGGGGATAAATCCCCTCGCCACAGATACCCCCCCCAACACCACAGATATCTCCCCTTACCAGAAATGGACCGCGCTAAAAAGCCAACCCCCCTGTTGGCTTTTTCCACACCTGACGCCTCGCCCAACCCTTGGTCAAAACGCCCATAAAATGAAGCAAATTGGCATATTTCACTGCCCAGCCCACCCCCCTAACCTAGATCCCAACAACCTCATCACCCGGATCAAGGACATAACAAAAATGACTGAATACAAACTGGCGCTGGTCGGCTTCGGCGGTGTGAATCGGGCATTGGCTCAACTGATTGCCGAGCGCAACCCACAGTGGAAAACCGAACTCGGCTTCACCCTGAAAATCGTCGGCGTCACCGATCTGTTCCTCGGTTCGGTGATGGACCGCCACGGCCTCGACGCCGCCTCACTGGCCAAACTACCGGCCGTCAAAGGCGCCATGGCCCAACTCCCCGGCGGCACCGTCGATGCCCTCAACGAAGCCGTGATCAAAGACTGCGGCGCCGACATCATCGCCGAAGCCACCTTCACCAACCCGGTGGACGGCGAGCCCGCCACCTCGTTCTGCCGCTGGGCTCTGGAGCGCGGCAAACACGTGGTCACCACCAACAAAGGCCCCATCGCCCTGCACGGCGCCGAGCTCAAGGCCCTGGCCCGGCGCAACAACGTCGCCTTCGAATACGAAGGCTCAGTGATGAGCGGCACCCCGGTCATTCGGCTGGCCAAGCAATCCCTGGCCGGCAGCTCGATCAGCGGTTTCGAAGGCATCCTCAACGGCACCTCCAACTTCGTCCTCACCTCCATGGAGGGCGGCCTCGGATTCGCCGAAGCCGTCAGCCAGGCCCAAGCCCTGGGCTACGCCGAAGCGGACCCCACGGCAGACGTCGAAGGCCATGACGTACGCCTAAAAGTGGTGATCCTCGCCAACGAACTGCTCGACGCCAAACTCACCGTCAACGACGTCACCTGCCGCGGCATCTCCTCCCTCAGCCTCGACGACATCGAAAAAGCCCGACAAAACGGCGCGCGCTGGAAACTCATCGGCGCCGCCACCCGCAATGCCGACGGCTCCATCAGCGCCAGTGTCGAACCGCGCCTGCTGAACAACGACCACCCTCTGGCGAGCATCAGCGGCGCCACCAACGCCGTGTCCTTCACCAGCGAACTGCTCGGCGCCGTCACCGTCTCCGGTCCGGGCGCAGGCCGCACCGAAACCGCCTTCGCATTGCTCTCGGACATCATCCACATCCACCAATCGGCAACCCGCAAACAGGAGCACAACCTGTGAACGTATCGCGCCTGGCCCTGGCGGTCGTCGAGCCGCACATCGAAGTCCTCAACCCGTTTGACGGCAGCGTCGTCGGCACCGTCGTGGACGTTTGCGCATCAGAAGTCCCACACCTGCTGGAGACCGGACGCAGCGGCGTACAAGCCTGCGCCGCACTGCCGCGTCATCGCCGTGCAAGCATCCTCGAACAGGCTGCCTTGAACATCGAACGCGACGCCAAAGCCTTCGCCCGGCTGATCGTCGACGAAGCCGGCAAGACCCTCAAGCAGGCGGAAAAAGAAGTCAAACGCTGCGTCAACACCCTCAAGCTCTCCGCCGAAGAAGCCAAACGCAACGCCGGCGAAATCGTGCCGTTCGACGCCTACGAAGGCGCCGAATCGCGCCAAGGCTGGTTCACCCGCGAACCCCTGGGCCTGATCGTCGCCATCACCCCCTACAACGACCCGCTGAACCTGGTGGCGCACAAACTCGGCCCGGCCATCGCCGGCGGCAACGCGGTGATCCTCAAGCCGTCCGAGCTGGCGCCGTTGTCAGCCCTCAAACTCGTCTCGTACCTGGTCGCCGCCGGCCTGCCACAAACCGTGGTCACCGTCGCCACCGGCGGCGCCGAACTGGGCAAAGCCCTGGTCAGCGCCCGCGACGTACGAATGATCTCCTTCACCGGCGGCTTCGTCACCGGCGAACAAATCGCCCGCAGCGCCGGCCTGAAAAAACTCGCCATGGACCTCGGCGGCAACGCCCCGGTCATCGTCATGGCCGACTGCAACCTCGACGCCGCCGTCGAAAGCTGCGTCTCCGGCGCCTTCTGGGCCGCCGGGCAAAACTGCATCGGCACCCAACGCCTGCTCATCCACGCCCCGATCTACGCCGCCTTCCGCGAGCGCTTCGTCAACCAGGCCCAAGCCCTCGTCGTCGGCAACCCACTGCTCGCCAACACCGACATCGGCCCGATGATCACCCAACAGGCCGCGCAAAACGCCGAACAGGTGGTAAACGAAGCCCTGCAACAAGGCGCCACTTTGCTCTGTGGTCATCGTCGACAAGGCAACTGTTACGCCGCCACGGTGCTGGAAAATGTCGATCATTCCAGCCGACTCTGGCGCAATGAAGCCTTCGCCCCGGTGGTGGTGTTGCAGCCGTTCGAAACGTTTGATGAAGCCATCGCGTTGGCTAACGAACCGGAATATGCGCTTCACGCCGGGATTTTCACCAACGACCTCAGCACCGCGATGAGCGCTGCACGGCGGATCGAAGCCGGGGGCGTGATGATCAATGACTCGTCGGATTTTCGCTTTGATGCGATGCCGTTTGGCGGGTCGAAATACGGGAGTTTGGGCAGGGAAGGGGTGCGGTTTGCCTATGAGGAAATGACCCAGCCGAAGGTGGTTTGTTTGAATACGTTGGGGTAACAGGTCAGGTCGTTGGCATCGGGCAGGTTTGGTCACCTGCCCGGTGTTTTTTTGCACAACCCCAAACCTCAAGCCCACCGCCATCCCCCCTGTGGGAGCGAGCCTGCTCGCGATGAGGCCAGCAAAGCCAACCCCCCAACCAAGCCAGACTCTTGTGGGAGAAAGTGATGAGAAAAATCGGTATTTCCGAATTTTCTACCCTGCGTCAATCGTGCAGAAACGTGTCATGTCGCTAAAACCCAATTTCGACGACACGTTCCGTCCTCATGTCGTCACCAGCGACATGAGAACGAAACGTGTCGCAAAAATCGAAAAACAGCGACACGTTATCCCCTCGTGTTTACACTGACGACACGAAAGGGCACCCGATTGAACGCCCTTGCCCTTTAATCCAAAGGACCAGGATCGCCCCCCATGACCGCAGCCCCTCACGTCTGGCAGGCCGATAAGCCCTATAACCAATTACCGCCCCTGCCACCGGCAGCCGAACTGGAAACCCGCGCAGTACTCAAGCGCTGCATCCAGGCACGCACAGCCTTGGCTGAGTTGAAGCAGGCAGCCGAACTGATCCCCAACCAAACGGTGCTGATCAACACTATCCCCTTGCTAGAAGCCAAGGACAGCTCCGAAATCGAAAGCATCGTCACCACCACGGACTTGCTCTTTCAGCATGCCCAGGAGGGTGACGGCCATGCCGATCCCGCGACCAAAGAAGCCCTGCGCTATCGCAAAGCCCTGCACCATGGCTACCTGTCACTGGCCGAGCGCCCGTTATCCACAGGCACCGCAGTCGAAATCTGCCGCACGCTCAAAGGCGTGAACATGGACATTCGACGCGTACCAGGCACCCAGTTGGCCAACGACCGGACCGGCGAAATCATCTACACCCCACCAGACGGCGAATATCATCTGCGTGACCTGCTCGCCAACTGGGAGCGTTTCCTGCACAACGAAACGGACCTAGACCCTCTGGTGCGTATGGCCGTCGGGCACTACCAGTTCGAGGCGATTCACCCGTTCACCGACGGCAATGGCCGTACCGGACGGGTGCTCAATACGCTGTACCTGATTCAGGAAGGGCTACTGAATCTACCGATCCTCTACCTCAGCCGTTACATCATCGCCCACCGAGCCGACTACTACCGTCTCCTGCTCGACGTCACCCGCGAACAGGCCTGGGAACCCTGGCTGCTCTACATGCTTAGCGCCGTGGAAGAAACCGCCCGCTGGACCTGCGCCAAAATCGTCGCCATCCGTAGCCTGTCCGAACACACCACCCAATTCGTGCGTGAACAACTGCCGAAAATCTATTCCCGTGAATTGGTGGATGTGATCTTCGAACAACCGTACTGCCGCATCCATAACGTCGTCGAAAAACAAATCGCCGGGCGCCAGGCCGCTTCTCGCTACCTCAAAGACCTTGTCGACATTGGCGTTTTGCAAGAGGTGCAGGTCGGCAAGGAAAAGCTCTTCATCCATCCGAAACTGATGCAGTTGCTGGCTCGCGATAACAATGAGTTCAGACCTTACGGCTGACCTTCATTTTTGGAAACGGCTCAGCCGAGGGTGGTCTGTTTGGATACGTTGGGGTGATAGATCAGGTCGTTGGCATCGGGCAGGTTTGGTCACCTGCCCGATGCTGTTTGAAGCAGCATCCCAAAGGGTTTGGAGCTCGCGTTTCACAAGCATTTTTTCAGGCGCTATCAGCAAAATCGTTCTGACTCATCTAAGCTGAATTTTCCTGGAATATGCGCCAAGTGCCTTCTCACACGAATGCGGCCAACCCGGCTTGCGGCACCGCTCAGCAGCCAGGCGGGAGGAAAGGATGCCGAACATGCTGGTGGTGGTCTGGGACTTCGATACACGCAGATTACGAATCCCGATCAATAATAGCCTTGTCTGCATACAGCATAGAATTGGGGCCTTGGAGTACTTGGCGAAAACAGCTTTCGCCAAAAATGTCGATCAGCATCAACTGGATTACTGTCTGGTCGTTGCCCCCGAGTACCTCTTTTCCAAGGAAAAACCTGCCTCGTTCCTTTCGGAAGAAGAAAAAGAAATCATCCGGGCTGCATTGGTGGATGTTTCAAAGAGAAACCCAAGGCTGATACTGGTCCCAGGCACGACGCTTTGGTCCAAATCAATGATGCGGCCAGATTTCAGGATGTTGAAAAGGGAAACGGGGGAGTTGAAATCTCTGGGGCAGGCCAGAAACATCAATAAGAGAAAATATCATGTGGAAATGGATGCGGTGGTGAACGAAATACCACCGACTGACCGCATGAACAAAGGGATTTATGGCGATTATGCAAGGACTACGAAAGCGGTGATCGCCGAAATGGAATCAAGAGGTCCAAAAGCCAGCGACGGAATCGTCAGGAATACAGGCTTCATCATTTGGGATGGAAACGTTTTTTATCAGCATAAGCGCTACCCCAATATCGGGAATGATGGGCTGGAAGAAATGTTTGGGACGGAGTTATGGTTCGATAAGATATTCATGCCGGGCAGTTATCGAGAAACCCCTGCTATCCATGGGCTGCAACTCGCTTTGGAAATATGCGCAGAGCACTTTGTTGGCGCGACGGTTCTGCATAAGAACAACGTCCTGGATTTTCATATCCTGGTCTCGGCCAGTATTACTCTCAATAGACAGCGTTTGGGTGTAAAGCACGGAGGGTATGTGGTTCACGCTGATTCGGAGGGCAGTTCAGTTTACCGACGTGATGGCATGAACTTGGTTCGACTCCAAGCCATCGATGAAACACCCATAGGCGTGATGGGTGTTGAAGCCGGCCGCGCCAGGAGTTTTGTTTGCGCGATTGCCTAGACCGAGCCTGACCCCGTCCGCCGAAAGAGCCGCGGTTGATGTGAAATCCAGAGCCGCGCTCACGCCAGGATTGAGTGACTGAGCGTTCGAAGTCAAAACAACAGACCCGCCGCCATAACAGGCATTTCACACCCCCCACTGTGTGCGAGCTTGCTCGCGATAGCGCTATACCAGTCAACATCAGAACCGCTGACCAACCCCCTCGCAAGCAGCTCACCACGTCCCGTTTCCCTTCATGCCGCCGACGGCGACAAATCTAAACCCCCATGTGGCTCCCCACCTTGCATTGGCCTTTGCGCAAAACGCGCAGCTCAGTTGCCCATCCTTCTATGCACTGCTTCCGCCCGTTGCCCCGTTGCCCCGTTACGCGCGTTTTCCACCGAGTAACGTTCCGTGCGCCGAGCGTGCAGCCAACGTCGGCGATCTCCTCATGAATAAACTTCTGCAAACGCTCATGGCTGAAACGTATCAGCTTCAATAAAAAACCAAAATATGCACAAATGCATTTTTTGCTTGACCCGCATGCATGAGCCTCTATAAGGTGGCTTCACTGTATGTACATACAGTATTTCTAAAGCGTCATTTATTTGAATCCATTCATGGACGAGGCAATAACTCATGAAAACCAACCCTGAAAAATTCGGTGTAACCCCCCATCAACCCAGCCTTTGGACCCGCGCTGACGCGTTGAAAGTCCGGGCGGATGATCCCACCACCACGCAGCCGCTGGTCAGCGCGGATTTCCCGGTACTGAACAACGACGTGTTCATCTGGGACACCATGCCCCTGCGCGACCTGGACGGTAACGTGACGTCCGTCGATGGCTGGTCGGTGATCTTCACCCTGACGGCCGATCGTCATCCAAACGACCCGCAGTACCTCGACGAGGACGGCAACTACGACATCCTCCGCGATTGGAACGATCGTCACGGTCGGGCAAAGATGTACTACTGGTTCTCGCGTACCGGCAAGAACTGGGAATTCGGTGGACGTGTGATGGCCGAAGGCGTTTCGCCGACCGCTCGCGAATGGGCCGGTACGCCGATCCTGTTGAACGACCGCGGTGAAGTGGACCTGTATTACACCGCCGTCACCCCAGGCGCGACCATCGTCAAGGTGCGCGGTCGGGTCGTGACCACTGAACACGGTGTCAGCATGGTCGGCTTCGAGAAGGTCAAGCCGCTGTTTGAGGCCGACGGCAACATGTACCAGACCGAAGCACAAAACGCGTTCTGGGGTTTCCGCGACCCATGGCCTTTCCGCGACCCGAAAGACGGCAAGCTCTACATGCTGTTCGAGGGCAACGTGGCCGGTGAGCGCGGCTCGCACAAAGTGGGCGAGGCAGAAATCGGCGATGTGCCACCAGGTTATGAAGATGTCGGCAACTCGCGCTACCAGACCGCCTGTGTCGGCATCGCCGTGGCCCGCGACGCGGACGGTGACGACTGGGAAATGTTGCCGCCACTGCTGACCGCCGTGGGCGTAAACGACCAGACCGAGCGCCCGCACTTCGTGTTCCAGGATGGCAAGTACTACCTGTTCACGATCAGCCATACCTTCACCTACGCCGACGGCGTGACCGGCCCGGACGGCGTGTACGGTTTCGTCGCGGACTCGCTCTTCGGCCCTTACGTGCCGCTGAACGGATCCGGCCTAGTGCTGGGCAACCCGTCCTCCCAGCCATTCCAGACCTACTCGCACTATGTAATGCCAAACGGCCTGGTGACCTCCTTCATCGACAGCGTACCGACCGACGAAACCGGCACGCAGATTCGGGTGGGCGGCACCGAGGCACCCACGGTGGGCATGAAAATCAAAGGGCAGCAGACCTTCGTGGTGGCCGAGTACGACTACGGTTACATCCCGCCGATGCTCGACGTCACGCTCAAGTAACAACAGCACCGGGGTTTCAGGCAGCGGGTTTGCGGTCGATGACAAAACCGTTGGGGGTATGATCGAGATATCCCGCCTGATTCATTGCGACGTTGCTCGCAAGCCCCATTGAACAACGAGTCGTAACCCTCTTCGCGACTGGCTGCAAGGATGCAGCCGGTCGTGAATGCATTCCCCCGCGACGTATGTACACAAGCGCCTCTGTGGGAGCGAGCTTGCTCTCGATAGCGGTGCATCAGCAACATTCCAGCCAGCTGTTTATCGTGACTCCACGAGACCAGCCACGACCGACATCGCCTTGCGCCATTGCCTACAACTACGCCAGAATCCGCCGGCTTGTGCGTCTTGGGTCCCCTCGGTAGTTTGAGTCCGTCACTGCTCATCAGTGATCGGGTTTCGCAGCCCGGACTCTATAGGCGCACAACGTCACCTTCGAAAGCAGATCGCCCATGTCTGTGATTTCGTCAGAGGTGGCTGTGCGTGGGAGACCCTCGGGTCTGCCGGTCCCTAGAGTCCCGGTCTGCGAACCCGCGTACAGCTGCCACCCCAACTTCGTTTCGCAGCGAGTGGTGGTAGCTCCAACAGACTCTAGGAGCTTTACCATGGTCAAAATTACACCAAACCCGCCAGCTACCGATGAAACCGTGTCCCGCGTTCAGTCGGCTCGTAACAAGAAACTTGATAATGCGGCCAACCGGGCTTTGGATTTCTATCTGAAGCCTATGCCGAAGAAAGAAACGTCTGACAATCCCAACAGCATCTTTCGTATCGCGCCTGATGTTGATTCGGAATGTCTGCTTGCCAGTCTCAGTGAAAACCTGGCTGCGGCCAATGCCATGATCAGTGACTTGGCGTTTGATCTTGAGGGATCGCGACGACGTGTTGCGATGGGGATTTTGCAGGTGATTGAGGTGAGTGAACTGTTGGCGAATCGGGCTTTGGATATTATTGAGGTGAGGTAACAAGGGGCCGCGCTTACCCCAGGTATGAAGAAAGGTCTTGCTCGGCAAGACCTTTTGGTATCCGACAGCCCCCGAAGCGACGAGCTCTAATTGTGCAAGAGGTACTTGCACAATTGCGGAGCGTCATCGAAGCGATGAACGCTGAGATTGTCCAACAACCTGTTGGATAATTGTTTAGTCACGCGTTACCCCTAACAGGTCGCCACTTCCGGCTTGAAACTAGTGGAAGTCAGCCGCTTCAGCGCTATATCAAGCGCCTGATCATCGAACAGCTTGCTTTTACGAGCCGCAGCACCTGCTCCGCCATCCCAATGCTTCAACGCCTCGCGCACGGCAGGAACAGTCGGGGAAATTCCATCCTGGCTCAGCAACCAATCAACCGTCGCCAACAACTCCATGCCGAAAGGCGACTCAAAACCATCGATCAACTCGGCGGTACGCTCCAAGGCCTGGGTGTACTCCTTGGCCTCTGTTTGAAGATAGATCTGCAAGAATGCTTTGCGTCCTTCGTCAAACCAGATCACGTCGCTAATACCCGCATCACTGATGCGCTTGTCACAATGCAGATAGCTGCCATCCAGGTTATTGAGCAGATGTTCCAACCGGTTGGCATACGGCCCGTACTTATGAGCAACAAACTGAAGATTCAGAGGGTTTTCGGTGTTTGGCAGCTTTTCGATGGCGCGTTCAAGAAACCAAGCCAGCTTCTGAATCTCAGGCAGGCTGCATTCCATACCCAGAACCCAATAGCGACGAACCAGTTCGGCAATCAGTGCGCGAGCCGGCGTGAGCTTTTCCACACCGTTACGCTTGGCGACGTTCAGATATTGGTTAGAAGGCTCGAACACCAGCACGTCGACATCCAGATCGCTCAATACCTCAACAATCTGCTCGCGAACCTCTGGCCACTTCAAGCCACCGTTGCCAGCCCCTAGCGGTGGAACCGCTACGGACTTCACATCGTTTTCGATCAGAAAGCGACGTAGGTCGTGCAGACCTTCGGTTATCCACGCCATCTGCGAAGGTGAACGCCAGTGCCGTTTGGTCGGGAAGTTCACGATCCAGTGTGGCCCTTCCAGTTCGTTGACCGCCGTTACGTGAACCTTGCCCGTCTCCACTTCGCCAGCCTTGCAGGCAGCTAAGTACAGGCGGTAATTTTCCGTGAAGCGCTCTTTGAACATCAGCGCGATACCTTTACCCATCACGCCCACGGTATTCACCGTGTTGACCAGGGCTTCGGTTTTGGCTTCCAGAAGGTTGCCTTGGGTAAATTGGATCATTGGAAATACCTCGGCAGCTCATTCTTCATCGAAATAATCGCGATCCAACGTTGGCAGCCGCAAGAGTCGTGATGTAACGCCCATCTCGTGATCCATCATCAGGTGCACCAGCCGCATGCCGTCCACCAACACGATGCCTTCTACCGATTTAGCGAAGTCGATCGCATGAGCGGTGAAACCAGATGTTGTGATGAAAACGCCGCGTTTGGCTTTTTGCCCGGCGAGCGCACCGTAGAACGCCTGCAGCTCAGGGGCGGCCCACTGTGTTTTGCCACCGCTTGGCTTGCACGTAAACCTTATCGAGTCCCAACTTGTCGAGCGAGATAATGCCGTCGATGCCGGCATCGCCAGAGCCCCGACCCTCTGTAGGTCATTGCGGCTGGCGCCGGGGTAATTTGAAACAAGTCGGTATCTATCTGTTTTTCTGGTTAATAATTTATTGGTCAACTTGCTTGGCATACCAGTTGGAACGCTGCTTGATTTGGATTCCGATGGACGGTGCAATTTGAGCTCTGCCCCCTTTAAGCCATCGGGATTGAACCTATCAAGCAAACCGCCGTGAAAACGTTAACCATGGCAGGTGAAGAGTTGCTGTTGATCGTTGCGCGCCATCCGCGCCAGACTGCTTTGAAGAGTCTTTTGGAGTGCTTGGAAATCGAGTGCTGAAAGCCGACAGGCTCAGATTACTGTGGGCTGATCGCTGGGGACGAGCAGGTCGGAGAAATTGGGCCAGGAGACGTATTTTTGGGTGCAATCCGGGATCGTTTCCAGAAGCCAGTTCATCCCCCCTTCCGGTCCGCGTATTCCGCACTCCCAGAGCTCGATCACTCGCCAGCCTGACCTGAGCAGTTCATCTCTGTTCCTGATGTCACGCTTCACGTTCTGATCGAATTTTGTCTGCCAAAAGTCCTCACGGGTCTTTGGGATCGTGGCGTATCTGCAGCCCGGATGCCTGTGCCAGAAGCAACCATGAACGAAGATGCAGACACGGTGACGAGGGAGTACGACATCGGGTTTGCCTGGAAGATTTCGCTGATGCAGGCGATACCTGAAGCCTTGCCGATGAAGCAGCTTCCTGACCTTCATCTCTGGCAATGTATCGCTGCCGCGGATGCCCGCCATCATTCGAGACCTGACTTCTCTGCTGACTATGTCCATGAACAACCCCCAGATGAGCTTGCCCCTATCGCAGGATACCTCCTTGGGAAAACTTTTCCGCTTTGCGAGCCAATTCAAATCGTGGATTTCTTCGTAGGTCCCGGGGCTGGGCGAAGGCTTTGCCTCATCAGGCAATGGTAAGCATTAGATATCGTCGTTTAGGTCGAGACGGACCCCTTTGCCCGTGAAACCTTGAGGCTAAGGGCATTCTTTCGCCGGTTGAGGCTGGCTAATTATGAAGGCTCACGCAACCTGCGCAGGCGACACCTCGCGGCATTTTCATTACACTCTGACACGATGTAGCATTTTGCGCCCGGTTGACGATTCGTCAAACCGGGCTGCGCCGCGTGGTATGAGCAGGCCTGAGCGGCCGCCCTTCTGCGCTCCGTGCAGGTGGTCTTGGCGCATGTTCCCTATGAGAGATACCGGATGTCCATCCAAACCGAGCTGCGCAAATCGCAGCCCAGCAATACCTACGAAGAGCCCATTATCTCGGCTGCAGACCTGTCCCCCTCGACTGGCAATCATTCCCGCGCCTCTACCTCAGACGACGAGCTGATCCGCAGCAAGCTGCAGCGTATTCAGGAAGGCGGCGAAATCCGCTACATGGACATGTTCGCAGGCTGTGGCGGCATATCCCTTGGCTTCCTGACCGCCGGATTTACACCGGTCGCATCGATCGAAATGGACCCGTGGGCTGCAAAGTCGCACGGAGCCAACTTCGGCTCGCGCTCGGTCGGGGGGGACAAGGAAGCGCACCACGCCCCGCGCGATGCGGTAGCCGAAACCGCAGAAACCGTCTTCGGCGATCTCGGACTGCAGGGCGCCACGAACCATCAGATCGATGTCCTCGTCGGCGGGCCACCCTGTCAGGCGTTCGCCCGTGTAGGCCGGGCTAAGCTCCGCGAGCAGGCTCGCCTGCGCGAAGAGGTGACTGCAGACGAAGCCTTCCTGGTGGATGGACGGGTCAGCCTGTGGGAGCGCTACGTCGCATTCATCCGGGCGACGAAGCCTGTTGCGCTGCTGATGGAGAACGTGCCAGACATCCTCAATCATGGCGGCACCAATGTTGCCGAGCTCGTTTCCAAAAGCCTTGCCGAAGAAGGCTACGACGTAGCCTACACACTGCTGAATTCCGTCTGGTACGGCGTTCCGCAGATGCGGGAACGCATGATTCTGGTAGGCTTCCATCGTTCGACCGGCATCAAGCCAAAATTTCCGGTGCCAACGCACCACTTGGTTCTGCCATCCGGCTACACCAGTTCCAAGAATGCTGCGAGGCGAGTTATCAAAGCCGAAGGCTCTGCGCACCACCGCTGGATTCCCGATCCAGCTCCCGACTCTCCCGCGGCCACATCGGCCTCTGATGCGCTGGCAGATCTGCCGCACCTGTACGCCGAAGAAATGCTTCGCTCGGGTGCCATTCGTCGCGGGGCGAAAGACCCGTCAGAACCTGTCGAGTACACAGCAAAAAAGCCGACGACTGCCTATTCGCGCCTGATGCGGGAGTGGCACGGATTTACGACCAAGTCTACGACTGGCCATGTTTTTCGGTATCTGCCGCGCGACTACAAGATCTTCGCCGAGATTCAGCCTGGCTGGGAGTACCCGCAGGTGCATGCCTATGTAGAGCAGAAAATTGCGAACTGGCTTGCCGACCGCAGGAGACTCGGTTTGCCCACCGACCCGAGAAACGCAGACGTCAGCACATACATTACGTCCTGGCGCATCCCGTATGACCCGGGGAAGTTTCCGAACAAGTGGTGGAAGCTCCGCCCCGATGCCCCTGTACGTACGCTGATGGCGCACCTCGGCAAGGACTCTTACTCCCACATCCACTTCGACTCGAAACAAGCACGCACCATCACCGTCCGTGAGGCTGCGCGGCTCCAGTCATTCCCTGACGGCTTCGTTTTCAAAGGATCGATGAACCCGGCATTCAAGCAGATTGGCAACGCCGTGCCACCACTATTCGCCTATGCTATCGCTCGTGGGATGCGGGAGTGCCTGGGGGCACCGGAGACACAAGACATGCGTGTGGCATTGTTCGATTTGGAGCAATCACAAATCAAGACGACAGAGGGCAGGAAGTGAAGTTCACCATTCTCCGACTGCTTACTCATTCCGAACTCGGCATGTTTCATGAGTACCGCCGCCAGGGGAAGGAACGCGCCAAACAGCGTTCCATCAACTTCGATTGGGACGTCGTCGGCAAGGTTTTTCCTTCAGCAGAGAACCCTGACACCATCGCAATCACCTGCCGTCGTCTCGAAGACGAAGGTACCGTGGTTGAGATTGCTTCATGGCTTAAGCGGCAGCACAAAAATTGGAGATTCGAAGGCGATTGCCCGAAAAGCTCCTTCTACAGTTTCGTCGACCCAGGCGTTCTGTTCGCGATGGTAGTTGACGCCTCGAGCACCCCGGCCAATGCATCCTGGGTTGTCATCCCGGCAGACCACCCAGCCCGCTCTTCGATCCTGTGCCATGGAGAGAGTGCCCAGCTCGGCAAATCCGCAATGATTGCGCTGTACGGTGAGGAAGGCCAGCACTGCCAGGCGGTGCTCTCGGATCACTTCCCGCAGCTATTCAAGGAGGCAGAAACAGTGTCCGTGACGTCACAAAAAGAAACCGACAACTACCGCGACGACGATGACGCCGCACCGGACCCGCTCGGCCTCTTCAAGATCCTGGCACGTGCCGGGCACAGCCTGCCCAGCGCCGTGGCCGATCTGGTGGACAACAGCCTGTCGCATGGCGCACGGGAGATCGACATCACCTTCCCGAATCCCAATGCGGGCGGCCGGTGGATGTGCATTCGCGACGACGGTAGGGGCATGACTCCATCGGGTCTGCGCGACGCCATGAAGATCGGGCACCAGCGTGAATACGACGACGGCGATCTGGGCAAGTTCGGCTATGGGCTGAAGGGTGCGGCCTGGTCCCAGGCTGATCGACTGACGGTCGTATCGAAAGCTGCCGGGAGCGAAAGCACGACACTCACCTGGGACAAGGACCATCTTGCCAAGACGCGCCGCTGGGCGCTTCTGAGCGACCCGGTAGCTCCCGAGCATGCCTCGGCAGTGAACATCGGCGAGACGGGCACGGCCGTGCTGCTCACGCAGATGCGCCCCTCGATGGAGCCGGCGAGAGGCAGGGCAGATTCTCCTTACGCGCAGGAACTCGCTGCCATCAAGTCGCACCTCGAACTGGTCTTCCACCGGTACCTTGAAGGCAAGGTGCGCGGGCGCGAGAGGGTCGTCATCAGGCTGAACGATGACGTTCTGCGTGCCAACAACCCCATGGGGCACCCGCTGACGAAAGAGTACGACCAGCATCGCATCGAGCTTCCCGGCGCTTCTCCGGACAAGACGCCTGTCCTCTATGTTCGTGCGTACGTCACGCCACATGAGGAAGAGTTCGACGAATACATCAAGGATCTGCCGCCGCTGGAGCAACGCGTTGAACGCGACCGCCACTCCCTGAATGGCCGCGCAAACGATGCTCAGGGCCTGTACTTCTATCGACTTGACCGCCTCATCAAATGGGGCGGCTGGGAAGATCTCTTCGCCAAGGATGAGCACACCAAGCTGATTCGTGTCGCAATCGACTTCGACAGGCTGGCTGATGAGCAGTTGCAGGTAGATATCAGCAAGCAGCTCATTCGCCTGCCCTTTGCGATCACCAAGCCCCTCGGAGACCTGCTAAAGACCCCTCGCGCAGCAGCCCGCCTCCGGTACAACAAGAAGGAAAAAGCTGCGTCGACTCCGAAAGGAGGCGGCAAGACTGTGTCGCCGGCCGGCACACCAGCGCCAGGCGGCTTCTTGCCTCCAACGACAGCCGCGGGAGGCACTCCCGTGGCGGCACCTGCTCCGACCCCGGCTGCAAAGAAGGACAGAACTTCAATCCGCCTTGTCAGCAGCGGCGACAAGCCATGGCAACGCAAGACCGGGTTCAAGGGGGAGGAAGTCGAGGTCACCCCGCTGATGCCGACGCTGGTGACGCTCGTGCAGCTCATCGATAAGGATGCCGAGGCCAAGACGGCTCTGTCTGAATTCCTTCGCGCATTGGAGACGGCCGGTGTCCAGGACCAGCTGACGGACAAGGTCTAATGAAGGTCCGGCTTCCGCTTCCCCTTACACTGAAGCCCAGGCTGGCTCTGTGGACCGATGCAACCGCCTGGACCAACTGGTCCCGGCATGAAGCCTATCTGCGGGCCCAGCCCAAATGGAAGCCGCACCAGATTGCGTCGGTCGCGGAAGAGTCACTGCGGATCATCTCGAAGACCACACCGGTAAGTCGCCCGGAATTCCAGTGCCGGGGTCTGGTCGTCGGCTACGTTCAGTCCGGCAAGACCGCCAACTTCACGGCTGTGGCTGCGCGCGCAGCCGATGTCGGCTACCGCCTGATCATCGTTCTTTCAGGCATTCACGATTCGCTGCGGAGCCAGACGCAGAAGCGCCTGGATCTGGAGCTGGCCGGGACGGGCGTCGACTGGATCACGCTGACCGATGAGGCTTCAGACTTTCGTGAGCCGGAGGTGGCCGATGGATTCGCATCGACCGGTACCGTCCTGATCGTCGCGAAGAAGATCACGCCGATTCTGAAACGGCTCAACCAGTGGTTCGGCAAACTCGAAGGCCGGCTCGCTGATGTACCGGTTCTTCTCATCGATGACGAAGCCGATCAGGCCTCCATCAATACACGCGGAAATCGGCGCGACCCCAGTATCGACACCGACACCGAACCGGATGACGACACGGCCCCGTCACTGACCAACGCCCTGATTCGCGACATTCTCAGAAAGATTCCGCGGGCCACATACATCGCTTACACGGCAACGCCATTCGCCAACATCCTCATCGACCCAGACGCCAGTGACAGCCAGGTCGGCGAAGACCTGTTCCCCAAGGACTTCGTCGTACAGCTTCCTCGGCCGGACGGCTACACGGGAACGGAAGAGCTTTTCGGCGTCAGCTCGCAGGGCCGCGATGTACTGCGCCCTGTAGACGCGGCGGATGTGAAGGCTCTGAAGCCGCAGCAGCGTAAAAGGAGCGAGGCGATTGTTGCCCGGGGACCGCTGGATCTTCCCCAGTCGCTCGCCGATGCCCTCCTGACCTTTGCGCTTGCCGGCGCCATCAGACTGCAGCGCGGCCAGATGGGTAAGCCGAACACGATGCTGGTGCACGTATCCCATCTCCAGCAGGACCAGTTGCGCATTGGAGGGGCGATCGAGGAACAGATCCGCAACTGGTTCCATCATGAGAACGCCGAACCCGGCGTGCTCAAGCAGATGTTCCGCTCAACGCTCTTGGGGCTGGGACCGGTAGATCTGCCTTGCAGCGAAGAGGTTCTATTGGAAGAGGCAGTGACGAACCTGGCCCGCCTAGTCGTTGTTGTGCTCAATAGCACGACGGGCGACGAACTGGAATACGACGCCAAGCCTGGACGGCAGCTTGTTGCAGTGGGTGGCAATCGGCTGTCGCGCGGATTGACGCTTGAGGGACTGACGATCGCCTACTTCCTGCGCACCACAACGCTGGCGGATGCTCTGCTGCAGATGGCCCGCTGGTATGGTTTCAGGACAGGCTATGAAGACCTGATCCGCATCTGGACAACCGAAGGCATCGCTCAGTGGTTTGTGGAGCTGGCGCTGGTCGAAGAATCCCTGCGTGACTCCATCACGGCACTAAACAAGGCCGGCCGCAGGCCTGACCAGATGGCCATCCGGATGCGCGCCCATTCAAAGCTCCTGCTCACCAGCAAGAACAAGAGCAGGATGCAGACGGATGATGCACGGTCATGGTCTGGCGAAAACCCGCAGACGATCCTGTTTCCCATGCAGGACCGGGAACTGCTGGAACGAAACTTGGACTTGGCGTCCGCCCTGTTACGACAGCACCCCCCGACACAGGATGCACACGGTGGCGCCATAGCACACGATGTGCCGGCCGAGGACATCGCACTGTTCCTGAGGCGTTATGAGGGGCACCCGAACAGCATTGCATTTCAGGGCGCGGAGATTGCCGACTGGATCCTGGAGCGAGCCGAAGCGGGAGAGCTGACGAACTGGACCGTGTTCGTAGCCAACCCGCAGCGGGAACGACAGGTACTCCTGGGTGGAAGGCCTTTCGGCCTTGTTCGACGTTCGTTGCAGGCCAACGAGTCGATCGGCATCCTGATCGATCCACGCCATGAAGGTGCCGACCTGCATGGCGGACCGGAGAACTACCGCTCTGGCTCAGGCTTCAATGCACGGGCAATGCGCGAGGACCGCCCCGCGCAGCAGGGCCTGGTCCTGCTCTACCCCCTGGATCCCGAACCGCTTCGTGCGCCAACACAGGCAGTGCTGGGCCTCGCGCTTTCGCTGCCCCGCACTGCGGACGGCGAACAACGGCTCGTCGTGAACCGTGGGGTACGCAATGGTTGAGATCACGCAAGACCGCTGGGCAAGTCTGCGCGAGCAGCGACTTTCGCACGAGGATATCTACGAGCAGGTGGCCGAAGACCTGGACGCAGCGCTGATCGGAGTGTCAAACGACGGACGCCTGCACCTGCTGCTAGCCATCGATGTCGCCCCGCAAAACCTGCCGCCGGACCTGCAGAGCCTTCAGGTCCGCATCCTGGAAGGCGGACAGATTTGGCTGGACGTTTCCGCACGAAGCCACCACGAAGAACTGCTTACGCTGGTAGGCAACAAGGTCCTCCACGCTATCCACATTGAAGGCCGCGATCCTGCTATCTCGGTTGAACGCATCATCGACGACATGCGTGCGGCATTGCGCCCGCTCGCGCCTGACCTGAGCGCGGCCGAGCAGATCGGTCTTTTCGGCGAACTCTGGGTGCTGTCCAACGTGCTGCTCCCGACCATCGGCCCGCGCGTCAGCCACCTTTGGAGCGGCCCTGAAAGCGAACGTCATGATTTCGTCGGACAGGGCGTCCACGTCGAAGTGAAGACCACCACGCGATCGGAACCGAAGCACGAAATCTCCCGTTTCGATCAGCTGAAGGCACCCGCCAGCAAGCGCCTCCTGTTTGTCAGCGTCATGCTGGAGCGCAGTCTTGGCGGCGAAGAAACGCTGGCAGACCGCGTCGATGAAATTCGTGAGAAGTTGGTATCCGATGGGCGTGCGCTGGATGTTTTCGATTCACGCCTAGCACAACTCGGCTGGCACGAGGGCCTACGACAGACAGGTGCCCTCCTACGGTTCACATTCCGCTATGTCCATGTCTTCGAAGTTGCCGGCAACTTCCCCAGGCTCCCAGATGACTACATCCCGCCACTCGGTGTGACAGGCATTAGGTACAGTGTCAATGTCGGCAGCCTGCCGTCGCTAGACGTATCGGAAGTCAAGGAAGTTCTTCTAACCGCCTAACGCGTCACCGCACAATCTGAGCTGCCGTACGCCGCGACAGGTTGACGGTTGTAACCCATTATTCGTCATGAAAAATGTTCTGTGCCTTTCCTGTTGCAACGTAATCTGCCAACCCCTGAAGGCGTCGGTAGTAGGCCAGCACAATTTTAATTGCAGATAACGGATCTCCGCTTGCTAAGTTTAGGATGTGTTCGGCGCTTTCCTCCAGGCCGAAAGCTTGACAGCTTTCCTCTAGAAGCTCGGTAAGAGATTTTATGTCTTGAGTTGAAAGGGCTATGTCAGCATCAGATTTACTTAGCCAGCCTAAATTTTGCAGGTGCATGTATGCTTTTTTATAGGCGTCACGAGCAGGGCTCTTGACTTCATTGATGCCATTGACCAGCTCTCTAATGGAATCCGCGACATCCCCATTCATGTAGAATTTTATTTCCCCCGGAGATGCGTACTCTATTTTTTTAATGCCTGCGCGATCTTCGTTTGGGATATTTTTATAAAGCTCCTTGAAGAAATTTACAGAGCTAAATCCTCCTCTCCATGGATGTTTATGGAATAAAGAGTTTATTTTTTTCGTTGCGGCTTTTCCTGTTGCTCCGAGTAATGCAAATCCAAATGAGTAGCAGTCTTGGACTAAGTCGGAAAATTTTCTTAAATCGCTTATCTCCCATTGTCCGTCTATGTTCACAGTTTTAAAGTCACTGTTAAGGCTTTCCGGTGCGTGGCCTGGAATGAACATTCCAGGTTCGGGGAGAGAGTCTAGGGGGAGCTCGGAAAAGCTTTTGGTTTGGAATTCCTCTCCTGGGTTACCCCATACTTCACCAAGCTCATATTTTCCGGTATGCAGCTTTGTTACCGCATAATGAACGTCAATTTTTTCAGAGAATAGCTGTTTTAGATGTTCGGTTTTTATTCTGGAAAAATAAAATTTAAATGCTGTCTCACCGTCTTCGTAGTTAACACCAAGATAACGGTCACCGTTCTTATTTTTTGCTAGTGCCACCAGAGGAACTTCATAGGTAAGCAGGATTTTTTCTATCGTTAGCTTAGCCATTTAGCTCTTCCACTTTCCCGGCGATGCTAGTGGGCATGACGGTCAGATAAGGCCACCAATTGACATGATTCGACTGGTCTTGATGCCATACCCCAAAGTTTGAGTCACACGGGATCTCCACCGCATGAGTAAATCTCATTTTTGCCATGCGCGGGCTTTTTATCGCCGCACGACATGCGGCGAGCGAAGTCATAAGGGAGACAGATCTCGCTAGGCACTCGTCTGGATATTTGTGCTTGGATAATCGCTTACGTTGGGAGTCGAAATCTTCAGCGGTGTGAGTGTTCGCTCTCAAGAGCCTCCATAGCTTTTCTTCAGTTGGCTTGTTGACCTCTTCAGGGGGACAGCTAGGAGGTAACGGCTCAAGGAAGTCAAATCCATTTGCATGTGACATGAAGCGAATCCAAATTTAGTGGCGTTATGCCTAGTTCGCGCATTCTCAATTAGCGATCTGCGATAGTCAAAAGCAAATTTTTCATGGCTTATATGTAACTGATTTTATTTGTCTTTTTATTAGGGTAGGGACTGCGAGAACCATGCCTTCCTTTCCAGGCTGACAATTTTGGGGCATCCAGTATCCACCTACCGTTGACTCTCAATTCTGTGATTGATGTTGGTTATGTCATGACTGTCAAATGCCTGAACAGCTCTGGACTGGGCTTCTTGTTCTCACGAGGCAGCAGCAAATTCAAGAAGATGATCTTTCGATGGCGCATTAAAAAGCCGGCTTATGGCCGGCTTCTCGTTGACTAACTCAGTTCGTTTTTGACAAACCTCACCAGCCTTCAAAACGTACATCCGGCTCTTGCGGCCGGCTGTGGGACTTGGTCAGAAAGTGATCTGCCTTGTCGGTGCGAGGCGTGGGCTCGCAAATGTGGGGCGGAGGATACGCGGGTTTGGTTCAGAATCCCAGTGGTAAGTGGTGTGGAATCATTGGGTTATCGGTGATTCAGGGGGAAAGCAGGGGGCTGCTGCGCAGCCCAGCGGGAGCAAGCTCCCTCGCCACAAAAGCTTCTGCCACAGCCTCTGCCGCAGCTCCTGCCACAATTCCCGCCACGGTTTCTGGTCTTGGGTGGGTCAATCGAATACCGGCGGTCTCTGTTTGTTGAGGGTGGACCACCAGAACACCCAGCCGATCACGTGGATGTGTTGCGCGTCGATTTGTTCAGCACTGAACACCTCATCAGGATACGCAGCGCTGTTGTGGCTGCGCAGGCGCAGCCGATTACCGGGAATGCGGTGCAGGTATTTGATACGCAGCATCCCATCATGCTCAAGCGCATAGATATGGCCGTCGACGATTTGGGTCAGGCCGCGGTCGATGGCGAGGGTGGAGCCGTCTTCGATGCGTTCGGCCATGCTGTCGCCGACCATGGTGATACAGATGGCGTCGCTGGGGTCGATTTCCAGGGATTCGAGGTGGCTGCGGGGCAGGCGGATGGATTGGTCGGGGACTTCGATGATGTGGGTTTTGGTTTCGCCGGGGGCGATGGGGGCTTCCTTATAGAAAGGCAGTTCGATGTCCGTGGGTTCCAGCACGCTGTAGACACCGTCGTTTTCGGCGGCTTCATAGGTGGTGCCGGGGCCGAGGCCCAATGGGGTTTGGGGGCCTTCGCCGTGGGCGAGCCACTCCGGGCTGACGGTCAGCAGGCTGGCGATGGAGTGGATGCGCCCGGGCGGGATGCCACGGTTGAACCAGTTGTTCACGTGCTGGGATTTCACGCCGTATAACTTCGCGAAGTCGGCGGAACGAATATGGGCTTCTTTTAGAAGGGCTCTGAAGCGGTCGCCACTGGAGATCTTTTTCATAAACGGAAAGTTTAGGGGCGACTGTGTTTTCGGCAATAAACATGTCGTTCAAATATATAAGACGATCTTTCCGTTTGCAGGATCTGCAAGGGGCGGGCTAAACGCTGTTAAACAGTATTAATACAAGTTGGTATTAAGCGCCATTAAGGCATAAAAAAACCCCGGTGCAAACCGGGGTTCTTCTGCACATTCAGTTTCAGCCTTTGTAGGCGGCAACCGATTTGGTGATCGCTTCGCGGGCGGCGTCTGCACCGGCCCAACCTTCGATCTTGACCCACTTGCCTTTTTCGAGGTCTTTGTAGTTCGCGAAGAAGTGCTCGATCTGCTGGATCAGCAGCGGTGGCAGGTCGGTGTATTCCTTCACGTCGACGTACAGTTGCGACAGTTTGTCGTGTGGCACTGCGATGACTTTGGCATCGCCGCCGCCGTCGTCGGTCATGTTCAGGATGCCGACCGGACGGGCGCGGATGACCGAGCCTGGGGCCACTGGGTATGGGGTCACGACCAGTACGTCGAGGGGGTCGCCGTCGTCGGCCAGGGTGTTGGGGATGTAACCGTAGTTGGCCGGGTAGAACATGGGGGTGGCCATGAAACGGTCAACGAACAGGCAGTCGCTGTCTTTGTCGATTTCGTATTTGATCGGGGCGTGGTTGGCCGGGATTTCGATCGCGACGTAGATGTCGTTCGGCAGGTCTTTGCCAGCCGGAATCTTGCTGTAGCTCATTGGGCGGTGCCCCCGTTAGTTGACCAAATGACTGGTCGGATTGACCAAAAAGTGGCGGCGATTATAGGCATATTCAGCCGTCGATGCCACGTTAGCAGGGTCTTAGAGACCTTAGTATGACGCCTGATAGACCGGATCTTCGGCTTGAAGTTGCCGCAGCCGGGCCAAAGGATCCTGGCGGTAGAACGCCTGGAGCTGTTCGTAGACCTTGGGATAGGCCTGGTGCAGCAGGTCTGGGGCGCTGAAGAAGTATTCGCTGGTGACGGCGAAGAATTCCGCCGGGTTTTCGGCGGCGTAGGGGTCGATGACGGTTTCTGCGTCGGGGTTGTGGTCGAGTTGGCGGTTGAGGTCATCGAAGGCCTGTTGCATGGCGTCGGCCCAATCCTGGACGCGCATGTCGGCGTGCAGCGGCGGCAGGCCGTTGGCGTCGCCGTTGAGCATGTCGAGTTTGTGCGCCAGTTCGTGGATCACCAGGTTGTAGCCGTCCCAGCCGCCGCTGGCGAGCACGCCGTCCCAGGCCAGGATGATCGGGCCCTGGGGCCAGGCTTCGCCGCTGTGTTCGCCGTCCCATTCGTGCTCGATGCCGCTGGCGTCGCGGTAGCGCTGGGGGCTGAGGAAATCGTCGGGGTAGAGAACGATTTCGTGGAAGCCCTGGTACCAGTTCAAATCGCCGAGGTGCATCAGCGGCAATTGGGCCTGGGCGGCGAGCAGCAGGCGTTGTTCCTGGCGCAGTTCGACGCCGGGCAGGGCGGTGAGGTGTTTGTCATGCAGGAACAGCACGCAGGCTTCCCGTAGCCACTGGTCCTCGGCGGCGCTGATGCCGTCGAGGAAGCTCAACTGATGACGCACGCGCTGCCAGGTTTCCTCGGTGACGGGGTGTTTGGCGAGGGTGCGTTGGCGGCGCCAGTTGCTCAGGGACCACATGGGCGATCAGGCTTTCGAGGCGCGCTGGCTCATTTTGCTGCGCACCAGGCTGATGATCATCGGCAGCAGCGACACCAGGATGATGCCCACCACCAGCAGTGACAGGTTCTGCTTGATGAACGGCACGTTGCCGAAGAAGTAGCCGAGTGTGACCAGGCCGCCGACCCAGAGGACGGTACCGAGGACGCTGAAGCCGAAGAAGCGCAGGTAGTTCATTTTGCCCACGCCGGCGACGAAGGGGGCGAAGGTGCGGATGATCGGCAGGAAGCGCGCCAGGGTCACGGTTTTGCCGCCGTGTTTGTCGTAGAAGTCGTGGGTTTGCTGCAGGTAGTCGCGGCGGAAGATTTTCGAGTCGGGGTTGCTGAACAGTTTTTCGCCGGCGGTGCGGCCGATCAGGTAATTGGTGCTGTCGCCGAGGATCGCCGCCAGCATCAACAGGCCGGCCAACAGCAGTGGGTCCATGGCACCACCCGCGGCTACGGCGCCGGCGATGAACAGCAGGGAGTCGCCCGGCAGGAAGGGCGTCACCACCAGGCCGGTTTCACAGAAGATCACCAGGAACAGGATGGCGTAGACCCATGTGCCGTAGTTGGTCACCAGCATGTCGAGGTAGACGTCGAGATGCAGAATGAGGTCGAGGGGGTTGAAATCCATGCATAGCACCTGTGGTGGCGGCCCGACTCGGCAGGCTGGTGGGGCTGGCTTTGAGTATGGCTACAGAGTGTGTAGCTTTTTCTTACAAGCTGGGAAGAGCGGCATTATACGGTGAGGATTGTGAAGCGCGTGTTGAGTTTGTAGCGGGGGATTTCTGAGGGGGTGGTTGGATGAGGCATCGGCTCGGACCGCTTTTGTGGCGAGGGAGCTTGCTCCCGCTGGAGCGCGAAGCGGTCCCCTAAAGGCTGACTAGGTCAGTCTGGTGTACCGCGTGCTCAGGTTTTGGGGCTGCTGCGCAGCCCAGCGGGGATACATCCCCTCGCCACAAGGTTTCACCTAGCCACACAGGGTTGGTGGTGTGTCATTGGGATTTGGTTGGCTGGGTTGTGGGTGCTGCGCACCCAAGCGGGAGCAAGCTCCCTCGCCACAAGGGGTGCACTCAGCCACAGAGGTTTCACCCAGCCACCAGTGGCTCAGATCCCTTCACTGATCGGCAACACGTAGTTCTTGAACTCGGTGTCTTCCTTGAAGCCAATCGACTCGTAGGTTTTCTGCGCGACTTCGTTGTTGCTGCTGGTGGAGACGCGCATGCGTACGGCGTTGGTTTCCTTGGCCATTTTTTTCGCGGTGCGGATCAGGTTGTCAGCCACCAGTTGGCGGCGGGCGTCTTCGGCGACGTAGATGTCGTTGAGGATCCACACGCGCTTGAGCGACAGCGACGAGAAGCTTGGGTAGAGCTGGCAGAAGCCCAGCAGCTTGTTGTCGTCGTCATCCGGCAAGGCCAGGTAGATCACCGATTCCTTGCGGCGCAGGCGTTTTTCGAGGAAGGCTCGGGACGAGTCCGGGTAGGGCAGTGAGCCGTAGAATTCCCGATACTTGACGAACAATGGGGTCAGCAGGTCCAGGTGTTCCAGGGTCGCTTGGATAATCCGCATGGTAGGTCTCGTCTGCAAGGGTCGACAGATATTCAGACAACAACTTTGCGCTGCCGTGCTTTTGATGCTGCCTGAAAGCGGATCAAAAACGCAACGGATAAACGGATCAGCTTTGGGGCGGCATGAGTAGGAAGTTACCTTTCATATCGGCAGTATTTTCCGAGTCTAGAGTTTGTACCTGGGCTTCGTCCTTCAGATTGACCCCCGAGAGCTGGCGGCGACAGGCCTCGCGCATCAGGTAGACCAGGCGGTGGGCGGCCATGCCGTAGCTCAAGCCTTCGAGGCGGACGTTGGAGATGCAGTTGCGATAGGCATCGGTCAGGCCGACCTTGGGCGCGTAGGTGAAATACAGCCCGAGGCTGTCGGGGGAGCTGAGGCCGGGGCGTTCGCCGATCAGGATCACCGACATTTTTGCGCCGAGCCGCTGCGCCACTTCATCGGCCACCGCGACGCGGCCTTGTTCCACCAGGATCACGGGCGACACCGACCAGCCGTCAGCGGCGATCTGTTCTTCCAGTCGCGCGAGGAACGGCAGCGTATGCCGATGCACCGCCAGCGCCGACAGGCCATCAGCGACGACGATGGCCAGGTCCACGCCGCCGGGGTGAGCCGCTGCGTAGTCATCCAGGATTTGTGCAGAGGCCTCGTCGAGCCGTCGACCCAGGTCCGGGCGTTGCAAGTAGCTGTGGCGGTCGGCGGCGGCACTGTGGAGTAGCAGGCTCTCGCGGCCGCGTTCAGTCAGTTGCGCGCGAATGCCCTGATGGTCGAACGCCAGGTGCACCGCATCGCGGGCCTGGGCGTGGGCGTATTGGAAGTCCAGTTGCGCCTGGGTCGGCAGGCTGGTGCCGGTGCGGCCCAGGGCGATGCGCGCCGGGGTCAGGCGGCGCAGTTCCAGCCAAGGGTTTTGCGAATCGACAGGAGGTTTGTCCATCGGCAGCTCACTTATCCCAAATGCGCCAGGGCGTGACGAAACGCCGGTGGCAGGTTGTCGCCGAACCGCACCCGGCCATCGGCCTGGGTGAAGATGCCCATGTTCGCCAGCCAGGTTTCGAATTCCGGCGCCGGTTTCAGGCCGAGGGTCTGGCGGGCGTAGAGGGCGTCGTGGAACGAGGTGGTCTGATAGTTGAGCATGATGTCGTCGGAGCCGGGGATGCCCATGATGAAGTTGATCCCGGCCACGCCGAGCAGGGTCAGCAGGGTGTCCATGTCGTCCTGGTCGGCTTCGGCGTGGTTGGTGTAGCAGATGTCGCAGCCCATCGGCACGCCCAAGAGCTTGCCGCAGAAGTGGTCTTCGAGGCCGGCGCGGATGATCTGTTTGCCGTTGTACAGGTATTCCGGGCCGATGAAGCCTACAACCGTGTTCACCAGGAATGGCTTGAAATGCCGTGCCACGGCGTAGGCCCGAGTCTCGCAAGTCTGTTGATCGACGCCGTGGTGGGCGTTGGCCGACAGCGCGCTGCCCTGGCCGGTTTCGAAATACATCAGGTTGTTGCCCAAGGTGCCGCGATTCAGGCTGAGCCCGGCGTCGTAGCCTTCCTTCAGCACGTTGAGGTTGATGCCGAAACTGGCGTTGGCCGCTTCGGTGCCGGCGATGGACTGGAACACCAGGTCCAGGGGCACGCCACGGTTTGCCGCTTCGATGGAGGTGGTGACGTGGGTCAGCACACAGCCCTGGGTGGGGATGTCGTAGCGCTGGATGATGGCGTCGAGCATTTCCAGCATCGCGCAGATCGAGGCGGTGCTGTCGGTGGCCGGGTTGATGCCGATCATGGCGTCGCCGTTGCCGTAGAGCAGGCCATCGAGAATGCTCGCGGCGATCCCCGCCGGTTCGTCGGTGGGGTGGTTGGGTTGCAGGCGCGTGGACAGGCGCCCGCGCAGGCCGAGGGTGCCGCGGAACTTGGTGACCACGCGGATTTTCTGCGCCACCAGCACCAGATCCTGCACGCGCATGATCTTCGACACGGCGGCGACCATTTCCGGCGTCAGCCCCGGAGCCAGTGCCCGCAGGCTCTGTTCATCGGCGGCATCGCTGAGCAGCCAATCGCGAAAGCCGCCGACGGTGAGGTGGCTGACGACGGCGAAGGCCTGTTTGTCGTGAGTGTCGACGATCAGCCGGGTGACTTCGTCGGCCTCGTAAGGAATCAGCATTTCTTGCAGGAAATGACTGAGGGGCAGGTCAGCCAGGGCCATTTGCGCGGCTACCCGCTCACCATCGTTGAGCGCCGCGACTTCGGCCAGGAAATCCCCGGAACGTGCCGGGCTGGCCTTGGCCATCAGCTCTTTGAGACTGTCGAAGCGATAGGTCTGGGCGCCGACGGAATGGGCGAATGCGGCCATGGGGCGGTGTCCTCCTGAATCTCTAAATAATTCAACTACAGCGCAGACCCAACCCCTGTGGAGTAGCCCTGCTCCCACAGAGTTTCCCCACACAGGGCTAACCCTAAAACAGGGCTCTCCCGCACAGGGAGGAAACTGCGTGCACTTCTATAAGGCAGGCACCGGGCCCTCAGCCCGGCGCCGGTGCAACTTTCAGATACCTGTGAGCATAGCGTCCGCCGGTGCATCGGAGCGTTGCTTGGCGGTCAGTTGGAAATACAGGTAGCCGACCACCATGAACGCCAGGAACACCAGGCCGATCAGCATGTTGAACCACGCCATCGCCACCAGGCACACCACCGCCAGGAACAGTGCGATGCCCGGTACGATCGGGTAGCCCGGGGCACGGAAGGTGCGTTCCAGGTTCGGTTCGGTCTTACGCAATCTGAACAGGCTGAGCATGCTGATGATGTACATCACGATGGCGCCGAACACCGACATGGTGATCATCGCGGCGGTCAGGCTCATGCCTTGCAGGTTGACCAGGCCATCGCTGTAGATCGCTGCGATGCCGATCACGCCGCCGGCCAGGATCGCCCGGTGCGGGGTCTGGAAGCGCGAGAGTTTCGCCAGGCCACGGGGCAGGTAACCGGCCCGGGCCAGGGCGAAGAACTGCCGCGAGTAGCCGAGGATGATCCCGTGGAAACTCGCCACCAGGCCGAACAGGCCGATCCACACCAGCATGTGCATCCACGTGGAATTGTTGCCGACCACGGCCTTCATCGCTTGGGGCAGCGGGTCGTTGATGTTTGACAGGGTGCGCCAGTCACCGACGCCGCCGGCCATGATCATCACGCCAATGGCCAGGAACACCAGGGTCAGGATGCCGCTGACGTAAGCGCGGGGAATCGTGCGTTTCGGGTCCTTGGCTTCTTCGGCGGCCATGGCCGCACCTTCGATGGCGAGGAAGAACCAGATCGCGAAGGGGATTGCGGCGAAAATGCCCGGGATTGAGGCGAGGCTGAATTCATTGGAGCCGGCCCAGCCGTTGAGCACGAAGTTGCTGAAGCTGAAGCCCGGCGCGACCACGCCCATGAACACCAGCAATTCGGCGACCGCCAGCACGGTGACCACCAGCTCGAAGGCGGCGGCGATGCTGACGCCGAGGATGTTCAGGGTCATGAACACGATGTACGCGCCAACCGCGGCGAGCTTGGGGTCCAGTTCCGGGAATTGCACGTTGAGGTAGGCGCCAATCGCCATGGCGATGGCCGGGGGCGCGAAGACAAATTCGATCAGCGTGGCGATCCCGGCGATCAACCCGCCTTTCTCACCAAAGGCCCGTCGGCTGTAGGCAAACGGCCCGCCAGCGTGGGGAATCGCGGTGGTCAATTCGGTGAAACTGAAGATGAAGCAGGTATACATCAACGCCACCATGAGGGCGGTGACGAGAAACCCCAGGGTCCCAGCGGTGCCCCAGCCGTAACTCCAGCCGAAGTATTCGCCGGAAATCACCAGGCCGACGGCGATACCCCATAAATGCAGGGTGCCGAGTGTGGGTTTGAGTTGAGTGGTAGAAGTCATAAGTCCTCTCTGTCTTTTTTATTGTTTGATCTGTTGGACTTTCGGGTTTGTTGTGGAGCGGGCACGCAAGGCTCATGCCAGAGCAGTGGGACGGCAATTTGATGTTGTCAGTGAGGGCGCCATCGCGAGCAGGCTCGCTCCCACAGGGGATTTGGGCCAACCCACAGAAAAAGGGTCACCCACAGTCCCTGTGGGAGCGAGCCTGCTCGCGATAGCTATCTAAAGGGCGAAGCAGAACCACCTGCCTCGCCCCGAAGGCTTAGAAGAACCCCAACGGATTGATGTCGTAGCTCACCAGCAGGTTTTTGGTCTGCTGATAATGATCGAGCATCATCTTGTGCGTCTCACGACCCACGCCGGACTTCTTGTAGCCACCGAACGCGGCGTGCGCCGGGTAGAGGTGGTAGCAGTTGGTCCAGACGCGACCGGCCTTGATCGCCCGGCCCATGCGGTAGGCGCGGTTGATGTCGCGGGTCCACAGACCGGCGCCGAGGCCGAACTCGGTGTCGTTGGCGATGGCCAGGGCTTCGGCTTCGTCCTTGAAGGTGGTGATGCTCACCACTGGGCCGAAGATTTCTTCCTGGAACACGCGCATTTTGTTGGTGCCCTTGAGCAGGGTCGGCTGGATGTAATAACCGCTGGCCAGGTTGCCTTCGAGTTTTTCCACCTTGCCGCCGGTCAGCAGCTCGGCGCCTTCGCCCTTGGCGATTTCCAGGTACGAAAGAATCTTGTCGAATTGCTGCTCGGACGCCTGGGCGCCGACCATGGTGTCGGTGTCCAGCGGGTCGCCGCGTTTGATCTGCAGGACTTTGTTCATCACCACTTTCATGAACTCGTCGTAGATCGACTCTTGCACCAGGGCGCGGGATGGGCAGGTGCACACTTCGCCCTGGTTGAAGAATGCCAGCACCAGGCCTTCGGCGGCTTTCTCGATGAAGCTCGGCTCGGCCTGCATGATGTCTTCGAAGAAGATGTTCGGCGACTTGCCGCCCAGTTCCACGGTGGACGGGATGATGTTCTCGGCGGCGCATTTCATGATGTGCGAGCCGACCGGGGTGGAACCGGTAAACGCGATCTTGGCGATGCGCTTGCTGGTCGCCAGGGCTTCACCGGCTTCTTTACCGAAGCCTTGCACCACGTTCAACACGCCGGGTGGCAGCAGGTCGCCGATCAGTTCCATGAGCACGCAGATGCCCAGCGGGGTTTGCTCGGCGGGCTTGAGCACCACGCAGTTACCGGCGGCCAGGGCCGGGGCGAGTTTCCAGGCGGCCATCAGCAGCGGGAAGTTCCACGGGATGATCTGCCCGACCACGCCCAGCGGTTCATGGATGTGATAGGCCACGGTGTTGCCGTCGATCTCGGCGGCGCTGCCTTCCTGGGCCCGCAGGCACCCGGCGAAGTAGCGGAAGTGGTCGGCGGCCAGGGGGATGTCGGCGTTGAGGGTTTCGCGCACGGCCTTGCCGTTGTCCCAGGATTCAGTGATCGCCAGCACTTCGAGGTTGGCTTCGATGCGGTCGGCGATTTTCAGCAGGATCAGCGAGCGGGCCTGGGCCGACGTGGCGCCCCAGGCATCCGCGGCGGCGTGGGCGGCGTCCAGGGCTTTGTCGATGTCTTCGGCCGTGGAGCGCGGGAATTCGGCAATGGGCTGGCCATTGACCGGGGAAGTATTGGTGAAGTACTGACCTTTGACAGGCGCGACGAACTCGCCGCCGATGTAGTTACCGTATTTGCTCTTGAACGAAACGATAGCGCCTTCAGTACCGGGGTGAGCGTAACGCATGATGAGTTCTCCTTGGCTTTTGTGCTTATACGGGAGGCCGCGCAAAATTGAGCGCCGGTAATTAAGCCTAGAGCAAAGGTTGGGCCATTGCCTTGCAAGGCCCGTAAATCAAGACTTTAGGAGGAGTTCGCCGGACAAACGGATGCCGTGCGTGACGATTGCGATACAGCCGGTGTGACAGTTTGTGCCATCGGCGAGACAGTCTGTGACTGACAGGTCGCGCCAGCATTGCAAAGGTTGTTGGGCTGGAGGATGCTGACGCGAGTTGGCGGGAGGGCTGCTAAGCAGCCCAACGGGGATAAATCCCCTCACCACAGAGAACAATAAGAAATGCACAGCAACCACTTGAGTCGCCATGCCCAACAAGTCCTGACGGTCACCCAGGGCAAGGCCCACCTGCAGGGCCCCGGCAGCGATCCGTCGATTGCCCGTTCCTGGCTGCGCTGCCTCGAGGACTATCACCTCGACCCGGCCCAGAACCTCGCGCCGACGGTGCTCGAACATGGCCGGGTGCTGGAAAGCCGCGAACGCCTGCAACAGGTGCTGCATATCGCCGGCACCGAAATGACCAGCCTCCATCAGCAACTCTCCGGCGCCGGCCACGCGGTGCTGCTGACCGACGCCCGGGGCGTGATCCTCAACTGCGTCACCGCCCCCAGCGAACGCAAGATTTTCGAACGGGCCGGGCTCTGGCTCGGCGCTGACTGGAGCGAAGCCTGCGAAGGCACCAACGGTATTGGCACCTGCCTGGTAGAACGTCAGGCCCTGACCATCCACCAGGAAGAACATTTCCGTGGCCGCCACACCGGGCTGACCTGCTCGGCCAGCCCGGTCTTCGACCCTCAGGGCGAACTGTTGGCGGTGCTCGACGTGTCCTCGGCCCGCCCGGACGTGTCGCGCCAGAGCCAGTTCCACACCATGGCCCTGGTCAATCTCTCGGCGAAGATGATCGAGAGCTGCTATTTCCTGCGTTGCTTCGACAATCAATGGCTGCTGCGCTTTCACCTGCAGGCCGAGTCCGTGGGGCTGTTCAGCGAAGGGTTGCTGGCGTTCGACGGCGAAGGGCGGATCAGCGCGGTCAACCAGAGCGCGCTCAACCTCTTGGGGCATATTCGCGGCAGCTTGCTGGGCCAGCGGGTGGAAGACTTCTTCGATTGTTCGCTGGACGAGTTGCTCGGCCGCGCGAGCGTCAATGCCAGTGCGAGCTGGCCGTTGCGGACCCGTGACGGTCGGCCTTTGTTCGCCGTGCTGCGGGGGCAGCCGCGCAGCGTGCCGGTGCCGATCGCCCCGGCGTTCAAAACCATCGAGCCCGCGCGGCTGCCGGGCATTTGCCTGGGGGATGCGGCGTTGCAGGAGCATTTTCGCAAGGCGCTGCGGGTGTTCGAGCGTGATGTGCCGCTGCTGATCCACGGCGAAACCGGCTCCGGCAAAGAAGCCTTCGCCAAGGCCGTGCACCATGCCAGCCAGCGCGCCGGCAAACAGTTCGTCGCCCTCAACTGCGCGGCCATCCCGGAAAGCCTGATCGAAAGCGAGCTGTTCGGCTATCGCGGCGGCAGTTTCACCGGTGCGCGCAAGGAAGGCATGCGCGGCAAGCTGCAACAGGCCGACGGCGGCACGTTGTTCCTCGATGAAATCGGCGACATGCCCCTGGCCTTGCAGACCCGTTTGCTGCGGGTGCTGGAAGATCGCCAGGTGGTGCCCATCGGCGGCGAGCCCGAGACGGTCAACGTGCGCATCATCAGCGCCACCCACCGGCAATTGCTGGAGCGGGTGCAGGACGGCAGCTTCCGCGAGGATTTGTATTACCGCCTCAATGGGTTGGAAATCCCCTTGCCGGCGTTGCGCGAGCGCAGTGACAAATCGCAGTTGTTGGATTTCCTGCTGGCCGAGGAGAGCGGCGGCGAGACGGTGATCATCGACGAGCCGGCGCGCCAGGCGTTGCTGGGCTTCGATTGGCCGGGCAACGTGCGGCAATTGCGCAATGTGCTGCGCACCCTGGCGGCGTTGTGCGACGGCGGGCGGATTGGTCTGGAGGACTTGCCGGCGATGATTCGCCAGCGTCCGGTGGCGCTGGTTGAAACCGTGGCAGAACGGCCGCTTGAAGATGCCGAGCGTGTGGCGTTGCTCGATGTGCTGGAGCGCCAGCGCTGGCACATGACCCACACTGCCGAACAACTGGGCATCAGCCGCAATACCCTCTACCGAAAGCTGCGCAAGCACGCCATTGCCCGCTGAACCGCGTCGCGGTCGTCCTGAAGGAATGCGATCAACTGTGGGAGCGAGCCTGCTCGCGATGGCGGCGGCACATCCAATATCAATGCAAGTTGACCCACCGCTATCGCGAGCAGGCTCGCTCCCACAGGGATTGTGTGCTGTTTGCAAGTCTGGCGGCCACCCGTAAAGGCGAGGTGAAGTCGAAACACAAGGTGCGATTTCCCCCTCCCTACGCTAACCTGCGGCCATGTTTTACGAGGTCGACTATGCACATCCATATTCTCGGTATTTGCGGCACTTTCATGGGTTCGATGGCGGTCCTGGCCAAGGAACTGGGTCATCACGTGACCGGTTCCGACGCCAACGTCTACCCGCCGATGAGCACACAGCTGGAGGCCCAGGGCATCGAGCTGACCCAAGGCTACGACCCGGCGCAGCTGGACCCGGCGCCAGACCTGGTGGTCATCGGCAACGCCATGTCCCGTGGCAACCCGGCGGTGGAGTACGTGCTCAACAAAGGCCTGCCCTACGTGTCGGGCCCGCAGTGGCTGGCCGATCATGTGTTGCAGGGCCGTTGGGTCCTGGCCGTGGCCGGCACCCACGGCAAGACCACCACCAGCAGCATGCTCGCCTGGGTTTTGGAGCACGCCGGCATGAGCCCGGGCTTTTTGATCGGCGGCGTACCGCAGAATTTCTCGGTGTCGGCGCGCCTGGGCGGCACGCCGTTCTTCGTGATCGAGGCCGACGAATACGACAGCGCGTTTTTCGACAAGCGCTCGAAATTCGTCCACTACCGTCCACGCACGGCGATCCTCAACAACCTTGAGTTCGATCATGCGGACATCTTCCCCGATCTGCCAGCCATCGAGCGGCAGTTCCACCATTTGGTCCGCACTATCCCGAGTGAAGGCCTGGTCATCCATCCGACCACCGAGCCGGCGTTGCATCGGGTGATCGAGATGGGCTGCTGGACCCCGGTGCAAACCACCGGCGCGGGTGGGCAGTGGCAGGTGAAGTTGCTCAAGGACGACGGTTCGCAGTTCGAAGTGCTGTTCGAAGGTGTGTCCCAAGGCGTGGTCGAGTGGGACATGACCGGCCAGCACAACGTCGCCAACGCCCTGGCGACCCTGGCGGCGGCTCGGCATGTCGGCGTGGTGCCGTCCATGGGCATTGCCGCGTTGAGCGCGTTCAAGAGCGTGAAGCGGCGCATGGAGAAAGTCGCCGAGGTGCGCGGCATCACCATCTATGACGACTTCGCCCACCATCCGACCGCCATCGCCACCACCCTCGACGGGCTGCGCAAGCGCATCGGTGACGCACCGTTGATCGCGATCATCGAGCCACGCTCCAACTCCATGAAACTCGGTGCCCACCGCGACGGCCTGCCGGAAAGCGTGGTCGATGCCGACCAGGTGATCTGGTACGCGCCGGCCAACCTCGGCTGGGACCTCGGCGCCACCGCCGCGCTGTGCTCGGTGCCGTCGATTGTCAGCGATTCCCTGGAAGGCATCATCGAGCGCGTGAAAAGCCAGGCCCAACCCGGCACCCACGTGGTGATCATGAGCAACGGCGGCTTCGGCGGCCTGCACGGCAAACTGGCCGAGGCGCTGAAATGAACACTCGCTTGGAGAGCAATGGCCCCGACCGCATCACGCTGGCGATGACCGGTGCCTCCGGCGCCCAGTACGGCTTGCGCCTGCTCGATTGCCTGGTGCGTGAAGACCGCGAGGTGCACTTCCTGATCTCCAAGGCTGCGCAACTGGTGATCGCCACCGAAACCGACGTGACCCTGCCGGCCAAGACCCAGATGATGCAGGCCTTCCTCACCGAATACACCGGTGCGGCGGCGGGGCAGATTCGTGTGTACGGCAAGGAAGACTGGATGTCGCCGGTGGCGTCGGGCTCCGGTGCTCCGGCGGCGATGGTGGTGGTGCCGTGCTCCACCGGGACGTTGTCGGCGATTGCCACCGGCGCCTGCAACAACCTGATCGAGCGGGCCGCGGACGTGACGCTGAAGGAGCGCCGCCAACTGATCCTGGTGCCGCGGGAAGCGCCGTATTCGAGTATTCACCTGGAGCACATGCTCAAGCTGTCGAACATGGGCGTGACCATCCTGCCGGCCTCGCCGGGGTTTTATCACCAGCCGCAGACCATCGACGACCTGATCGATTTCGTCGTCGCGCGGATTCTCAATCTGCTGAATATCCCCCAGGACATGCTGCCGCGTTGGGGCGAGCACCATTTGAGCAGCGATGAATAAGCTGCTGATCGTGCTGCTGGCGCTGCAACTGACCGGCTGCGCCACCGCCCGCACCCTCGACGCCGCCGAGCCTGGCGCGCCGGTGGTGTACGCGGGCACGCGCCTGGACCTCTACGCTCTCAATGGTGGCTGCTGCGCCAAGGACCGCTTTGGGGCCGAGGCGCCGAGTTACCCAGGGCTGGATCTGCCGGGTAGCGCGCTGCTGGATACCTTGCTGTTGCCGTTGTCGTTGTTCACGGCGATAGGTGTGGGATTTCAGGCTACGGGTGGGTTGTAAAAGATCTAACTGTGCTGAAGGATTTATCTGTGGCGAGGGGATTTATCCCCGCTGGACTGCGAAGCAGTCCCAAGAATTGAGCCATCACTGCTGGGCAACCAGTTGAAACCGAGTTGAGATTAATTGGGGGCCGCTTCGCGGCCCAGCGGGGATAAATCCCCTCGCCACAATGATTGCGCCTCACTTACCAAGCTTACGCAACTCATCCGACTCCACCACCCGCACCCCATCCTGCTCTTCCAGCGCCAAGCGCCACATGGCGCGGGCCAGTTGGCAGGCTTCGATGCCGTGGTATTTGCCCGGGATCAGCTTCGACAACGGCCCGGCCAGTTGTTCGGCCAGGCGCGGTTCGACGCGGTCGCCCAGCAGCAGGGAAGGGCGGCAGATGGTCAGTTGCGGCCAGTCCTGGGCCTTGAGCGCGGCTTCCATTTCACCTTTGACCCGGTTATAGAAAATCGATGACTTCGAGTCGGCCCCCAAGGCGCTGATCACGATCAAGTGCCGTGCCCCGAGTTCCCGGGCGCGTTTGGCAAACGCCACCACCAGGTTCAGGTCCACCGCGCGAAAGGCTTGTTCGGAGCCGGCTTTCTTGATGGTCGTGCCCAGGCAGCAAAAGGCGATGTCGACCTGGCCGCTGAGTTGTGGCAGCACCTGTGCCGGTTCCCCGACCGGATTTTCCAGGCGTGGATGCTCGGCCAGCGGCCGGCGAGTGGGGGCCAGGACCCGGGAGATGGTCGGCTCGTTGAGCAGCCGGTCCAGTAGGTGTTCCCCGGTCAACCCGGTGGCTCCGGCAAGCAAAACATGCTGAGGCGTCAAGTACATGGTGTTTCCCCCTTGATACGATTCAGCTTAGTTGCTCTTTGTGGCCTCGTCGTTCAATGCAGCACTTTGCAATGCTTTACGTGCCTGCTGTTTGCGCAGCAGTTGCCAGTGAGAGAGAACCGTCCTGGGCGCCCACATCTGCGGTTCGGACGCTTCGAAATTGTCCGCCTGTTCTCGTTCGGCCACGGTGGCCTTGGCCCGTTTGAAGGCCTGCTCCAGGTCGTCGGTCTGGTTCAGCGCCTGGGCGAACAGGGCATCGCCGAAATAGGTGAAGTTGGCCTCCTCGGAGCAGCCGAAGGACACGCGGTCGGCCCGGGACGCGGTCATGATCAGCGTGCGCTCATCCTTGAGCGCCGGGATGAAACCACCGGAGTAGCACGCCGAGATCACCACGATCTTGTCGCGGTTCTTCAGCGGTGCCAGCACCACCGCCAGTTCATCGGCAGGCAGGTCGGCCAGTTCCATGCGCGGCTGGTCGAGCACCAGTTCGTGTTCGCTGGTGCCGTGGCTGGTCAGATAGATGAAAATCAGGTCTTCCGGGCCGCTGCGTTCGGCCAGGGTGGCGGCGGCGCGGCGCAGGCTTTCGCGGCTGGCCATGGGCCGGTCGCCGAGGTGGTCACGGTGGTTCACCAGGCGGATCTGTCCGAACGCGCCGAAACGGCTGTTGAGCATGTTGGCGACGTAGTCGGATTCACGCAGGAACACGCTTTGTTTGCCATCGCCGCCCAGGGTCAGGCTGTACAGCTCCACCGCTGGCGTCGAGGCCGGGATATTGGCCAAGGCATCCTCCAGCAGGCGGCCCTGGGCCAGCAGGCCGAGTTCGAGTACATCCGGCAGCAGCCGTCCATCGGCGTCGCGCACCCGTTGGCCGTTGGCCCAGGTGCCGCTTTGTACCGTGCCGTCGGTCAGCGCCAGGGTGCCACGGCCGTGGTAACTATCGTTTTCGAACTGGCCGATGTAGAAGCTGCCGTCGGGCAGGTTCAGGCGACCCTCGCCGGTAAAGCGCCAATCCTTGAAATGACCGAGATAGTGGCTGCCGTCGGCACCGATCAATTCGCCCTTGCCGGTCAGCGCGCCGTCCTTGAACTGGCCGATCCAGACATCGCCGTCGGCATTTTCGTAGCGACCGCGACCGTTGAGCTGGTTGTTCTTGAAGCCGCCGACATAGACATCGCCGTCGGCGCTGTTGAAAGTGCCTTTGCCCTGCAGCTGTCCATCGACGAATTTCCCGGTGAACTGGTTGCCGCTGGCATCGAAGCGCTGGCCTTCACCGTTGGGCTTGCCGTTGGCGAACGGGCCCTGGTACTGGCTGCCGTCGTCGAGTTCCAGGCGTCCGAGGCCGGAATAGCGGTCGGCCTTGAACTCGCCCCGGTAGGTCATGCCGTTTTCCTTGAGCGTTCCTTCACCGTCCCGTCGCCCCAGCTTGAAGCCGCCGGTGTAGCTGCTGGTCGGTGTGGTCAGGCTGCCCTGGCCGTGGAACAGGCCTTGCTGGAACTGGCCGCGATAGACCTCGCCGTTGCTGCCATGCCATTCCCCAGTGCCGTGCCACTGGCCTTTGTCGAACTGCCCGGCATACCAACTGCCATTGGGGTAGTCGATGCGTCCCTGGCCCTGGAGCAGCCCGTCCACGAGGTCGCCGCGATAGCGGCCGCCGTCGGGCAGGCGCGCGTCGGGAGGCAGCGGCGATTCGCCGTCGCCGCAGGCGGTGAGCAACAGGGTCAGGGTCAGTGGGACGAATAAGCGCATAACGGGATCCAGGTCATCAGGCCACGAGTATGCCGCAGCTATGCCCCTTGGATACAGAGAAGCGATGCGAAACTGCCTGAGCGGTTTCGCGACCGCGCAGGTTTACACGAAGCAGAGCGACAGCGGCTCGGCGATGTAGGCCGGTTTTTCCGAGCCTTCGATCTCCAGGGTGGCGGTGGCCTTGAGCAGCCATTGGCCGGGTTTTTTCTCGGTGGCGTCCACCAGGTCGACCTTGAGCCGGACCTTGGAGTCGACCTTCACCGGCTGGATGAAACGCACGCTGTCCAGGCCGTAGTTGACGACCATCTTCACGCCCTCGGGCAGGATCAGGATGTCTTCCATCAGCTTGGGCATCAGCGACAGCGACAGGAAACCGTGGGCGATGGTGCTGCCGAACGGGGTCTGCGCGGCCTTGACCGGATCGACGTGGATGAACTGAAAGTCGCCAGTGGCTTCGGCGAACAGGTTGATGCGGTCCTGATCGATAGTGAGCCATTCGGAACGTCCAAGTTCCTTGCCGACATAATCTTTGAGCGCTGCAACGGGGACGTAAGGCATTGAGACTCTCCTTGGGTTCATCTGTTGTGCTTTTTCTGGAACGGGGATCTGCGTCCCCGGAGAACCACTGTAGATCAACATGGCGTGCACGTAAGGTCACTGAACATGCTTTTTACGAATGCCGAACCATAGCGCGGGCATGCTTATAATGCCGGCGCATTCTTTGAGTAAGTGTTGCAGGGGAGAGAGCGGATGTTGCTACGGGGCCTGACCTGGCTGGTGCTGTTCCAATTGCTGGGCACTGCGATCAATCATTTGTTCTTGCCGGTGCTGCCCGGGCCAATCGTTGGCCTGCTGCTGTTGCTGGGCTATCTGGTGGTGCGCGGCGAAGTCAGCGAGCCGTTGAACCTGGCCGCCGGCAGCCTGCTGCGCTACCTGCCGTTGCTGCTGGTGCCGCCAGCGGTGGGGGTGATGGTTTACGCCGGGGCGATAGCCGCCGATTTCTGGGCCATCGTTGGCGCGTTGACTTTGTCTCTGGTGCTGTCCGTGGCGCTGACAGGGGTGCTGATGCAGCGCCTGGCCCGCCGTCACGTCGCCGCCCCGGAGGACCGCCAATGATGCTCGACTGGCAGGGCGCCTGGAACTCGGTGATCCACCATCCGCTGTTCGGCATCGGTATTACCCTGGGCGCCTATCAATTGGTGCTGGCGGCCTTCGAAAAGACCCGCTGGGTGTTCCTGCAACCGGTGTTGATGTCCATGGTGCTGTTGATCGGCGTGTTGGTCGGTTGCGGCATCGGCTACGCCGAATACCGCAAGAGCACCGAGATCCTCAGCATCCTGCTGGGCCCGGCCACGGTCGCCCTGGCGGTACCGCTGTATTTGAACCTGCGACGGATCCGGCAGTTGTTCTGGCCGATTTTTACTACGCTGGTGATAGCCGGGGTGTTTGCCACGGGCTCTGCGGTGGTGTTGGGCTGGGCCTTCGGTGCCGAGCACATGATTCTGATGACCATGGCGCCCAAGTCTGTGACGTCGCCGATCGCCATGCTGGTGGCCGAGCAGATCGGTGGCGTGGCGGCCATGGCGGCGGTGTTCGTGTTGATTACCGGTGTACTCGGGGCGATCCTCGGTCCGAGTATTCTGACCCGCTTGGGTGTCCATAGCCCTGAGGCCCGGGGCATGGCCCTGGGGTTGGCGGCCCATGCGGTGGGTACGTCGGTGGCGTTGCAGGAAAGCGAGGAGTCGGGTGCCTTTGCGGCGCTGGCGATGAGTCTGATGGGCGTGGCCACGGCGGTGCTGCTGCCGTTGGTGGTGTCGATGACGGTTTAAGGAATTGGTTATGAGCTTGCCGCTTTTCCCGTTGAACACCGTGCTGTTCCCCGGTTGCATCCTCGACTTGCAGATTTTCGAGGCGCGTTACCTCGACATGATCGGGCGCTGCATGAAAAAGGGCGAAGGCTTCGGCGTGGTGTGCATCCTCGATGGCGAGGAAGTCGGCATCGCCCCCGAAGGCTATGCGCGGGTCGGTTGTGAAGCGTGTATCACCGACTTCTCCCAGCAGGACAATGGTCTGCTGGGCATTCGCGTGCGGGGCGGGCGGCGCTTCATCGTGCATGGCAGCAGCGTCCAGGCGGATCAACTGACGGTCGCCGAGGTCGAGTGGCTGGAGGAAGAACCGGAGCAACCGCTGCAGGATGAAGACGCCGACCTGGTGGCGCTGCTCAAGGCCCTGGCCGAGCACCCGATGGTCGAGGCCTTGAACATGGGCACCGAAGCGACCGGCCAGCAGTCGCTGGCCAATCAGCTGGCCTACCTGCTGCCGTTCAATGAACTGGACAAGATCGACCTGTTGCAACTCGATGACCCGCAGCAGCGTCTGGATGCGATCCAGGCGTTGCTCGATGAGTTGCAGGGCGAGCTCTTCGCCTGAAACACGCGCATTCACCGGAAGGACTCAGAACCCTTGTGGGAGCGAGCCTGCTCGCGATGGCGCCGGGTCAGCATGCTTGATGTCGACTGACGCACCGCAATCGCGAGCAGGCTCGCTCCCACAGGGGGGCTCCAGGTCTCAATAGGCATACCGCAACATCGCATGCGGCAAGTGCCGCAGGGCGAAAAAGCTGAACACCGCCACCAGCGCCGGCAGGATCAGCCACCAGATTTTCGGCGGCATGGCCGGCAGCGGGGCCTGGCGTTGACTCAACCACAGGACGGCGGCGCAGACACAGGCAGCAAGCATGGCGCCGGCGACAACGTCGCTCGGCCAATGCGCCCCCAGGTACACCCGCGACAGGGCAATGGCCAGCGCCGGCAGGCAACCCAGCAGCAGCCAGGTCAGGCGCAGGCGCGGCGGTTGTCCGCGACCGGCGAGGATGGCGAGGCTCAGGAACAGCGCGAATGCGCCGGAGGCATGGCCGCTGGGCATGCTGTAGCTGGTCAGCGGGTCGGTGAGGATCTCCGGGCGCACCCGGGCGAAGAAGTGCTTGCTGCCGGTATTGGCCAGGGACGTGAGCAGCATCGTGCCGCCGGCAAAGATTGCCTGGCGCCATTGGCGCGCCAGCAACAGCAAGCCGGTCAGCAGGGTGCTGAAAATCAGCATGTTGCGGAATTCGCCGATCAGCGTGAAGGTCACGGCGATTTCATCCAGCGTTGCGCTGCGATGCTCCTGGACCAGCGCCACCAACCCCTGGTCGAACGCCGTCAGGTAGCGAAAGCCGATGAACAGGCCAATCAGAATCACCAGGCCGATCCCGGCGATCAGCGCCGAGGCATGGCGATGGCGACGCAGGCTGCTGTTGACGCTCAGCCCGATCATCACCGCCATGCTGCCGATGACCACGCCGGCTTGTGGCCAGAACCCTTCGGGCAGTGGCAGGCGGAACGCCGCCCCGGTGGCCCAGCCCGGCAGCAGGTAGGCCACGGTCCAGCCCGCCGCGGCCAACACGCTGACGGCGGCGAAGCGCGGGAATGGCATGTCGCACATCCCGGCCACCATCGGCAGCATTGGCCGTAGCGGGCCGATAAAACGGCCCACCAGCAGGCTGGCGATGCCATAGCGCTGGAAATAGCTCTCCGCAGCGCTCATCCATTCAGGGTGATGCCGCAGCCCCGGCAGGCGCCGGATGTTCTGATGGAAATGCCGGCCGAGGAAGTACGACACCAGGTCCCCCAGCAAGCCACCGAGTAGGCCCAGCAGCAACGTCTCGCCCAAGGACAACGCGCCGCTGCCGGCCAGTACCGCTATCGCAAACAGCAGCACGGTGCCCGGCACGATCAACCCGGCAATGGCCAGGCACTCCACACAGGCGACGATGAACACCGCCACCGCCAGCCACTGCGGGTTGACGGTCAGCCAGCTGGTGATGCTATCGAGCCATGGGCCCATAAGTACAACTCCATTGAATAGTGATTAGCATGCATTTTTTACTGTGGGGAGAGCTTGTGGGAGCAAAGCTTGCTCGCGACGAACGATGACGCGACCTTATTGTTGATCCGTGTCGCCTGCATCGCGGGCAAGCCTTGCTCCCACAGGCCCGCTCCCACAGGGGGATGCGGTATTGCATCAGGACAGCAAAAAGTAATCACGCCCTTCGACCTGCCCGCGCCGCAACGGGTTGCGGGTGCACCACGGGGCATAGGCGGCGTCGACGAAGCGGTAGGGCAGGTGTTCGTCCCGGCCCTGGGGGATGCCCAGGCGGGTGGTCTGGATCGCATTGACCGTCGGCACGCCGACATCTTCCACCAGCAAGCGCTCGGGGTCGAAGCGTTTGGCGTCCCAGTCCGGCACTTTCAGCCCCAACGCCTTGCACAGCAGCGTCTGACCGGCACAGAGTTTCTGCGGCGTGCGTGGCCGGCCCTGGGCGTCGGGGTTGCTCAGCAGCATCTGCGCCAGGCTCGCCGGGCCGGAGACGGTGTCGACCCATGGGTACGCCGATTTGATCAGCACCGCATTGCCGGGTCCCTGAGCGCTGAAGTTCAACGAATCGCCGCCCCGGGCGTAGTACATATAGATGTGGCCGCCATCCAGAAACAAAGCCTTACGTTTTTCTGTGTAGCCCAGCGAGGCGTGGCTGCCCTTTTCGGCAAAGTAGTACGCCTCGGTCTCGATGATCCGCGCGCTGAGCCACAAGTCACCGACCTTGTGGCGAATGACTTTGCCCAGCAGGTCTTTGGCAAGCACCTGGGCGTCGCGATCGAAAAAGGCGTGGGGCAGGGCGTTGGGCGATGGCAAATCGGTCATGGCGATAGACGAAGTGAGGCCAAAGGAAGCGCGATGATAGCAATGGAAAGCTTAATCACCGCTGAACACTCGCTTCAACAGGCTGTTTACGCCTGTTTTGCTCCTCCGCCGGTCACCACTGCGAGTCCATGCTGTTAGTCGAGGGTTACGACAGCTATAATCTGCCGCTTTCCTCTTTGCCAAGACCACACAGACCATGACTGAGTCCGTTCTTGACTACATGACCCGCCTGGGTCGCGCCGCTCGCGAAGCGTCGCGCATCATCGGCCGTGCCAGCACCGCGCAGAAAAACCGCGCCCTGCAGGCCGCCGCCAATGCGCTGGACGCTGCGCGCGCCGAATTGTCCGCTGCCAACGAACTGGACCTGGCCGCTGGTCGGGCCAATGGTCTGGAGCCGGCCATGCTCGAGCGCCTGGCGCTGACTCCGGCCCGCATCGACGGCATGATCGTCGGTCTGCGTCAGGTCGCGGCCCTGCCGGATCCGGTTGGGGCGATCCGCGACATGAGCTACCGGCCGTCGGGCATCCAGGTTGGCAAGATGCGCGTGCCCCTGGGCGTGGTCGGGATCATCTACGAGTCGCGGCCGAACGTGACCATCGACGCCGCGAGCCTGTGCCTGAAGTCGGGCAACGCGACCATCCTGCGTGGCGGCTCCGAGGCTATCCACTCCAACCGCGCCATCGCCGCCTGCATCCAGCGCGGCCTGGCCGAGGCCGATCTGCCAGCGGCCGTGGTGCAAGTGGTGGAAACCACCGATCGTGCCGCAGTCGGTGCGCTGATCACCATGCCCGAGTTCGTCGATGTCATCGTGCCCCGTGGCGGCAAGGGCCTGATCGAACGGGTCAGCCGTGACGCCCGCGTGCCGGTGATCAAGCACCTGGACGGCATCTGCCATGTCTATGTAAGTGCTCACGCCGAACTGCCGAAGGCCCAGCGCATTGCCTTCAACGCCAAGACCTACCGCTACGGTATCTGCGGCGCGATGGAAACCCTGCTGGTGGACCAAGCCGTTGCCCAGGCCTTCCTGCCATCGATGGCCGCCCAGTTCCGCGAAAAAGGCGTCGAACTGCGTGGTTGCGAGCGCACCCGGGCGATCATCGAAGCCGCGGTTGCCACGGAAGAAGACTGGAATACCGAATACCTGGCGCCGATCCTGTCGATCCGCGTGGTCGACGGGCTGGACGAGGCCATCGAGCACATCAATCGCCACGGCTCGCACCACACCGATTCCATCGTCAGTGAACACCAGGGCGAAACCCGGCGGTTCGTGGCCGAAGTGGATTCGGCGTCGGTGATGATCAACACCCCGACCTGCTTCGCCGATGGCTTCGAATACGGATTGGGTGCCGAGATCGGCATTTCTACTGATAAGCTGCACGCCCGCGGCCCGGTCGGCCTGGAAGGCCTGACCTGCGAGAAGTACATCGTGGTCGGTGACGGCCAGTTGCGCGGACAGGAGCCGGCCTGACTTGGGCGACCTCGACCCGTCAGCCGCAGTGACGACGACAACTGCGCCCCGGCGCATCGGTATCCTGGGCGGCACGTTCGATCCGGTGCACATCGGTCATTTGCGCGGTGCGCTGGAAGTCGCCGATGCCCTGGTCCTCGATGAGCTACGCCTGACGCCCAGCGCCAGGCCGCCTCACCGGGACACGCCACAGGTGTCGGCGCAAGACCGCTTGGCGATGGTCGAGTGCGCGGTGGCCGGTGTGGCACCGTTGGTGGTGGACGCCCGCGAATTGCAGCGGGACAAACCGTCCTACACCATTGATACCCTGGAGCTGATGCGTGCCGAACTGGCCGCCGATGCCCAGGTTTTTCTGCTTCTGGGCTGGGACGCATTTTGCGGCCTGCCCACTTGGCATCGCTGGGAAGAGTTGCTCCAGCATTGCCACATCCTGGTGCTGCAACGCCCGGATGCCGACAGCGAGCCGCCGGATGCCTTGCGCAACCTGCTGGCGGCCCGCTCGGTGAGCGACCCGCTGGCCCTGAAAGGGCCGAGCGGACAGATTGCATTCGTCTGGCAGACGCCGCTCGCGGTATCCGCCACCCAGATCCGTCAACTGCTGGCCAGCGGTAAGTCGGTACGTTTCCTGGTGCCCGACGCGGTCCTGGCCTACATCGATGCGCACGGGCTGTACCGTGCGTCGAACTGAAAAAGGCGCGCTTCAAGGCACGTGAATGCGTGTAGCGAAGCGCCCGAACATACGAGCAAAACGAGTTTTATATGACTGACAAAGACGTAAACAAAGTAAAGCGCAAAGGCACGTTCAAAAGCGCCCCGCTGCCCGTAGAAGCCCATACCGGCGTGGCACTGGCCGGCGAAGAGCTGGTCAAGGTGGCCGTGGCGGCCCTCGAAGACGTCAAGGCCCAGGACATCCAGGTGATCGACGTTCGTGAAAAGCAGAGCATCACGGACTACATGATCATCGCCACCGGTACTTCCAACCGCCAGATCGGCGCGATGCTGGACAAGGTCCGCGAAGCGGTCAAGGCCAAGGGCGTCAAGCCGCTGGGTGAAGAAGGCAAGGGCGACAGCGACTGGGTGCTGCTGGACATGGACGACGTCATCGTGCACATGATGACCGCCTCGGCGCGCCAGTTCTACGACCTGGAGCGCCTGTGGGCCGGTGCCGAGCAGAGCCGTTCGGCCAGCGCCGCGCACCACAGCCCGGAAAATCCCCATGAGCACTTCACCAAGCTCAACAAAGACCAGCAATAAGGGACCGCTGTGCGACTGCGCCTGATCGCCGTCGGTTCTCGCATGCCCAAGTGGGTGGAAGAAGGCTGGCATGAATATGCCAAGCGTCTTCCGTCCGAGCTGGCCCTGGAACTGGTGGAAATTCCGCTCAATACCCGTGGCAAGAACGCCGACGTGGCGCGCTTCATCCGCCAGGAAGGCGAAGCCATGCTGGCCAAGGTTGGGCCGAACGAGCGCATTGTCACCCTCGAAGTCCACGGCAAGCCCTGGAGCACCGAGCAACTGGCGGTGGAGCTCGATCGCTGGCGGCTGGACTCGCGCACGGTCAATTTCATGGTCGGTGGCCCGGAAGGGCTGGCGCCGGAAGTTTGTGCCCGGGCTGATCAGCGCTGGTCGTTGTCGCCGTTGACGTTGCCACACCCGCTGGTGCGGATCCTGATCGGCGAACAGCTGTATCGTGCCTGGACAGTTCTGTCCGGGCACCCTTACCACAAGTAATCCTGCCCCATGCCTCAGCCGATCCGCATCAAGGACCACGAAAAAGACGCCCGCCTGGTGCGGGGCCGCGTCGTGTTCGGCGCCATTACCGTGGTGACGCTGATCGGCGTGCTGATTGCGCGGCTGTATTTCCTCCAGGTGATCCAGTACGAGTACCACTCGACCCTGTCGGAAAACAACCGGGTGCATGTGCAACCGATTCCGCCGACCCGCGGGCTGATCTTCGACCGCAACGGCGTGGTGGTGGCGGATAACCGGCCCAGCTTCAGCCTGAGCATGACCCGCGAGCGCTCCGGGGATTGGCAGCATGTGCTCGACGTGATCGTCGAAGTGCTGCAACTGACCCCCGAGGACCGGGCGATCTTCGAGAAGCGCATGCGCCAGGGCCGACGGCCGTTCGAGCCGGTGCCGATCCTGTTCGAGCTGACCGAAGAGCAGATCGCCCTGATCGCCGTGAACCAGTTCCGCCTGCCCGGCGTCGAGGTGGTGGCGCAACTGGTGCGGCACTATCCCCAGGGGCCGCACTTCGCCCACTCGGTCGGCTACATGGGGCGGATCAACGAGAAAGAGCTCAAGACCCTCGATCCGGTGAATTACAGCGGCACCCACCACATCGGCAAGACCGGCATCGAGCGCTTCTACGAGCCCGAGCTGCATGGCCAGGTGGGTTACGAGGAAGTCGAGACCAACGCCCGCGGCCGCGTCTTGCGGGTGCTCAAGCGTACCGACCCGATTCCTGGCAAGGACATCGTCCTGAGCCTGGACATCAAGCTGCAAGAGGCCGCCGAAGCGGCGCTGGGCGGGCGTCGTGGCGCCGTGGTGGCGCTGGACCCGAATACTGGCGAGGTGCTGGCGATGGTCAGCCAGCCGAGTTTCGACCCGAACCTGTTCGTCACCGGCATCAGCTTCAAGGCCTACGCCGAGTTGCGCGACTCCATCGACCGGCCGCTGTTCAACCGCGTGCTGCGCGGCCTCTATCCGCCGGGCTCGACCATCAAGCCGGCCGTAGCGATTGCCGGGCTGGACTCCGGCGTGGTCAACGCTTCGAGCCGGGTCTACGACCCCGGGTACTACATGCTGCCCAACTATGACCACAAGTACCGTAACTGGAACCGCACCGGCGACGGTTATGTGGACCTGGAAACGGCGATCATGCGGTCCAACGACACCTACTTCTATGACCTGGCCCACAAGCTGGGGATCGATCGGCTGTCGTCCTACCTGGGCAAGTTCGGCATCGGCCAGAAAGTCTCGCTGGACATGTTCGAAGAATCCCCCGGTTTGATGCCGTCCCGGGAGTGGAAGCGCGCGACCCGTCGCCAGGCCTGGTTCCCCGGTGAAACCCTGATCCTGGGGATCGGCCAGGGCTACATGCAGGCCACGCCGCTGCAACTGGCCCAGGCCACGGCCCTGGTGGCGAACAAGGGCAAGTGGTATCGCCCGCACCTGGCCAAGACCATCGAAGGCCAGAAGCCGGTAGACCCGAATCCGATGCCGGACATCATCCTGCGCAATCCGTCGGACTGGCAGAAGGTCAACAACGGTATGCAGCAGGTGATGCACGGTGCCCGGGGCACCGCCCGCAAGGCGGCTATCGGCGCGCAATACCGCATTGCCGGCAAGAGCGGTACGGCCCAGGTCGTCGCTATCAAGCAGGGCGAGAAATACGACCGCTCCAAGGTCCAGGAACGCCACCGCGACCACGCCTTGTTCGTTGGTTTCGCGCCCGCCGACAACCCGAAAATCGTTGTGTCGGTGATGGTCGAGAACGGGGAGTCCGGCTCTGGCGTCGCCGCGCCAGTGGTGCGCCAGATCATGGACGCCTGGTTGCTGGATGAGCACGGCCAGCTCAAGCCTGAATACGCAAGCCCCACCACCGCGGAGGCTACGGCCCGTGAAGAATAATTTCGACCGGATCCTCTCCAGCGAGGATGTGATGCGCCGCCGGGCCACCTTGTTGCAGCGCATGCACATCGACGGTCCGTTGCTGATCCTGCTGCTGACCCTGGCCGCCGGCAGCCTGTTCGTGCTGTATTCGGCCAGTGGCAAGAGCTGGGACCTGCTGGCCAAGCAGGCCACCTCGTTCGGGATCGGCCTGGTTTCGATGATCGTCATCGCCCAGCTCGAACCGCGATTCATGGCCCGCTGGGTGCCGCTGGCGTATGTAGTGGGCGTGAGCCTGCTGGTGGTGGTGGACGTAATGGGCCACAACGCCATGGGCGCCACCCGCTGGATCAACATTCCCGGGGTGATCCGCTTCCAGCCTTCGGAATTCCTCAAGATCATCATGCCGGCGACCATCGCCTGGTACCTGTCCAAGCGCTCCTTGCCGCCGCAGCTCAAGCACGTGTGCATCAGCCTGTTGCTGATCGGCATCCCGTTCATCCTGATCGTGCGCCAGCCGGACCTTGGCACTTCGCTGCTGATCCTGGCCGGCGGTGCTTTCGTGCTGTTCATGGGCGGGTTGCGCTGGCGCTGGATCCTCAGCGTGATCGCCATCGCGGTGCCGGTGTCGGTGGCCATGTGGTACTTCGTGATGCACGACTACCAGAAGCAGCGAATCCTGACTTTCCTCGACCCGGAGAGCGATCCGCTGGGCACCGGCTGGAACATCATCCAGTCCAAGGCCGCCATCGGCTCCGGCGGGGTGTTCGGCAAGGGCTGGCTGATGGGCACCCAGTCGCACCTGGACTTTTTGCCGGAAAGCCACACCGACTTCATCATCGCCGTGATGGGCGAGGAGTTCGGCCTGGTGGGCATCTGCGTGCTGCTGCTGATCTACCTGCTGCTGATCGGCCGCGGGCTGGTGATCACCGCCCAGGCCCAGACGTTGTTCGGCAAGTTGCTGGCGGGCAGCCTGACCATGACGTTTTTTGTTTATGTTTTCGTCAACATCGGTATGGTCAGTGGCCTATTGCCGGTCGTGGGGGTGCCGTTGCCATTCATTAGCTACGGAGGAACTTCGCTGGTGACACTACTGTCAGCGTTTGGGGTTTTGATGTCGATTCATACGCATCGCAAGTGGATCGCACAGGTTTGAATAAGGTGAAGAGTTCAATGCAAGCAATGCGTGGCTGGTCGACGCGATATGCGCCGTGGATCGGCCTGGTCGGCTTCCTGGGCAGTGCATCGCATGCCTTGGCGGGCGAATACGAAGGTTCGCCCCAGGTGGCCGAATTCGTCGGTGAGATGACCCGCGACTACGGTTTTGCCGGCGAGCAGCTGATGGGGGTGTTTCGCGAGGCCGAACGCAAGCAATCGATCCTCGACGCCATCTCTCGGCCTGCCGAGCGGGTCAAGCAGTGGAGCGAGTACCGGCCGATGTTCATCACCGAGGCGCGTATCGCCCGGGGCGTGGACTTCTGGCGCCAGCATGAGGCGGCCCTGGCCCGGGCCGAGCAGGAATACGGCGTGCCGGCCCAGTTCATTGTGTCGATCATTGGCGTGGAGACCTTCTTTGGCCGCAATACCGGGAATTTCCGGGTGATCGACGCGCTGTCGACCCTGGGTTTCGATTACCCGCCGCGCGCCGAGTTCTTCCGCAAGGAGCTGCGCGAGTTCCTGTTGCTGGCCCGCGAAGAGCAGGTCGATCCGCTGACCCTCAAGGGCTCCTATGCCGGGGCCATGGGCCTGCCGCAATTCATGCCCAGCAGTTTCCGCGCCTATGCGGTGGACTTTGACGGCGACGGCCACATCAATATCTGGACCAACCCGACCGACGCCATCGGCAGTGTCGCCAGCTATTTCAAGCGCCACGGCTGGGAAGCCGGCCAGCCGGTGGTCAGCCGTGCCGACGTGCGTGGCGAGCAGGTGGACGAGGGCCTGACCGAGGGCATCGAGCCGACGAAAACCGTCGGGGAGTTGCGGGCCCTGGGCTGGTCGAGTCATGATGCGCTGCGTGACGACATGCCGGTCACCGCGATGCGCCTGGAAGGCGAACAAGGTCCCGAATACTGGATGGGCCTGAAGAATTTCTACGCGATTACGCGTTATAACCGCAGCGTGATGTACGCCATGGCTGTATATCAACTGTCTGAAGAGCTGGTCAAAGCACGGGGCGTCAAATAATGCGGGCAATGCCTACCTATCAACCCCTGAAAGCCAAGCCCCTCAAGCTCGTGGCATTGGCTGCGCTGTCGTTGTTGGTCGTCAGTTGTTCGACCAGCCGCGCGCCGACCCAGAAAAACACCACTGCCGTGCGCGCGACGCCGGGCCTGGACATCAACCGGGCCCACAAGGACGGCGCGCCATGGTGGGACGTGGACGTCTCGCGCATTCCCGACGCCACGCCGACCCTGCACACCGGCCCCTACAAGGCCAACCCGTACACGGTGCTGGGCAAGACCTATTTCCCGATGGCCGACTCCAAGCGCTACGTGGCTTCGGGCACGGCGTCCTGGTATGGCACCAAGTTCCACGGCCAGAACACCGCCAATGGCGAAGTGTATGACCTGTATGGCATGAGCGCGGCCCACAAGACCTTGCCGCTGCCCAGCTATGTGCGGGTGACCAACCTGGACAACAACAAGAGCGTGATTCTGCGGGTCAATGACCGTGGGCCGTTCTATTCCGACCGTATCATCGACCTGTCGTATGCGGCGGCGAAAAAACTCGGTTACGCTGAAATCGGCACCGCCCGGGTCAAGGTCGAAGGCATCGACCCGCAGGAATGGTGGGCTCAGCGTGGCCGTCCGGCGCCTTTGATGCTCAACGAGCCGAAAGTGGCGCAAAATGCCGCGCCGACCGTGACGGCGTCCACCGGCACGGTCGAGCAGTGGACACCGCCGCCGCAGCAACACGCCGCGGCGGTGCTGCCGGTACAGATCGATGCAAAAAAAAACGCTTCTGCACCAGCGTCTGGCCAGTTTCTGCAAGTGGGCGCGTTCGCCAACCCGGACGCTGCCGAACTGCTCCGGTCGAAGCTGAGCTCGATGGTGAGCGCCCCGGTGTTCATCAGCTCGATCGTGCGCAACCAGCAGACACTGCATCGGGTGCGCCTGGGGCCGATCGGTTCTCCGGGTGAAGTCCAGCAAGTGCAGAACAGTGTGCGCCTGGCCAATCTCGGTTCGCCGAGCCTGGTCACCGCCGAGTGATTGATTGAGGCCCGCTTGCGGTTGGAGCGGGTCAGGTTGTTGGCTCCATGAATAATAAAAGCCCGGCAAGGGTGTGAGTGAGCAACTTAAATACGCGGCAACCCGTTAGAAGGCTGCCTGTTTTAGTTTTGCCTTCGGGCAAGTCCCATTAGCGATTTCGAGAGACGGATGAACATCACCACCTTTGCCAAACGCCTTTGCCTGCTAGTCCCGCTGCTTCTCTCACCGGCCGCGTTCGCGGTCGAGATGATGCCGGCCCCGCCTCAATTGGCTGCCAAATCCTTTGTGCTCATGGATGCCAGCAGCGGCGAGGTGCTGGTAGAGAACAACGGTGACCAGCGCCTGCCACCGGCCAGCCTGACCAAGCTGATGACCGCCTACATCGCCACCCTGGAGATCCGTCGCGGCCAGATCGGTGAAAACGATCCGGTGACCGTCAGCGAAAACGCCTGGCGCACCGGCGGTTCGCGGATGTTCATCAAGGTCGGTTCGCAAGTGACCGTCAGCGACCTGCTGCACGGCATCATCATCCAGTCCGGCAACGACGCCAGCGTCGCCCTGGCCGAGCACATCGCCGGCAGCGAAGATGCGTTCGCCGACATGATGAACAAAACCGTGGCCGACCTGGGCATGACCAACAGCCACTTCATGAACCCCACCGGCCTGCCGAACCCTGAGCACTATTCCTCGGCTCACGACATGGCGCTGTTGGCCCGGGCAATCATCCATGAAGACCCGGCGCACTACGCCATCTACTCCCAGAAGGAATTCTTCTGGAACGGCATCAAGCAGCCTAACCGCAACCTGCTGCTGTGGCGCGACAAGACCGTCGATGGCCTGAAGACCGGTCACACCGACGAAGCCGGCTACTGCATGGTGTCTTCGGCGGTGCGTGACGGCATGCGCCTGATCGCCGTCGTCTTCGGCACCAGCAGCGAAGTGGCCCGTGCCGCCGAGACCCAGAAGCTGTTGACCTATGGCTTCCGCTTCTTCGAAACCCAGACCTTCTACCAGAAGGGCACCGAACTGGCCCAGGCCCAGGTCTGGAAAGGCTCGAGCAACCAGGTCAAGGCCGGCCTGGCCCAGGACCTGACCATGACCCTGCCCAAGGGCCAGCTCAAGAAGCTCGCTGCCAGCATGACCATGAACCCGCAACTGACCGCTCCCATCGCCAAGGGCGACGTGATCGGTAAAGTCGAAGTCAAACTGGACGACAAAGTGGTGCACAGCGCTGACCTGATCGCTCTGGACGCGGTCGAGGAAGGTGGTATCTTCCGCCGCATCTGGGATAGCATCCGTCTATTCTTCTACGGCTTGTTCAACTGATTGAAGTGTTGACCTGCATGGCCCCGTTTCCATCCGGAGCGGGGCCATGTGCGTTACCACGGCTTACGAGGCCGTTACGCCATGACAGACTCTGAAGTAAAGGCGCCAAAAATCGAATTCCCTTGCGCGGATTATCCGATCAAGGTGATTGGCGACACCGGTGTGGGTTTCAAGGACCGGATCATCGCGATCCTTGAAAAACATGCCACCGTTGATCACAAGACCCTGGCCGAACGCCAGAGTACCAACGGCAAGTACACGACGATCCAGTTGCACATCATTGCCACCGGCCAGGAACAGCTCTACGACATCAACAGCGAGCTGCGAGCGACCGGTTTCGTGCACATGGTGTTGTGATGCCGGGCACGCTGGGCTTTCGCGAGCTGGGCACGATGGCCTACGAGCCGGTCTGGCATGCCATGCAACGCTTCACCAACGAACGCGGCAACACCGCCGACGATGAAGTCTGGCTGGTGGAACACCCACCGGTGTTCACCCAGGGCCAGGCCGGCAAGGCCGAGCACCTGTTGTTGCCGGGGGATATCCCGGTGGTGAAGGTCGACCGGGGCGGGCAGGTGACCTACCATGGCCCTGGCCAACTGGTTGCCTATCTGTTGCTGGATGTGCGCAAGCTGGGGTTTGGCGTGCGCGAGCTGGTCACCCGCATGGAGACATGCCTGATCGAGCTGCTGGCCAGCTACGGTGTTACGGCGGCGGCCAAGCCGGATGCGCCGGGTGTCTACGTCGACGGGGCGAAAATCGCGTCCCTGGGTTTGCGGATCCGCCACGGCTGTTCGTTTCATGGCCTGGCCTTGAACGTGGACATGGACCTTGCGCCATTTCGACGGATTAATCCCTGTGGCTACGCTGGACTGGCAATGACCCAGTTGAGCGAGCACGCAGGATCGATTGAATTTGCCGAGGTAAGTGCCCGGCTGCGCGCGCAGCTCGTCAAACACCTCGACTATGCTGAGCAGACGACCCTCACGGGCGGAATCGACTGATATGACTACTGATGCAGTGCAAACCATTATCCCGACGCAGGACGTCACCGAGCGTCCGGCCCCGCGTGCCAAGGTAGAGGCCGGCGTCAAGCTGCGCGGCGCCGAGAAGGTTGCACGCATCCCGGTCAAGATCATCCCGACCACCGAATTGCCGAAGAAACCGGACTGGATCCGCGTGCGCATCCCGGTGTCCCCGGAAGTCGACCGGATCAAGGCTCTGCTGCGCAAGCACAAGCTGCACAGCGTCTGCGAAGAAGCCTCCTGCCCGAACCTGGGCGAATGCTTCTCTGGCGGCACCGCCACGTTCATGATCATGGGCGACATCTGCACCCGTCGCTGCCCGTTCTGTGACGTCGGCCACGGCCGTCCGAAACCATTGGACGTGAATGAGCCAGAAAGCCTGGCCATCGCCATCGCCGACCTGAAGCTCAAGTACGTGGTCATCACCTCGGTGGACCGCGACGACCTGCGTGATGGCGGTGCCCAGCATTTTGCCGATTGCATCCGCGAGATCCGCAAGCTGTCGCCGAACGTCCAGCTGGAAACCCTGGTGCCCGATTACCGTGGCCGCATGGACATCGCCCTGGAAATCACCGCTGCCGAGCCGCCGGATGTGTTCAACCACAACCTGGAGACCGTGCCGCGCCTGTACAAGGCTGCGCGTCCGGGTTCGGACTATCAGTGGTCGCTGACCCTGTTGCAACGCTTCAAGCAGATGATGCCGCACATCCCGACCAAGTCCGGTTTGATGCTGGGCCTGGGGGAAACCGACGAGGAAGTCATCGAGGTCATGAAGCGCATGCGTGAGCATGACATCGATATGCTGACCTTGGGGCAGTACCTGCAGCCTTCGCGTAGTCACTTGCCGGTGCAGCGTTTTGTGCACCCGGATACCTTTGCCTGGTTTGCTGAGGAAGGGTACAAGATGGGGTTCAAGAACGTTGCTTCGGGGCCGTTGGTGCGGTCTTCGTATCATGCGGATGAGCAGGCTAAGTTGGTCAAGGCTGAGCTGCTCGGGTCCTGATTTTTTAGCGTTGGTTTTTAGGGTGGTGTGTATATCCGTTTTTTGCGTAACGGCGGCTTATGGTTCCGCTCTTACAGCGGGTCACTTTTGAAAAGCCCGGAAGCCGGCCCAGTCAAAAGTAACCAAAACGCTCTTGCCCCACCACTCGGTGCCTCGCTAGGGCTCGGCATGCCTTCACTCCGGCATTGGTTCGTGGGCCGCCGCGAAGGGCCATCCATGGCCCAGCGCGGCTTACCCGGCATCCATGCCGGGTTGCCCACGAACCAATGCCTGCGTTCAGCCATCGTGGTTAACGGGGCGCCCGAGATCAACGTCCACCGCGAGGCGGCCTGGCAGCCGGCCTGGTTTGGGGGGATCGCGTTTCTCCTGTGGGAGCGGGCTTGCTCGCGAAAGCGGTGGGTCAATTTGCGGTGATGTTGGATGTGCTGACGCCTTCGCGAGCAAGCCCGCTCCCACAAGTTTTGTATCGTGCGCGGATGTTGTGAGCACCCACAACCCATGTGGGAGCGAGTCTGCTCGCGATAGCGGTGGTTCAGCTACAAAGATGCTGGATGTATCCCGATCTGGCTTTGCTTTGCTTTGCTTTGCTTTGCTTTGCTTTGCTTTGGATCTTGATCTTGATCTTGATCTTGATCTTGAGGCCCCGTTAAACCACGCTGGCCGAACGCAGGCATTGCGCAGTGGGCATCCCGGCATGGATGCCGGGATAGCCGCGCTGGGCCATGGATGGCCCTTCGCGGCGGTCCACGGAGCAATGCCGGAGTGAGGGCATGCCGAGCCTAGGCGAGGCACTGAGTGGTGGGGCAAAGCGTTTTTGGTTACTTTTGGCGCTTTTCCAAAAGTGACCCGCTGTAAGAGCGGAACCATAAGTGGCCGTTACCGCAGAAACGGATATACACACGATCAAAAAAGCCGGGAACCCCATGGCCCACACCTTGACCCCCCATCACCCCGTCCCGGCACTCCCGCCAGAAGGCCTGATCGCTGTGATCGCCCCCGCCGGCCCCGCCCCGCTGGACACGGACAAAGCCATCCAATGGATGCGCGCAAGGGGTCATGAGCTGCGAATATTCCCAGGCGTCTACGAAAAGGACAACTACCTGGCCGGCAGCGACGAAGTACGTCTCAACGACCTGCACGCCGCCTTCGCCGACCCAGAAGTCAAAGCCATCATCTGCCTGCGCGGCGGCTACGGCACGCCCCGCCTGCTGGACCGCATCGACTTCGACCTCCTGCGACGCAACCCCAAGCCATTCATCGGCTACAGCGACATCACCGCCCTACATCTGGCCATCAGCCGTTACGCAGGCTTCGTCACCTTCCACGGACCTTTGCTCAACGCCGATCTGCTGGGCAACAAGGAGCCCCCAACCGTCACCTCGTTTTTCAGCCTGCTGCATGGGCAGTTGAAGGCCGGTAGTACACTGGACCATCCCGCCGCATATCCATTGACCACCGTCGAGCCGGGCATTGCCCACGGGCGTCTGCTGGGGGGCAACCTGTCGATCATCGCCGCGACCATGGGCACGCCTTATCAGATCGATGCCGACGGGGTGATCCTGTTCATCGAAGACGTCAACGAGCCGCTGTATCGTATCGACCGGCTGCTGACCCAACTACGCTTGGCCGGCACGTTGCACAAGCTACGCGGCGTGTTGGTGGGGGATGTGGCTGGGGTCGATGTCGAGGCGTTGAACCGCTTGCTCAAGCAGACCTTCGAGCCATTGCGCATTCCGGTGTTGTCGGGCTGGCGCAGTGGGCATTGCGATCCGAACCTGACGTTGCCCATGGGGGCATTGGTGACGTTGGATGCGGGGGAGAAGCGGTTGGTGTTGGAGCAGGATGTGGTAGTCAGTCGCTAGTCATATAGCGCCTGCGAATCAGCCATCGCGAGCAGACTCGCTCCCACAGGTTGATCGGAATACCTGTGGGAGCGAGCCTGCTCGCGATGGCGGTAGCGGCCATAAGCTGATTCAGCGGCTACGCAACGCCTCCAGCAACTGGTGCGTCGGATACCCATCCGCCGGCCAGCCGAACGACTGCTGGGCGCTGCGGATGGCTTTGCGGGTGTTGGCGCCGATGATGCCGTCGGGGTTGCCCGCGTCGTAGTTGTGCTTGCCCAGCAGGGTCTGCAGTTCGATGCGTTCGCTGCGGCTCAGGGGCAGATCTTCTTTTGGCCACTGGCCGTAGACCAACCCTGCACCGCTGAAGCGCTGTGACAACAAGCCAACCGCCAGGGCGTAGGAGGATGAGTTGTTGTACTTGAGAATGGCGCGGAAGTTATCGAAGATCAGGAACGCCGGGCCGCGATGGCCGGCTGGCAACAGCAGGGCCGCCGATAGCTGTGCTTGATCGGGGGCTGTCGGCAGGCCGCCATATGCTGAAACGCCCAGCCGCATCCATTCGGAAACGGGCTTGCGGATCGTGCCATCGGCTAGCGTGTAGTCGAAGCCTTCACTGAGCGAGACCTCGAAGCCCCACGGCTGGCCGCGTTGCCAGCCGGAGCTTTGCAGGTAATGGGCGGTCGAGGCCAGGGCATCGGTGGAGCTGCCCCAGATGTCGCGGCGACCGTCGCCGTCGAAATCCACCGCATGGGTGTTGTACGTGGTGGGAATGAACTGGGTCTGGCCCATGGCGCCGGCCCACGACCCGAGCATTTTTTCCGGTGTGATGTCGCCTTGTTGCAGGATCTGCAGGGCCGCGATCAGTTGCGCATGGGCAAAGCCCGGGCGCCGTCCTTCGTAGGCGAGGGTCGCCAGGGAATTGATCACCGACTTGGTGCCTTGGAACTGACCAAAGTTGCTCTCCATACCCCACACCGCCACCAGCGCCTCGCGATCGACGCCATAACGCTGCTCGATGCTTTGCAGGACCTGGGCGTTCTGTTGAATCAGGCTCTTGCCCTTGTTGACTCGCAGTGGCGACAACGCGCCATCGAGGTATTCCCACACCGGGCGGGTGAACTCCGGCTGGCTGCGATCGGCCTTGATCACGCTCATGTCCGGGCTGACGCCGATAAATGCACGGTCGAACAGATCGCCACGGATCCCGGCGGCCAGTGCCTCCTTGCGAAACCCGGCCTGCCATTCGGCGAAGGTCTGGGTGGGCGCAATGGTCAGCTCGTCACCGGTCGGCACCACGGGTGGCACGATGGCCGGAGCGGTCACGGCAGGGGCGGTCTGGAGTGGTTGGGCGTCGGCGGCAGTGGGTTTTTCGGCGCAGGCGACAAGCAGGACAACGCTTGCGGCAACAATCATTTGGCGCAATGGCCAACGATGGGAAAGACAGAAGGGCATGCACGGGTCCAGAAATACAAATCAGGTGCTGACCTTAACATGCGAAAGGGGCGTAGGGCTTGTCCGGTTGTTTCAAGCTGCCAGAAAGCAAGAAGCCTCCCAGTTGTCAGACTGGAAGGCTTCGCGGCGGTAGCTGCCCTTGCCCTTGGCGGGTCGTTCCTGGCGGCTGCGGAACAGGGGTTGGGCGACGATGGACTTGGCCTTGTTGGGGCCATGCCTGGATGGCTTTTTGCTCATGATGGGATCTCTCGTGGGGTGGTTTTTGCGGGGCAAATCATGGGACAGAGTTGGGAGGTTGTCCAGTCCCTGGGTTGTGCAAGCAGTGTCATCAGACGGACACGCAACTTGTGGTGGAAGATGACCTGTGGCGAGGGGATTTATCCCCGCTGGGGCGCGAAGCGCCCCCATTACAAACTGCCTGACACTCCACGGCGCCTAGTTTTGGGGTTGCTTCGCAACCCAGCGGGGATAAATCCCCTCGCCACAGGTATGCAGTGTGCTTCTGCTGAGTGACTACTCAGCGGGCAAAGGCAGTCGCTGCCCAGCCATCAACAGTGACAACCGGCTCAGGCTCATCCATGGCGAGCCAGCGGCCTGGCCCTTGATCTGCGCATCGATGCGCTGGGCCTCGAGTAGCAATTGCGCCCAGCGCGGTGCGGAGTAGCGTTGCAGGGCCTTGCTCATCAGCGGTTTGCGTTTGTCCCAGACGGGCGGGCGGGCCTGGCTGAAGGCTTTGTCCAGCGGTACACCCTGGCTGTATTGCAGGGACAGGTTGGCCAGCAGGCGCAACTCCCGGGCCAGGGCCCAGAGGATCACCGGCGGCTCGACGCCTTCGCCCCGTAGACCTTCGAGCATGCGCAGGGCATGGGCGGCTTCGCCGTTGAGGATCGCATCGGTCAGCCCGAAGACATCGAAGCGCGCGCTGTCGGCCACGGCAGCCTGCACCGTTTCCACGGTGATCTGCCCGCCTTCGGCCATTAGTTTGAGCTTTTCGATTTCCTGGGCGGCGGCCAGCAAGTTGCCTTCGACCCGGGCGGCGATCAGCTCCACCGCGTCCTGGCTGGCCGAGAGGCCGGCCTGGGACAGGCGCTGGCGGATCCAGCTGGGCAACTGGCTGACATCCACCGGCCAGATCTGCACGAACTGGGTTTGCGGCCCTTCGACCAGGGCCTTGCCCCATTTGGTCTTCTGCGCGCTACCGTCGAGTTTCGGCAAGCTGATCAGCAGCACCGTGTCTTCGGCGGGGCGCGAGCAGTATTCGATCAGCGCGGCGGCACCCTTGTCACCGGGTTTGCCGGAGGGTAGACGCAGTTCCAGCAGGCGTTTTTCGGCGAACAACGACATGCTCGCCCCGGCTTGCAGCAGCGTGCCCCAGTCGAAACTGGCGTCGGCGGCGAATACCTGGCGTTCATCGAAACCTTGCTGGCGTGCCGCAGAACGGATGGCGTCGGCGGCTTCCTGGCACAGCAGTGGGTCATCGCCACTGATGATGTAGACCGGCGCGAGGGCGCCTTGCAGGTGTTTGCCGAGTTGAGCGGGAGCGAGCTTCATAAGAGCGGGCGAGCGGGACGCCGGAGCGCCCCGCAAGGCTTATTCAGCCGGGATCTGCATTGGTGACTGTTGCGGGGTTTCCGCTTCAGCCTTGCGTGCCGCTTCCAGCGCATCGGCTTCGGCCTTGGCGCGAGCATCGGCAGTCTGTTGCAGTTGCTCCAACTGGGCAGGGCTCAGTTGTTGCAGACGCAGCATCATGCGCTGTATGAGTTCACGGCGCATTTCGCCGCGCACTTCGATGGACTCCTGGTCGGAGCCGGTGATGTTGTTGCCGTCGTGCAGGTAGACCTTCTGCACTTGCAGTTTGTCGTCCATCAGCACCAGGTCGTTATGGCCGCGAATCTCATAGCTCAGCACGTTGTTCAGTTCGTACTCGGCCGAACGACCAGCGCCGGCATAGCTCAGGCTGCGCTGGCTTTGCTGTTCGCGAGTCAATACGAGCTTGTACGGGGCGCCGCTGTAGACTTTCACGCCGCTGCTTTCCAGGTTGTCGCGCAGCATTTTAACGGTGTCGCCATAGGCGTCCCGTGCGCTGAGGTCCAGTTCCTTGATCGCCAGCTCGGTGGTGCCGGTGCCGCGCAGTTGGAAGCCGCAGGCGCTCAACAGGACCGCCAGGCCCACTACCAGCAGATTACGTTTGATCATCTTGTTGCTCCCCTTGAACCCTATGGGGGTCGACCATGCGACCCCGCAGGTTGTATTCGGCGCCAGGCTTGAGCCTCGCGCCCGATCCAATTAGCTTGCGACGATGTTGACCAGCTTGCCGGGCACGACGATCACTTTGCGGATCGTCAGGCCATCGACAAAGCGCAGTACGTTGTCATTGGCCCGCGCAGCGGCTTCGACTTCTTCACGCGTGGCGGCGGCCGGCATTTCGATCTGGCCGCGCAGCTTGCCGTTGACCTGGATGACCAGGGTCAAGCTGTCCTGCACCAGCGCGGTTTCGTCCACCACCGGCCAGCTGGCGTCGATCACCGGGTCGGCGTGACCCAGGCGATTCCACAGCTCGTGGCTGATGTGCGGTGTGATTGGCGCCAGCAGCAAGGTCACGGCTTCCAGGCCTTCGTGAACCAGTGCGCGATCCTGCTCGGTGCCTTGCGCGGCTTTTTCCAGCACGTTCATCAGCGTCATCACCTGGGCGATGGCGGTGTTGAATTTGTGGTTCTGGCCGACGTCATGGCTGGCCTGCTTGATGGCCAGGTGGATCGAGCGACGAATGGCTTTCTGTTCGTCGTTCAGGCGGCTGATGTCCAGTTTGCCCGGCAGGCCCTGGGTGACGTGGGCTTGCGCCAGGCGCCAGACACGCTTGAGGAAGCGGTGCGAGCCCTCGACGCCCGAGTCGGACCACTCTGCGCTCATGTCAGGTGGCGAGGCGAACATCATGAACAGGCGGCAGGTGTCGGCGCCGAACTGGTCGATCATCGATTGCGGGTCAACGCCGTTGTTCTTCGACTTGGCCATCTTCTCGGTGCCGCCGATTTCCACCGGCAGGCCGTCGGCGATCAGCTTGGCACTGATCACCTTGGCTTTGCTGTCGCGTTCGAGTTCGACGTCGCTCGGGTTGAACCAGGTGTAGGCGCCGTTGGCTTCGCGACGATAGTAAGTCTCGGCGATCACCATGCCCTGGGTCAGCAGGTTCTTGAACGGTTCGTTGGAGCTCACCAGGCCTTCGTCACGCATCAGCTTGTGGAAGAAGCGCGCGTAGAGCAGGTGGAGAATGGCGTGTTCGATACCGCCGATATATTGATCCACCGGCAACCAGTGGTCAGCCGCGGATTTCTCCACCAGGCCACCTTCATAGTGCGGTGAGGCGTAGCGGGCGTAGTACCACGAGGACTCGACGAAGGTGTCCATGGTGTCGGTTTCACGCTTGGCCGGTGCGCCGCATTTCGGGCAGCTGCATTCATAGAACTCAGGCATGCGTGCCAGGGGCGAACCGGCGCCGTCGGGTACGACGTCTTCCGGCAGGACCACGGGCAGCTGGTCTTCCGGCACCGGTACGTCACCGCAGGTGTCGCAATGCACGATCGGGATCGGGCAGCCCCAGTAACGCTGGCGGCTGATGCCCCAGTCCCGCAGGCGGAACTGGGTGCGCGAGGCGCCGAGGTTTTTCTTGATCAGGGCCACTTCGATGGCATCGAACGCGCCGGGGAAATCCAGGCCGTCGAATTCGCCGGAGTTGATCAGCTCGCCGTGTTCGCCGTAGGCGTCCTGCCAAGGAGCCGGGGTCTGGTCACCGGCGCTGGTGCGCACGACGGCTTTGACCGGCAGGTTGTACTTGTGGGCGAATTCGAAATCGCGCTCGTCGTGGGCCGGCACGGCCATGACCGCACCGTCGCCATAGTGCATCAGCACGTAGTTGGCGACCCATACCGGCAGTTTCTCGCCGGTGAGCGGATGCTCGACGAACAGCGAGGTTGGCAGGCCTTTCTTTTCCTGGGTGGCGACGTCGGCTTCGGCAACGCTACCGCCCTTGCATTCGGCGATGAACGCTTGCAGCTCGGGGTTGTTGCGGGCGGCCAGGGTCGCCAGCGGGTGCTCGGCGGCCACGGCCACATAGGTGGCCCCCATCAGCGTGTCCGGACGGGTGGTGAAGACTTTCAGGGCGCCGGCTTCGCCAATGGAGGCGACGTCGTAGGGGAACTGCACTTCCATGCCCCGGGACTTGCCGATCCAGTTGCGCTGCATGGTCTTGACCTGTTCAGGCCAACCAGTCAGTTCGTCGAGGCTCTCCAGGAGTTCATCCGCATAGGCGGTGATCTTGAAGTAGTACATCGGGATTTCGCGCTTTTCGATCAGCGCGCCGGAACGCCAGCCGCGACCGTCGATCACCTGCTCGTTGGCCAGTACGGTCTGGTCCACCGGGTCCCAGTTCACGGTGCCGTTCTTGCGGTAGATCACGCCTTTTTCGAACAGGCGGGTGAACAGCCATTGTTCCCAGCGGTAGTACTCGGGCTTGCAGGTGGTGACCTCGCGGGACCAGTCCACCGCCAGGCCCAGGCTGCGCAGTTGGGTCTTCATGTAGGCGATGTTTTCGTAGGTCCACTTGGCGGGGGCCACGTTGTTCTTCATCGCGGCGTTTTCCGCCGGCATGCCGAAGGCGTCCCAACCCATGGGTTGCAGGACGTTCTTGCCTTGCATGCGCTGGTAACGGGAGATCACGTCGCCGATGGTGTAGTTGCGCACGTGCCCCATGTGTAGCTTGCCGCTGGGGTAAGGGAACATCGACAGGCAGTAGTAAGTCTCCTTGCCTGGCTGTTCACTGACTTCAAAGGACTTTTGCTCGTCCCAGAACGACTGGGCGGCGGCTTCGATTTCACGGGGCTGGTAGTGTTCGTGCATGGCTACTTTTGTACTGAATGGGGTGGCCCAATCCTCTTCGTTGCCATGCTGGACGCAGACGACGCCGAATGCGGCGTTTTCGATGTCCAGCCAAGCTGGAAGTGGAGTTACAGGAAGCGCCGTAGCATACATGACCGCGCTCTGCCGAGGGAAACCCTGATTGCTGCTCAACCGTTGCCAAACCATTGTCAATCATCGGCGATGACCGGTGTTCAGGGCCGTTGGTCGCGGCGCCCTGCCGGTTTGCCCAGCGAAGCTAAGCTTCTCAATGGGGAGTGAGTCTTATCTTCAATGAGGTGAGGGATGGTTGAATCACAACGAAAAGTCGCTACACCTGAGTTGTATGAAAAACTGATCGATCGTCTCGGGGTTGCCCTGGACGCTGCAAGAACCGCCGGTCGCTTGCGTGATGAACGCCCGGCAGAGCTGGAACTGCGTGGCTTGAGCCCCGCAGAGTTCGAACTGGTCAAGGCTTACCTCGAACAGGCCGGACATCAAGCTCCCACCAGTGGGGCCCAGGTACTCAAGCGTCTCGATGCGCCCCGTTCGGCCAAGGTTGTATGGCTCAAGGACCGGACGCCTGACAAGGATGCTGTAAAGGTCCGGTCGCTGCAGTTCAAGTAAAGCCGGATTCACGCGTGTCGCTCTTTTTGATTCAAGGTTTTTTCGAATCTGTTGTCGCTTTGCGTCAACCCACCTAGGCTTCGGGCATCTATGGAGATGCCCGATGCCGTTTCGCTATTTCATCAAACAACTTTTATTGCCGCCCGGCATTCTTTTGCTGTTGTTGGCGCTTGCCTGGTGGTGGCGCAACTCTCGGCCGCGTCTGGCCCGTCTGTGCTTTTTCGTTGGGTTGGGTGGTTTCTGGCTGATGAGCCTGCCCGTGGTGGTGCAATGGAGCGCCAGGGCGCTGGAGCGCGAACCGCCGTTGTTGCTCAGTGATTGGGCGACCCTGGCCCAACGTGCCGACGCCATTGTGGTGCTCGGTTCGGGCCGTGAACGCGGTGACCTGGCCTGGGGCGCCGACCAACCCACCGGCGTCGGCTTGGAGCGCCAGCGTTATGCCGCGCGACTGGCCAAGGCTTCAGGCTTGCCGGTGCTGACATCCGGTGGCTTGCACTATGGCACCCCGCCCAGCGAGGCCAGGCTGATGGCGGATTCGATGCTGGAGGATTTCGGCGTCAACGTGCGCTGGCAGGAGGGGCGTAGCCGTACGACCTGGGAAAACGCCCGGATGAGCGCCGAAATCCTGCTGCCGCAAGGCATCAAGCGGGTCGTGGTGGTCACCCAGGCCTGGCACATGCCACGGGCGGTCTGGAGTTTCCAGCGGTCGGGGTTTGACGTGGTGCCGGCGCCGGTGGGGTTCCTGGGGCAGGACAATGCCCGGCCGTTGGGCGGCTGGATGCCGGAGTTCAAGGCGATCTGGCAATCCGGGCAGTTGATGAATGAGGCGGTGGGGCTGGTGGGGTATTGGTTGTTCTATCGCTGAAACACCGCGCGGAGTGAAGTGATCGCTGTTGTGGCGAGGGAGCTTGCTCCCGCTGGACTGCGAAGCAGGCCCTGTTTTTGGGGCCGCTGCGCGCCCCAGCGGGAGCAAGCTCCCTCGCCACAGGGTTTTTCATTCACATGGGGAACGAGTCAAACCGTTTTGGCCATCCGTCCCGCCATCAACGCCCAGCCCAGCAACAACACACACAAAATGATCAATGGCCACGAACGCCATTGCAGGTACGGGGTCAGGTCCTGCATCGGTACCACTTCGCCATACAGGATGCCGCGTTCGAATTGCGGGATCTGTGCGGTGATCTGACCGAAAGGGTTGATCAGGCCGGTCACGCCGTTGTTGGTGGCGCGGATCATCCAGCGGCCGGCTTCCAAGGCGCGCATCTGCGCCATTTGCAGGTGCTGCAACGGGCCGATCGAGGTGCCGAACCAGGTGTCGTTGCTGATGGTCAGCAGCAAGTCGCTGCGCGCCGAGAGGCTGGCGGCAAATTCCGGGTAGACCACCTCATAGCAAATGAACGGTGCGATCTGGTAACCCTTGGCCTGCAGCAATGGCTGGTCGGCCGGGCCCCGGGCGAAGTCCGACATGGGCAGGTCGAAGAACGCTATCAGGCCGCGCAGGATGTCCTGTAGCGGTACGTACTCGCCGAACGGCACGAGTTTCTGCTTCAGGTAGGTGCCGTCGCCTTCGCCGGTCACGGTGATGCCATTGAAGTAACGCTTCTCGTGGTGGACCAGTTGGCGAATCGGCACGCCGGTGATCAACGCCGAATGCCGCTCGGCGGCGAAGTTGCCCATCATGTCCAGGTAGCCCTGGGCGGACTCCTTGAGCACCGGTACTGCGGTTTCCGGCCAGATCAGCAGGTCGACGCGCTTGGAGGCGAAGCTCATGTCGCGGTACAGCGCCAGTTGCGCGTTGAGCTGCTCGGGGTCCCACTTCATGCTTTGTTCGATGTTGCCCTGGATCGCCGCGACGCTCAGCGGATCGCCCGAAGGGCTGGTCCAGGCATGCCCCTTGAGAGCCATGCCGACTACCCACGGGCCGATCAGCAGCATCACGCCGGCCGCAATAAAACCTTTGCGCCCGCTGCGGATCAACTGGGGCGCGTTGTACAGCAGCGCGGCGGTCAAGGCCAGGGTGAAGGAGATCAACCACATCCCGCCCAGCGGCGCGAGGCCGGACAGCGGGCCGTCGAGTTGGCTGTAGCCGGAATAGAGCCACGGGAACCCGGTGAGGAACCAGCCACGGAAGGCTTCCTGGCCCAACCACAGCGCGGCGAACGCCAGGGCATCGGCCAGCGGCGCCTCGTTGCGCCGCAGCCAGCGCGCCCAGAGCCAGGCGGGCAGGGCGAAGAACCAGGCGATGGCGGCGATGAACAGCAGCATCAGCAACCCGGCGAGCAGCACCGAGGCGCCGCCGAAGTTATGGATGCTGACGTAGATCCAACTGGTGCCGGCGCCGAACAGACCAAAGCCGAAACACCAGCCCCGGCCCAGGGCCTGGCGTGGCGACAACTCGCGCAGCCCGGCATAGAACAAGCCGACCGCCAGCAATGCCAGCGGCCAGATATTGAACGGCGCCAGGGCCAGGGTGGTGATCGCACCGGCCGCCATGGCCAGCAGGTTACCGGGCCAGCCGGGGCGGGTTATCCAGCGCATTTTTGTCCTTAGCGGGTCTCGCAGGGGTTATCGGCCAATGGGGGACAGGCGCAGCAGGTGAATCCGACGGCTGTCGGCATTCAGGATGCGGAAGCGCCAGGAACCGATTTCCGTGGTTTCGTTGCGCTTGGGCAGATGCCCGAAAGCACTCATCACCAGGCCGCCGACGGTGTCGAACTCATCGTCGGAGAATTGGCTGTCGAAGAATTCGTTGAAGTTCTCGATCGGCGTCAGGGCCTTGATCAGGAAGTCACCGCTGGGCAGAGGCTTGATGTAGCTGTCTTCCTCGACGTCATGCTCGTCTTCGATGTCGCCGACGATCTGCTCGAGCACGTCCTCGATGGTGACCAGGCCGGCCACGCCGCCGTATTCGTCGATGACGATGGCCATGTGGTTGTGATTGGCGCGGAATTCACGCAGCAGCACGTTCAGGCGCTTGGACTCGGGCACGAAGGTGGCCGGGCGCAACAGGTCCTTGATGTTGAAGCTGTCGCCGTTTTCCTGAAGGATCAGCGGCAGCAGGTCCTTGGCCAGCAGCACGCCCATGACATCGTCATGGCTTTCGCCGACGACCGGGTAGCGTGAGTGAGCGGAGTCGACCACGGCGGGCAAAAATTCACGCGGGGTCTGGGTCGCCTTGATGCTGACCATTTGCGAGCGCGGGACCATGATGTCCCGAACTTGCAGGTCAGCGACCTGGATGGCGCCTTCGACGATGGCCAGCGCTTCGCTGTCCAGCAGTTTGTTCTGGTGTGCATCGCGCAGCAGCTCCAGTAGCTCCTGGCGGTTTTTCGGCTCATGGGCAAAAGCCTGGGTGAGCTTGCCCAGCCATGACTTCTGCCCGTTGCTCGATCGATCTTCGCTCATAGCGATTACTCTGAATCCTTTGTCGTTACAGGTTGATGTATCAGTGTTCGTCGCCGGCGTAAGGGTCGGGATGACCCAGCTCTGCAAGCAACGTTCGTTCCAGTGCTTCCATTTCTTCGGCTTCGGCATCTTCTATATGGTCGTAACCCAGTAGATGCAAGCAGCCGTGAATCACCAGATGGGCCCAGTGGGCCTCAGGGGTCTTGTCTTGTTCCGTCGCTTCACGCTCCACCACCGGGACGCAGATCACCAGGTCGCCCAGCAACGGGATGTCGAGCAGTTCGTCGGGGACGTCGGCGGGGAACGACAACACGTTGGTGGCGTAGTCTTTCTGCCGCCAGGTGTGGTTCAGTTCGCGGCCTTCGGGCTCGTCCACCAGGCGGATCGTCAGCTCCGAGTCGGCGCTGCGTTGGCGCAGGGCCAGTTCGCACCATTGGCGGAACTGGGCTTCGCTGGGGGCGGCGTGTTCGCAGGCCACTTGTAGGTCGAGTTCAAGCATCTTGGCGATTGCCCTTGTCTGCGGGCGCTGACTCGTCCTGGCGATGCTCGAAGCGCTCGTAGGCTTCGACAATGCGCTGCACCAACGGATGGCGCACGACGTCCTTGGGCATGAAGTGCGTGAAGCTGATGCCCGGCACATCCTTGAGGACCTGGATCACATGGTTCAGCCCGGACTTGGTGCCACGGGGCAGGTCGACCTGGGTGATGTCCCCGGTGATGACGGCGGTGGAGCCGAAGCCGATCCGGGTCAGGAACATTTTCATCTGTTCGACCGTGGTGTTCTGGCTTTCGTCGAGGATGATGAAGCTATTGTTCAGGGTCCGGCCACGCATGTAGGCCAGCGGCGCGACCTCGATGACCTGGCGCTCGATCAGCTTGGCCACGTATTCGAAGCCGAGCATTTCATAAAGCGCGTCATAGAGCGGGCGCAGGTATGGGTCGATCTTCTGGGCCAGGTCGCCGGGCAGGAAGCCGAGTTTCTCACCCGCTTCGACCGCCGGTCGCACCAGCAGGATGCGTCGTACCTGTTCCCGCTCCAGCGCATCGACGGCGCAGGCCACGGCCAGGTAGGTCTTGCCGGTACCGGCCGGGCCGATGCCGAAGTTGATATCGTTGCCGAGGATTTCCTTCACGTAGCGCTGCTGATTCAAGCCTCGAGGGCGAATCATGCCTTTTTTCGTGCGCAGGGCCACGGCAGGTTCCGACGGGGCGTGGTTGTCGAGTTCTTCGACAGCCGACTCCTGCAGGAACAGGTGGACGGTGTCCGGCGACAGCTCGCTCCCCTTGGTTTCCCGGTAGAGACGGCGCAGCAGGTTTTCCGCGGAGGTGGTGTGCTTGGGTTCGCCGATCAGTTCGAACTGGTTGCCGCGATTGCGGATCTCGATGGCCAGGCGCTGTTCGATCAAGCGCAGATGCTCGTCGAATTGCCCGCACAGATTGGCGAAGCGGCGAGCCTCAAAGGGCTCGAGAATAAAGCGATGTGGTTCGATGGGTGCGTTCAAGGTCGTTTTTAGCCGCCCAGGGGCAATTAAGGTGAAATCAAGGATAACGCCAGTAGGCTGGGTGCGAAAGCTCTTAATAAACCGAGCAAGCTTGTGGGAGCAAGGCTTGCCCGCGATGAATGCAACTGGGTCCCTCAAGAATTGAGGCGCCTGTATCGCGGGCAAGCCTTGCTCCCACAAGTTCTGCTTTCACAGGGGATCGGGGGTTACTGGACCAGCGAACCGCGCAGCGAGTGCGGTTGCGCGGCGTCGATGTGCACGTCGGCGAACTGGCCGATCAGGGCCGGGGTGTCGCAGCGGAAGTTGACGATGCGGTTGTTCTCGGTCCGGCCTTGCAACTCGCCCGGATCTTTTTTCGAGTAATCGGTCACCAGGATCCGCTGGATGGAACCGACCATTTGTCGGCTGATCTCGAAACCTTGCTGGTTGAGGCGGTGTTGCAAGGCGTTGAGCCGTTCCTTTTTCACTTCTTCGGGGGTTTCGTCGGCGAGATCGGCGGCCGGGGTGCCAGGGCGCTGGCTGTAGACGAAGGAGTAGGAAAAGTCGAAGCCCACGTCTTCGATCAGCTTCATGGTCTGCTGGAAGTCTTTCTCGGTTTCGCCAGGGAAGCCGACGATAAAGTCCGAACTGATGCAGATCCCCGGCACCGCCGCACGCAACTTGCGCAGTTTGGATTTGTACTCCAGGGCCGTATGGTTGCGTTTCATGGCGGCGAGGATCCGGTCGGAACCCGATTGCACCGGCAAGTGCAGGTGCTTGACCAGCTCGGGAACGTCGGCGTGGGCCTGGATCAGGCTGTCGGAGAACTCCAGCGGGTGCGAGGTGGTGTAACGGATGCGGTCGATGCCGTCCACCGCCGCCACGACGCGGATCAGCTCGGCGAGGTCCGCCAGGCGGCCGTCATGGGTCAGGCCGCGATAGCCGTTGACGTTCTGCCCCAGCAGCGTGACTTCGCGCACGCCGTTTTCCGCCAGGTGGATGATCTCGGCGATCACGTCGTCGAACGGTCGGCTGACTTCTTCGCCACGGGTGTAGGGCACCACGCAGAACGTGCAGTACTTGCTGCAACCTTCCATCACCGACACATAGGCGCTTGGGCCGTCGATGCGCGGTTCGGGCAGGTGGTCGAATTTTTCGATCTCCGGGAACGAGACGTCCACTTGCGGCAGCTTGGTGCTGCGCGCGGCGTCGATCATCTCCGGCAGGCGGTGCAGGGTCTGCGGGCCGAAGACCACGTCCACGTATGGTGCGCGATCACGGATGGCGGCGCCTTCCTGGCTGGCCACGCAACCGCCCACGGCGATGACCATTTCCGGGTTGGCCAGCTTCAGCTCGCGCCAGCGGCCGAGCTGGGAGTACACCCGGTCCTGGGCGCGTTCGCGGATCGAGCAGGTGTTGAGCAGGATCACGTCCGCATCTTCAGCGCGGGCGGTGACTTCCAGGGCCTGGTGTTCACCCAGCAGGTCGACCATGCGCGAGCTGTCGTACTCGTTCATCTGGCAACCGTGGGTTTCGATGTAAAGCTTCTTGGCCATGGACGGGATCATCACGTGATTCAAAGAACCGCGCATTATAGGGAACAAGTCCCCCGGTTCCTACCGCTGTGCGAGCAGTGGCTATGCTATAGTTCGCGCCCTCATTTTTACCCGCCGATGTGTTTCGCCAGCCATGACCAAACGTGAAGCTCCAATCTACAAGGTGATTTTCCTCAACCAGGGCCAGGTGTTCGAAATGTACGCCAAGCAGATCTATCAAAGTGATCTGTGGGGCTTCCTGGAAGTGGAAGAGTTCGTCTTTGGCGAGCGCACGCAAGTGGTCGTCGATCCGAGCGAAGAAAAGCTCAAGGCGCAGTTCGAAGGCGTGGTGCGCAGCTTCGTGCCGATGCATTCGATCGTGCGCATCGACGAAGTCGAACGCCTGGGCACCCCGAAAATCAGCGAAGCCCGCGGCGCGGTCGGCAATGTGATGCCGTTTCCGATGCCGATGCCTGAGAAATAAACCTGTCGATAAGTTGAGCGCAGCCCTTTGTGGCGAGGGAGCTTGCTCCCGCTGGGCTGCGTAGCGGCCCTAAGATTTCTGGGAGCGCTTCGCACTCCAGCGGGAGCAAGCTCCCTCGCCACAATAAGCTCCCAGCCACAAGGCTGCGGTGGATTCAGGGCAGCGGGGAGAAAGGTGTACGCCCATCGGCGTTCTGCAATTCCATCAGGTATTTGCGAAAGATCTGCCCCAGCACCTGGGTCGCCACTTCCAGCTCGTCGCGGGGCATTTGCTCGGCGACTTCGTCGGCGGTGTCCAAGGCCTCTTCGGCGCCGTTGACCGCCGCCATCTTCAGGACAATGTAGGCCTGGACGTTGTTGGCCGGGACGCCTTCGCCGTGGAAGAACATGCCGCCGAGCTTGAATTGCGCCTGGGCATGGCCTTGCAGGGAGGCTTTTTCGAAGTAGTTGAGGGCCTGCTTGAGGTCGCGCGGTGCAGCCTTGCCTTCGTAGTAGAACTCGCCCAACTCGTATTGCGCTTGTGCATCACCTGCATCCGCCGCTTTTTGACAGGCGTCGAGTGCCGGTGCGAGATCTTGTGGCTGGGTGTTGAGCGTGCAACGGCCCAGCGCCGGGATCAACAACGAGTTGCCGCCTGCCTGTGCATTCGCCAGCAGGGGCTGAAGGAGCAACAGGCAGCCCAAGGCAAGGGTGCGGCCGGTGCGGTTCATGGGAATCGACTTACCTCTGAGGGGCGCGCGGACCCTCCGGGGGATCCAATAAGCGCGCATTATGAAATAAGCAGGGCCATCCTTACAAAGTCTTTACTCGTTTTTCTGCTGCGCGGGAATGCTAATAGCTGCTTCGGGCATAAATACGTAGGAAAAGAGCGGGGGAGTTGTCGGCAATAACTGACGCCAGCTTCAGCCAGCGTCAGTTATCCACAGTCTTACTTCAGCGCAGCGAAGGCTCGCTCGGCCGCATCGAGGGAGATCTTCAGCTCGGTCTCGCCGTGGGCGATGGAGGTGAAGCCGGCTTCAAATGCGCTCGGGGCCAGGTACACGCCACCCTCGAGCATCAGGTGGAAGAAGCGCTTGAACCGGTTGGCGTCGCTGGCCATCACGTCTTCGAAGGTGACGATGTCATCGGCGCCACTGAAGTACAGGCCGAACATGCCGCCGGCCTGGGTGGTCACGAACGGGATGCCCGCCGCGTCGGCACGAACCTGCAAACCGTCGAGCAGGCGGGTGGTGTAGTCGGTCAGTTCGGCGTGGAAGCCCGGGCGGCTGATCAGGCGCAGGGTGGTCAGGCCGGCGGCCATGGCCAATGGGTTGCCCGACAGCGTGCCGGCCTGGTAGACCGGGCCCAGCGGTGCGATGCATTCCATGATCTTGCGCTTGCCGCCGAAGCAGCCCACCGGCATGCCGCCGCCGATGATCTTGCCGAAGGTGCTCAGGTCCGGCGTGACGCCGTAATGGGCCTGGGCGCCGCCGAGGGCCACGCGGAAACCGGTCATCACTTCGTCGAAAATCAACACCACGCCATGCTGGTCGCACAGGCTGCGCAGGCCTTCGAGGAAACCCGGCGCCGGCGGTACGCAGTTCATGTTGCCCGCCACCGGCTCGACGATGATGCACGCCACTTCCTGGCCAACTTCGCCGAGCATCTTCTCGACTTCCTCGAGGTCGTTGAACGGCAGGGTCAGGGTGTGTTTGGCGAACGCCGCCGGTACGCCGGCCGAGCTCGGCACGCCCTGGGTCAGCGCGCCGGAGCCAGCCTTGACCAGCAGGCTGTCGGAGTGGCCGTGGTAGCAGCCTTCGAACTTGATAATGCTGTCGCGACCGGTGAAACCACGGGCCAGGCGGATCGCGCTCATGGTCGCCTCGGTGCCGGAGCTGACCATGCGCACCATTTCCATCGACGGCACGATCGAGCAGACCAGGTCGGCCATCTCGGTTTCCATCGCGGTCGGGGCGCCGTAGGACAGGCCGTGTACCAGTTGCTTGCGTACGGCATCCAGCACGTCCGGATGGCTGTGGCCGAGAATCATCGGGCCCCAGGAACCGACATAATCCACATAGCGCTTGTCGTCTTCGTCGGTCACGTACGCGCCTTCGGCGTGCTTGAAGAACAGCGGGGTGCCACCCACGCTCTTGAACGCACGAACGGGCGAGTTCACGCCGCCGGGGATGTGTTTCTGGGCATTGGCAAACAGGGTTTCGGAACGGGACATGGTTGGGCTCTCGAAAACGGAAAATAGACTATTTGTTCTGCAGCAGCTCGTTGAAGGCGCGGGCGCGGCGCGTCACTTCAGCACTGCTGTCGGCACCGAACAGGCCGTGGACCACCGCCAGCAGGTCGACCCCGTGGGCCACCAGCGGGGCGGCATTCTCCAGGGTGATGCCGCCGATGGCGCAAACCGGAATATGCAGTTTGATGCGCGCCTGTTCGAGCAGTTCAAGGTCTGCGCTGGGGGCGCCGGGCTTGGTATTGGAATTGAAGAAGCGCCCGAACGCGACATAACTGGCGCCTTCGCGGGCGGCCTGTTCGGCCAGTGCCAGGCTGGCGTGGCAGGTGGCGCCGACGATCGCCTTGTGTCCGAGCAGTGCCCGCACTGGCGCCAACGGGCCATCGGTCTGGCCCAGGTGCACGCCGACGCCCAGGCGCGCGGCCAGTTCAGCGTCATCGTTGATGATCAATTGGGTCTTGTAGCGCTCGCACAGGTTACGCAGTGCCTCGGCTTCCCGCAGGCGTCGGGCCTCGTCGCTGCTTTTGTCGCGGTATTGCAGCAGGGTCACGCCACCTTCCAACGCCGCTTCTACATAAGCGAGGAACTTGCCAGCCAGCAATTGGCTATCGGTGATGGCGTAAAGGCCACGTAATTTCATTCCACAGGCCTCCAGTGTTACGAGCAGAAATCCAGCGGCAGGCGACGCGGTACGAACTGGCCTTTGCCCAGTCGTTCGGCATCGCGCAAGGTGCGCCAGGTGTAGTCCAGCGCAGTCTTGACGGCGCTGGCGAGCTGTTCGCCCTGGGCTAGCCGACCGGCGAGGGCGCTGGCCAGGGTGCAGCCGGAACCGTGGTAACTGCCGGGCAAGCGCTGGCAGGTAAAGGTTTCGCGGCGGCCATCGCGGCTGTACAGGCGATTATGGACTTCATGTTCGTCGCCGTGACCACCGGTGATCAACAGGTGTTTGACGAAGGGCAGCAGTTTTTCCGCGCACTCGTCGGCGCTGCCTTCGGGCAGTTCGGCGAGGATGCGCGCTTCCGGCAGGTTGGGGGTGGCGATGACGGCCAGGGGCAGCAGGCGTTCGCGCATGGCGTAGCCGACCTCATCCTTGCCCAGGCGTCCGCCACCGCCGGCGCGCAGCACCGGGTCGCAGACCATGGGCAGATGCGGGTGCGCCTGGAGCAGTTCGACCACCGTGTCGACCATCTCCAGCGAGCCGAGCATGCCCAGCTTGACTGCCGCGACCTGCGAGTCGTTGAGCACGGCATTGGCTTGTGCCAGCACCCACGCTCGATCGAGCACCCGGAAATCACTGACGTTGACCGTGTCTTGCACGGTCAACGCGGTAACGGCGGGGGCGGCATGACAACCCTGGGCGAGCAGGGCTTCGATATCTGCCTGCAAACCGGCGCCGCCACTAGGGTCGTGGCCGGAGAGACAGAGGACAACGGGGCGGGAGCTGTAGATATTCATGGTGCGCGAGCTTACCACCAAACCCCTTCGATCGGCGCACGCCTGCACCAGAGGAAAATTTATGTGATAGAGGAATTTCTTTGTGGCGAGGGGATTTATCCCCGCTGGGGTGCGAAGCGCCCCCCATTCAAGTTGTCTGACACACCGCAGTGTCAGGTTTAGGGCTGCTGCGCAGCCCAACGGGGATAAATCCCCTCGCCACAGAAACCATGTGCCAGGTCCAAACAGTCGAGTCCGGATCCAAGGCGCTATTCAATCTGACCAAAGCAACAGCTCTATCTCAACGCTTGGCGCTGAAACGCCCGTTCTAGAGCCTTCTATAGGAAAGATTTCAATGGTGCAAATTGGCCATCAACGGCTATGCTAGAGATGGATCCAACTCATAACAGGTAATGCCGGTTTTACGTCTACTCAGGGAATGGGGGGCTTCCTGACTCAACCGGACAGGCCACGCTGGGACTTAAATGCGCTATTTGCTGATGTTGCTGCTGTGCTTGTCCCCTCTGGCAAGTGCTCTGGAATTCGATGAATTCACCCAAAGCCTGCCCTTGGGTCATGCCCTGCAGGTGTTCGAAGATGCGGGTGGCACTGCCACCATTGATGATGTCCTGGCCCAGGCTGCCACCGGCGCCTTCAAGCCCCATGACAAAGCCACGCTGAATGCCGGTTACTCGCGATCAGCCTTCTGGTTGAAAATCGACCTGCACTACCGCCCCGGCAATCCGGACGCCCAGCGCACCTGGCTGCTGGAACTGGCGTACCCGCCGCTGGACCACCTGGATTTGTATCTGCCAGATGCCGCCGGGGGGTACCGCCTGGTGCGCCAGACCGGCGATGCGTTGCCATTCGCCAGCCGCGAGATTCGCCAGAACAACTACTTGTTCAGCCTGGATTTCAAGCCTGAGCAGCGGCAGGTCCTGTACCTGCGCCTGCAAAGCCAGGGTTCGATCCAGGCGCCATTGACGCTGTGGTCGAGCACCGCCTATCTCGAACAGCAGCCGGTGCGCTTGTATGTGTTGGGGGTCATCTATGGCGTGCTGCTGGGAATGCTGGTGTACAACCTGTTCATCTACCTGAGCGTGCGTGATACCAGCTACCTCTATTACATCTTCTATATCGCCTCGTTCGGCCTGTATCAGTTGTCGGTCAATGGTGCGGCCGTGGAGTATTTCTGGCCGGACAATCCCTGGTGGGCAAACGCCGCGACGCCGTTTTTCATCGGCTGCGCGGGCCTGTTTGGCAGCCAGTTCGCCCGCAGCTTCCTGCAAACCGCCCGGCATGGCCGTTGGCTGGATCGCATGCTGCTGGCACTGATCGCCTACAGCGCGGTGGTGGTCGGCCTGTCGTTGATGACCAGCTATGCCTTGGCGCTGCGCCTGGCAACGGCGTTGGCGCTGGTATTCACGGTGGCGATCTTTGCCGCCGGGTTGTTTGCCTGGTGGCGTGGCCTGCGGGTGGCACGTTATTTCATCATTGCCTGGTCGGCGTTTCTGCTGGGGGGCATCATCAATACCTTGATGGTGCTGGGTTACCTGCCGAATGTATTCCTGACCATGTACGCCAGCCAGATCGGCTCGGCCATCGAAGTGGCGCTGTTGTCCCTGGCCCTGGCCGACCGTATCAATGCCATGCGCGAACAGCAGGCCCAGACCCTGTTGGACGCGGGGCAGAAACTCGAAGTGCTCAACCAGCAACTGGCCCACGGCAACAAGCTCAAGGATGAATTCCTCGCCACCCTGACCCATGAACTGCGCACGCCGATGAACGGCGTGATCGGCTCCCTGGAGTTGATGGAAACCGTCGAGATGGACGAGGAACTGACCCAGTATCAACAGACCGCCGCCGGTTCGGCGCGGGACATGATGCGCATGGTCAACGGCATCCTCACCCTTACCGAGTTGCAGGCCGGCAAGCTCAAGGTCTATCCGGCGCCGTTCAGCCTGCGTGGGGTGGTCGAGGCGCTGCAGGTGCAGTTCGGCGCCAATGCCGCGGCCAAGGGCCTTGATTTCAAGGTCGACGTGGCCCCGGGCCTGGCGGACCGACTGCTCGGTGACAGTGGCAAATTGGCCCAGTGCCTGGAATGCCTGCTGGACAACGCCATCAAGTTCACCCGAGTGGGCGGCCTGGCGCTGCGAGTCAGTGGCAGGCCGACGGAGCTTGACCGGCTGATGCTGTCCTTTGCCGTGATCGACACCGGAATCGGCTTTACCGACCTGGGGGAGGCGACCTTGTACCAGCGTTTCTTCCAGCTCGATGGTTCGATGACCCGCGAATATGGCGGTCTCGGCGTGGGCCTGGCCATCTGCCGGCAACTGGTGGAACTGCTGGGCGGGCGCCTGACCCATACCTCCGAGCCCGGTCGCGGCAGCCGTTTTCATTTGAACGTGGAGTTTGACCTGGCCTTGCCGGCAGCTGTGCCGACGCCGTTTTCCTTCGGTGGTCGCCAAGGTTCGCGCCTGCCACAGGATTGCACGGTGCTATTGGCGGATGACAACAGCATTGATCAGTTGGTCATGCGCGGCATGTTGCTCAAGCTCGGTTATCGGGTGCGCACTGCCGACAGCGGCCGTGCGGCGCTGGATCTGCTGCACGGCGAGAGCTTCGATGCGGTGCTGCTCGATTGCCAGTCGCCGCCGCTGGACGGTGTGTCGGTCTGCTGCCAGATCCGTACCTTGTCCGGTTGCGAGGAACTGCCGGTGCTGGTGGTCAGCCCGAACCTGGGGCAAGAGCGCTGCCCGTCGGGCGCGCTGATCGATTACCTGAGCAAACCGGTGAAGTTCGAGACACTGCAGGCGACGCTCCAGCGCCGTGTGCTTTGCCACGGGCAGGGTGAAAGCGCCGATATTTAGGCGGATATGACACTTTGTTCGGCCTGGGGGCGGTGCTTAACTGAACCTCCTGGCTGATCGAGGAGCCCTGTCATGAACCTGCACCAGTTCGCTGAAACCCACGACGTCACCAATCAGCCGCCGTCCCTCGATGGCGCCAATCTGTACCGCATCGACCTGCCGTTGCAAGAATGGTCGCGGCGTTTCGGCGCTGGCTGGGCGCAGGCGCGGATAGATGCGTATGGGGCGCTGGCCGGTGGGCCGTTGATGGAAGCGGGCTTCCTGGCCAATCAGAACAAGCCGGTGTTCTCCAGCCATGACCGTTATGGCCATCGCATCGACCTGGTGGAATTCCATCCCGCTTATCATCAGTTGATGCGTACCGCCGTCGAGCACGGCCTGCCCAGCTTGCCCTGGGCCCATCCACAGCCCGGCGCCCATGTCGCCCGTGCCTCGATGACCTATCTGCACAGCCAGGCCGAAGCCGGCACCGGCTGTCCGCTGACCATGACCTTCGCCAGCGTACCGGCGCTGCGCTTGCAGCCGGACCTGGCCGAGCGCTGGGTGCCGAAGGTGCTCGCCACCGAGTACGACCCGCGCAACGTTGGCATGGCGCACAAGGCCGGGGTCACCATCGGCATGGCAATGACCGAAAAACAGGGCGGCACCGATGTCCGGGCCAACACCACCAAGGCCTATCCGGTGGGCGCCAGCGGCCCGGGCCAAGCCTATGAACTGGTGGGCCACAAATGGTTCTGTTCGGCGCCGATGTGCGACGCCTTCCTCACGTTGGCCCAGACCGACAAGGGGCTGACCTGTTTCCTGCTGCCGCGCCATCGCCCCGACGACACGCGCAATCAGTTCTACATTCAACGGTTGAAGAACAAACTGGGCAACTGCTCCAACGCCTCCAGCGAAGTCGAGTTCCGTGGCGCACTGGCCTGGATGGTTGGTGAAGAAGGCCGAGGCGTGCCGACGATCATTGAGATGGTCGCCATGACCCGCTTCGATTGCATGGTCGGCTCCAGCGCCCTGATGCGCCAGGCGCTGACCCAGGCCAGTCACCACTGTGCCCACCGCAAGGTTGGCGGCAAGCTGTTGAGCGAGCAGCCGCTGATGCAGAACGTCCTGGCTGACCTGGCGTTGGAAAGCGAGTCCGCCCTGGCCTTGAGCCTGCGCATGGGCCAGGCGCTGGACCACTTGAATGACGAGCACGAAGCCAAGTTCGCCCGGCTGGTGACGGCGGTAGGCAAGTACTGGATCTGCAAGCGCGCCCCCGCGATGATCAACGAAGCCGCCGAATGCATGGGCGGCGCCGGCTACGTCGAAGACAGCATCCTGCCGCGCCTGTACCGCGAAGCGCCGGTCAACTCGACGTGGGAAGGCTCCGGCAACGTGCAATGCCTTGATGTGCTGCGCGCCTTGTCCAAGGAGCCGGGCGTGCTGGAAGTATTGTTCAGCGAATTGGGCGATGGCCACGGCGACAAGCGCCTGGCCGGCCACATCAATCAATTGCACGCAGCGTTCAAGGACACCGACGACATCCAGTACCGCGCCCGGCAATTGACCGAAGACGTCGCCGTCGGCCTGCAGGCCAAGTTGTTGCTCGAGGCGGGAAACAGCGACATCAGCGACGCCTTCATTGCCAGCCGCCTTGGCTCGGCTGGCCGGGTATACGGTGCCTTGCCCCGGGGCCTGAATGTCGAAGCCATCGTCACCCGCTCCACCCCCCATGGTTTCTAGGAAGACCGCGAAACCCTTGATCCAGCATCTGTGGTGACTGACACACCGCCATCGCGAGCAAGGGATTGGCGGTGAATGAAGGGTTTGTAGCCACTGGAGGTCAAGGGTGGGAGCGAGCCTGCTCGCGATGGTGTCGGCACATCCAACAGCTCTGGTGACTGACGCACCGCTATCGCGAGCAAGCTCGCTCCCATAGGGATTGTCGATGAATGATCGAGCGCGCCAATACGCCACTGTTCCCGTCGGGCGGCGATGCAGGCAAGATGAAGGCCTGCAAGTCAGAACACAGGAAGCTGATCGTGACCGAAGCGTTTATTGTCGTTCAAACCGCCGAACAAGCCGTGGATCGTCTGGCGGCCCTGCACGAGCGTGCGACCACCGCGTTGAATCAGGCGCTGATGCGTTATCTCAAGGACCGCGTCGAGCCGGATGCCGAGCAACGTGCGTTGTTTCGCTATCCGGCCTTGCGCCTGACCTATCACTGCCACGGCGAAGTCCCGCAAACTACGCGTGCCTACGCCAAGGTCCAGTTGCCCGGCATCTACAGCGTCACCGTCACCCATCCCGCCGCGTTCCGTAAGTACCTGCTGGAACAGCTGGTCCCGCTGATGCACGACTTCACCGTCACCGTGGAAGTCGGTGTCAGCGAGCAGAACATTCCGTACCCGTACGTGGTGGAGCAGGGCGATGAACTGGCCGGCTCCGGTGTAACCGCCGCCGTGTTGGCGCGGGTATTCCCCAGCACCGACCTGTCGGCCGCCACCGACGGTATCGCCGACGGTCTCTACGATTGGGAAAACACCGACCCGCTGCCCCTGGCGCTGTTCGATGCCGCGCGGGTGGATTTTTCCCTGCGTCGGCTGGTGCATTACACCGGCAGCGACTGGCGTCATGTGCAGCCGTGGATCCTGCTGACCAACTATCACCGCTATGTCGACCAGTTCATCGTCCACGGCCTGGAGCAACTGCGCAGCGACCCGCGCTTTGTGCGCATGGTCCTGCCGGGTAACGTGATCATCGACAAGAACATGGACCACGGCGAAGCGTCGGCCATCGCCGCCGGTGTGGTCTGGCACCGCTACCAGATGCCGGCCTATCACCTGCAGGCCAACGATGGCCATGGCGTGACCTTGGTGAACATCGGCGTCGGCCCGTCCAATGCCAAGAACATCACCGACCACCTGGCCGTATTGCGTCCGCATTGCTGGCTGATGATCGGCCACTGCGGCGGGCTGCGGCAGTCCCAGACCATCGGTGACTACGTGTTGGCCCACGCTTACATGCGCCGCGATGGCATTCTCGACCGGGTGGTGCCGCCGAACATTCCGATTCCCGCCTTGGCCGAAGTGCAGATGGCACTTCAACAGGCCGCGGCGAATATCACCGGCGAAAAGGGCGACGAGCTGAAAAAGCGCCTGCGTACCGGCACCGTGCTGACTTACGACGACCGCAACTGGGAGCTGCGCTGGGCCCAGGAGCGTCCGCTGATCAACCTGTCCCGCGCCGTGGCGGTGGACATGGAAAGCGGCACCATTGCCGCCCAGGGTTATCGCCTGCGGGTGCCCTATGGCACGTTGCTGTGCGTCTCGGACAAACCTTTGCACAGCGAGATCAAGCTGCCGGGTTCGGCCAACGCGTTCTATGAGCGCGCGGTCAACCAGCACCTGAAGATCGGCATCGAGGCGTTGGACCTGCTGCGCACCGAACTCAACTCGCTGCATTCGCGCAAACTGCGCAGCTTCGACGAGCCGCCGTTCCGCTGATACGGCGGTGGTTATTTAGCGGTCAGGCCACTAGCATTAGCGGCCCTGACCGCTAGATGTTGTGTTCGCCATGTCACGCCCCCCACGCCCTGTTTCCCGCCGCCCTGGCGCGAAACCTCCAGCTTCCGCGCCGCGCCGTGTGGCCAAGGCGCCGCCGGCCGAGCCAAAACTGATCCTGTTCAACAAACCTTTCGATGTGCTGACGCAATTCAGTGACGGTGAGGGGCGGGCGACGCTCAAGGATTTTATCGACGTACCGGGCATCTACCCGGCCGGACGGCTGGATCGCGACAGCGAAGGCTTGCTGTTGCTGACCAACGACGGGCAACTGCAGGCACGCATTGCCGATCCCAAACACAAGCTGGCCAAGACCTACTGGGTGCAAGTGGAGGGCGAGCCGAGTGCCGAGCAATTGCAGCGTTTGCGCGCCGGGGTGGAGTTGAACGACGGCATGACCTTGCCGGCCGAGGCCCGCCAACTGGACGAACCGCAATTGTGGCCGCGCAATCCGCCGGTTCGTTTTCGTAAAAGCGTGCCCACGAGTTGGCTGGAGCTGGTGATTCGCGAAGGACGCAACCGTCAGGTGCGACGCATGACCGCCGCCGTGGGCTTGCCGACATTGCGCCTGGTGCGTGTCAGGATCGGCGACTGGACGATCGAAGGGCTTGACCAGGGCCAGTGGAAAGAAGTGCCGGCGCGCTTATAGCGCCCCGGATTCGATCAGGCCGATCACCACGCTCTTGATGACGAATGCGGCTACGCCGAGGCCTAGTACGAAAAACAGGATGAATGAGCCGAAACGTCCGGCCTTGGACTTCTTCGCCAGGTCCCAGACGATGAAGCCCATGAAAATGATCAGGATGCTGACCAGGCCGGTCATCATCCACTCTTCGAAAACAGCAGGATCCATCAGGACACTCCGGCGTGAGCGGGATTGAAAAGGCGCGGCGAGTATACGGCATGGGGGGCGGGCGAGGGATTGACCTGCGGCGGTGTGTCGCAGCTATTCGTCGCGTGCTGTAGATTTTGTGGCGAGGGGATTTATCCCCGCTGGGCTGCGAAGCGGCCCCTAAACCGAGCAACTCAGTGTGCCAGGAAGATTGAATTTACTGCTTCAGGGCTGCTGCGCAGCCCAGCGGGGATAAATCCCCTCGCCACAAAAGCAGTCAGCTACGCAGATGAGTCAACGGCAGTTCAGTGCTGTTGAGCACCTGGTTCAGCACAAAACTCGAGCGCACGCTGGTAACGCCATCGATGCGCGTCAGGTGTCCCAGCAGCAGCTTCTGGTAATGGTCCATGTCCGGCACCACCACCTTGAGCTGGTAGTCCGCGTCCATCCCGGTCACCAGGCTGCATTCCAGCACTTGCGGCAGGTTGCGGATGGCGGCTTCGAAGTTTTCGAAACGTTCAGGGGTGTGGCGGTCCATGCCGATCAGCACATAAGCCGTCAGGCTCAGGCCCAGCAGCTTGCGGTCGAGCAGGGCGACCTGGCGGGTGATGTAGCCGTCATCCTCCAACTGCTTGACCCGTCGCGAGCAGGGGGAGGGCGACAGGCCGATGCGTTCGGCCAGTTCCTGGTTGGAGATGCGCGCGTCGCGCTGCAATTCCGCCAGAATGCTCAGGTCGTAACGGTCGAGTTTGCTCATCGGTTGGGCCTTTATCTTGATAATTGCGGCAGATTATCTATCCGAGGTTAAAAATTGCGCAAGTGATGTTTATTTCCGCAATCTTCGCAATCATCCGTCGACGCTCCAGGCTTATGCTTACCACCAAGATCACTGCTCGGACAAACAGTCCAGTGCAGCCCGCCCAATCAGGCCGGCTGCGGTCGCAGTACCCACCGGTACTGGCAGGCCCCCGAGCTGCACACTGTCCAGAAGACGGCGTGAGGTGAGCCGACGTCATAAGCGTCGAGCACGGACGAAATTCTCAAGGGGAGGCCGACGGGCCTCCCTTTTTTAATGCCTGCGAAATAAACCCCGCGGCTGATAATCTGTCGCAGAACCGGCCTGGGCTTTTCCAGTCTTATCTTCAGGCCCTGAACCGTTGTGAGGAATTTCATGAAGTCGCGCATCTGGCGTTTGGCAGGTGTTGGTCTGTTGTGGGCAAGTGTCAGTGCGCAGGGAATGGCCGACGATCAGCAAAACCGAGGCGGCCCGGACGGCGGTCGCGGGCAGGACGGGCGCGGCGGCAACGGCCAGGGTTACTCGGGCCAGCCGCGGCCGCAGAGCAACGAAATCATCCGGGGCGACAACAGTCGTCAGTTCGAGGTCAAGCCGCAGCCGCCGTACCAGGGCGGCCAACATTATGATCGTGGACCTCAAGACCCCAACGGCCATGGCCGCCCGCAACCGCAGCCTGGCAACAACCTGCCGATCCAGGGCCGGCCCGACAGCGTGACCCAGACCCGCGAACCGCAACCGGGGTATTACCGCGACATCCCTCGTCGCAACGACGGCTATCCGAACGCAGGTCCGCGGCCTGACCATGATGGCCGTCCCGATCAACATTGGCCTGGTCGACCGGGTGGGCATGGCAACGGCTGGGGCCCGGGGCCGCAATACCGGCCGGGTTATGTGATCGACCGTTTCCCGGATCGCAACTACCGCGTGCCCTATCGCGGCCAGGATTATTTCTACTCGGGCGGCTACTGGTATCGTCCCCAAGGGCCGCGCTACGTGGTGGTGCAGCCGCCGCGAGGCATCCGTACCCGTTACCTGCCCGATTACGCCAGGGAAGTGTGGATCGGCAGCTCGCTGTTCTTTCTCGCCGCGGGTGCCTATTACATCTACGAAGCCAATACCCAGGATTACGTCGTGGTCGAGCCGCCTGTGGCCAACCCGCAACCTCAGCCCCAGGGCAACAGCTTTGACGTGGTGGCTTATCCGGCCAACGGCCAGTCCCCCGAGCAGGTCAATCAGGATGGCTACGACTGCTATCGCTGGGCGGTGCAGCAGAGCGGTTTCGATCCGCGCAATTACACCTATCCACCGGCGCCGGAAGTGGTGCAGACCTATCGGCAGGCCCAGGGCAGTTGCTTGAGCAGTCGTGGGTATCAGGTGACGTACTGATCACACGGTATAGAAGCAGTTCCCTGTGGCGAGGGAGCTTGCTCCCGCTGGCCTGCGCAGCAGGCCCAGGATCTTGCGGTCGCTGCGCAACCGAGCGGGAGCAAGCTCCCTCGCCACGGGTGTTGGGCATCAAGCGCTGGCGCGCTTCACCACTTCCGAAGGATCGGCATGCACCAGCACTTCGGCCTTTGGATAAGCATTGTGGATAGCATCGGCGGCCTGGTCGCTGATGCCGTGGGCCACTGACAGGGTCAAATCCCCTGGCAATTCCAGGTGCAATTGCACGAACCAGTGGTTGCCGGAGATCCGCGTGCGCAGGTCGTGGGCACCGAGCACGCCGGGCACGGCGCAGGCCAGTTCCAGCATATGTTGGCTGACGTCGGGCGGCAGTTCCTCATCCATCAGCACCGCGAAGCTTTCCCGGGCGATCTGGATGGCGCTCCACAGGATGTACGCCGCGATGCCCAGGCCGAACCAGGCGTCCAGTTGATACCAGCCGAACCCCGCCAATACCAGGGCGACCAGGATGCTGCCGTTGAGCAACAAGTCGGAGCGATAGTGCAGCGAGTCGGCGCGCACGGCGTTGGAGCCGGTGGCGCGGATGACCCGATGCTGCAACGCCAACAAAGCCAGGGTCAGCCCGAGGGAAAACACGATTACGCCGACGCTGAGCCAGGGCGCGTCCACCGGCACCGGGTTTTTCAGGCGTTCGAAGGCCTGCAAGGCGATCAATACCGCACTGCCGCCGATGAACAGCGCCTGGGCCATCCCGGCCAGGGACTCGGCCTTGCCGTGACCGTAGCGATGGTCATCGTCGGCGGGGCGCAGGGCGTAATGCACCGCCAGCAGATTGAGCAGCGAAGTGACGCCGTCCAGTGCCGAGTCGGTCAGCCCGGCGAGCATGCTCACCGAGCCGCTGAGCCACCAGGCCAACGCCTTGGCGACGACCAGGATAAGTGCCACGGCCACCGAGGCCCGGGTGGCCAGGCGTAGCAGGCGAGCGTGTTCGGAGCTGGCGGTCATGGCGCGGTCGTTCCTTCTGTGGCGCCGGTCATGCGGCCGGTTTGAGACCGAGCGCGGCCAGTTGTTGCGCGCTGCCCTTGTGCTGGATCAACCGTGGATCGTCCAGCGGGAAGCTGCGGCCCAGTTCGTGTTCCAGGATTGCCTGCAACTTGTGGTTATTGACGGTGCCGTCGGGGTTGATGGCCGGCTTGAGTTTTTCTGGCTCGATCTGGACGCTTTTGCCCGGTTCGAAATAAATGGCGCCGGTGGCGAAGTCCACGGCGAAGGCGATCAGGCCAGGGATGATGTAGAACAGCAGGCCGACGGCATCGAGCGCGGCAATCGCCGGGTCGATCTTGCCATCAATCTGGCCGCGACGGTCCGGGTAGAAGATCGAGCCACAGGCGCTGATCTGAGTCAGCAGGGAGGCGACCAGCACGCCACCGATCACGCGAAAGGGAATACGCATAGCAATCTCCTGAACAGGTAAAGGCGTTGCTGGTTGGAGTCCAGACCACGCTAAACAGTTCGCCGTTATACTCGGCCCTCTGTTTTGGAGCCAGCATGATTTCTTTGCCGATTGATGAAGTTTTACCCGCCCTGCGTCAAGCCTTGGCATCGCGCCACGAAGCCGTGCTCGAGGCGCCGCCCGGTGCCGGTAAAACCACCCGTGTGCCCCTGGCCCTGCTGAACGAGCCCTGGCTGGCCGGGCAGACCATCCTGATGCTCGAACCCCGGCGCCTGGCGGCACGGGCGGCGGCCGAGCGACTGGCCAGTGAACTGGGGGAAAAGGTCGGTGAAACCGTCGGCTACCGGATTCGCCTCGACAGCAAGGTCGGGCCCCGGACCCGCATCGAGGTGGTCACCGAAGGCATCCTCACTCGCCGCTTGCAGGATGATCCGGCGTTGGAAGGCGTGGGGCTGCTGATTTTCGATGAGTTCCACGAACGCAGCCTCGATGCCGACCTGGCCTTGGCCTTGAGCCTCAACGGCCGAGAGCTGTTTCGTGACGACCAGCCGCTGAAGATTCTGCTGATGTCCGCCACCCTGGAAGGGGAGCGCCTGGCCGGGTTGCTGGACGATGCGCCGATCCTGCGCAGCGAAGGGCGTATGTTCCCGGTGGCGGTGCGTTGGGGGCGGCCGTTTCAACCCGGTGAATTCATCGAGCCGCGACTGGTGCAGACCGTGCTGGAAGCGCTGCACGATGAAACCGGCAGCGTCCTGGTGTTCTTGCCCGGCCAGGCGGAAATCCGCAGGGTCCATCAACAACTGGCCGAGGCCTTGGGCGAAAACACCGATGTGCTGCTCTGCCCGCTGCATGGCGAGCTGGACCTGGCCTCCCAACGCGCCGCCATCGACCCTGCGCCACCGGGCCAGCGCAAAGTGGTGCTGGCCACCAACATCGCCGAAACCAGCCTGACCATCAACGGCGTACGAGTGGTGATCGACGCTGGCCTGGCGCGGGTGCCGCGTTTCGACCCGGGCAGCGGCATGACCCGTCTCGACACCCAGCGCGTTTCCCGGGCCAGCGCCACCCAGCGGGCCGGACGGGCCGGTCGATTGGAACCGGGCGTGTGCTATCGATTGTGGTCCGAAGACCAGCATGAACAACTGGCTGCTTACGGCAGTGCGGAGATTCTTTCGGCGGATTTGGCCGGGTTGGCCCTGCAACTGGGGCGCTGGGGTGTGGCGCCGCAGCAATTGGTCTGGCTCGATGTCCCGCCGGCCGCTGCATATGCCCAGGCCCAGGATCTGCTGCAACGCCTGGGCGCGCTGGAGGGCGAGCAACTGACCCGCCACGGCCAGGCCATGGCCGAACTACCAGCCCACCCGCGCATCGCGCATCTGCTGCTGCGCGGCCAGGCGCTCGGGCTGGCGGACATGGCCTGTAACGTCGCTGCGCTGCTGGGCGAGCGCGATATTCTGCGTGGCGCCGGTGCGGATCTGCACAGTCGCCTGGCCTTGTTGTCCGGCGAAGAACGAGCGGCGCGTGGCGCCCAGGGTGGGGTGCAGCGGGCGCGGCAACTGGCCCGGCAGTATCGCGGTTATCTACGGGGCAAGGCCGAAGAAGCGGTGGCCGATCCCGATCATCCACGCTGGCTCGGTGCGTTGCTGGCGCTGGCCTACCCCGACCGCGTCGCCCAGCAGCGCCGGCCCGGCGGCGCGGAATATCGCTTGGCCAATGGCCGTGCGGCGCTGTTTGCCGAAGCTGACAGCCTGATGAAACAAGCGTGGCTGGTGATCGCCGACCTGGGCAGCCGCCATGGCCAGCGGGAAGAGCGGATCTACCTGGCGACGGATTTCGACCCGGCGTTGTTCGATTCGGTATTGGCCGAGCAAGTCCGTGTTGTGGATCAACTGGATTGGGACGAGCGTGAAGGTGTGCTGCGTGCCGAGCGCCAGCGCAAGGTCGGCGAACTGGTGCTCAGCCGCGAGCCATTGATCGGCCTGGATGAGTCAGCCCGTAGCCAGGCCCTGGTAAACCTGGTGCGTCGCAAGGGCCTGGAATTGTTGCCCTGGACCCCGGAACTGCGGCAATGGCAGGCGCGGGTGGCGCTGCTGCGTCGCCTGGACCTGGAGGCCAAGGGCGAGAGCGAGTGGCCGGATGTCAGCGACGTGGCGTTACTGGACAGTCTCGAACATTGGCTGATGCCGTATCTGGGGCGAGTCTCGCGCCTCAGTCACTTCGCCAACCTGGACTTGTCCAGCATCGTTCACAACCTGTTGCCCTGGCCCCTGCCGCAACGCCTGGATGAACTGGCGCCGCACCATTTGAGCGTGCCCTCGGGCTCGTCCATCCGGCTGGACTACAGCGAGCACCCGCCGATCCTGGCGGTGCGCTTGCAGGAGCTCTTCGGCCTGGCCGACACCCCGCGCATTGCCGGCGGGCGGCAGGCGGTCAAGTTGCACCTGTTGTCACCGGCGCGGCGACCGGTGCAGGTGACCCAGGACCTGGCGAATTTCTGGCGCAGCACCTACGCCGAGGTGAAGAAGGACCTCAAGGGGCGCTATCCCAAGCATTACTGGCCGGACGACCCCCTGGTGGCGGAGGCGACGGCGCGGGTCAAGCCGCGTAAACCCTAGTGCCCTGTATCACAAAGACTATTTCAGATGCCTCGAGACGATATCTGCAATCAAAAGACCTATTTTTTCGCTGAAGGCCACTGATACCTGACCGTTGGCATACTGGATCCTGGCCGGTGCGAGGGATTCGTCGCTTTCGGTCACGCCCTTTACAACGGCATATCCATTGACCGATACGGTCAGGCGAACTCTCTTGACCGACAAGCCATGGCCAAAGTCCTTTTGCAGGACGTCCGCCGGGACAATGCCTGAAATTCTGGGGTCCGCTAGCGGCGAGCTTGCATCTCTATCGTAGTGGTTGAAGAACCGCTCGATGAGTACGCCCTCTACCTGCTCGAATGTGAACGCCAGGTTGTCGAAAAGTCGGTGTGGGTCGAATTCCTGTGTTCTCAGGCAGAACGTCAAGACCTTCAAGATGACTTGCGACCCTTTGAAATTAGGGTTGCCCGCAGGCGGATGAGTGCTTTCGGAGAAATGGAGCCGGGTCAGGTACAGGGCATCGTCCTTGACCAGGATATTCAAGTCGATCCTGGGTGGCGTGGGTTTTATCCCGGCGGATTTAATGCCGTACCATTCATAAAATCCGCCGAACCGGTCATGAATGGGGGTATTGGGTTTGCGCCCGTTGTTGATGTCGGATTCGTAATACAGCATGTTGGAACACAGTGATTCCGCCAGTTCTTCAGTCGGCGAGATATGCGTCCAGGGCCACTCCTCGATGGAAGCGAAGCGTTCGTCTTCCGTTTCGATCTGGTGCCTGAGATGGTGTGTCCCGGAACCGGCTAGATAGCAGGTTCCAAAGTTCTTGGTGGTTATCGTGGCTTCGGGGCGGTGGATGTAGGCGCGCTTGGCACCTTTTCCATCCAGTAGAACGCCCAGCATATGGAATGCACCCGCGGTCCTGCCCATGCCCATTAGAGCCTGGTCGATCGTGTCGGCATCTATCAGGGCATCCGGTTGATAGCTGAGTTTTGTCTCGATCGACCCTGCCAGCGCCACCCAGAATTCATAAGCCGATCGACAATCCCCTGCAAAGGCGAGCATGCCGCTGTTGTTCTTCAGGATGTAGGTTTTTCGACCCATGCGCGCGATATGAAACGGACCGTCGGCGTCATGCCAATCAGTGGGTATCAACCCCAGTGAAGGAACCCATACAGACATCGATTTGCGCATGTCCGGACCGTCCGCGCTGATCAAACAGTCGGCGATCAAGTGCGGGTCATTCTCGGGGTTGATCAGGGCGATTACCGTCATGGTGACACTCCGTTCATGGCATTGCCGGCAACAAGAACCGCGCAATCACCGGCAAATGATCGGAGATGCGCAAGGTATCGTCCTGCCTTACCTGAGCTTCAACCCGTTTGATCCGCGGGCTGTAGAACAGGTAGTCGACGGTGCGGTCGGGGCCGTTGAGGCCGGGGTCGTTCGGGTAGTGGGTCAGCCAGTGTTCGCGGTCGATGCCGCTGGCCTCGTTGTTGGTGGGGATCATCGGGTATTTGTCCCACAACAGGTGCAAGGGGCTGTCGGCGGAGTAGGGCGTGCGTTGCTCGGACGGCAGGCGCCGGTACTGGCCCAGGGGCAACTGGTTGAAGTCGCCGCCGATCAACCAGGGCGTGCCCGCCGATTCGAATTTATCCAGTGTCTTGGCGACGGCGGTGATTTGTCTGGGCGGGGTTTCTTCCGGCTCGGTGGCCCGTTCCAGATGCGTGTTGAGCACCGCCAGTTGGCCGCCATCGCTCAGTGGCAGATAGCTCACCAACAAGGCATTTTTCGGCTGGAACTGACGGCTGATGAAGTTGGCGTCGGCCACCGGCAGTTGTACTCGTTCGGCGTGTTCGATGCGGTAGCGGCTCAGGGTCGCCAGTTGCCGGCCGACGCTGCCGAAGATATGCGGGTTGGGGATGAAGTCGGCCTTCCAGTCGAAGGCACTGGTGCCGCACGGGTAGAGGTCGGCCAGGCGTTCCTGCAACAGCTTGAGCTGGTCCTGGTAATCGCTGGCCTTGGCGCCCTTGTCCAGTTCCTGGAGCAGCACGATGTCCGGTTGCTCGTCGCGGATCACCCGTGCCACTTCGTCGAGGCTGAAGGCCATGTCTTCCAGGGTCGGGCTTTCATCGTCGCCCTGGGCCAGGTCATTCCAGAACACGTAGCGCTTGCCGGCGAGGAACTGAACGTTCCAGGTCATCACCTTCAACGCCTGGCCGGGCACCAGCGGTGCCGCGTTGGCGGTGCAACTGACCGGCACGGTTTCCCGGGGCTGTGGTCGCCAGGTCAGGCCGTAGATCGACAGGGCGGCCAGGCTGAGGATCAACAGCAGGCCCAGCAAGGTGTAGCGCAGTAGACGGGTCATGGCTCGGCTTATGGGCGAAACGCGAAAGTGCTCCCGAGCATAACCGAGAGCGGTTCTCAAGCCCAAGCCCAGGGCCTTCGCAGTGTGCGATCAGCGGTTATCAGGTTTGGCCTCGATCAACATGAACATGCGGAAAAGCACCACGCTGGTGAACAGTTGCAGGAAACTGTGGACGCTGTCGATCAGCAGGCTGAGCACGGGGTTCTGGGGCGAAGGATACACCGAGACGCTGACGCCCTTGAGCAGCCATAGCGGGCCCATCACCGCGAGAATGCACAGCAGGATCCGCCAGAAGTTGCCGCGGGACAGGTTCAGGCTTTCCTTCATCGCGGCCAGGGGTGTCAGGCCCCTGAGGACCAACAGGTATTCACTGAAGGCCAGGGTCACCATCAGCCACAGGCCAGGCAGGAAGTACAGCGAAAGCCCCACCAGGATCAACAGCGTGTTGAGGGCCGTCAGCAAGGCAAAGCGTGGCCACAGGGTCAGGGCCGTTGCGAGCAAGTCACGGGTGCGTGGCGCTTCACCGCGGCTGCGGGCGTCGAGAAACAGGATCAACGCGGCGGTGTACAAGGGGTAGACCAGGAGCCCGACGATCACGCTGTAGCCGGGGAAACCCTCGGGGCCGACGGCGTTGTCCACGCCTTGCTGCAGCACAGCCTCGAGTATGACCAACGGCAGGCACAATTGGGCGATCCGGCCCAGATGGCGCTTGAAGAAATACAAAGAGTCGCGCAACACGTCAAACGGATTCATGAGTCGGTATCGCAGTTCAAAAAAGCGGTTCGACACTTTAACCGATCAGGCGCCCGCACAAGCAAACGTAAACATCAGGTAAAGACCATTGAAACCTTTTTGGCGAGCCCCATTACTGGTGGGCACCGGTCTTCGGGATCGGAATGGTTTCTACCCGGCAATCTAACGAGGTCGCCATGAACAGCGAAGAACAAACCCTGATCGATGGACTGTTTTCACGGCTGCAACAGGCCGAAAAGGAATCAGCCCCGCGTGACGCCCAGGCCGAGGCGCGGATCAAGGAGCACATGGTCAGCCAGCCAGCGGCGGGCTATTTCATGGCCCAGGCGATTCTGGTGCAGGAGGCCGCGATCAAGCGCCTCGATGAACAGAACAAGCAACTGAGCCAGCAAGTCGAGCAATTGCAGGCCGAGCTGCAACAGGCCCGCAAACAGACGTCGGCGCCCAGCGGCGGCGGTGGTTTTCTCTCGAGTATTTTCGGTGGCAGCTCGCGGGATTCACGCCCATCGAGCCCGCCGGCCTCCAGTGGGGGCGGCTGGCGCGAACCGGCGCCGTCGTCCTTCAATGCTCCGCCCCAACAGGGCTTCGGCGCGCCGCCCGGCAATTACGGCGCACCGCAACAGCAGGCCCCGGCAGCGAGCAGCTTCCTGGGCGGCGCCCTGAAAACCGCAACGGGCGTGGCCGGCGGCGTGATGCTGGCCCAAGGCATCAGCAGCCTGTTCCACAGCGGCCAGCAACCGCAGGAAATCGTCGAAGTCATCAAGGAAGAGCCGGCCCAACCGGTCAACGACACTGCCAACAGCAGCGACAACGGCTGGGGTGATGATCAGCGGGTGGCCGATAACGACACCTATGGCAACGACCAGGGTGGTTTCAGCGACGCGGACTACAGCGACGATTCTTCTTTCTTCGGCGACGACGACTCCTTCGTCTGACCCACCATTCGTCCGGGGCGCCCTGGCGCCTCGGACCGATTATTCGCGGAACAATCCTTCAGGCTGGCATACTGAGCGACTTTCGGCCCAGGTGGTCTGCGTGCGTGTGCATCCAAGAGGAAACGCGGTGAAAAAAATTGCAGTGTTCGCCGATGTCCAGAACCTCTACTACACCGTGCGCCAGGCCTATGGTTGCCATTTCAACTACGCCGCGCTGTGGGCCGATGTGAGCAAGCAGGGGCAGATCGTCGAGGCCTACGCCTATGCGATCGATCGCGGCGACAGCAAACAGCAGCAATTCCAGCAGATCCTGCGCAACCTGGGTTTTGTCGTGAAGCTCAAGCCCTACATCCAGCGCAGCGACGGCTCGGCCAAGGGCGACTGGGACGTGGGCATCACCCTCGACATCATGGACGCCGCCGACCACGTCGATGAAGTGGTGCTGGCCTCCGGTGACGGCGATTTCGACATGCTGCTCGAGCGCATCATCCAAAAGCACGGCGTCCAGGCTGTGGCCTATGGCGTGCCGGGGCTGACCGCCAATTCGCTGATCCGCGCCGCCAGCCGCTACGTGCCCATCGAAGGCGCCTTGCTGCTCAAGAATTGATTTTTACGGAGCTCAGACAGGTTTGGAACGCATCGCAGTCATCGACTTTGAAACCACCGGCATCACGCCAAGCAGCAGTTGTCGGGCCACCGAAATTGCCGTGGTGATCCTTGAGCAGGGCCGGATCGTCGACCGCTACCAGAGCCTGTTGAATGCCGGCGTGCGCGTCCCGGCGTTTATCGAGCAACTGACCGGCATCAGCAATGCCATGCTGCGCAGCGCACCGTCGGCGGAAAAGGTGATGAACGAGGTCAACGAGTTCGTCGGCATCACGCCGCTGCTGGCTCACAACGCTGCGTTCGACCAGAAGTTCTGGGACTTCGAACTGGGGCGAATCAAACGCACCCGCTTGCAGAATTTTGCCTGTTCACTGTTGCTGGCCCGACGCTTGATGCCGGCGGCGCCGAACCACAAACTCGGCACCCTCAACGCGTTCGCTGGCCTGCCCCACACCGGCCAGGCTCACCGGGCCATGGCCGACGCCGAAATGGCCGCCAACCTCACCGCGCACCTGGCCTCGGAACTGCGGCAAAAGCATGGGCTGCGGGAGTTGTCCCATGATTTGCTGTGCAGCTTGCAGAAAGTGCCGGCGGCGAAGATCAACGAGCATCTCAAGCGGCATCGCGGGTTCTAAACACACCACAAAACAAAAACTGTGGGAGCGAGCCTGCTCGCGATAGCGTTGGATCAGCCAACATCAATGTCGACTGACATACCGCAATCGCGAGCAGGCTCGCCCCCACAGTTTTGATTTGTGTTGGGTCGTTTATTTCCCGTTGCCTTCCAGCTGCCCCAACGGCACACGCTTTTCAATGGCGCTGGACAGCACGATCGAGGTCTTGCTGAAGCCGAACTTGGCGATGCGGTTGATCAGCTCTTCCAGCTCCGGCATAGAACCGACCGCCGCTTGCATGATCACGCACGGATCGCCGGTCACCCGATGGCATTCGGTCAGTTGTGGGATCTTGCACAGTTCGTCGTAAGTCTTCTGTTTACCGTGCTGGTCCATCCGCAGTTCGATGACGCATTGGATCGGCAGGCCGATTTTCGCCATGTCGACTTTGGCTTGATAGCCGGTAATCACGCCGCTGGTTTCCAGCTTGCTGACTCGCTCGGCCACGGCGGGGGCCGACAGGTTCACTTTGCGGGCCAGTTCGGCGTAGGACGCACGACCGTTTTCCAACAAAGCGCTGAGCAGCATGCGGTCGTATTTATCCACGGTTTGGCTTCCGATGACATGACTTTCGAAAGCATGGTTTATAGCGTTTATCTCCGTGTTTTGAAAAGTGTATGGGTCGGATAAACAGGTTTTGTAACTTATTTTCCGTCTGTCGCCTTTCTAGAATAGCGTCTCTCATTGTCCTGACTTCGAGCCGACCATGCCTGGCCCACGCCGTTTTCCTTTGCCATTGATCGCTGCCTTTTTCGCCTTGTACGTCATCTGGGGATCGACCTACCTGGTGATTCGCATCGGTGTCGAGCATTGGCCGCCGCTGTTGCTGGCGGGGATCCGTTTCGTGTTGGCCGGTTCGCTGATGTACGGCTTCCTGCGCTGGCGTGGAGCGCCGGCACCGACTTGGGCGCAATGGAAGGCCGGGGCCATCATTGGCGTGCTGTTGCTCAGTTTCGGTAACGGTGCGGTGAGTGTGGCCGAGCACACGGGCGTGGCATCCGGGGTCGCTGCGCTGGCGGTGGCGACGGTACCTTTGTTTACCCTGCTCTGCGGCTACTTCTGGGGCGCGCGCAATACCCGTCTGGAATGGGCGGGGATTGTGCTGGGGTTGATCGGCATCGCCATGCTCAATCTCGGTTCGAACCTGCAATCGAGCCCGTTGGGCGCGACCTTGCTGGTGTTCGCGGCAGCGTCCTGGGCCTTCGGTTCGGTGCTGAGCAAGCACCTGCCGTTGCCGGCGGGGGCGATGGCCAGCGCCGTGGAAATGCTGGTGGGTGGCGTGGTGCTGTTGATCGGCAGCGTGGCCAGCGGTGAGCATCTGGACAGTATTCCGCCGTTGGAAGGTTGGTTCGCCCTGGCTTACCTGACTTGCTTCGGCTCGATCGTTGCCTTCAACGCCTACATGTACCTGCTCAAGCATGTACGTCCGGCGGCAGCCACCAGTTATGCCTACGTCAACCCGGCCGTGGCGGTGTTGCTGGGCATTGTGTTCGCCGGTGAGACCATCGGCATCGAAGAAGCCCTGGCGATGCTGGTGATCATCAGTGCGGTGGTGTTGATCGGCTTGCCCCAGTGGCGCAAACCCAAGCCTGCGCCGGCCACATCCTGATTTAGGGTAAACTGCCGCGCATTGCACACCTTGCGCTGATTTTTCCTACGGTATTTCCATGACTTTCGCCACCCTTGGCCTGATCGAACCCTTGCTGCGCGCCCTCGAGACGCTTGGTTACCAGACCCCGACTCCGGTGCAGGCCCAAGCCATGCCGGCAGTGCTGGCCGGTCGCGACTTGATGGCCGCCGCCCAGACCGGTACCGGCAAGACCGCCGGTTTCGCCGTGCCGCTGTTGCAACTGCTGACCACCGAGGGACCGAAAGTCGCGGCCAACTCGGTGCGGGCGTTGATCCTGGTGCCGACCCGCGAGCTGGCCGAACAGGTCCATGAAAGCGTGCGTCAGTACGCGCAAAACTTGCCGCTGAGCACTTACGCTGTGTACGGCGGCGTCAGCATCAACCCGCAGATGATGAAGCTGCGCAAAGGCGTCGACCTGCTGGTCGCCACGCCGGGCCGCTTGCTCGACTTGTTCCGCCAGAACGCGCTGAAGTTCAACCAGTTGCAGACCCTGGTGCTGGACGAAGCCGACCGTATGCTCGACCTGGGCTTCTCCGAAGAACTGGCGAATATCTACAAGGCCCTGCCGAAGAAGCGCCAGACCCTGTTGTTCTCGGCAACCTTTTCCGATGCGATCCGCTTGCTGGCCGGGCAGATGCTCAACGATCCGCTGAGCATTGAAGTGAGTCCGCGCAACGTGGCCGCCAACACCGTCAAGCAATGGGTGGTGACGGTGGACAAGAAGCGCAAGCCGGAATTGTTCGTGCACCTGATGCGCAAGAACAAGTGGAAGCAGGTGCTGGTCTTTGCCAAGACGCGCAACGGCGTCGATGCGCTGGTGGAAAAACTCCAGGGCCTGGGCGTCAACGCCGACGGCATCCACGGTGACAAGCCCCAGGCCACCCGCCAGCGTGCCCTGGACCGCTTCAAGGCCAGCGAAGTGCAGATCCTGGTGGCCACCGATGTCGCCGCCCGTGGCCTGGATATCGAGGATTTGCCGTTGGTGGTGAACTTCGACCAGCCGATCGTCGCCGAAGACTACATCCACCGTATCGGTCGTACCGGTCGGGCGGGCGCTACGGGGCAGGCGATTTCTTTGGTCTGCGCCGATGAAGTGAATCTGCTGTCGGCCATCGAGATGCTGACCCGTCAGACATTGCCCCGGCAGATGGAGCAGGACTTCGAGCCTGAGCATCGGGTGCCGGACACTGATGCCAGTGGCCAGGTCATCAAGAAACCGAAAAAGCCGAAGAAACCAAAGGCCTCGGGCGGTGGTGGCAAGCGCAACCTGGGCAAGTGGGTGGACAGCGGCGATTCCTCGCCTGTGGAACCCTCGGTCAAGCCTGTGCGAAAAGTGCCGGTGTTCAATACCGGGCCGCGTAAGCGTAAGCCTTGATGATCTGCTCTATCTGATAAACCACTTTCGCGAGCAGGCTCGCTCCCACATTCGACCGAGTTCTTTCAGAAAGAATGCGATCACTGTGGGAGCGAGCCTGCTCGCGATGGCCGCGCCTCGATCTTCAATCCAGGCGCTGTAACCACTCCACCATGCCCAACCCCGACGCCCGGCCGCTGGCAAAGCACGCCGTGAGCAGGTAGCCGCCGGTCGGCGCTTCCCAATCGAGCATTTCCCCAGCGCAGAACACGCCAGGCATTTGCTTGAGCATCAGGCGTTCATCCAGGGCTTCGAACGCCACGCCACCGGCGCTGCTGATGGCTTCGTCCAAAGGCCGGGTCTTTACCAGGGTGACCGGCAAGGCCTTGATCGCCTGGGCCAGCCGCGCCGGGTCAGCGAAACAATCGGCGGGTGTGAGCTCGCGCAACAGCGCCGCCTTGACCCCATCGATGCCCAACTGACTGTGCAGGTGCTTGGCCATCGAGCGTGAACCGCGAGGCTTGCTCAGGGCTTGCTGGATTTTGTCCACAGGTCGCCCTGGCAGCAGGTCCAGATGAAGCGTTGCGCTGCCGTGTTGGTTGATCGCTTTGCGAATCGCTGCCGACAACGCATAGATCAAGCTGCCTTCGATGCCCGTGGTGGTGATCACGCATTCGCCGAGGCGCGGCACATCGTCGTTCAGGCCGATGGCGATGTTCTTCAGCGGGGCGCCAGCGAATTTGCTGATCATCAGGTCGCTCCAGGCCTCGACCTCGAATCCGCAGTTGCTCGGTTGCAACGGTGCCAGGGCCACGCCGTGCTGTTCCAGCGCCTGCATCCAGGCGCCGTCAGAGCCCAGGCGTGACCAGCTGCCGCCGCCCAGTGCCAGCAGTGTCGCGTCGGGGCGTAGTGTTTTCTCACCTTCCGGACTGGCTATTCGCAAACTGCCATCGGGGTTCCAGCCGAGCCAGCGATGACGGGTGTGGATCACCACGCCGGCATCACGCAGGCGCTTGAGCCAGGCGCGCAACAGCGGGGCGGCTTTCATGTCGGTAGGAAACACTCGGCCGGAGCTGCCGACGAAGGTGTCGATGCCCAACCCGTGAATCCATGTGCACAACTCATCCGCACCGAATGCCCGCAGCAGCGGCGCGAGGTTCGGCGCGCGTTCGCCATAGCGGGACAGGAAGGCCTGGAAGGCTTCGGAGTGGGTGATGTTCATGCCGCCAACGCCAGCCAGCAGGAATTTCCTGCCCACCGATGGCATGCCGTCGTACAGGTCGACCTGGACCCCGACCTGGCTCAACACCTCGGCCGCCATCAGGCCGGCGGGGCCGCCGCCGATGATGGCGATGTTCGGTGTGGAAGGCTTGGCGGTCGAGGTCATGATTTGAACTGTGGGGGCTGGAATAGGCGGGGCATTCTACCAGCACAGATCCCTGTGGGAGCGGGCTTGCTCGCCAATGCGGTGTGTCAGTGACATAAATATCGACTGGCGCACCGCATTCGCGAGCAAGCCCGCTCCCACAGCAGTAGGTAGGTGCTCTTGAGAGCTGATCAAAAAACAACCAGGACTGCGCAAGCTATAGTCAACACAGCCTGTAGGCCGTTTCGCTCAGGTTATCCACAGGCCGGCCCACAGGCATTGTGGGTAACGCGCCCAGCGTTCAATGACAACCTGATGACGCCCAGACCTTTTGTGCGCTGTGGTGCAGGATCCCATGGCGACGGGCCAGGGCCTGGCGGTCCTTGCTGTAGCCGCCGCCGATCACGCCGACCACCGGGATGTCGCGCCCCAGGCAATGGCGCATGACCCTCTCGTCCCGGGCGGCGAGGCCTTCGTCGGTCAGCTTCAGGTAACCGAGGGCGTCGTCCTTGTGGACATCGACGCCGGCGTCATACAGCACCAGGTCGGGCTGGTAGAGCGGCAGCAAGTAGTTGAGCGCATCGTCCACCACGTTCAGGTAAGCAGCGTCGCCCATGCCCATGGGCAGGGGGATGTCCCAGTCGCTTTGGGCCTTGCGTGCGGGGAAATTCTTTTCGCAGTGCAAGGAAACTGTCACGGCATCGGGGGTGTCATGGAGTATTCGAGCGGTGCCGTCGCCCTGATGTACATCGCAATCGAAAATCAGCACCCGCGAGACCCGACCGCTGGCCAGGAAATAGCGACTGATCACTGCCAGGTCGTTGAAAATGCAGAACCCGGCCGGGTGGTCGTAATGGGCGTGATGGGTGCCGCCGGCCAAGTGACAGGCCAGACCGTGCTCAAGGGCCTGTTCGGCGGCCAGGAGCGAACCACCCACGGCGCGTACCGTACGGCGGGCCAGGGCTTCGCTCCAGGGCAGGCCGAGTCGCCGTTGGTCTTCGCGGGACAACTCGCCGCCCATGTAGCGTTCGATATAGGCACGGTCGTGGGCCAGGGCGAGAATGTCCGGCGGACACAGCGACGGGCGCAGCAGGTCGGCGTTGCGGGTCAGGCCGCTGTCGACCAGGTGATCGCGCAGCAGGCGAAACTTATCCATGGGGAAACGATGTTCCGCCGGGAATTCGGGACTGTAGTCTTCGTGATAGATCAGTGGCAGCGGCATGGTGTTTTCAGTGGTGATTATGTGACGGATCCTACCAGCGTTGTAGACTCTGGGGCATGGAAGGGGAGTGAAGATGGAGCCGATACTGGAACTGGAAAGCGCACGGCTGCTGTTGCGGCAGTGGCGTGACGAGGACTTGCCGGAATTTGCCGCCATGTGCGCAGACCCACAGGTGATGCGTTATTTCCCCGCGCCCTTGAGCCGCCTGGAAAGCGCCGCCCTGATCGGTCGCGTGCGTGGGCATTTCGCCGAGCATGGTTTTGGTTTGTGGGCCCTGGAGCGCAAGGACACCGGGGCCTTCATTGGCTTTACCGGGCTCGGTGTGGTCGGGTTCGACGCGCCGTTCACACCGGCCATCGAGATCGGCTGGCGTCTGGCGCGGGAGCACTGGGGGCTGGGCTATGCCAGCGAGGCGGCGTGGACCGCACTGCGCTGTGCCTTCGACCAGTTGTTGCTGGACGAAGTGGTGGCGTTCACCGCTGTGGATAACCTGCCGTCGCAAAAGGTCATGCAGGCCATTGGCATGCAGCACGACCCGGCTGACGACTTCGAACACCCAAAGCTCGCGGTCGCGGATCCATTGCGTCACCATGTGCTCTATCGCATCAACCGTGAACAGTGGCTACAGACCCTGCACGGTTAGCCGACACGGACGTTTACAATGCCCGCCACAATGGCTCGGGCCAACAATCGATCCACCGCCGCAGCGCAGACTGCGCGGTGTTGCGCTGTGTGAGGAAAGTCTGAATGAGCCACGTGTTGGAAGATCTGGTCGACCTGCTGACCCTGGAACCGATCGAAGAGAACCTGTTTCGCGGTCGCAGCCAGGACCTGGGGTTCCGTCAGTTGTTCGGTGGCCAAGTGCTGGGTCAGTCGTTGTCGGCGGCCAGCCAGACCGTGGAGGAGGCGCGTCATGTGCACTCAATGCACGGTTATTTCCTGCGTCCGGGTGATGCCGCACTGCCGGTGGTCTACCAGGTGGACCGGGTGCGTGATGGCGGCAGTTTCAGCACCCGCCGGGTGACGGCGATCCAGAAGGGCAACCCGATTTTCACCTGCAGTGCGTCGTTCCAGTATGACGAACAGGGCTTTGAGCACCAGAGCAGCATGCCGCAAGTCGTCGGGCCGGAGAACCTGCCGTCCGAGTTGGAGCTGACCCAGCAGCGCGCGCACCTGTTGCCTGAGCACATGCGCGAAAAACTGCTGTGCCCCAAGCCGATCGAGGTGCGCCCGGTCACCGAAAAAGACCCTTACAACCCGCAACCGGCCGATCCGATCAAGTACGTGTGGTTCCGCGCCGATGGCGCCCTGGCCGATTCGCCAGCGTTGCACAAATACCTGCTGGCCTACGCCTCGGACTTCGGCCTGTTGACCACTTCGCTGCTGCCCCACGGCAAATCGGTGTGGCACAAGGATATGCAGGTCGCCAGCCTCGACCACGCCTTGTGGTTCCACGCCGACCTGCGCGCCGATGACTGGTTGCTCTACGCGATGGACAGCCCGTGGGCTGGCAATTCCCGCGGGTTTTCCCGTGGTAGCGTGTTCAATCGCGCCGGGCAACTGGTGGCCTCGGTGACCCAGGAAGGCTTGATCCGCCACCGCAAGGACTGGGCATGAGCCTGGCCGACGTTCGACACTGGGTATTCGACATGGACGGCACGCTGACCATCGCCGTGCATGATTTCGCGGCGATCCGCGTGGCCCTGGCGATTCCGGCCGAAGATGACATCCTCACCCACCTGGCGGCGTTGCCGGCCGATGAAGCCGCGGCCAAGCATGCCTGGCTGCTGGAGCACGAACGGGACCTGGCGTTGGGCTCCAAGCCCGCACCGGGGGCGGTCGAGTTGGTGCGCGAACTGGCGGCGCGTGGCGTTCGCCTGGGGATCCTGACCCGCAACGCCCGCGAGCTGGCCCACGTGACCCTTGAAGCCATCGGCCTGGCGGACTGTTTCGCCGTGGAAGATGTGCTGGGCCGCGACGAAGCACCGCCCAAGCCTCATCCCGGTGGCCTGTTGAAACTGGCCGAGGCCTGGAACGTGGCACCTGAGACGATGGTGATGGTCGGTGACTACCGTTTCGACCTGGACTGCGGGCGTGCTGCTGGGGCGCGGACAGTGCTGGTGAACCTGCCGGACAATCCATGGCCGAAGCTGACGGATTGGCATGCGCGCGATTGTGTCGAGTTGCGGCGGATGCTTTTGGCTTGAGGGTTGTATTGTCTGATCGATCGTTATCGCGAGCAGGCTTGCTCCCACAAGGGGATTTCTGTTGATCGCAAAATTTGTGTCCACACCAGATCTACTGTGGGAGCGAGCCTGCTCGCGATGAGGTTCTGGCATTCGCTAAAAACTCACTGACCAAACAACACCCTCAACCCCTCAGGCGAAGTCAGCATCCCATCCCCGTTATGCCCCACCCCCGGCACTTCGATCAGCCGCTGGTTCAACCCCTCGGGATGACGCCGGGTCAGGTAGTCGAAAAAGAAATGCCCGCGCAGTAACCGATACGGCCCCTGGGTCTGCGCTTCGCAGCCCTTATCCAGCGCCGGATGCTCCGGGTCGACGTCCAGTTGCCCGAGCAGATAAACGATGTCGCGCTTGACGTAGTTATCTTCCAGTTGCGCGGGCATTTGCCCCGCCGCGTAGGCGGGCAAGTTCTGCAGGCCATATTTCCAGTGGTTGAAGCCAGGGCAACTGGCAGGGTCGAAAGCCATGGGGCGTTGGGCATCGAAGTAGGCATAGGACGACGGGTTGGCGATGACAAAGCGTGGCTCTATCCGATATTGACCGTGGGCGAGCAGGGCATAACGCTGCACGACCTGGGCGCCGCCGGAATGGCCGGCGATGACGATTTCTTTCACTTCGGGAAACTGCTGCCGGTCACTGACGCGCGCAACGATGTCGTCCAGAACCTGGTAGGAACTGACCGGATTGGGCCCTGTGGACAGGCCTCCGGCCATCCAGTCGTTGCCGTGCCAGCGCAGGACGTCATTGGGTAGCGTGTGGCGAGCCACGTCCTGCTCATTGAGGAACTGCGGGGCGATGATCAGGGTGGTGCCCAGTTGCCCGGCCTGCCCGGCAGCCTTTTCGGCGCTGTGCAGATAGGTGTCGGCATTGCGCAGCCGACCGTGGAGGATGATCAGCACACGCTGGATAGACGCCGGGGGCGGGCTCACGGCGACGGCCATGGCGCCGCCTTTGAGTTGCAGGCGCCCTTGGGCGACCACCTTGACGCTGTGTTCCTCGGCCTGGGCCACGGCGCAGCACAGCACCAGCCCGATCAATGCTCCCCACTTCATCTACAGGTTTTTCGCCGCGAACGTGTCGCACTGGCTGACCTGGCCCTGGGCGAAGCCGGTCTTGAACCAGCGCACTCGTTGTGCCGAAGTGCCATGGGTGAAGGAGTCCGGTACCACGCGGCCCTGGCCTTGTTGCTGCAAGCGGTCATCACCGATGGCATTGGCGGCGTTCAAGGCCTCCTCGATGTCCCCCGGCTCCAGCCAGTTCAGGCGTTTTTGCGCATGGTTGGCCCACACGCCGGCCAGGCAGTCGGCTTGCAACTCCTGACGTACCAATAAGCCTCCATCACCTTCCATCTGCCGACCTTGTTGTCGGGCTTCCTGGATTTTCGCCGACACGCCGAGCAGGGTCTGCACATGGTGTCCGACTTCGTGGGCGATGACGTAGGCCTGGGCGAAGTCCCCGGCGGCAGCGAAGCGTTGGGACATTTCCTTGAAGAAGCTCATGTCCAGGTAAACCTGGCGATCGGCCGGGCAATAGAACGGACCGGTCGCCGAAGAGGCGAGACCGCAGGCCGAGTTGACCCGACCGCTGAACAACACCAGTTTCGGTTGTTGGTATTGGCGTCCGGCTTGCTGGAAGACCTGGCCCCAGGTGTCTTCGGTGTCGCCGAGGATCGAGCGCACGAATTCGGCCTGTTCATCGTTGGCCGGTGGCGCCTGGCGGGTTTGTGAGGAGGTGGGCGCAGAGGTCTGGTCCATCTGCCCGGCCAGTTGTCCGAGAATCTGCATCGGATCCTGGCCGGTGATCCAGCCAATGCCGACGATCAGAATGATGGCCGTCAGGCTCAAGCCCTTGCCGCCGCCGAAGCGCATCCCGCCACCGCCCCCACCGTCACCGCGAGCGTCCACCACGTTGTCACTGCGGCGACCTTTTTTCCATAACATGTGGGCGTTCCTCTGATTGACCGGAGTGTCACTGTACTGCCGTTGCGGTGAGTCTAGCTTTTGGGGCGTCAGGATGCGCGTGGCGCCTGAGCTTTCAGGCAATCATCGCGGGGTTTGGTTCATCAGGGCATGAATGAATGGCTCACCGGTTCCAGAATTTGAATTACACTTTGCATATTCTGGAACTTGCGAACATTACATCTGGATCTCTCATGGCCGGCAGTCAAATCGAACGGGTTTTCAATGTGCTGGAAAGCCTCGCCAGCGATCCTCGCGGGTGGCCGCTGCTCGGCTTGGCCGAACAGTTGCAGATCCCCAAGAGTGCCACCCATCGTTTGCTCGCCGAACTGATGCGCCTGGGCTATGTGCGCCAGAACCCCGAGAACCTGCGTTATCACTTGTCGACCCGCCTGGTTGCCATGGGTTTTCGCTATCTGTCGCGAAGCGGTGCCGACATCGTGCAGCCAGTGCTCGATCGCCTGGCACGGGAAACGGGTGAACTGGTGCGCCTGGGTGTCATCGAAGGGGAGTGCCAGACCTGGATCGCCAAGTCTCAGGGGGCCCGTTCCGGCTTGCGCTACGACCCGGACATGGGGCGTGAGACGCCGTTGTTCTATACCGCGTCGGGCCATGCCTGGCTGGCGTGCATGAGTGATGCCGAGGCGTTGGCGCTGGTGGCGCGCCAGGCCGTGCAAATGCCGGCGGACGCCGGGCCGAACGCGCCACGCAGCAAGGCTGAACTGCTCCAGTACTTGCACCAGGCTCGTGAGCAAGGCTATGCCTGTGTCGAGGAAAGCTCGGCGATCGGCACGTCGGCCATTGCCGCTGTGGTCCGTCATCCATTGGATGGCCGGGTCATAGGTGTGCTGAGTGTTGCCGGGCCCAGCGCACGGATGACTCGAGCGCGGTTGCATGAGCTGGCACCGACCTTGCTGGCGTTTGCCTCGGAGTTGTCGCAAGCCAGCCAGGCCTCGGAGTTGTTCAGCTGAATCCACGGTCGCAGATATTGGTTCTTCCCTACACACGCAACGCAGGATTCCTACATGACCGTCAGCACCCCGCTTTCCGGCGTCAATCAGGCCTTCAAGGGCATCCTGCTTATTCTCTGTGCGACGTTCCTGTTCTCCAGCCATGACGCACTGTCGAAATATCTCTCGGGTTTCTATCCGATCATCATGGTGGTGTGGGCCCGATACGTGGTGCATACGTTACTGATGGCAGGTATTTTCCTGCCGCGCTCGGGGCTGCGGGTCCTGCGGACCAAGCGTCCTCTGTGGCAACTGGCCCGGGCCCTGTGCCTGCTGGGGACCAGCCTGTTCTTCACCACGGCCCTGATGTATATCCCGTTGGCCGAGGCGACCGCGGTCAACTTCCTGGCCCCGGTGCTGGTCACCGCGCTGTCGGTGCCATTGTTGGGCGAGCATGTGACGCGTGGCCAATGGATCGCTGTGATCTTCGGTTTTATCGGGGTGTTGATCATCGTCCATCCGGGCGGGGATCTGTTTACGCCGGCGGTGTTGTTGCCGTTCTGTTCGGCGCTGTTTTTCTGCTTCTACCAGTTGCTCACGCGCAAGCTCAGTGAGATCGACAGCCCGACCACCAGCAACTTCTTCGCCGGCCTGTGCAATACGTTGGTGATGAGTGCACTGGTGCCGTTCTTCTGGCAGGTGCCGAGCCTGTTGCACGGGGCGATGATGCTGGCGCTGGGGGCCTGCGGGATGACGGCGCACCTGATGCTGACCCAGGCCTTCCGCTTTGCCGCCCCGGCGCTGCTCGCGCCGTTCGGGTACTGCCAGATCGTGTTTGCCGGGTTGCTGGGCTGGTTGCTGTTCAACCACACGCCGACACTGACCACGGTGGTGGGTATCGCTCTGATTTGCTTGAGTGGGCTGGCGGCGGCGTGGCAACAGCGGCGGAGCTAACGCGGACTGTGGGGGATCGATTGTGATTTCTGTGATAGGTAACTTACGTTGGAGTTAAAATGATATCCGGGCGTTTTTTGTCCAGGGTGCAGATATCCAATGATTAATTTATAAGTGCCAAGTGTCACTCATTAGTTGGTGATTACAGTTTTAGATTGTTTGGTGATTGAGGTGGATACGAAAAGCTCTAACGGGTCGCTGCATTACTAATGTTATGCCGGAAATATTATTTTGATATAAGTCAGTTGTGTTTCTTGAAAAAGTTTTATAAAAAACTGTTATTTTCTACAGTAGTCAGAGTTGCTTTCAACCCACACCATTCGGCGACAGGGCTCGTTTCCTAGTTGGGTAATCTAATCCGGCCGTTTACCTAGGGGATCCAAAGAGAGCATCATTCATGTTCGGAAATCATGCTGCGGCGTCTAGTGAGTTATCGAACTACAGCCATCCTCCTTTACAGCATCTCGCTGTGATCCTGGATGGTAATCGGCGCTGGGCAGAGAGACGCGCTTTGCCAGTGGTCGAAGGGTATCGTCAGGGAGGGAGGACCGTTGTTGAGCTTCTTAACTGGTGCGATGCTTGCCGTATACCCCGAGTTACTCTATGGCCCCTATCATTGGAAAATCTCAAGCGTGACCCGAAAGAGGTTGCCGCGTTGCTGGGTGTGATTGTCGATGTAATTCATGCGTTGGCTGCTATTGGCCGCTGGCGCCTGAGCTTCGTCGGTCAGCTTTGTAAATTGCCTACCTCAGTTATTCAAGCCATCGAAAAGGCACAGGGCACTGCGCGGATTGGAAGCGGAATGTATGTAGACATCGCTATTGCATACAATGGTCGAGATGAAATTGTCTCCGCGTTCAAGAGTATCTTGCTCGAGAGTATGGCTGCTGGATCGCTTGCGCAGTTGGCCGAGACCTTGAGTCTAGAAGATATAAACACTCACCTTTACAGCGCTGGAAAGCCAGACCCTGACCTGATCATTCGCACATCTGGTGAACATCGCCTATCAGGGTTCATGCCTTGGCAGAGTACGTATTCTGAATTTCATTTTTCGTCCGTTTGCTGGCCAGAGTTCGGTAAGGACGACTTTGATGCAGCCATCAATAGCTATCTGCAAAGACAGCGACGGTTTGGCGCATAAACTCACTGTTTTCAGGCGTACTTGTCATGAATACGATGAACAAGCTGATGCTCCCGCGATTGAACTACCCCTTCGTCGCAGAGATTCATCCCCGATCGAGCCAGGTGGAAGACGGCATGGTTCGCTGGATGGTGGGATTTGGGTTGCTGGCGGACCCGGACCTCGCGCGTGCCATTCAATTCGGTCGTTTTGGCGAATTCACCAGCCGTGAATACCCAACTGCGACCGATGACGGATTGCAGTTGATAACCGATATTTTCGGCTGGTTATTTGCGCTGGATGACATGGTTGGAGATACCGGTATGTTTGGCCAAAGTCCTGCTCATCTGAGCCGATTTTTTCTATGGGTACGGGAGATTATGGATCGCTCGAGTTCAACCCAGCATGACGCGCTCGGCGCGCTGATAATCGAAAATTGCACCATTGAGCAAGTTCACCTTTGCCAGGCGCTTGGATCGGCAACCGCGAATATTTGGCAAAGGATGGAAGCGTGCTGCTCGCCGCCCCAATACATGCGATGCGTTGAGGCAGCGACCTATTATTTTTTTGGATTGATATGGGAGGCCGGTTGGCATTCGCTCCGCTGCACACCAAGTGCAACGGAATATCTCGTGGGAAGACGCTTCACGACTGCAACGCCTTTCGGCCTGGCTTTACAAGACGTCGCAGCAGGCTACGAAGTGCCTCCAATGGAGTATCACCGAATTGACATTCGCGAACTCAACGCGCTCGTTACCCTCATTACTGCGCTGTGCAATGATATTTTTTCGTTTCCCAAAGAGCGAGATGAACCGCGGGTAATAGCCCTCAACTTTCCTGCAGTGCTCATCGAGCATGAGGGCGCGCGGGCGCAGGAAGCGCTGGAGAGAACAGCACAATTGCATAATCAATTGATTGAACAGTACCTCACCCTGGAGGCCGCCGCGCGCCACGGTGCTAGCCCTCAGTTGCTGCGCTTCCTGGCGGCAATGCGGTCGAAAATGAGAGGGCATTACGACTGGGCACGTCATTCGCCACGTTACCGACTCGAACATTACTTCACTGGGCTGGATATGACTTGATGCAACGCCAGACCCTCCGCCGTCGCAGCTGTACGCGGGTTAGCAAACCGGTCAACAGGAAAATCAGCGCACCCCCATGACCAAATGCCACTAACGCCATCTATCAAATGTGGGAGAGGGCTTGCCCGGGCAAGCCTTGCTCCCACAGTGGGATGAATAACTCTGGGCTGACCGGTATCAGTTTTCCAGCGTCGGCACCTTGCGCGGCGCCATGAAGTACAGCCAGGTCAGGGCAATGAAGTACATCGCCGGAATCAGCGTGAACAGCACGGTGTAGTTGTTATTGGTGATCGTCAGGATGTGGCCCACCAGTTGGGTCATGAACATCCCGCCGATGGCCGCGCACATGCCGCCGAAGCCGAACACCGTGCTCATCATGTGCTTGGGCGTGTAGTCCATCACCAGGCTCCAGATGTTGGCAGTCCAGGCCTGGTGCGCGCCGATGGCCAGGGAAATGGCAAACACCGCCATCCACAGGTTGCTTGCGCCGGCCGCCATGATCACGCCGATGATGCAGCAGGCGAACAGCAGCATGGACACCAGTCGCGCCTTGATCGGATTGAGGCCGCGACCGATCAGGAACGAAGACAGGATGCCGCCGCCCACGCTGCCGAAGTCGGCGGTGAGGTAGATGATGATCAACGGAATACCCATCTGGGTCACGTTGATGCCCAGGTTGTATTGCTGGTTCAGGAACGGCGGCAACCAATACAGGTAGAACCAGAACACCGGTGCGGTGATCGAGTAGGCCAGGGCGAACGCCCAGGTACCACGCATGCGCAGGATCCGGGAGAAGGGCACGCGGACCTGGTCTGGCTCGTCCTGGGCCTGGATGTAGTCCAGTTCCGACTGTTTGACGCGGGGATGATCTTCCGGGTTGAAGTATTTCAGGCCCCAGAACAGTAGCCAGATCCCGCCCAGCGCGGCCATGCACAGGAACGCGGCCTGCCAGCCCCATACGTGCAGGACCAGCGGCAGCAGCATCGGGGTGAACATCGCGCCGACGTTGGTCCCAGCGTTGAAAATGCCAGTGGCCACCGCCCGTTCACCGGCCGGGAACCACAGCCGCGTGGTCTTCACGCAGGCCGGGTAGTTGGCAGCTTCGGTCAGGCCCAGGATAAAGCGGCAGACCATGAAGCCCACCGCCGAGGTGGCCAGGCCGTGGGCGCCGGTCGCCAGGCTCCAGAGCAGCACGGCGCAGAAGAACACGCGCTTGACGCCGATCCGGTCGATCAGCCGCCCTTGCAACACGAAGCCGACGGCATAACCGACCTGGAACCAGAAGTTGATGTTGGCGTAATCCATCGCCGTCCAGCTCATCTCCTTGGCAAGAATCGGCTGCATCACGCCCAGGGCGGCGCGGTCGATGTAGTTCAGGGTGGTGGCAAAAAACACCAGGGCGAGCATGCCCCAACGGGTCTTGCCTACGGCCATGGCGCCGCGGATCTTGTCACCGATGCCACTGGTCGAGACACCCAGGCCGGGGGCCAGGCGGGAGCTTTGGGAAGGAATCATAGCGGGTACCCGTTTTTGAAATTCTTATGGTTGGTCTGGGTCTGTCCATTGATGCCGGCGGCCAGGGCCTGCGTCAATGTGGGAGCGATGGTGCGCAGTGAGCAAAAAATCGTCAATTCGGCAATCGGCATTTTGTTCGATAATCGCCCAAAAAACTAACTGGATGGTACATATTAAATTGCTGAAAGAAACCGGCAGCTCAATAATCGGCTGACTCTTTAAAAAGCGGCGCACCTTTTGTAGCCGATGCCTGTCCCGGGAGCCGAAGTCATGCAGCGTTCCATTGCCACCGTGTCCTTGAGCGGTACCTTGCCGGAAAAACTCGAAGCCATTGCCGCCGCCGGTTTTGACGGGGTGGAAATCTTCGAGAACGACCTTCTCTATTACGATGGCAGCCCTCGGGAAATCAGGCAGATGTGCGCCGATCTGGGCATTGCCATCACCTTGTTCCAACCGTTTCGTGACTTCGAAGGCTGCCGCCGCGATCGCCTGGCGCGCAACCTGGAGCGCGCCGAGCGCAAGTTCGACCTGATGCAGGAGCTGGGCACCGATCTGGTGCTGGTGTGCAGCAACGCCTCGGCCGACAGCGTCGGTGATGAACAGATCCTGGTCGATGACCTGCGCTTGCTCGCCGAACGCGCCGGTGCGCGTGGCTTGCGTATCGGTTACGAAGCGCTGGCCTGGGGGCGGCACGTCAATACGTATCAACAGGTCTGGAACATCGTGCGCCAGGCCGATCACCCCAGCCTCGGCGTGTTGCTCGACAGCTTCCACACCTTGTCCCTCAAGGGCGATCCGAGTGCGATTGCCGAGATCCCCGGCGAGAAAATTTTCTTCGTACAAATGGCCGACGCGCCGATCCTGGCGATGGATGTGCTGGAGTGGAGTCGGCATTTCCGCTGCTTCCCCGGGCAGGGTGAATTCGATTTGCCTGGCTTCCTGGCGCCGATCATCAAGAGCGGCTACACCGGGCCGTTGTCCCTGGAAATCTTCAACGACGGCTTCCGCGCCGCGCCGCCACGGGCCAATGCCGCCGACGGTCTGCGCTCGCTGCTGTACCTGGAAGAAAAGACCCGCCAGCGCCTGGCCGAAGAAGCGCCGTCCACCGGCAATGCCGATATCCTTTTCGCCACACCGCCGGCGAGTGAATACAACGGCATCGAGTTTCTCGAGTTTGCTGTGGACGATAACCTCGGCGCCAAACTGTCCCATTGGCTGGAGCGGCTGGGCTTCGTCAAGGCCGGTCAGCATCGCTCCAAGAATGTGAGCCTGCTGCGCCAGGGCGATATCAACCTGATCCTCAACACTGAGCCGTATTCCTTCGCCCACAGCTTTTTCGAAGCCCACGGACCGTCGTTGTGCGCCACTGCCGTGCGGGTGAAAAACAGCGCCAGTGCCCTGGAACGGGCGGTGGCCTACAAGGGTCAGCCTTATCGCGGGTTGGTGGGCCCCAACGAACTGGAACTGGCGGCGGTGCGTGCCCCGGACGGCAGCCTGATCTACCTGGTGGATCAGGAAGCCGACGTTTACGGCACCGATTTCAACTTGCAGCCCGGTGCCGTGATTGGCGCCGGACTCAAGCGCATCGACCACATGGCAATGGCGCTGCCGGCCGACAGCCTCGACAGTTGGGTGCTGTTCTACAAGAGCCTGCTGGATTTCGAGGCCGATGACGAAGTCGTCTTGCCCGACCCTTATGGCCTGGTAAAAAGCCGTGCGTTGCGTAGCCGCTGCAGTTCGATCCGCTTGCCGCTGAACATTTCCGAGAACCGCAATACCGCGATCTCACACGCACTGTCGAGTTATCGCGGTTCGGGGGTGCATCACATCGCTTTCGACTGCGACGACATCTTCGCCCAGGTCAGCCGTGCCAAGGAAGCTGGTGTGCCGTTGCTGGACATCCCGCTCAACTACTACGACGACCTGGCGGCGCGGTTCGATTTCGATGATGAGTTTCTCAGCGAGCTGGCGTATTTCAACGTGCTGTACGACCGCGACGCCCAGGGTGGCGAGCTGTTTCACGTCTACACCGAGCCGTTCGAGGGGCGGTTTTTCTTTGAAATCATCCAACGCAAGAACGGTTATGCCGGTTACGGCGCGGCCAACGTTGCGGTGCGCCTGGCGGCCATGGCCAAGTCCCGCAGCGGTGGCTTGCGGCACGCCAAGTTGTAGGGAAATCGTAAATGCGGCGGTAAAGGGCAATGCCGTGGCTTCCTTCACTGCACGGTGCGGCCCATAATCGCCAGCCTGTGCAGTGATGGCCGTGAGCCCCGCAATGACTATGAATCCAGAGCTTTCCGCAGCGCTCGACGAACCCGTCGCCACGCCGCGCAAGAGTCGCAAGAACAACCCGGAGAAGACCCGGGAGAACATTCTTCAGGAAGCCATCGTCGAGTTCGTCCAGCAAGGCCTGGCTGGCGCCCGGGTCGACGCCATCGCCGAGCGCATCCACACCTCCAAGCGCATGATCTACTATTACTTCGGCAGCAAGGAGCAGTTGTACGTCGAGGTGCTGGAAAAACTCTACGGGGATATCCGCACCACCGAGAGTCGTCTGCACCTGGCCGAGCTGGCCCCGGTCGACGCGATCCGGCGCCTGGTGGAGTTCACCTTCGACCACCATGACCGTAATGTGGATTTCGTGCGCATTGTCTGCATCGAGAACATCCACAACGCCGAATACGTGAAGCAGTCAGGCGCGATCAAGGCGATGACCAATACCATCCTCGATTCCCTGGGCGTGATCCTGCGGCGCGGTGCTGAAGAGGGCGTGTTCCGTCCTGATCTCCAACCCCTGGACGTGCACTTGCTTATCAGTTCTTTCTGCTTTTACCGTGTGTCCAACCGCCAGACGTTCGGCGAGATCTTTCAGATCGACCTGTCGGATGAAGCGGTCAAGCAGCGGCATCGGCGGTTGGTTTGTGAGTCGGTGTTGAGATACTTGCAGGCCTGATTCTGGAAACCTTGTGGGAGTATCACTAGACCTTAATGATTCATGCTCTGGAAATGCGCCAGCATCCGTTGTGCATCCGGCGCCACGCCGCTGAACAGTTCGAACGCCTTCACCGCCTGGAACACGGCCATGTTGCCACCGTCCAGCGTGCGGCAGCCGAGGGCACGGGCGTTGCGCAGCAGTTCGGTTTCCAGTGGGAAGTAGACGATTTCCGCGACCCACAACTCGCCCCGCAACAGCTCGACCGGTACCGGCATGCCCGGCAGTTTTGCCATGCCCATGGGCGTGGTGTTCACCAGGCCGTCGGCATCGGCCATGGCGCTGGCCAAGTCATGCCCGGCCCGGGCGCGGCCTGCGCCGAAGTGTTGGTTGAGGTTATTAGCCAGGGCCTCGGCACGGCTGACTTCGACGTCAAAAATGCTCAGCGTCTGCACGCCTTCTGCCAGTAGCGCATGGGCCACCGCCGCGCCAGCGCCACCGGCGCCCATCTGGACCACGCGCTGGCGCGCCACATCTCCCAGGCCGCGCCGAAAACCTTCGGCGAACCCCAGGCAGTCGGTGTTGTGGCCAATGCGTTTGCCATTCTTGAGCACCACGGTATTCACCGCGCCAATGCCCCGGGCCTCCGGTGACAGTTCGTCCAGCAATGGGATGATCGCCTGCTTGCAGGGAAAGGTAATGTTCAGGCCGGTGAAGTCCATGCGCTCGGCGGCCTTGAGCAAATCGGGCAGGGCGCCGCTGTCGAGTTTCAGCGCGTCGAGGTCGATCAGCCGATAGAGGTAGCGCATGCCCTGGGCATCGCCTTCACGCTCATGCAGCGCCGGTGTGCGAGACGCCTGGATGCCCGCACCGATCAGGCCGGCCAGCACAGTGATATTCGACATGCTCATCAACCCTTCAAACGCTGACTGAAATGTTCCAGGGCCATGCGATAACCATGGCTGCCAAACCCGCACATCACGCCGATGGCGACCGATGAGACGAAGGAGTGGTGGCGAAAGGTTTCCCGAGCGTGGACGTTGGACAGGTGGACTTCGATGACCGGCACTTCGCTGGCCACCAGGGCGTCGCGGATTGCCACCGAGGTGTGGGTCCAGGCTGCCGGGTTGATGACGATGCCGGCGCATCGGCCGCGTGCGCCATGCACCCAGTCGAGCAACTCGCTTTCCTGATTGGTCTGGCGAAACTCCACCGCCAGGCCGAATTCTTCAGCAGCACGGCCGCACAGTGCCGAGATGTCGGCGAGGGTTTCGTGGCCATAAGTTGCCGGCTCGCGGGTGCCGAGCAGGTTCAGGTTCGGGCCGTTGAGCACCAGAACGATAGGCGGCATCGGGATATCTCCATTGTTATTGTGAGCTCGACGGATGGCCGTTGGCTTTTCAGGAGATAAAATGTACCAGTCGGTTAATTTGGTCAATTCGATCGATGAGTACGCTACGACAAAGCTGTTCGGTAATCGAACGTTGGAGTGTCGATGCCCATAAGACGAACGGCGTGGCAACAGGCCTTTTTAAGCTTGCGCCCAACCGGACACGGGCTAGAGTTAAACGACGTTGTTTAATAAAGTCTGAATTTCCCTACGCATTCTGGTCTGCAGTTCTGTCCAGTGGTGAAGACCTTATGGAGTCCGAGCCGTGGAAGAAACACTCATTCTGGTGGATGAGGATGATTGCGAAACCGGTAGTGCGCACAAGTTGTTCATCCATCAACAAGGCCTGCGACATCGGGCGTTCTCGATCTTTATCTTTGACGAGTACGGCCGTTTGCTGTTGCAGCAACGCGCCCTTGGCAAATATCACTCCCAAGGCCTGTGGACCAATACCTGTTGCGGGCATCCACGCCTGGGCGAACAGATCCACGCCGCCGCACAAAGACGTTTGTTCGAAGAGATGGGGCTGAGCTGTCCGCTGAAGAAGGTGGCGTCGCTGCTCTATCGAGAACAGGTATCGGACGATCTGGTCGAGCATGAGTTCGACCATCTGTTTGTGGGGACCTGCGATACTTCACCGATTGCCAATCCCGATGAAGCCCTGGCCTGGGAGTGGGTGCTGCTGTCCGATATTCCCGGGTGCATCGCCGCTGCGCCCGATAGATATACGGTCTGGTTTCGCAAGATCTTCGACACCTACACCCTTGCGGGTATCCGAGCCTGGCAAGCGCTGTCTGTCGATATTCCCTCAATCGGCCATCTGGCCCTTTAGGGCTCATCATCATGCAGAGCGCATACGACACGTTGGCGACGGAGGGTGCCCAGCTCGCCTTTGGCTTTTGGAGGCTGGCGGTGCTGGATCGACTCGAGCGTCAACTCGATGCTCAATTGCCGTGTGTATCAACGCCTCCCATCCGGCTGCATGAAGCCATGCGCTACGCAGCCCTGGGTGGAGGAAAACGGCTGCGCCCATTGTTGTGCCAGGCCAGTGGCGTCGCCCTTGGGGCGGATCGACAGGTTTTGGACACGGTCGGCGCGGCGGTGGAAATGGTCCATGTCAACTCCCTGGTGTATGACGATTTGCCGGCCATGGACGACGATAGCCTGCGCCATGGCCGGCCCAGCGTACATATTCAATTCGACGAGGCCACCGCCATCCTGACCGGCAGCGCATTGTTGATGCAGGCATTCATGACCTTGCGGCACGCACCGGTCTCTTGCGCCCGGCAAGTCTTGTTGATGGAGGAGCTCGCCCGCGCGGCCGGCCCGGACGGCTTGTGTGGCGGACAGATGTTCGATCTGGACAGCCTCGGCACCGTGATCGATATCCCGGCCCTGAATCTGATGCACCGGATGAAGACCGGGGCGCTGATCCGTGCGGCGGTACGCATGGGCGCGCTCTGTGCCGAGCCGGTTGATGCGGATCTCGATGCGCTGGATCGCTACGCGGCAGCTGTAGGCCTGGCATTCCAGATCGTCGATGACATTCTCGATGCCACCCAGGACTCGGCAACGCTGGGAAAAACCGCCGGCAAGGATGCGCAAGACCATAAACCCACCTATGTCTCGGTGTTTGGTCTGGAGCCCTCGCGCCGCCTGGCCTGGCAGTTGAACGAGCAAGCCCATGCCGCTTTGACCTGCTTCGGTGCCCGGGCGTTCTATTTACGTGAGCTGGCTGACTTGATCGTCAAACGCTTGCACTGAGGCAGGAAAAAGGGAACCCGACATGTTCGAGCTACTGAGTACCATCGACAGCCCCGGCGATTTACGCGCTTTGCATCCCCGGGCGCTCGGTGCGGTTGCCGATGAGTTGCGCGCTTTTATCCTTCACAGTGTTTCCAGAACCGGCGGGCACCTGTCGGCCAATCTGGGCAGCGTGGAGCTGGCTGTTGCGCTGCACTATGTGTTCGATACACCGCATGACCGGGTCGTCTGGGATGTAGGTCATCAATCCTATCCGCACAAGATATTGACCGGTCGGCGCGAGGCCATGGCCAGCATCCGCCAATGGGGCGGGATATCCGGTTTTCCCCGGCGCCAGGAATCCGAGTATGACTGCTTCGGAACGGCCCATTCCAGTACCTCGATTTCTGCGGCATTAGGCATGGCACTCGGGGCACGGAGCAAGGGCGAACATCGGCACAGCATTGCGGTGATTGGCGACGGTGCCCTGAGTGGTGGCATGGCCTATGAGGCGATGAATAATGCCGGCCTGCATGCGGATCTGCCGTTCCTGGTCATTCTCAACGATAACGATATGTCGATTTCTGCCTCCGTCGGGGCGCTGCGTCTCTATTTGGGCAAACTGACCGCTCATTGCTGCACGAGCTCGGTCGGTGGTGGCATCAAGCGGATCCTGCGCGATGAGTCGCCCCGGGATGAGCGGGGCCGGCGACTGGAGGCACAACGCGCGGATATGACGGTGTCGGCGACCCTGTTCCAGGCCCTGGGCTTCAATTACACCGGCCCCGTCGACGGTCACGACCTGGATGAACTGATCCCGGCCTTGCAACTGCTCAAGGACCTGCGAGGCCCGCAATTACTGCACATCGTCACCGAGAAGGGGCACGGCTACAGTCCGGCGGCGATTGATCCGGTGCTCTACCACGGGCCGGGTAAATTCAATCCGGAACAGGGCCTCCTGCCTGGTCTCCCAGGGAAGCAGAGCTACACCCAAGTGTTTGGCCACTGGCTGTGCGACGAAGCCGAGCGCGACCCGCGGGTCATGGCGATCACCCCGGCCATGCGTGAGGGCTCGGGCCTTGAGGAGTTCGAACGACGCTTCCCCGAGCGGTATTTCGATGTCGGGATCGCCGAACAACATGCCCTGACCTTCGCCGCTGGTCTGGCGACCGAAGGCTTGAAACCGGTGGTCGCGATCTACTCGACCTTTCTGCAGCGCGCCTACGATCAACTGATTCACGATATCGCGATCCAGAACCTGCCGGTGGTATTGGCCGTCGACCGGGCCGGGATTGTCGGGGCGGACGGCGCCACTCATACCGGGGCGTTCGATATCGCCTATCTGCGCTGCGTGCCCAATCTGGTCATCATGGCTCCGGCGGACGAGAACGAGTGTCGCCAGATGCTGCACACCGCCTTGCTCCAGGATGGACCGGTGGCGGTGCGTTATCCCCGTGGCGCGGGCCCTGGCCGCATCGCGAAAAACGAGCTCAATGTCCTGCCTCTGGGCAAGGGCGAAATCCGCCGGCAGTCGAGCCGCAGCCAGGGCGAACGAATCGCCATCCTCGCCTTCGGCTCGATGTTGATGCCCAGCCTTGCGGCCGCCTTGGAGCTGGATGCAAGCGTCGCCAATATGCGCTTTGTCAAACCTTTGGATATCGACCTGGTAGAGGCGCTGGCATGCAGCCACGATTTGCTGGTGACGATTGAGGAGGGCTGCGTGAAAGGTGGCGCCGGGGCGGCGTGTCTCGAGCATCTGGCGGCTTCGGGCATTCCCCGGCAGGTGTTGCAGTTGGGTTTCGACGATCAATTTATCGAGCATGGTGCATCCGAACAGTTGATGGCGGCCCGTGGCCTGGACGCCCAGGGCATCATCACCTCGATCAGGCTCTTCCAAGAACAGCTTGCGCTGTTGCAGCCGCTGGCTCTGCCGGTGCTCAGTGTCGGCGGGCACAGCTTGATCGGTCGACAATCATGAAGATTGTCCTGGCAGTCATAAAGTAAGTACTTCAAGGAGTGGCCACATGTCCGCCTTCGTTCTTCCTCCACTGTCCCTGCCGTTCTCGTTACGCATCAATCCTCATCACGATGTTGCTGAAGAGGCCTCTCGGTCATGGTTCCGCTCGATGGGATTCGACCACCTGGAAGGGGTCATGCATGAGTATGAAAGTAATCGCTCCTGTGACCTGGTGGCCAGGGCGTTTCCAGACGCCGGGCCGCTCGAGTTGGAGCACCTGACCAACCTGGTTTTCTGGATGTTCCTGCTCGATGATGGGTTGGACCAAGGGGCATTGAGTCTGTCGAGCGACGAGGGACGCAAGAGGCTGGAGCGGATGTTCTCCCTGCTCAGTGCTCCGGCTGGCGAGGCGCGTCCGCAAACCCCTCTCGAGCGTTCGGGCGTGCTGATGATTGCGCCGATGCTCGAGGCCATGACTGGGGAGGGTGGGCGGCGCTTGCTCGAAGAGATCAGAATGTTGTTCAGCTGGGTTGCACACGAGGTGCAAAGACGTTCCTGCGCAGAACTCCCCGATCTATTGGCCTATGCCCACCAGCGCCGTTTCACCTCGGCGGCGAGGGTCGTATTCAGGGCCGGTGAATACGCCAACCACGCCGAAGTCCCCGCGGTCTTCCACCAAAGCCGACTGTTCGAAACGCTGCAAGACAGCGCCACTGATGTGATCACGCTGGTCAACGATCTGATTTCCTATGAGAAGGAAGCCGAGTATGGCGAGATCAATAACTATGTGGTGGTTTGCCAGCAGTTGCTGGGCTCGTCCATCGACGACGCGGTGGCCTTTCTCCTAGCATTGCTCGATGCGCGTCTCCAATGCTTTCAACGGGAGCGCAAGCGGGTCGCGGGGTTTATCGAGAAACACACTTTTTCGAATGACGAACGGCAGGCGATCCGGCGTTATGTGCAAATGTTGGAGGATTGGATGAGCGCCAATCTGGACTGGTCGTTGCGGGTGCCTCGCTACAATGACCTGCGCAACGGGCCTCGACGATGAACGCCAATATTGCCCGACGTAAAACCCGCCAGGTCTGTATCGGCCCCCTGACCATGGGCAGCGGCAGTCCGATAGTAGTCCAGGCGATGACCAATACCGATACCGCCGATGCCCGGGCTACGGCGGCGCAGGTCGAGCAACTGGCATTGGCCGGCGCCGAACTGGTACGGATCACGGTGAACGGTCATGAGGCGGCCTCCCAGGTCGCGAAGATTCGCGAGCTGTTGGATGCCCGTGATATCAAGGTTCCGCTGGTCGGCGATTTTCATTTCAATGGCCACCGCCTGCTGGCGGCCTATCCCGAGTGTGCCCAGGCGTTGGGCAAGTACCGGATCAACCCGGGCAATGTCGGCAAGGGTACGAGGCGCGACGAACAGTTCTGCGAAATGATTGAAATGGCCTGTCGCCATGGCAAGCCCGTACGCATCGGGGTCAACTGGGGCAGCCTGGACCCAGAGTTGCTGGCGCGGATGATGGACAGTAACGCGGCGCTCGCTACGCCGTTAGCGGCCGATGCGGTGATGCGTGAAGCCCTGGTGGTCTCGGCGCTGGAGAGTGCGCAGCGGGCCATCGAGGTCGGCCTGCCGGCGGAGCGGATCGTGTTGTCGGCCAAGGTCAGTCATGTACAGGACCTGATCGCCGTGTACCGCAACCTGGCCGCGCGCTGCGATTTTGCCTTGCACCTGGGGCTGACCGAGGCCGGCATGGGTTCCAAGGGCATCGTCGCCTCGTCCACCGCCCTGGCTGTGCTGCTGCAGGAGGGCATCGGCGACACTTTACGCATTTCCCTCACCCCCGAACCCGGCGGCGAACGTACCCGCGAAGTGCTGGTGGCCCAGCAGATCCTGCAAACCATGGGCTTGCGGGCCTTTACCCCCTCGGTGGTGGCCTGTCCCGGTTGTGGGCGTACCAGCAGCCATTTTTTTCAGGAGCTGGCCCAGCAGATCGAAGATTATCTGCGCCAGCAAATGCCAATCTGGAAAAACCGCTTCAACGGTATCGAGCATTTGCAGGTGGCCGTCATGGGTTGTGTGGTCAACGGCCCGGGGGAAAGTCGCCTGGCGGATATCGGCATTTCCCTGCCGGGGGCCGGCGAACACCCCTCGGCCCCGGTGTACATGGATGGCGAACGGGTGTTGACGCTTAAGGGCAAAACGATCGCCAAGGAGTTCACCCAGCTCCTGGATGCCTACGTGGCAGCTCGCTATGGAGGGGAGGAACAGGCGCGGCAGACACTGTCCGAGTTGCTCAAGGCTTACGCTGCCGCCCCCCGTGAGCTGATTGCCCATGGCAAACAATAGCCAGGGAGACCCAGCATGAGCCAGCGACTTACCTTGCTCGGGGCGACCGGCTCCATTGGCCGGAGTACGCTCGATGTCGTGGCCCGCCACCCGGAGCTTTTTTCGTTGTTCGCGCTGACTGCGCATCACAGTATCGACAGGCTTTACCAGCAGTGCCTGGCCTTCCGGCCGCAGGTGGCAGTGGTCGCCAGTGCCGGGGAGGCGGCGCAGCTTTCGCGGCGCTTGAAAGCGCGTGGATGCAATACCGAGGTGCTCTACGGGCCGGATGCTCTGGTCGCGGTGGCCGCAGCCAGCCAATGCGATACGGTTGTTGCCGCTATTGTCGGTGGCGCCGGGTTACCTTCGACGCTGGCTGCGGCGCAGTCCGGTAAGCGCGTCCTGCTGGCCAACAAGGAGGCTTTGGTGATGTCCGGCGCGTTGTTCATGCGCTGCGTGACTCGCGCACGAGCGCAGTTGTTGCCGGTCGACAGCGAACACAATGCCATTTTCCAATGCCTGTCGAACCACCCTGGGGTCCGTCCGGAGCGCTTGCTCCTGACCGCTTCCGGCGGTCCATTCCTGAACCGCTCGCTGGACACTCTGGACAGCGTCACACCCGACGAGGCCTGCGCCCACCCCAAGTGGCGGATGGGGCGCAAGATCTCGGTCGACTGTGCAAGCATGATGAACAAGGGCCTGGAGGTTATCGAGGCACATTGGTTGTTCGCGATGTCGCCGGAGCGGATCGAGGTACTGATTCACCCGCAAAGCATCGTCCATTCGATGGTGGTGTATGCCGACCAGTCGGTCCTGGCGCAATTGGGTAATCCCGATATGCGCACGCCTATCGCCCAGGCGCTGGCCTATCCACAACGTATCGATTCCGGGGTCGAGCGGTTGGACCTGACGCAATCCGAGCCATTGAGCTTTGCCCAAGCGGACCTGCGGCGTTTTCCCTGCTTGGGCTTGGCGCTTGACGTGGCGCGAGACGGTTGTGAACTGAGCGTGGTGCTCAATGCGGCCAATGAAGTGGCGGTGGCGGCTTTTCTTGCCGGCGTGCTGGCGTTCACTGATATCGCGCGTATTGTTGGCGAAACCCTGAGCCAGACCCGATCGGTGGCGATCGATAATCTTGAGGGTATCCAGCAGACGGACTGTCTGGCTCGTATCCGGGCTAGACAGTTGGCAGGTTTGCCGCCGTTGAGCGAGTAGTTGCGGTTGCTATGGCGTCCACTGCGTTCAAGGGAGCGAGACTGGCAGTGCGCCGCGCCGCCAGCTTCGGTAGATCAGCGCCGCGTCAGCAACACCCCGGACTCCATGTGATGGGTCCAAGGGAATTGATCGAACATCGCGCAGCGGGTGATGCGGTGGGTGTCGTGCAGTTGCGCGATGTTGGCGGCGAGGGTTTGCGGGTTGCACGAGATGTAGAGGATGTTGTCGAACCGCCGGGTCAGCTCGCAGGTGTCCGGGTCCATGCCGGCGCGGGGCGGGTCGACGAAGACGCTACCGAATTCGTAGCTCTTGAGATCGATACCGTGCAAGCGACGGAAGGGCCGGACTTCGTTCAAGGCTTCGGTCAGTTCTTCGGCGGATAGACGTACCAGCGTGACGTTATCCACAGCGTTTTCGCTGAGGTTGCTCAACGCGGCATTCACCGAGGTCTTGCTGATCTCGGTGGCCAACACTTTGCGTACGCGAGTGGCCAGGGGCAAGGTGAAGTTGCCGTTGCCGCAGTACAACTCCAGCAGATCGTCGGCGCGATCACCCAGCGCGTCATACGCCCAGTTGAGCATCTTCTGGTTCACCGTGCCGTTGGGCTGGGTGAAGGCGCCTTCGGGTTGGCGATAGCTGAAGGTCCGGCCGCCGACGTCGAGTTTCTCCACCACGTAGTCGTGGCCGATCACTTCGCGCTTGCCCTTGGAGCGACCGATGATGCTCACGCCCAGGTCGGTCGCCAGTTTCGCGGCCGCCGCGTGCCAGTGTTCATCCAGCGGGCGGTGATAGCACAGGGTGATCATCGCGTCGCCCGCCAGGGTGGTCAGGAACTCCACCTGGAACAGCTTGTGGCTCAAGGGCGCGCTGGCCTGCCAGGCGGCCTTGAGCTGCGGCATCAACTGGTTGATGCGCAGGCTGGCGATGGGAAATTCCTCGATGAGGATCGGTGTGCGCTTGTCGTCCTGGGAGAACATTGCGTAGTGCCGTTCGCCGGCCTCGCGCCACAGGCGGAATTCGGCCCGCAGGCGAAAGTTTTTCAGGGGCGAATCGAACACCGCAGGTTCTGGTGCATCGAACGGGGCCAACAGGTCACGCAAGCGGGTGACCTTGTCCTGCAACTGGGCGGCATAGGCCTGGGAATCAAAAGTCATGCGTTGAACCAACCCAATTTGATCACGAACAGGATCGACAGAATGACCAGCGCCGGGTTCAGCTCACGGCCACGACCGGACACCAGTTTGATGGCGGTCCAGGCGATGAAGCCGAAGGCGATGCCGTTGGCGATGGAATAGGTGAAGGGCATCGCCAGGGCGGTGACCACCACGGGGGCGGCGACGGTGATGTCGTCCCAGTCGATTTCCGCCAGGCCCGAGGTCATCAGCACGGCGACGAACAGCAAGGCTGGGGCGGTGGCGAAAGGCGGGACACTGGCGGCCAGTGGCGAGAAGAACAGCGCCAGCAGGAACAGGATCGCCACGACGATGGCGGTCAGGCCGGTGCGGCCGCCAGCGCTGACGCCCGCTGCCGACTCGATGTAGCTGGTGGTGGTGGAGGTGCCCAGCAGCGAACCGGCCATGGCGGCGGTGCTGTCGGCGATCAGCGCACGGCCCATCTTCGGCATATGGCCGTCCTTGCCCATCAGCCCGGCGCGCTTGGCGACGCCGATCAGGGTGCCGGAGTTGTCGAACAGGTCGACGAACAGGAAGGCGAAGATCACGCTCACCAGGCCAATGTCCAGGGCGCCCTTGATGTCCAGTTGCAGGAACGTTGGGGCCAGGGACGGTGGCGCGGAAATGATGCCGCCAAACGGGGTGAAGCCCATCAGGATCGAGACGATGGTGACCGCCAGGATGCCGATCAGCACCGCGCCGCGGACTTTCAGTGCTTCGAGGGCGACGATCAGGATGAAACCAAGGGTGGCGAGGATTGGCGCCGGCTGTTTCAAGTCGCCGAGGCCGACCATGGTCGCCGGGTTTTTCACCACGATGCCGGCATTGTTCAGGGCGATCAGCGCCAGGAACAGGCCGATACCGGCGGCAATGGCCGAACGCAGGGGCAGCGGGATGCTGTTGATGATCCATTCGCGGATGCGGAAGATCGAGAGAATGAAGAACAGCACGGCGGAGATGAACACCGCGCCCAGTGCCACTTGCCAGGTATGGCCCATGTGCAGGACCACGGTGTAGGTGAAGAAGGCGTTCAGGCCCATGCCCGGGGCGAGGGCGATCGGGTAGTTGGCGATCAGGCCCATGACCGTGGAGCCAATGGCCGCCGCCAGGCAGGTGGCGACGAACACCGCGCCTTTGTCCATGCCGGTTTCGCCGAGGATGCTCGGGTTGACGAACAGGATGTAGGCCATGGCCAGGAAGGTCGTGACGCCCGCCAGGATCTCGGTCCGCACGTTGGTGTTGTGTGCCTTGAGTTGAAACAGCCTTTCCAGCATGTCTGCTCCCCGTGGCGCGCCCGGCGCCGTGAATGTATCGACCTCAACAGCAAAGCACAGGTCGCCAGCGGCGCCCGGGAATTTTCTGCGGGTCGGAAAAAGCCGCGCATCATACCAGCAGCGTAGCGTTGTGGCTGCGATCGTCGTCGATGTTTTGCCAACGCGCCAAGTGGGCCATACTGCGCGCGGTTCCGGGAGATCTCTATGTATCGCATGAATAAAAAGCTGATGGCGGCAGTGGGCTGCACCCTGGGTCTGTGGTTGCCCGGCCAGGCTGCGGATGCGGCGTCGGCACCACCGCTGAGTGAGGTCAAGGTGCTCAAGGTCGAGTCGCCGGCCTGTGGCTTCGAAGACATCGCCCAGGGGCAGGAGCAGACCCGTTGCGATCACAGTGGCCCGAATATCAAGGTCTACGTGCTGGAGGTCGGCTATGGCCGTCAACCCCATGTCACCCTGGACGGCTTTGAAGTCGACGGCACCCGCTCGCCGGTGTGCGCGTACAGCAATGGCAATCTCAATGACTGCTCGGTGCGGACCAAAGTCGTGGGCTATTTGTACGTCTTCGACCTGAAGGGTAAGCAAGAGGGAACCTTCAGCTTCAGCAACATCTCGATCAACGCACCGGGCAACCGGATGTCGACCCAGCTGTACATCAAATAACCGCTACCCCATGCAGGAGCTGTCGAGTGAAGCGAGGCTGCGATCTTTACCCCCACGCTGATCTCAAGCGCATATCAAAAGATCGCAGCCTTCGGCAGCTCCTACACTACAAGCATCATCCAGCGGAGAGCGCCCATGATTCCTGGAACCAAGATCCCCCGAGCCCTGATAGCCGTCGCCGAGGGTGTCGACGACTTGCAGACGGTCACCCTGATCGACGTGTTGCGTCGAGCGCAGATCGAAACCGTGGTGGCGAGCATCGAAGGGCGGCGTATGCTCACCTGCGCCTGCGGCACGCGCCTGACGGCCGATGGCATGCTGGTGGACATGCTCGTGCAGGATTTCGACCTGATCGTCCTGCCGGGCGGCATCATCGGTGCCCAACACCTGGCGGCCCATCAGCCGCTGCAACAACTGATCAAGGGCCAGGCCGCCACCGGACGTTTCTTCGCCGCCATCGCCGAAGCCCCGGCCCTGGCGCTACAGGCATTCGGCGTCCTGCGCCAGCGGCGCATGACCTGCCTGCCGGCGGTGAGCCAGCAACTGTCCGGTTGCAGCTTCGTCGATCAACCCGTGGTGGTGGACGGCAACTGCATCACCGCCCAAAGCTCGGCTGCCGCCCTGGCGTTTGCCTTGATGCTGGTGGAACAACTCAGCGGCAAGGGCGTAAGAAGCGTGGTGGCGGCGGAGCTGCTGGCCTGACACTCGTCAAGCCGACACCGGCCTGTGGTACCGCTATCGCGAGCAGGCTCGCTCCCACAGGGATTTATGGTGGATGCAGGATCTATGAGCACCCGAGAACCCATGTGGGAGCGAGCCTGCTCGCGATGGCGTCAGCACATTCAACCTCAGTGCAAGCTGACCCACTGAAGGCGCTGGCTTCCAACGTCAATCATTTGCCTTGAACGCTTCACCCCACCCAGAAGTCGTACCCCTTATGACGGCGGTTTCCCAAAACGCCGCGAGTACGACTAACCGTGAGGTGTTCCATGAGCGCGACCTTGTCCGAAGCGACGCCGGCGGCCTTCGTCCGTCACCCGATTCGCCTGACACTCAATGGCCAGGCACGTGAGCTGCAGGTGCTGCCCTGGACCACGCTGCTGGACCTGCTGCGCGAGCAATTGGACCTGGTGGGCAGCAAGAAGGGCTGCGACCACGGCCAGTGTGGCGCCTGCACGGTGCTGCGCGATGGCAAGCGAATCAACGCCTGCCTGACCCTGGCCGTGATGTGCGACGGTGCCGAGTTGACCACCGTCGAAGGCCTGGCTGGCGATGATGCCTTGCATCCCATGCAGCAGGCGTTCATCACCCATGACGCGTTCCAGTGCGGTTACTGCACGCCGGGGCAGATCTGTTCAGCGGTGGGGCTGGTCAACGAGGGCAGGGCGCAGACCCGCGCAGAGATCGTTGAACTGATGAGCGGCAATCTTTGCCGGTGCGGCGCCTACAACAACATTCGTGATGCTATCGAAGAGGCTTTGCCGCTCTGCCAGCAACCGGGAGGTGATCAATGAATCCCTTCCACTACAGCAAGCCAGACACCGTGCAGGCCGCCGTCGACTTGTCGAGCCCGGTGTCACGTTTCATCGCCGGCGGCACCAATCTGCTGGACCTGATGAAAGAGAACCTCACCCGCCCCGAACACCTGATCGACATTACCGGGCTGCCCCTGGCGGACCTCAGCGAAACCCCTTCCGGCGGGGTGATGATCGGTGCGCTGGTGAGCAATGCCGACCTGGCCTGGCACCCCTGGATCGAACGCCGCTATCCGCTGCTGTCCCAGGCGATCCTGGCCGGCGCCTCGCCGCAGTTGCGCAACATGGCCAGCACTGGCGGCAACCTGTTGCAACGCACCCGCTGCTATTACTTCTATGACGCCAGCGTGCCGTGCAATAAACGCCGACCCGGCAGCGGTTGCCCGGCCCGCAACGGTTTGAACCGGATCCACGCGATCTTCGGTGCCAGCGAACAATGTGTCGCCACTCATCCTTCCGACATGTGCGTGGCCTTGGCGGCCTTGGAGGCGGTGGTCCATGTCCTGGGGCGGGGTGGCGCGCGGACCATCGAGTTTGCCGACTTCCATCGCTTGCCCGGTGATGCCCCGGAACGGGATAACCAACTGGCCGATGATGAGCTGATCACTGCTATTGAGTTGCCTGCCGCCGGTTTTGCCGACCATAGCCACTACCTGAAGATCCGTGACCGCGCCTCCTACGCTTTTGCGCTGGTCTCGGTAGCGGCGGCGCTGGAGTTGGACGGGCCGGTGATTCGCCAGGCGCGCCTGGCCCTTGGCGGCGTGGCGCACAAACCCTGGCGCGACCGGGCTGTGGAGAGCTGGCTGGCCGGGCAGACCGTCAGTCGCGAAACCTTCACTGCCGCCGCCGATGCGCTGCTGCAAAACGCCGAGCCGTTGGAGCACAACGGCTTCAAGGTCCGATTGGCGCGCCGGGCGATTGTCCGCGCCTTGAGTGATGCCGCATTGGGTTGCGCACCGCAGGGAGGACACGCCTGATGAACGCTTCGAGCAAATCCATAGGGCAGCCACTGGACCGGGTCGATGGCCTGCTCAAGGTCACGGGCCAGGCTCGTTATGCCGGTGAGTACCCCGAGGACGGCCTGCTGCACGGCAGCGTCGTGTCCGGCACTCTCGCTCGCGGCCGCGTGCTGCGCATCGATGCCTCCCGAGCCCTGGCGCTGCCCGGTGTGGTCGCGGTCATCGATCACACCAATCGGCCGAGGATCGCCAGCTACGATGAGCCCTACCAGGATGCCGATGCGGCGGACGGCTCGCCGTTCCGGCCGCTGTACAACGACCACGTGCTCTACAGCGGCCAGCCATTGGCCTTGGTGGTCGCGGAAAACCTTGAGCTGGCCCGGTATGCAGGTTCCCTGGTTGAAATCGAATACGAGGCCCAGGAGCATCAGACCGATCTGATCACTCTGCAAAACGACGCCCATCCGGCACCGGCCGAACTGCCCAAGCCCCGTGGGAATTTTCAGGGCGAGTACGCCAGCGCCGCGCTCAGCGTGGATGTGTCCTACAGCACGCCGATTGAACACCACAACCCGATGGAGCCACACGCCTCCACCGTGCTGTATCAGCCTGATGGCAGCCTGCACATCCACGACAAGACCCAAGGCACGCAGAACTGCCAGGCCTATGTCCAAAAAGTGTTCGGGCTGGAGAAAGAGCAGGTGCGAGTGTTCGCCGTGTTTGTCGGCGGCGCCTTCGGTTCAGGGCTGCGTCCGCAGTACCAATTACCTTTGGCGGTGATGGCGGCGCTGGCCCTCAAGCGCTCCGTGCGGGTCAGCCTGACGCGCCAACAGATGTTTACCTTTGGCTATCGGCCGCGAACCCTCCAGCGCGTGCAACTGGGGGCGGCGGCCAACGGTCGCTTGCTGGCCGTGGCGCACACCGCCGTCGGCCAGACTTCGCGCTTCGAGGACTTCACCGAGCACGTGGTGGAGTGGAGCGGCATGCTCTATCACTGCGATAACGTCCAGTTGACTTACAAACTCGTGCCCCTGGACGTCTACACGCCCCTGGACATGCGCGCGCCCGGTGCCGCCCTTGGGCTGATTGGCCTGGAATGCGCCATGGATGAACTGGCCTGTGCCCTGGCGCTCGATCCGGTCCAGTTGCGGTTGATCAACTACGCCGAGCGCAACGAGAACGAAGGCAAGCCGTATTCCAGCAAAGAGTTGCGTGAGTGTTATGCCCAGGGCGCCCGTCGTTTCGGCTGGGACAAGCGCAACCCGGAGCCGCGCAGCATGCGTGAGGGGCGGCAGCTGGTGGGTTGGGGCATGGCCGGTGGTGTATGGGAGGCCATGCAGCAGAAAGCCAGCGCCCGGGCCTCGCTGGACCTCGATGGCAAGCTGACTGTCAGCAGCGCCACCACGGATATCGGCACCGGGACCTACACGGTCATGACCCAGATCGCCGCCGAGGCGTGTGGCGTTACCCTTGAGGACGTCACGTTTGTCCTGGGTGATTCGTCGCTGCCCACCGCGCCATTGCAGGGCGGTTCGTTCACGGTTTCGTCGGTGGGCACCGCCGTGCAGCAAGCCTGTGAAGCGCTGAAGGAAAAACTCCTGGCCGTGGCTCGCCAGGCGTGTCCGGCCTTCGGTGGCGCGACCCTTGAACAAGTGACGTTTGTGGATGGCCAACTGCGGCTGGGCGAAGCGAGCGTTGCATTAGCGGAGTTGGCGCAGAAAAGCGGCGAGACCCCGTTGCAAGCCCAGGTCACGGCCAAGCCGGATGAAAAACGCCAGGCCTACGCCACGGCCACGCACTCGGCGGTGTTCGTTGAAGTGCTGGTGGATGAAGACCTGGGGACGGTGAAGGTCAACCGCGTGGTGAGCGCCATCGCCGCCGGCCGGGTCGTCAACCCGAAAACCGCCCGCAGCCAGATTCTCGGTGGCGTGGTATGGGGCGTCGGCATGGCTTTGCACGAAGAAACCCTGACCGATCACACCCTGGGTCGCCACATGAATCACAACCTGGCCGAGTATCACGTGCCGGTCAGTGCCGACATCGGCGACATCGAGGTGATCTTTGTCGAGGAGCGTGACGAGATCGTCAATGCGCTGGGTTCCAAGGGCGTGGGTGAAATCGGCATCGTCGGGGTGGCCGCGGCGGTGGCCAATGCGATTTACCATGCCACCGGCAAGCGGGTGCGGGACTTCCCCATCACCCTCGACAAGTTGCTCTAGGCTTTTGCTTCGTCCACCGGTTCGTGCATCCGGTCACGGTTGGCCAGGGTCGGGAACAGTTTGATCCAGACCCCGGTCACCAGCAGCGTGCCGATGCCGCCCATGACCACCGCCGGCACGGTGCCGAACCAGTGGGCGGTGAGGCCGGACTCGAACTCGCCCAGCTGGTTCGAAGCGCCGATGAACAGCCCGTTCACCGCGCTGACCCGGCCACGCATTTCATCCGGTGTTTCCAGTTGCACGAAGGAGGCGCGGATGACCATGCTGATCATGTCCGCCGCGCCCAACACCACCAGCACCGCCAGGGAAAACCAGAACGAGGTGGAGAGGCCGAAGGCAATGGTGGCGACGCCGAACACGCCCACCGCAGTGAACATCACTCGGCCGACCTTGCGCTCCACGGCAAACCGCGCCAGCCACAGCGACATCAGCAAGGCCCCGACCGCCGGCGCCGAGCGCAACAGACCCAGGCCCCAGGGACCGGTGAGCAGGATGTCCTTGGCGAACACCGGCAGCAGCGCCGTCGCGCCGCCGAGCAAAACCGCGAACAGGTCCAGGGAAATCGCGCCGAGAATGTCCGGGCGACTGCGAATGAAGCGAATCCCGGCCAGCAATGAATCCAGCGTCGCCTTGCCTTTGTTCAGCGGCGTCTGCCGAGCGGGCAGGTTGAGCATCAGGCAACAGGCGATGAGGTAGAGCACCACGGTCGGTCCATAGACCCAGATGCTGCCGAAGGCATAGAGCAGGCCGCCGAGTGCCGGGGCGACGATGGTGGCCGATTGCTGGGCCGATTGCGCGGCGGCCACGGCCCGGGGAAACAGGCCCGCCGGCACGATACTGGGCAGCAGCGCCTGGGTGGTGGGCATCTCGAAGGAGCGGGCGGCGCCCAGGAGGAAGGCAAGGATGAAGATCATTTCCCGGGTGACATTGTCGGTGGCGCTGCCGATCACCAGGGCCAGGGCAATCATTGCCTGCAATGACTGGCAAATGGCCGCGACCTTGCGCCGGTCATAGCGGTCAGCCACATGCCCGGTGTGAAGCATGAACAGCACGCGCGGGGCAAACTCCACCAACCCCACCAGGCCCAAGTCGAGGACGTTGCCGGTCAGTTGATAGAGGTTCCAGCCAATGGCCACGGTGAGCATCTGGAAGCCGCTGGCGGTGAATATCCGTGCCAGCCAGAAGGCGATGAAGGGACGATGGTGACGGAGCAGCAGCGGCGCTTGGCTGGGCATCTATGACGGGTCCGGTGGTGAAGACCACGAGATTATCACCGAGCTGTAACAGGAAGTTGCGTTGGCTGGAAAAATAGTTAGCCAAACATCTACTTTTCACCTAGCACGCTTTTTTTGTGGCGAGGGGATTTATCCCCGCTCGAGTGCGCAGCGCTCGCAAAAGCTTGGGGCCGCTTCGCGCCCCAGCGGGGATAAATCCCCTCGCCACAACAGTGCACTCCTCAAGATTCAAGGAATCCTGGTTTGGAGCAGGGTTTCGACACTGAGACAACCTGCCACGCGACAAAAGACCACGCCGTCCATCGGTAATAATGCGACTACTCTTTGAGCATTGCTTGATCCAGGTCAATACCTCTCGGGGCGTTGGGCTGGCGGCCATCCGGCCAGAGTCCTGCGTTGTGACGGTTATAAAAAGAACGATTTGAAAAGCATCGCACTCCATATCCCTGGGGCTTGTGATGCAGGCCCCGCCCGCAGCCGGTTTTACCTGACAGAGGAAGACTTATGTTCGGTTTGGAGGCGCTCGATCTCGCCCGAATCCAGTTCGCGTTCACCATCTCGTTCCACATCCTGTTCCCGGCCATCACCATTGGCCTGGCGAGTTACCTGGCGGTACTCGAAGGCCTGTGGCTCAAGACTCGCGACGATACCTATCGCGACTTGTACCACTTCTGGTCGAAGATCTTCGCCGTCAACTTCGGCATGGGCGTGGTGTCCGGCTTGGTCATGGCCTATCAGTTCGGGACCAACTGGAGCCGTTTCTCGGACTTCGCCGGGGCGGTGACCGGACCGCTGCTGACCTACGAAGTGCTCACGGCGTTCTTCCTCGAGGCGGGTTTCCTGGGGGTGATGCTGTTCGGCTGGAATCGCGTTGGCCGTGGCTTGCACTTCTTCTCCACGGTGATGGTGGCGATCGGTACGTTGATCTCGACCTTCTGGATCCTGTCCTCCAATAGCTGGATGCAGACTCCGCAGGGTTACGAAATCGTCGAAGGCCGGGTGATTCCGGTGGACTGGCTGGCGGTGGTGTTCAACCCCTCGTTCCCCTATCGCCTGCTGCACATGTCCACGGCGGCGTTCGTTGCGACGGCGTTCTTCGTCGGTTCATCGGCCGCCTGGCACCTCTTGCGCGGTCGCGATACCCCGGCCATCCGCCGGATGCTGTCGATGGCGATGTGGATGGCCTTGCTGGTGGCACCGATACAGGCGGTCATCGGCGACTTCCATGGCCTGAACACCCTCAAGCATCAACCGGCGAAGATCGCTGCCATCGAGGGCCACTGGGAAAACGTCGGCAATGAGCCCACCCCGCTGATCCTGTTCGGCTGGCCAGACATGCAGGCCGAGAAGACTCGCTTCGCCGTGGAAATCCCCTATCTGGGAAGCCTGATCCTGACTCACAGCCTGGACAAACAGGTGCCGGCCCTCAAGGAGTTCCATCCTGAGGACCGACCGAACTCGACCATCGTGTTCTGGTCGTTCCGGGTCATGGTCGGCCTTGGATTGCTGATGATCTTCACTGGCCTGTGCAGTCTATGGCTGCGCCGCAACGATCGGATCTACCAATCACGACCGTTCCTCCACATGGTGTTGTGGATGGGCCCCTCCGGGCTGGTCGCGATCCTGGCCGGCTGGTTCACCACGGAGATCGGCCGCCAACCCTGGGTGGTCTATGGCTTGATGCGCACGGCCGATGCTTCCTCCGGCCACAGTTTCGCGCAGATGAGCATCACCCTGGTGCTGTTCGTCGTGGTGTATTTCGCGCTGTTCGGCGCGGGCTTGAGCTACATGATGCGTCTGGTGCGCAAGGGGCCGCAGGTCCACGAAACCGAGCCGAGCGATGGTGGCCCGGGCCAGAAACGTACGCCGGCCCGGCCATTGTCGGCCGCCGATGACGATGTGGACCAAAACGACCGCTCGAACAAGGGGAATTGAGTCATGGGTATTGATCTTCCGCTGATCTGGGCCGTGGTCATCATCTTCGGCATCATGATGTACGTGATCATGGACGGCTTCGACCTGGGGATCGGCATTCTCTTCCCCTTCGTCAAGGGTGAGCGCGACCGCGACGTGATGATGAACACCGTGGCGCCGGTCTGGGACGGTAACGAAACCTGGCTGGTGCTCGGTGGTGCCGGGCTGTTCGGGGCATTTCCGCTGGCTTATTCGGTAGTGCTTTCGGCACTGTACCTGCCGTTGATCCTGATGCTCATCGGGTTGATCTTCCGCGGCGTGGCCTTCGAATTCCGCTTCAAGGCCAAGGCCGAGAAGCGCCACCTGTGGGACAAGGCATTCATTGGTGGTTCGCTGACGGCCACTTTCTTCCAGGGGGTGGCGCTGGGGGCATTCATTGATGGCTTCGAGGTGGTCAATCGCCAGTTCGCCGGCGGCTCCTTGGACTGGTTCACGCCATTCACGGTGTTCTGTGGCTTGGCGTTGATCGCCGCCTATGCGTTGCTTGGCTGCACCTGGCTGATCATGAAGACCGAGGGCAAGCTGCAAGAGCAGATGCATGACCTGGCGCGGCCGCTGGCGTTCGTGGTGTTGGCGGTGATCGGTATCGTCAGCATCTGGACACCGCTGGCCCACGCGGACATCGCCGCCCGCTGGTTCACCCTGCCGAACCTGTTCTGGTTCCTGCCGGTGCCGATCCTGGTGCTGGTGACCATGTACGGCTTGTTCCGCGCGGTGGCGCGTAACGCCAACTACACGCCATTCATCCTGACCCTGGTGTTGATTTTCCTCGGCTACAGTGGCCTGGGCATCAGCCTGTGGCCGAATATCGTGCCGCCATCGATCTCGATCTGGGACGCCTCGTCACCGCCCCAGAGCCAAGGCTTCATGTTGGTCGGCACGCTGTTCATCATTCCGTTGATCCTGGTGTACACCTTCTGGAGCTACTACGTGTTCCGCGGCAAGGTGACCCATGATGATGGTTACCATTGAGGACGTTGAGCATGGCCAAACCTGACTTGAAGGACATCGAGGCCGCCGAACGCAAGCCGCTTTGGCAGCGGCTCGGCTGGCTGGCGCTGATCTGGGCCGGCAGTGTGCTGGCGTTGTTCATCGTCGCCAGCCTGATGCGGATGTTCATGAATGCCGCGGGGCTGACCACCCACTGATTTCCCTGTGGGAGCAAGCTTTGCGCCCACAGAGGACGATTTATTTCCGGGCTTTGAGTATCACGAACTTCGGCGTGGCGGCCACTTGTTCGACGCCTCGGAACAACCGCGCCAGTTTGCTGTGGTAGCCCAGGTGCCGGTTGCCGACGATGTACAGCGCGCCACCCACCACCAACGCTTCGCGAGCCTGCTGGAACATTCGCCAGGCGAGGAAATCGCCCACCACTTGCTGCTGGTGGAAAGGCGGATTGCATAACACCACATCCAGCGACTGCGCCTCTTGTCCCGCCAGGCCATCGCCGGCCCGGATGATCACTTCCCTATCGCCCAGGGCCGCACGCCAGTTTTCGGCGGCCGATTGCACGGCCATATACGACTCGTCCACCAGGGTGTAGTGGGCGTCGGGGTTTTGCAGGGCACTGGCGATGGCGAGCACGCCGTTGCCGCAGCCCAGGTCCGCGACACGGGCTGTCCCGAGGTTTTTCGGCAGATGTGGCAGGAACGCGCGGGTACCGATGTCCAGGCCTTCGCGGCAGAACACGTTGGCATGGTTGAGCAGTTCGATCTTCGGTTCGTCCAGCCAGTAACGCGTGGGGTAGGGCGATACGCTGGGCGGCTTGGCTTGCGGCGTGGCGATCAACAGGCGGGCTTTTTTCTGCGCCAGGGAGGCCTGCACCGGGCCGATATAGCGCTCCAGCAAATCGCCGGCGGCCCGGGGCAAGTGCTTGATCATGGCCCCGGCAATCACCTGGGCGCCTGGTGCCAGTTGGCCTTGCAGGCGAATCAGCTGTTCCTCCAGCAGGGCCAGGGTCTTCGGTACTTTGACCAGGACACGATCGAATGGGCCGGTCAGGGGCTCGCTGGCAGGCAACGTCGGCACCGCATCGAAGGGGCGGCCGTTGCGCACCAGGTTTTTCTCCAGGGCCTGCAATGCCAGGAAGGAATCACTGCTGCTGGTCACTTCGACCTTGCCGGCCAGGCTGGCCGCCAGGGCGCCGAAGCCGTCATTGAGCACCAGGACCCGAGTCTGCGCGCTCGGCTGTTGTTCGGCCAGGTACGCGAGCAGGTATTCATCGGCCGCATCGAAGGCTTGCAGTGGTTCGTTCTGCTGTTCGGGTTGGCGGATCAGGTCGAGTTGGGCGAAGGGGCTGTCGAGCAGGGGCATGGCTGGGGACTCTGGAGATCAACGAATGTCCCGCTGCCTGGAGGTAGGTGTCTGTGCGGGACCGCCTGAATGAACTGCGTCGCGTGCAAGAAGCGGCATCATTCAAGTGGGACCGTAAATGGTACGTTTTTTTGTTGCACATTACTCGCAGGTTTTCGGCCTGGCGCTGCCACTCCACTGTTCAGATCACATGGATCTGGGCCGCTTTTGCCACCGCTGAAATTTTATTGCTGACGTTCAGTTTCCGCATGCAGCTGCACACATGGAAGTTCACGGTTCGTTCGGAAAGACAGAGAATCCTGCCCACTTCCGACGCTGTCTTGCCTTCGGCAGACCACCTCAGGACTTCGATTTCTCTCGGTGACAAGTGATAGTTCTGCTTGACTGCGACGGCGTCAGACAGCTTTTTGCTGGCGAGCGCATGCAGTTTTTGACTGGCGAAGATGGCATAGCCGAGATTGGCATAGTGTTCCTCTATATCAATGGGACAATGGGTTCGTGCCAGGCTGAACAGGCTGCACTGTGCCCCTTGGTCGTCATGAACGGCCTGGGTCCAGCCGTACTTGAGTCCCTGTCGATTAAGTTCTCGCCATAACTTGGGGGCCTGAGCGAAAACAGTCTCATCCCATAAAATGGGGAGTAGTGATTGATTGCAATGTGCTACTAATGGATCGTTCGATGCATAGCCATTCTGTTCATAAAGTCTGTCCCATCCATAAGGGTAGTTATTGAGGTTCACCTTGCTGGTGTGCTTGTCGGGGCTTCCGAGATAGGCTGAAAATGCGCAATATTCAAATCCCTGATTGTTAAAGAAATTCAGGACCAGACGATAGGCCGTCTGCAGGTCTTTTTCACAAGACAACTTTCTCAATAGCAAGTCCTTCCACTTTTCCATCGCTCTCTCCTGGGTTGATTCGTCCATGCGGATCCAATCCATGATGCGAAATTTCAGTGTAGGACTATTCTTAGTTTGTAGTGAGTTTTTTTTGATTTGCTTACATTGAGGGATGTTTAAAAAAATAAACTTTTTAATTAATTATTACTACAGCTACTGCGGTTTTGTATAGGTTTGGTAAAGGTTTTTGCCGGGTGGCGCGAAATTAGTGGTTAAAGTGCTATTGCTCACCGTTGGTGGTGGAGACGCTCGCTTTGCGGGACACTGTGAGTCTTGTCCCATTGGAGTGGCTCATGACCGACAGCGCAGAGAAGTTCACCCGCCAGACCCTGCTCGATGTCCAGCCGTTGACATCTCATTTGTTTACTTTGCGTACGACCCGGGATCGCGGCTTTCGCTTCCGGGCGGGTCAGTTTGCCCGGCTGGGGGTTGTCAAGGCGGACGGGAGCACCGTCTGGCGGGCGTATTCCATGGTGTCTTCGCCGTTCGACGAGTTCCTCGAGTTCTTTTCCATCGTGGTTCCCCATGGTGAGTTCACCAGTGAACTCAGTCGCTTGCAGCCGGGTGACGAACTGCTGGTGGAGCGGCAGGCCATCGGCTACCTGACACCGGATCGTTTCGTCGACGGTCGGGATTTATGGCTGCTGTCCACGGGGACGGGGGTGGCGCCGTTTCTTTCGATCCTCCAGGATTTTGAGGTCTGGGAGAAATTCGAGCGGATCATCCTGGTGTACAGCGTGCGCGAAGCACGAGAGCTGGCGTATCAGGAGTTGATCAAGGACCTGACCCAGCGCGACTACCTGGCCGAGTACGCTCATAAGTTTCGTTTCATTGCGACCGTCACCCGCGAGCAGCATCCAGGGGCGCTCAATGGGCGGATTACCACGCTGATCGAAAATGGTGAGCTGGAGCGAGTGGCCGGTGTAGCGCTGACGCCGGAGCATTCGCGAGTGATGTTGTGTGGCAACCCGCAAATGATCGACGACACGCGCAAGTTGCTCAAGGCCAGGGGGCTGCAACTGAGCCTGACCCGTCGGCCAGGCCAAGTGGCGGTGGAAAACTACTGGTAGGCTGATGTCGATCAGTTGGGGGTATGGCTGTGACCGACTGGTTCAGGGCCGTTCGTTCTGAGCCTTGAGCAGGTCGCGAATCTCGGTGAGCAGCAATTCTTCCTTGGTTGGAACGGGAGGCGCGCTAGGGGCTACGGCTTCTTCGCGCTTGAGGCGGTTGATGGCCTTGACGCCCATGAAAATGGCGAACGCCACGATGATGAAGTCTATGGTGCTCTGGATGAATTTACCGTAGGCCAGTACCACGGCAGGTGCATCACCTTGGGCTGCCTTGAGGGTGATGGCCAGGTCACTGAAGTCCACCCCACCGATCAGCAGGCCAATTGGAGGCATGACCACGTCGCCAACGAATGACGAAACGATCTTGCCAAAAGCGGCACCGATGATGATCCCGACGGCCATGTCGACGACATTGCCCTTGACCGCGAAGGCCTTGAACTCGCTTAGCACGCCCATGAGTTATTCCTTGTGACAGATGAAAGATGAGTGGCAGTGTAAATCAGCCTAGCGAGTCCCGCTCGAAACACCGGCTTACAAAGCTTCAGTTATCGACCCGGCCCTGGGGGAAAAGTTTTCAAAGTGCCATCAATCGCGCGTGATACGCGGTTTTAGCATAGCCCCCCATAACGTTTTTTCTATCGATGCGGTACGGCATTTCTATTTAGGTTTTCCTTTTTCGAGCACTAGCCTCTGGATGGCGCACATGGATGCGCTCTATAACATCAGAGGAACACGCCTATGAATACTTCCTTCGGCTACGGGCCTTATTCCCATCGCCGCGCTTTTTTTGTGCTGACCGCGAGCCTCTTGTCCTTGTCGGTCAACGCGGCCACCCTGACCCGGGACAACGGTGCGGCTGTCGGCGACAACCAGAACTCGCAAACGGCGGGCCCCAACGGCCCAACCCTGTTGCAAGACGTGCAGTTGATCCAGAAGCTCCAGCGCTTTGACCGTGAACGCATCCCCGAGCGCGTGGTGCATGCCCGTGGTACCGGCGCCCATGGCACATTCACGGTGTCCGACGATCTCAGCGACCTGACCAAGGCCAAGGTCTTTGCCGCAGGCCAGGTCACGCCAGTGTTCGTGCGTTTTTCTGCCGTGGTACACGGCAATCATTCGCCGGAAACCCTGCGCGACCCCCGTGGTTTTGCCACGAAGTTCTACACCGCCGACGGTAATTGGGACTTGGTGGGTAACAACTTTCCGACCTTCTTCATTCGTGATGCCATCAAGTTTCCAGACATGGTCCACGCCTTCAAACCCGACCCGCGGACCAATCTGGACGATGATTCACGTCGTTTCGATTTTTTCTCCCATGTACCAGAATCGACCCGCACTCTGACCGAGTTGTATTCCAACTCCGGGACCCCGGCCAGTTACCGTGAAATGGACGGTAACGGCGTGCATGCTTACAAACTAGTTAATGCCAAGGGCGAAATTCATTATGTGAAGTTTCATTGGAAAAGTTTGCAGGGTCTGAAAAACCTCGATCCGAAAGAAGTTGTGAAAGTTCAGGGTCAGGATTACAGCCATATGACAAATGACCTGGTGACGCATATTAATAAGGGTGACTTCCCGAAGTGGGACTTGTACGTCCAGGTACTGAACCCACAGGACCTTGCCAAGTTTGACTTCGACCCACTGGACGCGACCAAGATCTGGCCAGGCGTGCCTGAGCGCAAAGTCGGGCAGATGGTCCTGAACCGCAATCCGGCGAATGTCTTCCAGGAAACCGAGCAGGTGGCCATGGCGCCGGCCAATCTTGTGCCGGGTATCGAACCATCCGAGGATCGCTTGCTCCAGGGGCGCGTATTTTCCTACGCCGATACGCAGATGTACCGGATAGGCGCCAACGCCCTGCAATTGCCGATCAACGCCCCCAAGGTGGCGGTGAACAACGGTAACCAGGACGGTGCGATGAACCCGGGCAGCACCAGCACCGGCGTGAACTATCAGCCAAGTCGCCTGACCCCTCGTGAAGAGCCGCAAGCGGCACGCTACAGCCAGACTGCGCTGACCGGCAGTACCCAGCAGGCGAAGATCCAGCGTGAGCAGAACTTCAAGCAGGCCGGTGATTTGTATCGTTCGTTCAGCAAGAAAGAGCGTGATGACCTGATCGAAAGCTTCGGCGGCTCTTTGGCGACCACCGATGACGAGAGCAAGCACATCATCCTGTCGTTCCTCTACAAGGCTGACCCTGAGTACGGCACTGGCGTGGCCCGTGTCGCCAAAGGCGACCTGGCCCGGGTCAAGGCCCTGGCGGAAAAACTGAGCGACTGATTCACAGTCCGGCAAGTGCATAGCCTGTGGGAGCAAAGCTTGCTCGCGAAGCAGGCGCTGCGGTCTGAATCCAGACCGAGTTGTCTGCGTCGCGGGCAAGCATGCGCCCACAGTCGTATGCCAGAGGAGACATCATGATGCGCAGATTCCTTTTATCGATGCTTGCGATCTGGTCAATGAGCGTACTGGCCGATCAGCCAATACCCACTGAGCCGGCGGTCGTACAGGAACAGTTGCAAAACTATTATTTCGACGCCGCTCGCCGCGGCGATGTGCCGATGCTCGATACCTTTATAGAGGCCGGTTACTCGTTGGATACCCGGGATGAAAAGGGCTACACCGCGCTGATTCTGGCGGCCTATCACGGCCACGGCCCGGCGGTGGAGCGGCTGCTGGCGGCAGGGGCCGATGCCTGTGCCCAGGACAAACGCGGCAACACAGCGTTGATGGGCGCCATTTTCAAGGGCGAAGTGCAGATTGCCCGGCGTCTGCTGTCCACCGATTGCAGTCCGGACCAACGCAATGGTGCCGGGCAGACCGCAGCGATGTATGCCGGTCTGTTCAAGCGTGATGAATTGCTCGACGCCTTGAAGGCCAAGGGCGCCGACCTGGAGGCCAAGGATCCGTTGGGCAATACCGCGATGGGACTGGCCAAGGGTGAAATCAGAATGCCGGCCCCTCAGTGAACCTTCACTGGGCTATCATCGCGGTTTTGACCCGGAGTTCAGATGGCCAAGGCAAAGCGCATGTACGGCTGCACCGAGTGCGGCTCGACCTTTCCCAAATGGGCCGGCCAGTGCAGCGAGTGCGGGGCCTGGAACACCCTGACCGAAACCATGGTGGAGAGCGGCGGAGCGGCGGCGCCCACCGGTCGCACTGGCTGGGCCGGGCAGCAGGCGCAGATCAAGACCCTGGCCGAAGTCAGCGTCGAAGAAATTCCACGTTTCTCCACCGCGTCCGGTGAACTGGACCGCGTGCTGGGCGGTGGCCTGGTGGACGGTTCGGTGGTGCTGATTGGCGGCGATCCGGGCATCGGCAAATCCACCATCCTGTTGCAAACCTTGTGCAACCTTGCCACCCGCATGCCGGCGCTGTATGTCACCGGCGAAGAGTCCCAACAGCAGGTCGCCATGCGCGCCAGGCGCCTGGGCTTGCCCCAGGACCAACTGCGGGTCATGACCGAGACCTGCATCGAAACCATCATCGCCACGGCACGCCTGGAAAAACCCAAGGTGATGGTGATCGACTCGATCCAGACGATTTTCACCGAACAACTGCAATCGGCCCCCGGCGGCGTGTCCCAGGTGCGCGAAAGCGCGGCGTTGCTGGTGCGCTACGCCAAGCAGAGCGGCACGGCGATTTTCCTGGTGGGCCACGTCACCAAGGAAGGTGCGTTGGCGGGGCCACGGGTGCTGGAGCACATGGTCGATACGGTTTTGTATTTCGAGGGCGAATCCGATGGTCGCCTGCGTTTGCTGCGGGCGGTGAAGAACCGCTTCGGTGCCGTCAACGAACTGGGTGTGTTCGGCATGACCGACCGGGGCCTGAAAGAAGTCTCGAACCCTTCGGCGATCTTTCTGACACGAGCCCAGGAAGAAGTCCCCGGCAGTGTGGTCATGGCAACGTGGGAAGGGACTCGCCCGATGCTGGTGGAAGTGCAGGCGCTGGTGGACGACAGCCATTTGGCGAACCCGCGCCGGGTCACCCTGGGCCTGGATCAGAACCGGCTGGCCATGCTGCTGGCGGTGTTGCATCGACACGGTGGGATTCCGACTCATGACCAGGACGTGTTCCTCAACGTCGTGGGTGGGGTCAAGGTGCTGGAAACCGCGTCCGACCTGGCGTTGATGGCGGCGGTCATGTCCAGTCTGCGCAACCGGCCGCTGCCCCACGATCTGTTGGTGTTCGGCGAAGTGGGGCTGTCAGGCGAAGTGCGGCCGGTGCCCAGTGGGCAGGAGCGGCTCAAGGAGGCGGCCAAGCACGGCTTCAAACGCGCCATCGTGCCCAAGGGCAACGCGCCGAAGGAAGCGCCGGCGGGGTTGCAGATCATTGCCGTGACACGCCTGGAACAGGCGTTGGATGCGTTGTTCGAATAACACTGGCCATTGCGGAAGAAATGTATGTGGGAGCAAAGCTTGCTCGCGATGCAGGCGACTCGATTTCGAAAGACCGCATCGCAGCCATCGCGGGCAAGCCTTGCTCCCACATGGATCCCCGTGCCAAGGGGCGGGGCAGCTCAGATATGAATCAACGCCGCCAACTCCCGCTCCAGTTCATCATGATCGGCCAGGTTCAGCTCCACCAGTCGGCGCAGGTGGGCGATGGAGTCCAGGTCGATATGCTCGCAGACGAAGCCCAGGTGGCCGTGGTCGTCGTGGGCCAACCGAACCTCCATCTGCACTTCCACCTCATTGCTCAGGTGAATGTCGGCAGTAAAGGTTTTCTCGGGATTACCCAGCCAGGGCTCGGGCTTTTCGATCAGCAGGCCCTTGAGGGACAGGTCCAGCAGCTCCACCGGCCATTTGTATGGGGGCTGGCTCAGTTCGGTCCTGGCATGGAATTCGATTCGTACGAAGCGGCGACGATCGCTCATTACGTATTCCCTCTGAAGATTCATTGACTATAGACCCTGCTGGCGGAGCATCGTCACCGTTCGGCCGCCGACAGACGAATGTCGGGTATGGCCTTTGCCCTGGTTAGCGCTAAACTCCAGTGGCTGCCTTTCTTGTCCACCCTGGCTGGAATATAAAAATGAAAAACAATAATAGCCTGCTGCGCCATCTACCCTGGCTACTGCTGGCCGTCGTAGGAGCGTGCGCCCTGGGCGTCGTGGCTTTGCGTCGAGGCGAGGCGATCAACGCCTTGTGGATCGTCGTCGCAGCCGTGGCCATCTACCTGGTCGCCTACCGCTACTACAGCCTCTTCATCGCCAACAACGTGATGCAACTCGATGCGCGCCGGGCCACCCCCGCCGTGCTCAACAACGATGGCCTGGACTATGTCCCGACCAACAAACACATTCTCTTCGGCCACCACTTCGCGGCCATTGCCGGCGCGGGGCCGCTGGTCGGGCCGGTGCTGGCGGCGCAGATGGGCTACCTGCCCGGTACGCTCTGGCTGATCGCCGGCGTGGTGCTGGCCGGTGCGGTGCAGGACTTCATGGTCCTGTTCCTGTCCACCCGCCGCAACGGGCGCTCCCTGGGCGACATGGTCCGCGAGGAAATGGGCCGCATTCCCGGCACCATCGCGCTGTTCGGCTGCTTCCTGATCATGATCATCATCCTCGCGGTGCTGGCGCTGATCGTGGTCAAGGCCCTGGCCGAGAGCCCGTGGGGCATCTTCACGGTGATGGCGACCATCCCGATCGCGATGTTCATGGGCCTCTACATGCGCTACATCCGCCCGGGCCGCATCGGCGAGATCTCGCTCATCGGCGTGCTGTTGCTGCTGGGCTCGATC
>NZ_UETT01000018.1:0-163399 GCF_900115935.1 Pseudomonas sp. 43mfcvi1.1 | reverse complement strand
CGCGGTCACTTTGTCAGTGGCGATGCATTCATTGCTTTCTTGGGGATGGATTTGCGTCCAAAAGATTCAGGGAAGAAGCACAGTCCTCGTCACTTGAGCAAAAAAGGGGACGGGGAGCTACGACGCCTGGCGCACAACGCCGCGATGGCGGCCTGTCGGTCTCCTGCCTGGAAACCTTACTATGAGGCCTTCTTGGCACGAGGCCTGGCCAGAACTCAGGCCTTGGTTATCCTCGCCCGCAAGTTGTGTCGGGTAGCATTCGCCCTGATGAAAAATCAGAGCGAATACCAACCAAATTCACGGTTGCAGGGTTCCCCTGCAACATAGAATCTCCCACAGAGGGCCTGTGTTGTGCTCAAATCTTCAGTTCACTCCATAACCCTGTGGGAGCGAGCCTGCTCGCGATGGGGCCGGCACATCCGAGATCACCTCTAACAGACCCACCGCTATCGCGAGCAGGCTCGCTCCCACAAGGGACTGTGTTGTTTGGCTTATTCCAGTGGCCCTAGTACTTGCCGATATTCCTCGACGCCTTGAGGTGTCTGGCGGGTCAGGCTGACCTCGATGCCCATCGGGTTTTCCTGGCGGTTGCCGCTGAGCTTGCGCCAACCTTTTTCCGTGTCCCAGAACCGCAGCCCGGCGTCGCTGACGTCACTGAGCACGGCCACGCCCGGGCCGGGCGCTGGCAATGGGTAGCGATCGCGAGCCTGGCCCTGGGCGCGGTAAAGCGTGTCGCCTTTGAGCCACCAGCGCACTCGCTGCAACTCGCCTTCCCGGGCCGCCGCCACGCGGATCACATCCAGGCGAAACCCCCGGCCTTCAGTGCTGCGCACGGTGAGGGCGGGCGGGGCGGTCGAGGGCTGGTCGTCGACGTCGGGTTTTACCGGTTCACTCAGTTCGATGCTGGCGCGCAAGGCGACGTCGCGTTCCAGTTGGTTCAACACCCGCAGTAAGGCTTCAGTCTGTTCGGTACTGGCCTGCAAGTGGCTGTCGGCACGGGTCACGCTGTCCAGCCCGCGCCAGGCGATCAGGCTGACCACCGCCATCAGCAGGATCGCCACCATCACTTCCAGCAAGGTGAAACCCGTCTGCCGCGTGCTCATTGGAGTTGCACCCGCCCGGCGGCACTGCGTTGCACAGTGAGACTGTTCTGGCCGTCCGACAGACGGATCTGCAAGGGTTCGCCGATCCATTCGGCATTCAACACCACCCGTTGCCTGGGCTCCACGCGAACCTCCATCGATGGGCTCTGCCAGCGCCGTGGATGCAGTTGCGGGTCGTCCTTGAAGCGATCCAACCCGGCGCCTTGATCGGAGCGGCGACTGAAGCCAAAGCCCTTGGCGTCCCAGCGCCAGGTAATCGGCCGCCCGTCGGTGCGCGCTTCGGTCTGGGCCAGTTGCAACAGTTGCACCAGCCGTTCGCCATCCTGACGCAGCAACTTCAACGGATCCGGCTTGATACTCAGGCTCACAGCGGCGCTGGCGATGCCGATGATCACCAGCACCACCATCAGTTCGATCAGGGTGAAACCGCGTTGCTTGCCGAGGTTCATGGGCGCTCCTTTGCGTGAGAGTCATCCTGCACGGTGAAGATGATAGGGATGTGAAATAAAACGGAGAGAATTGGCGCGTACGCTGCAGGCTGGAATCAAAAAGGAGATTCAGGCCATGGCGTTCATCGAGCGTGTGTCCCCGGCGCAAATCGTTCAGGCGGTGGGCCTGTTGGCGGCGTTGGCCGGGGTGGCGACCTGGTCTTCGCTGCTGCTGACATCGGCCGAGTCGCGCACGCCGGATGTCGCCCCGCAACGCCTGGCCGAGCGTTCCGATAACCCGGCGCTGCAATGGTTCTCCAACCAGCCGGCACCGGTGGACATCAAGGTCAGCGGCGTGATGGCCGGCACTCGCGCCCCCGTGGCGATCCTCAGCCTCAACGACGGACCGCCGCGCAGTTTCCTGGTCGGTGAGCGCGTGGCCCAAGGGGTACGGTTGGTGGCGATCGAGGCGCAGGCGGTGGTGATCGAGCGTGGCAACGAACAGACCCGGCTGGTCCTGGCCCGGTTGCCGGATTCAGTGAGCTTGCCTTCCCTGTGGGAGCAAGGTTTGCCCGCGATGAAGACGACGGAGTCTGCGAGGAAATGAGGCGCCTGTATCGCGGGCAAGCCTTGCTCCCACACAAGCCTTGCTCCCACAGATAAACCTCTCGCCACAAAGGATGTGTTAGCCCACACCGCTCAAGGTTTCTCTCGGCTGACCAACGTCTCCAATCGCGCCAACGGTGGCGCTTCGCGACTGCGGTCCGACACGGTCAGCTCAACCCGCAACATCCGGCCATTTTCCGCCGGGCGCAGGTTCTGTTCGCAACGCAGCAACAGTCGCCCCTGGTCACACTCGAACACTTTCGAACCCTGGGCAAACCGTCCTTCCAGGCGCAACTGTGCCAGTTGGCTGCGGGCGGCCAACAAGGCGATGGATTTGTCGCGCAGCAGGCCGTTGCTCTGGGTCATCACCGCGGCCACGCGCACAGCGGCCGACATGGCCACGGCGATGATCGCCAGGGCCACCAGCACTTCGATCAGGGTGAAGCCGGATTGTGGAGCAGGGCGTGGCATGGCGCGGGCTCGATGGGCGAAGGCAGCCCTCAAGGCTAGTTCACGTTCATGACCGATTGACGACGCAAGCTCCTGAGCAATTTCAATATCACTGACATATTTTCTTGCAACACTGCGCCTCGAATCGAATCCAGCGAAGGACCGTCGAGATGCAGATCGCCCGTTACAAAGCCCGTTCCCAAGGCCCTCGCGGGCAACTGGGGTTCACCCTGATCGAGATCATGGTCGTGGTGGTGATTCTCGGCATCCTGGCGGCGATGGTGGTGCCCAAGGTCCTCGATCGCCCCGACCAGGCCCGGGCAACGGCGGCGAAACAGGACATTGGCGGCCTGATGCAAGCCTTGAAGCTGTATCGCCTGGACCACGGCAGTTACCCGAGCATGAACCAGGGCCTCAAGGTGCTGGTGGAAAAGCCGGCCGATGCGAAAAACAGCACCTGGCGCTCTTATCTGGAGCGCTTGCCCAACGACCCATGGGGCCGTCCTTATAACTACCTCAACCCCGGCGCCAACGGCGAAGTCGACATCTTTTCCCTGGGGGCCGACGGCCAGCCTGACGGCGACGGCGTGAATGCCGACATTGGCTCCTGGCAGTTGTAAGGGCCGTGATGCGAACGGATTCGCCCCTCGCGGCGAAGCAGCGCGGCATGGCGGTCATCAGTGCCTTGCTGATTGCCGCTGTGGTAGCGGTCATCGCCGGTGGCATGCTGAGCCGCCAGACCCTGTTCACCCGCAGCCTGGAGGCCGAGCAGTTGCGCGTCCAGGGCTCGGCGCGGTTGCAGGGCGGCCTGCAACTGAGTCGCCAGTTGCTCTGGGACGCCCGTCAGCGCGATCCACTGACGCGCTTCGGCCAACCCTGGGCGAAACCTATCGTGATGCCGGAATCAGGCCAGATCGACACGCCGTTCGAAGGCCAGCTGGAAGATGAGCAAGGCAAGTTCAACCTGCGCAACCTCGTCGCCAATGAACAGGTGGATGAGGAACAAGTGCGCGCCTTCGAACGCTTGTGCGAGCAACTTGGGGTTGCTGCGACGGTCCGCAGGCGCATCGTCGAAAGGGTCGTCGAGGCTTATCCGCGCCTGTTGAATCCGCAGCGGGTGGAACAAGCGCCAAAGGGCAATACCTTCGACAGCGGCCGGGACACCTCGCCCCAGGCCGCCAACAGGGCGCTGGCGCCGACGCGCCCGATGCTGCGCACCTTGCAAGACCTGCGCAGCGTCAAGGGCGTCACGGCGCGGTTGCTGGAAACACTGGCGCCTTACGTGACGATCCTGCCGACCAACACTTGGCTCAATGGCAACACCGCCAGTGCTCCGGTGCTGGCCGCCTACGTGCCGGGGTTGTCGCTGCAACGGGCCGAGGCGCTGGTCCGGGAGCGCGACGGCGGTCACTGGTTTATCAATCGCGGCGATTTCGTCAATCGCCTGCGCATGCCGGAACTGGACACTGCCAGCGTCAAGGTCGGCATCACCAGCGACTGGTTCCGCCTGCGCGGCCAGGCGCGTAGCGGTCAGCGGCGGGTTGAACTGGAAGCCCTGCTGCAACGCACCCAGGACCGCTTGCCCCAGGTGATTTGGTCAAGGGTGGGCGTATGACGCGCTTGCGCATCGCCCTGGCGCCGCTGGGCAGCCTGGATCTCGACAGCGAGATGGCATTCGCCTGGCTGGATCGTCAGGGCCAGGTCCGCGAACAGGGCCGCGGCAGCCTGCGAGCATTGGGCCAAGGCGCCAAGAATATTTCGGTGGAATGCTTCCTTCATCCCCGCGACAGTTTGCTGACCCGCCTGGAGTTGCCACTGTTGCCAGCGGCCAGGATCACCGCAGCGGTGACGTGCGCGGCCCAGGCCCTGATGCTCGGTGCCAGCGAGCAGATGCAAGTGGCGCATAGTCCGCGTGGGACCGACGGGCAGGTACAAATCGCCTGGCTGGACCGTGAGTCGCTCGCCCACCTGGGCCGGCTTGTGCACCACGCCGGCATGAAGCTGCGCGGCCTCTATCCGGCGGCCTACGCCTTGCCGGTGCTGTCGGGGCCGGTGGCCTGTATCGAGGACGGTCACCTGCTGGTGCGCCATGACCTCCAACACGCCGTGGTGCAACCGTTGCAGCAAGAGGCGCTGGATGAATGGCTGCTGGAAATTGGGACCGGGCTGCATTGGGTCGCAGAGGCGCCGCCGCAACCGTCGATCAGTACCTTGGCCGACACCCAGCGCTGGACTGGTCCGGCGCCGGGCTGGGGCTTGCATGCCGGTCTTTCACGCAATGCAGTCGAGCGCGGCGGTTGGGGCCGGGCGGCGGCGATCTGCGCGACAGCGCTGACGGTCTGGGTGGTCGGGCTGAACCTCTACGCCGCCCGCGAAGCGGCCCAGGGCCAACGGCTCAAGGTGCAGATGAGCCAACGGGTGAAGCAGGCGTTTCCCGAGCTGCCGGTGATCCTCAACCCGTTGCAACAGGCGCGCCAGCAAATCACTGCGCGCCAGAGCGGTGCGGCGAGCGACCCGGCCCAACGCTTTGCCAGCCTGGTACAACAGGCGGGCAGTGCCATGCCGTTCATGAGCGGCAATGTCCAGGCACTGGTGTTCGAGAACGGTGAATTGCGCCTGAGTGTCGTGGCCGAGGCGCAGAAAACCACCGCCGAAGAGGATTGGAAAATTCCCCTGGCCCAGGCTGGCATCGACGTCGTTGCCATCGACCAGGGCTGGACCCTGCGAGCGGCAACGGTCGGCCAGGGCAGTCAGGACGCCCCCGACGAGAATCCGGACGCCGATGATGAATAAGCACTCCCTGGCGCTGGCGTGGGGGCGCTGGCAAACCGTTCGCACGCGATTGCGCACGTTCTGGCAGGGACTTGCCGTGCGTGAACAAGCCGCCGTGGCCCTGGCTGCGTTGGTGTTGGGCGGTTGCCTGGTCTGGCTCGCCATGATCCAGCCGCCGCTCAAGACCATCGCCTATTGGCAAGCCGAAACCCCGAAGCTGCGTTCACAGGCCGAAGCCCTCGAAGTGCTGTTGCGTGACGTTGCTGGGCCTGCACCAGGCCAGCCCCTCGAAGCCGCCTTGCGTCAGAGCCTGGAAGCCAGTGGCTTGAGCCAGCACTACCAACTGCAAGCCCCCGGCGCCGAGCGTCCCAACGCCTGGCAGCTCACGTTCGACAAGGCCCCCGCCGAGGCTGTGATCAGTTGGCTATTGGGCAACCCGCGGCAATTCTCCCTGGAAGTGATCGAGGCCCGCTTGCAGCGTACCCCGACCGATTCCGACTACCTCGCTAACCCCGACAACACCGCCGGCACACTGTCCGGAACCGTTCGCATGGATCAGGCGCAAGGCGCTAAGGAAGCTTCATGAAAGGGGCCAGATACCCACGTCATTGGCGCAAGGCTGCACCGTTGTTGTTGCTGGCGTTGAGTGCGTGCAACAGCACGCCGCCCGCGTCGCAACCACCGTTGCTGGTGGACAGTGAACTGGGCATTCCGCTGGGCAGTACCCAACGCAGTGGCGATGCACTGCTGGATCGCCAGCGGGCCCAGGACCTGCGTGAACGCAAGCCAGCGGTGCGGCATCAGGTCGATCTCACCGCCCGTGCCCGAGAGCCGCGCAGCAGTGCGCCAGTGCGCACGCCCCTGGGTGACCAACCGGTGACGCTGAATTTCGTCGAGGCGGATATCCAGGCGGTGGTGCGGGCCTTGTCCCGCTCCACCGGCCAACAGTTCCTGGTGGACCCGCGGGTCAAGGGCAACCTGACGCTGGTTTCCGAAGGCCAGGTCCCGGCTCACCAGGCCTACGACATGCTGTTGGCGGCGTTGCGCATGCAAGGCTTCAGCGTGGTGGATGTCGGCGGCGTCGCCCAGGTGGTGCCGGAGGCCGACGCCAAGCTGCTGGGCGGGCCGATCTACAGCGCCGACAAACCGGCCGGCAATGGCATGCTGACCCGCACCTTCCGCCTGCAATACGAAAACGCGGTGAACCTGATCCCGGTGCTGCGCCCGATCGTGTCGCCGAACAACCCGATCAATGCCTACCCGGGCAACAATACTATTGTCGTCACCGACTACGCCGAGAACCTGTCACGGGTGGCGCAGCTCATCGAAGGCATCGACACCCCGAGTGCCATCGACACCGACGTGGTACCGGTCCACAACGGCATCGCCGTCGACATCGCGCAAATGGTCTCTGACCTGCTGGAGACCCAAGGCGGTGACCAGACCCAGAAGATCAACGTGATCGGCGACCCGCGCTCCAATTCCATCATCATTCGCGCGGGGAGCCCCGAGCGTACGGAACTGGCGCGCAACCTGATCTACAAGCTCGATAACGCCCAGAACAACCCGAGCAACCTGCATGTGGTGTACCTGCGCAACGCCCAGGCCGGCAAACTGGCCCAGGCCCTGCGCGGCTTGCTCACCGGGGAAAGCGAAGGCGAGGGCAACGACAACTCGCGCTCGGTGCTCAGTGGCATGGGTGGCAACACCAATGGCCAGAGCGGGCAGGGCAGCAGTGGCGATGGCACCACCAGCACCACCAGCGGCAGTGCATCATCCAGCGGCAACGGTTACACCCAGGGCAGCAACGGTTCCACCACCACTTCGACGAATAACGAACAGGGCACCGCCTTCAGCGCTGGCGGCGTGACCATTCAGGCCGATGCCACCACCAACACCTTGCTGATCTCGGCGCCGGACCCGCTGTACCGCAACCTGCGGGAAGTCATCGACCTGCTGGACCAGCGCCGCGCCCAGGTGGTGATCGAGAGCCTGATCGTCGAGGTTGGCGAGGACGACGCCAGCGAATTCGGCGTGCAATGGCAGACCGGCAACCTCGGTGGCAGCGGGGTGATCGGCGGGGTCAACCTTGGTGGTACCGGGCTCAACCTCAACGGCAAGACCAGCATCGACGTGTTGCCCCAGGGCCTGAACCTTGGTGTGGTGAATGGCACGGTGGACATTCCCGGCATCGGCAAGATCCTCGACCTCAAGGTCCTGGCCCGGGCGCTGAAGAGCAAGGGCGGCACCAACGTGCTGTCGACGCCAAACCTGCTGACCCTGGACAACGAAGCGGCGAGCATTTTTGTCGGCCAGACCATTCCCTTCGTCAGCGGCAGCTACGTCACCGGTGGCGGTGGTACCAGCAACAACCCGTTCCAGACCGTGACCCGCGAGGAGGTGGGCTTGAAGCTCAATGTCCGGCCGCAGATTTCCGAGGGCGGTACGGTCAAGCTCGATATCTATCAGGAAGTCAGTAGCGTCGACAACCGCGCCTCGAGCACCACGGGGATTGTCACCAACAAGCGTGCCATCGACACCAGCATCCTGTTGGACGACGGGCAGATCATGGTCCTTGGCGGGTTGCTGCAGGATGGCTACAGCCAGAGCAACGACGCGGTGCCGTGGCTGTCGACCATCCCCGGTATCGGTGCGCTGTTTCGCAATGAGCGGCGACAGATCACCAAGACCAACCTGATGGTGTTCCTGCGGCCTTACATCATCCGCGACACGGCGGCGGGCCGTGGCATCACCCTCAACCGCTACGACTTCATGCGCCGCGCCCAGGGCCTGTTGCAACCGGATCGCAGTTGGGCGTTGCCGGACATGCAGGCGCCGCAACTGCCAGCCTCGGCCCGGGCGATCCCGGGGGCTGCGCCCGTGAGCCTGCAAACGCCCAGGGCGGTGATCAAGGCGGTGCCGATCGAAGGAGGCACTCGCTGATGGACACCAACTCTGTGGGAGCGAGCCTGCTCGCGATGACGGCGGCCCGATCGATATCCATGCAAGCTGACCCACCGCTATCGCGAGCAGGCTCGCTCCCACAAGGTGCAGATGCAACTTATGGACCTGAGGTGTCGACATGAACACCCTCCCATACGCCTGGGCCAAGGCCCAGCGCCTGGTGTTGCGCCAGTCCGACGAGGGCGCGGTGCTGATGGTGTGCCCGTCCACGCCGGGCTGGTCCATCAGTGAAGTGCGCCGGCAGTTCGGCGAGGTGCGGCTGGAGCGGGTACGTGACGAGGAACTCGACGGGTTGCTCAACACGGCCTATGCCGACACCGGCAGCGCCGCCGCCGTGGTGGGCGCGGCGGAAAACGAAGTCGATCTCGACCGGCTGATGCAGGACATCCCGGAAATCACCGACCTGCTGGACACCCAGGACGGCGCGCCAGTGATCCGCATGATCAACGCCTTGCTGACCCAGGCCGCACGGGACGAGGCCAGCGACATTCACATCGAACCCTACGAAAGCCATTCGGTGGTGCGCTATCGGGTCGACGGCACCCTGCGCGACGTGGTTTCGCCACGCAAGGCCCTGCACGGCGCGCTGGTGTCGCGGATCAAGATCATGGCCCAGCTCGACATCGCCGAAAAACGCCTGCCCCAGGACGGCCGCATCGCCTTGCGCGTGGCCGGACGTCCGATCGACATCCGGGTTTCGACGGTGCCCACCGGCCATGGCGAACGGGTGGTGATGCGCCTGCTGGACAAGCAGGCCGGGCGCCTGCAACTGGAAACCCTGGGCATGGACCCGGACGTGCTGGGCAAGCTCGACCACCTGATCCGCCAGCCCCACGGCATCGTGCTGGTCACCGGCCCCACCGGCAGTGGCAAGACCACCAGCCTCTACGCCGCCCTGGCCCGGCTGGACGCCAGCGTGCACAACATCCTCACCGTGGAAGACCCGGTGGAGTACGACCTGCCGGGTATCAGCCAGATCCAGGTCAACGCCAAGATCGACATGACTTTCGCCCTGGCCCTGCGCGCGATCCTGCGCCAGGACCCGGACATCATCATGATCGGTGAAATCCGCGACCTGGAGACCGCGCAAATCGCCGTGCAGGCCTCCCTCACCGGTCACTTGGTGCTGGCCACGCTGCACACTAACGATGCGGTGTCGGCCATCAACCGCCTGATCGACATGGGCGTCGAGCCGTTCCTGCTGGCCTCGTCGATGCTCGGCGTACTGGCCCAGCGCCTGGTTCGCAGGCTCTGCCCGCAGTGCAAACAGCCCGATCCGGCCACGCCTGGCACGTGGCGTCCGGTGGGCTGCCCGAGCTGCAACCAGACCGGCTACAGCGGGCGCACCGGCATCCACGAACTGTTCTGCATCGACGACGACATCCGCACGCTGATCCACCAGGGGGCAGGGGAGCAGGCCCTGCGCGCCGCCGCTCGCCAGGCCGGCATGTTCAGCATGCGCGAGGACGGTGAGCGCTGGGTGCGCAGCGGCGCCACCGCCCCTGAAGAAATCCTGCGCGTGACACGGGACGCCTGATGAATCGCTACCGTTTCGAGGCCGCCGACGCCCAGGGCAAGATCGAATCCGGACACTTGGAAGCCGACAGCCAGGGAGCCGCTTTCAACCTGTTGCGCAGTCGCGGATTGACCGCGTTGCAGGTGCAGTTGGAGCGCAACACGACGCAGGCCAATGGCGGTGGACTATTCAGCGCCAAGCTATCGGACAACGACCTGGCCTGGGCCACCCGGCAACTGGCGAGCCTGCTGGGGGCGAGCCTGCCGTTGGAGGCGGCGTTGAGCGCCACGGTGGAGCAGGCCGAGCGCAAGCACATCGCCCAGACCCTCAGCGCAGTGCGCGCCGATGTGCGCAGCGGCATGCGTCTGGCCGAAGCCTTGGCTGCGCGGCCACGGGATTTTCCGGAAATCTACCGGGCGTTGATTGCCGCCGGAGAGGAGTCCGGCGACCTGGCCCAGGTCATGGAGCGATTGGCGGATTACATCGAGGAGCGCAACAACCTGCGGGGCAAGATCCTCACGGCGTTCATCTATCCGGGTGTAGTGGGGTTGGTGTCGATCGCCATTGTGATTTTCCTCCTCAGCTACGTCGTGCCGCAGGTGGTCAGCGCGTTTTCCCAGGCTCGGCAGGACCTGCCCGGATTGACCGTGGCGATGCTGACCGCCAGTGACTTCATCCGTGCCTGGGGCTGGTTGTGTTTTGGCATTTTGGCCGGTGGGTTCTGGGGTTGGCGGATGTATTTGCGCAACCCGCAGGCACGCTTGAGCTGGCACGCAAGGGTGTTGCGCCTGCCGTTGATCGGGCGTTTCGTGCTGGGCCTCAACACCGCGCGCTTTGCCTCGACCCTGGCGATTCTTGGCGGCGCCGGGGTGCCGTTGCTGCGGGCCCTGGAGGCGGCGCGCCAGACGCTGTCCAACGACCGCCTGAGCCTGAGTGTCAGCGATGCCACGGCCAAGGTCCGCGAAGGGGTCAACCTGGCCGCAGCGTTGCGGGTGGAAAAAGTCTTCCCGCCGGTGCTGATCCACCTGATCGCCAGTGGCGAGAAAACCGGCTGCCTACCACCGATGCTTGAACGCGCCGCGCAAACCCTGTCCCGAGACATCGAACGCCGGGCCATGGGCATGACCGCGCTGCTGGAGCCGTTGATGATTGTGGTCATGGGCGGCGTGGTGCTGGTGATCGTCATGGCGGTGTTGTTGCCGATTATCGAGATCAACCAGTTGGTTCAATAAACCCACATATCTTGAGTCAGGCACAAACCCTGTGGCGAGGGGATTTATCCCCGTTGGGTTGCGCAGCGACCCCAAACAAGTTGCATGGGATCTGCCTGATGTACCGAGATGTCCGGGTTTGGGGCTGCTACGCAACCCAACGGGGATAAATCCCCTCGCCACAACAGCGGTAGTGCAAAAAAACTCTGCGGTGTCGTGGCATCTCCCGACCCTTGCCCGCGCCAAACTCGGGTTCCTCGTTCTGTCATGTTCGTTCGCCAGGCGACCACCCGCCGCGACCTTCACTGTCTCCTTATCCGGTTCGACCGCCAAACCAGCTCGAAACCCCAGTCCAGAGCCCTGGAACACCCGAGAAAAATGCCTTGAAAACAGCCCTCAGCTCCCGAGGTTTTTTCCTTTATCTGTCACCGGAAACTGCGAATTTCTAACCCATGGCCTCACCCCATCGCCATCGGCACAGGACCGAGCGCCATGACGGCAAGCACGCGTCACCCAACCTACGTACGAACACGATGAAAGGAGATTCTTCATGTTTAAGCGCAACGTTCTCGCGGTATCCCTGACCCTCGCCGGCCTCTGCGCCGCTCAGGCCGCCATGGCTGATGTCAATGGCGGTGGTGCTACCTTGCCTCAGCCGCTGTACCAGACTGCTGGTGTACTCACCACCGGTTTTGCCCCTTACATCGGTGTGGGCAGCGGTAACGGCAAACTGGCTTTCCTGAACAACGACTACACCAAGTTGGTGCCTGGCGACACCAGCGGCAAGAAAGTGCACTGGGCAGGCAGCGATTCGAAGCTCAGCCAGGCTGAATTGGATGGCTACGTTGCCAATCATGGTACCGCCTGGGGTCCGTTGATCCAGGTGCCTTCGGTCGCCACTTCGGTTGCCGTTCCTTTCAACAAGACCGGCACTGCTAACGTCAACTTGAGCGTTGATCAGTTGTGTGGCGTGTTCTCCGGCCGTCTGAACGACTGGAGCCAGATCACCGGTTCGGGCCGTACTGGCGCAATTACCGTGGTTTATCGTGCTGAGAGCAGCGGTACCACTGAGCTGTTCACTCGTTTCCTGAACGCCAAGTGCGCTGAACCTAACAACGCTAAGTTCGCAATCACCACCAACTTCGCGTCCAGTTTCAGCGGCGGGCTGCCCTCCGGTGCCGTTTCCGCCACTGGCAGCCAGGCTGTGATGACTGCTGTGAACGCTGCTCAGGGTCGTATCACCTACATGAGCCCGGACTACGCCGCCACCACCTTGGCCGGCTTGGACGACGCCACTAAGGTCGCCCGTGTTGCCGGTGTTTCCCCAGCCCCAGCTAACGTTTCGACTGCCATCGCTGCTGTTCCAGTACCAGCCGCCGCCAACCGCGCCAACCCGAACGCCTGGGTGCCGGTGTTCGCTGCAACCACCAACCCTAACGATCCGAGCGTCGTGGCTTACCCAACCACCGGCTATCCGATCCTGGGCTTCACCAACGTGATCTTCAGCCAGTGCTATGCCAACGCTGCCCAATCCACGCAGGTGCGTGACTTCTTCACCCGTCACTACAACGCCACTGCGGCCAGCAGCAACGATGCGGCTATCACCGCTAACCGCTTTGTACCACTGCCAGGTGCTTGGAAATCCGCCATCCGTGGCAGCTTCCTGACCACTTCCAGCGCGCAAAGCATCGGTAACACAAACGTCTGCAACGGTATCGGTCGTCCGCTGTAACACACCACGCCTGAGCGACACGCAATACCAATCAGCAACGGCGCAAGCCGTTGCTGATTTCCTCGTAGTTAATGGTGCTCGTTTCGCCCCTTTCAGCTGCGCTACAGCCCGAACGACTCGGATAGGGCGCAGCATTTCAAGACAGGAGTCTTGTCATGTCCAAGCATTTTTTCCGAACGGTTGCAGTGTTGTGCAGCGGCCTATGCGCGCCGTTGGCAATGGCGGATATCAATGGCGGTGGAACGACCTTGCCTCAGCCGCTTTACCAGACAGCCGGAGTGTTGACCGCTGGTTTCGCTCCCTACATCGGTGTGGGCAGCGGTGCGGGCAAGATCGCTTTTCTGAATAACGATTACAGCAAGTTCGTGGGTGGCATTACCACCAAGAACGTGCATTGGGTCGCCAGTGACTCAAAGCTCAGACCCGTCGAGTTGGACACTTATGCCTTCGCTCATGGCGCGGCCTGGGGTCCATTGATCCAGGTGCCTTCGGCTGCCACTTCAATCGCCATTCCGTTCAACAAGGCTGGCGCGGCAGGCATCGACTTGAGTGTCAACCAGTTGTGCGGTGTATTCTCCGGTCGTCTGATCGATTGGAGCCAGATCACCGGCTCTGGCCGTAAAGGTCCAATCACTGTGGTTTACCGTGCCGAGAGCAGCGGAACCACGGAGCTATTCACCCGCTTCCTGAACGCCAAGTGCGCGGAAACAGGCACCTTCTCCGTCACCACCAACTTTGCCTCCAGTTACAGCGGTGGGCCGCCGGCCGGTGCTCTATCGGCCGTTCATAGTGAAGGAGCCATGTATGCAGTGAGCGCGACTCAAGGTGCTATCACTTACATGAGCCCGGCGTATGCGGCATCGACCTTGGCTGGCCTGGATGACGCCACAAAAGTGGCCCGGGTTGCCGGTGTTTCTCCTGCGCCAGCGAATATTTCGGCAGCTATAGCCGCAATCGCTGTTCCTGCCACCGCTAATCGCTCGAATCCAAACGCCTGGGTGCCGGTATTCTCCGCGACTACCAGCCCAAATGACCCAAGCGTGGTGCCTTTCCCAATCACCGGCTACCCCATTCTTGGCTTCACCAACGTGATCTTTAGCCAGTGCTATGCCGACGTCGCCCAGAGCACACAGGTGCGTAACTTCTTTACCCGTCACTACAACGCTTTCCTTACCATCAATAACGACGCGGCTATCACCGCCAACCGTCTGGTGCCGTTACCAGCCGCCTGGAAAACCGCAATCCGCACCACTTTCCTGACAGCTGCCAACCCCTTAAGCATCGGTAACCCTAACGTATGCAATGGCATAGGTCGTCCGCTGTAAAACCATGCTGGGAGCAACTCAAAACATCGATCAGCAACGGCGCAAGTCGTTGCGGTCTTTGCCTGACATCCGTACCGACACAGCCACATGAAATTTTCATGACAAGCGTTCGGTCCCGCCCCTCTGTAACCGCCTATCCCCTATAACCAACGCTGGCAGCTTGATGGCACTGCGTTGCGCCCCTTAGAGCGAACCCGAAAGGATGAGTAGGATGCTGCGCTGCAAACCCCAGACGAACCTGAATGCTCCACGTCGCGATGACCAGTTGTCGATGTTGCGGCTCAAACCGCTGGCCCAGGCCATTGCCCTGCTGATGGTGGCCGGCAATGCCCACGCGGCCACGGCGTTCAGTTCGGCCTGGTTTGCCGCCAAGGGGGCGTCCCAGGCCGGTGGCGCGGGGCGGCCCACGACGGCGCAGCCAGGCATGCCGCCGCCCCTGGCGCAGCAGCAACGGGCCAATGCGCAGTTGCAGCGGTCGTTGACCAATCTCAACAACACCGTGGCCGCCATCGCGGCCCAGCAGGCGGCCCAGGCCGCGGGACGCCAAGCGGCGTTCGGGCAGGTGCAGACCGTGCCGGACGGCTTGGGCGAGGGAGGGCTCAAGGTCGACAACAGCCTGACCCAGGGTTGGCACAACGCCAAGGGACCGCAGCAGACCCAGGCCGGCGGCAAGACCACGGTGAAGATCGAGCAGACCGCCGACAAGGCGATTCTCAACTGGGAAACCTTCAACGTCGGGCGCAACACCACGGTGGATTTCCAGCAGCAGTCGGACTGGGCCGTGCTCAACCGGGTCAACGATCCCCAGGCGCGACCGAGCCAGATCCAGGGCCAGATCAAGGGCAACGGCACGGTGATGCTGGTCAACCGCAACGGCATCATTTTCAGCGGCAGCAGCCAGGTCAATGTGCGCAACCTGGCGGCGGTGGCGGCCAATGTCAGCGATGAGCAATTCAGCAAGCGTGGCTTGTACGTCGATGCCACCGGCAGCCAACCGACCTTCACCGACGCCGCCGGCAAGGTCGAAGTGCAGCAGGGCGCACTGATCGAAACCCATCGTGCCGCCACCTCCACGGCCGGGGGCGGCTATGCCTTGCTGCTGGGTAGCGAAGTGGAGAACGCCGGCTCCATCATCACCGCCAAGGGCCAGACCACCCTGGCGGCGGGTGACAGTTTTTATATCCGGCGCGGCCAGGGCACCAGCGGCAACCTGCGTTCTACTACCCGTGGCAACGAGGTCGCGACATCTCTCAAGCCCGGCAGCAGCGCCGGCACGGTGATCAACAACGGGCTGATCCAGGCCAGCACCGGCGACATCACCCTCACCGGGCACCGGGTCGAGCAGAACGGCGTGGTTGTCGCCACCAGCTCAGTAGACACCCGTGGCACCGTGCATCTACTCAATGCCTTCAACGACAGCACCGGCAGCGTGACCCTGGGGCGGGGCAGCGCCACGGCGGTGCTGCTCGATACCACGGGCGGCAGCGCCCTGGACAGCCAGCGCAATGCCGGACCGGCCGGCCTGGATGGCACACCGAACAACCTGATCACCGGCCAGTTCAACAACCTCAGCAGCGTGGTCGACCGCAGCGACCAGTCCCGGGTCGAGATCGTCAGTGGCGGCAGTGTCGACTTCCAGAACGGCTCCATCACCCTGGCCACTGGCGGACAGGTCGCGGTCAGCGCCGCCGGTCGCAGCCTGGTGCGCGATGGCGCGGTGATCGATGTGTCCGGCGCCATCGGCGTCAAGGTGGCGATGGAGTCCAACTCCATCAAGGTCAACGTCCAGGGCAACGAGCAGCGCGACGCACCGGTGAACCGCGACGGCGGCAAACTGACCAACAACGATGTCTGGGTCGACGTGCGTGACTTGATCTACGTGCCGGCGGGCACCAACGGCTACGCCACTGACCGTTGGTACACGGCGGGTGGGTTGCTGGAGGTCGGCGGTTACCTGGGCACTCGGGGCCACAGTGTCGGCGAATGGGCGGCACAAGGCGGTACGCTGACGTTCACTGGCAACGACGTGGTGACCCAGCAGGCAGCGCAGTTGAACCTGTCTGGCGGCACCTTGGATGTGCAGAGCGGCTACTTGCGCCAGTCCTGGCTCAAGGGCGCCGATGGGCGTTTGTATGAGTTGTCGAAGGCGCCGGGGGACATCCTCTACACCGGCATCTACAAAGGCTACGAAGACCACAGCCAACGCTGGGGCCAGACCGATTACTACTACAACCCGCTGATCGCCCCGCGCGAGCGCTTCGAGGCCGGCTACACCGTTGGCCGCGATGCAGGCAAGCTGGTGGTGTCGACCCGCAACGCGGTACTGGAAGGCCAGGTTGTTGGCGAGGTCTACCAGGGTGAACGCCAGACCCAGGCGCCGAACCTCAACCTCGACGGCTACCAGCAATCGCAAAACGCCTTGGCCCGACGGGCGCAGTTGTGGGTGGGCAGCTACACGCCGATCTATGGCAAGACCAGCGGCGTGATCAACAGTGGCTTGAACCCCACCTTCGATCAGGTCACCGTCGGCAAGGTCACCGAGAAGATTGCCGCAGGCCTGGACCTGACCTCGGCGGTCGGCAGCGACCGGCAAGGCAAGTTGGTGCTGGATAACGAACTGCTCAATGGCTTCCAGCTCGGCGCGGTCAAGGTGGCAGCGGCGCAAGGCATCAAAGTCGATGGCACGCTCAAGGTGGCCGATGGCGGGGATATCACGCTTTATGCGCCGCAGGTGGAAGTGAACGCCGACCTGACCGCCCGTGGTGGGCGTATTGCCTTGGGGGACGTACTTAAACAGGTCAGAGCCGATAACTTCCAGATGGGAGACGTCGTGCTTTCGCCTGTCACCGGTCAGCGTGCTGTGGTCACGTTGGGCGAGGGCGTGACGTTGAACACCGCTGGCCGGTGGAGCAACCTGCTACTCGACGGCAACGATCGCCAGGGCCTGCCGTTCCTCAATGGCGGCACTGTATCCGTGCGCAGCAGCGGCGACATCGATGTGCGCCAGGGCAGCCTGATCGACGTCAGCTCCGGTGCTGCGGTCATGGCCGATGGCAAGACCCGCGGTGGCAAGGGCGGTGACCTGACCCTGACCGCCAGTACCGGTACATTCTCCGGTAACGGCGCCTTGAACCTTGACGGTGAACTGCGCGGCACCGGCGTGAATGGCGGCGGGACCTTGACGCTGGCGGCCAGTAAAGTGCTGATCGGCAACAGCGGCTCGCCGCTTGAACCGGGTACCCTGCAACTGGGCGGTGATTTCTTCGACAAGGGTTTCTCCGCCTATGACATTACCGGTAACCAAGGCCTGACCGTGGCCGACGGAACCCAGGTCGATGTGACGATGCCGGTGTACCGTTTTGGCGAGCAGGCGTTGAGCACCGGCAGCGATGCAGAACCGGTCGAGGCTTTGCAGCGCTGGACGCCGGAGCTGTATCAGGAAGATGCGATCAAAGGCGTCCTGACCCAGCGTCGCGGCGCGAGCCTGAGCCTCACTGCCGGTTCCGCGAACGCCAGCGCCGCCGACATGGCCAGCACGGTGTTGAACCTGGGCAAGGGCAGCGTGATCAGCGTCGATCCGGGGCAGGGCATCGACGTGCGCAGCATCGGTCAATTGACTGCCAACGGTACCCTTAATGCGTGGGGTGGGCGGGTCAGCCTCACCGGGTTGAGCGTTATTGGTGCGGACGGCGAAGGGGCCAATGCCCAGGGCCACGGTCGTTCCATTTGGCTCGGCGAACAGGCGCTGATCGACGTCTCCAGTCGCGCCGTGACCGCCCAGGATATGCGCGGCCAGACGTACGGCCTGGTGCGCGACGGCGGGCAGATTGTCATCGGCGGCCAGATCGATGCCGCGAAGGGTTCGGCTTCCGCATCCGAACTGTTTGTCGTGGTGCGCGAGGGTGCGCGTCTGCAAGCGGATGGCAGCCAGGCCGTGCTGGATATCGCCGGCCAGGGCCGCACGGCGGTGGCGAGCAATGGCGGCAGTATTTCCCTGGCATCGGCCAATGGTTTGTACCTGGATGGCGAGTTCAGCGCTCGTTCGGGTGGGGCAGGGGCGGCGGGCGGCAAGTTGTCGGTGGCACTGGAAACACCTTACTACGTGAAAAATGCAGCCAGCGACCGAGTGATGAAAGTGCGTGAGCTGGTGCTGGGACAAACCGCGCCTGCGAGCTTGCTGGAAGGTAATGCCGAGACGGCGGCGGACTCGTTGGTCTACGGTTACGGGCGATTGGGCGTTGATCAGGTCCAGTCGGGTGGCTTCGACAGCCTGGCGCTGTTGAGCAACGGGCTGCTGAGCATCGAGGGTGACGTGTCGCTGTCCCTTGGCCAAAGCTTGAGCCTGTATGCCCGCAGTTTTGTAACGAGTGCAGACGCGCCAAATGCCCGGGCTCAACTCAATGCTCCCCATGTACTGCTGTCGGGCCCCGCGGCCAACCTTCTAAACAGGGACAACTATGTCCGGCCGGTGGTCGATGGCGGCGTATCGTTGCAAATGAACAAGGCCGTGTTTTCTGTCAACGCAGACCTGCTGGATGTGCAGGGTAACGTGACCTTCAGTAGCAAGGGGGCCGTGCGGCAGGCCGACGGCAGCACCGTCGAGTTGGAGCGCGCCGGTTTTGACCGGGTTCAGTTAAGCAGTCGGGGGGATGTGCGATTCCTGGCCGGGTTCTCGGGCGAAGGGTTGCCCGAAGGTTTCACCACTCAACTGGTGACGTCTGCGGACATGATCTTGCAGGCGGCCCAACTGTACCCAGCGACCGGTGTAGGCGCTCGTGTTTTGGCCGGGTATGGCTGGGGGCGCGATCCTGTTAGCAACATCCCCCTGTACGATCCGACGCGCAGCTTGGTGATCAGCCGTACCACCCAGGTCGTCCCCCAGGTACCTTATTCGGTGTTCGGTCGCTTGCAATTGGGCAGCGCGAAGATCGAACAAGGTGGGGTCGTACGTGCGCCGTTGGGGTTGCTTGAAGTCGGTACCAACAACAGCTTGGCGGGTGTGTCCGCCCGGGTGGACTTGCTGCCGGGCAGCTTGACGTCGGTCAGTGGCCAGGGTCTGGTCCTGCCTTATGGCGGCACGGTCGATGGCCAGAGTTATCAGTACGCTGGCAAGAAGGTTGTGTTGCTGGGGCAAGGCGCGGTGCCTTCCACCACTGGCGACCTTAACATCGGCGTGATTCTGGGCGGTAAGTCGGTGGCGGCCCAGGAAGGTTCGGTCCTTGACCTTTCGGGAGGCGGTGAACTGCTCGGCGCCGGTTTCATCTCTGGCCGTGGCGGTTCCACCGATGCGCGTTTCAACCCGTTGGTCCAGATTGGCGCCAACGGCGGCTTCACCCTGCCGGGACTGTCCACCAATCCGGTCTACGCCATCGTGCCAGGCAACCAGAGTGCTTATGCGCCCGTCGCCCCGGAAGGCGGTGCGGTGGATCCGCGGGTGGGCCAGCAGATCACCATCAGTGCCGGTGTTCCCGGGTTGGCGGCGGGTACCTATACCTTGATGCCTTCCACTTATGCTTTGCTGCCGGGGGCATTCCGAGTCGAGGTCAATGGCTTGGCGGGGCAAGGCTCCACAACGGGCGCGCAGCAGATGCGCAACGGCTCCTGGACCACCGCCGGGGTGCTGTCGGTCGCCAATACCGGGCAGCGTAACAGTTTGTCCAGCCAGGTCATCCTGACGTCGGGAGAGGTGCTGCGTCGTTACTCGCAATACAACGAAACCAGCTACGCACAATTCGCCATGGCCGACGCAGCACGCCTGGGCGTGCCTCGGGCGATGTTGCCGATAGACGCCAAGACCCTGAAGTTGAGTCTGTCCGCCGGGGCCGGAGACCAGGCGTTCTCCTTCAAGGGTATCGGTAAGTTCGCGCCCCAGAAAGGGGGCTACGGCGGTATCGTCGCAGTGGTTGGGAGCACCGGCAGCGCACTGGAGGTGGTTGCTGATGGACGAGGGGCCACGGCCGGTTTCGAGGGCGTGACCCTCAATGCCGAAAGCCTCAATGCGCTGAACGCTTCGCGTCAGGTGATCGGTGGGCTATTTTCGATTAGTTACGGCCAGAGCGGAAACTATGTCATCCCCCAGTTTGATATGTCGCGCAATGTGATTTTGCGGGAAGGGGCGACGCTGGCGGCGCCGGAGGTTTTCCTGCTTGCCAGTGGCGGTGAGGTGTTGGTGGAACAAGGCGCCGCCATCAATACCATTGGTCGTGGAGCAGCTGCTTACGATGCCCGTGATGGCTTTATTTATAGCTTGCTTAAAGACTTCAACATGCTGGCAGCCTCCAATGGCTTGCTCAATGTGTTGGCACCTCCGTCGGGTAGCAGCGGCTCTGTCAACATAGGCGGCTGTAGCCTGACGTCGTGCAGTGGCGTCACGCGGATTCACTCCGAAGGCAGCATTGTCGCCGCCACCGGCGGCGGTCTGCAGTTGAACGACCAAGTGCGCTACGGTACCCGCCACCTGACCCTGGCCCTGAGCAACATCAACGTCGGCACTGCCCAGGCACTCAGCGACGCGGCGACGCGTCAGGTCTTGCCGGCAGGTCTGACCCTGAGCCAGACCGTGCTCGATCGCCTGTTGCGCGGGGATATCCAATACGGTGCCCCGGCACTGGAAACCCTGGAACTGTCGGCCCGTGAGGCGCTGAATTTCTACGGCACCGTCAGTCTCGACACCTATGACCCGACAACAGGCAAGTCGCGCCTGAATAACCTGATGCTCAGCACTCCGGCCATTTATGGCGCTGGCAGTGCCAATGACGTGGCGACCATTCGCACCGCCAACCTGATCTGGAACGGCGCTGTCGGCGCGCCGGGGTCGGTGATTGCCGGTGGGGCCGGCACCGGCGCCGGTCGCCTGGACATCCAGGCCCAGCGGATCGAATTCGGCTATGGTGACTTTGCCCAGCCCAGCTCGGTCACCACCCTGAACCGCCTTGCCCTGGGATTCGCCAACGTCAACCTCAGCGCCAGCGAACGCCTGACGGCCAACCACAAAGGCAGCTTGGCGGTGTATCAAAGCCAGGGGGCCTATGACGCGAAAACAGGCTACGCCTACAACGGCGGCAACCTGAATATCCTCACCCCATTGCTGACTGGTGAAGCCGGCTCGGTCAACCGCATCACCGCGGGCGGCACGCTTAACGTGACGGGTGCGAGCGCTACGCCGAGCACCGTCTCCGGGCTTGGAGGCGAGTTGTCCCTCAAGGGTGCGAGCCTCAACCTGGCCAGTGCGGTGGTACTGCCCAGCGGCAAGCTGACCCTCAGCGCGACGGATGATCTGACCCTGGCCGATGAGGCGCTGATCGACGTGGCAGGCCGCACGGTCACCTTCAACGATGTGACACGCTACAGCGCCGGTGGCGAAGTGATCCTGCAAAGCCAGAACGGCAACATCCGCCAGGCGGATGGCTCAAGCATCGACCTTTCGGCCCGTAACAATCAGGCTGGCCGGCTCAGTGCCGTGGCCCTGGACGAGGCCGCCGGGATCGTTGATTTGCAGGGGCGGATTCTCGGCAGCAGCACGGGCGAATATGACGCCGGCGGCACCGCCATGCCGTACCTGGCCGGCGGTGTGGAGATCCAGGCCCAGCGCCTGGGCGGCAGCGGTAGCCTCAGTGAGCAGTTCGCGGCGTTGAACCAACGGCTGAACGACGGGCAGGTATTCGGTTCCCGTGGTTTTCAACTCAAGCAAGGCGACCTGGTGATCGGCAACGAACTCAAGGCCTCCACCCTCAGCGTGTCGCTGGACAATGGCAGCCTGCTGGTCAACGGCAAGGTCGACGCCAGCGGTGAGCGGGTCGGCAGTATTTATTTGGCCGCCCAAAATGCCCTGACTTTGGGCAGCGGCGCGGTGCTCGACGCCCATGGTCGACGCCTGCGGGTGGACAGCTACGGCAAGATCATCGAATCGCCGAACCGTGCCATTGTCGACTTGACCGCTCGGGAAGGCCTCCTGACCTTGGGTAACGGCGCCCGCATCGACCTGCGTCACGGTACCGAGGTCGCGCTAGGCGGTGCGCCCGGCATGAATGACGGTCGTGCTCGCGGCACGTTGCAGCTCAGTGCACCACGATTGGGTGGCGTGTCGGGTGGCGACGTGGCAGTCGATGCCAGTGGCGCCCTGGATATTCAAGGTGCCCGCTCGATCTCGCTGGTTGCCATGTGGCAATACAGCGACGCGCCGCTGATTGACGTGCCGGCGGCCAGCGGCAAGCCTTATCAGGTCATCAATCAAGCGTGGCTGGATGATGTGCATGACGACAACGCTGCTTTTATCACTAACGCCCTCGACAACGATGATCTGTTGCAGCGCAAACTCGTCGGGTTGAACAACAGCCGCTATCGCGACGTGTTGCATCTGCGCCCCGGTGTGGAGGTGGTGAGTGCGACGGCCGACGGTGACCTGGTGGTCCAGGGTGACCTGGACCTGTCGCGCTATCGTTATGAGAGCCTCAATCCGCATAGTGTCCTGAGCGGAGTCTACGGCTCTGGCGAATCCGGCAGCCTGACACTGCGGGCCGGGGGTGACCTGAACATCTACGGCAGCATCACCGACGGGTTCGCCCAGCCGCCCGGCACCAACGACGACAAGGGCTGGGTGCTGTTGCCGGGCATTGATTTCGCGGCGGGCGATATTGTCGTGCCCGGTACCGGTGTGACCCTGGCGGACGACACGGCGTTTCCGGCCGGCTCCGTGCTCAACTTCGACGTGCCGCTCAAGGGCGCCACCCTGGCGGCGGGAACACGTCTGCCTGTAGCCGCGACGCTGGATCAGCCCTTGGTGCTGCCGGCGGGCACTGTGCTGGCGGCGGCGGTACATGACGCCTCGGGTAACCTGTTGTTCGCGGCCGGCACGTTATTGGCTTCGACTCAAACCCTTGAAGCGGGCACAGTATTGGGGGCGGGCAGTTTGCTGGGTAGCAGTGCAACCATTGGCAGCCTGATCTGGCCCAAAGGTGTTGCCTTGCCAGGCATTGCGGACGCGAGCAATGGCTTGACCAATGTCCTGCGGCTCAACGGTACCCTGGCGTTGAGTGTGGGGTCGAAAATCCCGTCGGGTACCGACATCAAGTTGCCGGCCGGAGTGGAGTCGGTGCAGTTGCGCCCGGAAGTGGCGGGGAGCAACTGGGCCATCGCGCCGATGCTGGCCGAAGGTTCGCAGTCTTGGTCACTGCGACTGGTGGCCGGTGCCGATACGCGGGCGGCGGACAGTCGGGTCGTGCAGCCTGTGTTGGCGGGTGGTGATCTTCATTTGGCCGATAGTCACTACGGCATGTTTGGCAAGGCCGGGGCTGGGGGGTTGGTGTGGACCGAAGAAGGGGCGGAAAACTTCGGAGACCCGAGCCTGGCAGGCAAATTCATTGATTTTGAGAACGTTGCTTACCCGGGAATGTGTGAAGACAGCCCGTCATTTTGCAAGGCCAGTAGCGGTTTTGTCTGGACGGAGGAGGGGGCGGAAAACTTCCTGGGGGATCCGAGTTACGCGGGTCAGCCGATTGATTTTGAGAACGTTGCCTATCCGGGAATGTGTGATGAAACGCCATCGTTCTGCAAAGCTGTAGGGCAAACAGAATATAAGCCTGGCAGCCAACGTTGGAGTGTCATCCGTACCGGCGCGGCAGACCTTGAGCTGCTGTCGGCAGGTGATCTGAAAATGGATTCGCTGTACGGCGTTTATACCGCCGGTAGTTCAGCCAGCGAGACTTATGCCAACGACCCGTACAATCAGCCCAAGGCGCTGGGGGCGGCGGGTAAGGTGCTCAATGATGCGCTGGGTGAAAACGAGCAGTTTGTGGATGGCGGTACCAACAGTCTTTATCGTGCCTGGTACCCGGACTTCGGCGGCAACCTGACTTTGAATGTCGGCGGTAGTCTGACCGGCAATACAATGGATGTGCTGACTGGCAGCGGTAACACACGACCTAATCCCGGTGACTTGGGGTATGACACAGCCAGTGTCGGAAATTGGCTGTGGCGCCAAGGCAATGGTTCAGTCTCCACCGGTACCCAGGCACAACCCGCTGCCTGGTGGATCAATTTCGGGAGCTATACCGCAGCACAGAATGGCAAGGCTGACTTGATGGTCGGATTTACGGGGTTTGGTACCTTGGGCGGCGGTAACCTGAATGTTCAGGTCGCGGGCGATGCCGGGGTGCTTGAAAAAATGGCAGGGAGTCTCCTCGACCCGCGCAGCAACAGCCGCAGCCAAGGATTGGTGTTTGCCGTGGGCAGCACTGGTCGCGTGGGCACAGATGGCAGCCTGCAATTGACCGGCGGTGGTGATCTCAATCTGCGTGTAAGTGGCGCCTTGAACCCCAATAGCGTGTTCGCGACCGGGCACCTCAATGGCGCGGTCATCAATTTGCGAGGACACGCCCAAATCGATAGTGGCGCCATTGGTCGTATCGACCTGCTCTACGGCAACAGGGCCCCTGTGCAATCTCCTGGAGAAACGCGGGCCTACGACTCCTTCAAGTCCACACGAGGATCTGCAACCGGTGGACTGACCCTCATGCCAGGTGATGCTACCTTCGATCTGCGTACGTTGGGCGACCTGGTCGTGATGGACGTTGCCGACCCGGGCCGGGCGCCGATGATGAGCGTCTCACCCTTCAAAAGTGGTGCGACGAACGGATCGGGTACGAGTTGGTTTACTTTGTGGACCGCCAATACGGCGATTGATTTGTGGTCATCCGGAGGCAATCTGACCCCTTTGGTGTCAGAAATCGAGACGGACCTGGCGGTGGTTTATCCGTCGATCCTGCGAGCTGTAGCAGCCAGCGGCAGTCTTTATTATGGCGAGGCCATGCGTCTGGACAGGGGGAACTATGACGGCAGCAATCGCCCTGCGTTGTTGCTCGCACCCGGCATCAATAGTGAACTGCAGTTCCTCGCCGGCGATTCCATCTATGGCGGCGACCTGACGGTCAGTCGCTCCGGCGCCTCGTCTACAGCCATGGCCACACCGCTGCGACCAGCCTTTATGGGACGCGTCAATGGCAGCGTGGTGGTCAGCAATCTCTCCGCCGATGCTAATCGTGTTCCTCCAGACGCAAGTACGTTGCCCTTGTTTGCCTTTGACAGCAGCAGCGCCTCCAGCGAATGGGCCCTCAACTCCGATCCAGCTCGTTTCTACGCGATCAAGGGCGACTTGCTGGCCGTCAATAGCGGGCGGGCGATGACGTTTACCACCACGAGCGACAGCCGACTCGGACAGACTTATTACGAAGGCACAGGCTCTGTGCGAATGATGGCCGGACGAGACATCGTCAGCAGCGGTACACCGCTGAGTGGTGGTAAAGGAGGTCTTCCCGACGTAGGGGCCTACACCAGCGCCGGCAACCTCTTCATCCACAACAACCCCACCGACATCTCCATCGTGTCAGCCGGGCGCGACATCCTCTACAGCAACTTCAACGTCGCCGGCCCCGGCCTGCTGGAGATCACTGCCGGGCGCAATATCCTGATGGACGACAAAGTCAGCATCACCAGTATCGGCGCGGTGGTGCCAGGGGATTCGCGCTCGGGCGCGAGCCTGGTGCTGCAAGCCGGCGCGGGCCTCAACGGCGCGGATTACCAGCGCTTCGTCAAGGCTTACCTGGACCCGGCCAACCAGGCCTTGGCCGGTGTGCCCCTGGCGAACCAGGACGGCAAGGTCGCCAAGACCTACGAGGCCGAGTTGGTGGACTGGCTAGAGAAACGCTTCGGCTTCAGCGGTGACACCGAGCAGGCCCGCAGCTTCTTCGCGGCGTTGCCGGCCGAGCAGCAGCGGGTGTTTGCCCGCGATGTGTACTTTGCCGAACTCAAGGCCGCTGGCCGTGAGTACAACGAAGCCGGCGGTGTGCGCCAGGGCAGCTACTTGCGCGGGCGGGAGGCCATCGACTTGTTGTTCCCGAGCAAGGATGTGGCGGGTAACGCGATTACCTATAAAGGCGATATCACGATGTTCGGCGGAGCGGGTGTGCATACCGATTTCGGTGGCAGTATCCAGATGCTCACCCCGGGTGGCGGGCAAACCTTCGGCATCGAGGGCAACGCGCCGCCGTCCACCGCCGGGGTCATCACCCAGGGCGAGGGCGATATCCAGTTGTATGCGCATGACAGCATCCTGCTGGGGCAGAGCCGGATCATGACCACCTTCGGCGGTTCGATCCTCGGCTGGTCGGCCCAGGGCGACATCAACGCCGGCCGTGGTTCGAAGACCACCGTGGTGTACACGCCGCCCAAGCGCTTGTACGACACCTGGGGCAACGTGACCCTGTCGCCATCGGTGCCGAGTACCGGCGCGGGTATCGCCACCCTCAACCCGATTGCCGAAGTGGCACCGGGGGATATAGACCTGATCGCGCCGTTGGGCACCATCGACGCGGGCGAGGCGGGGATTCGGGTGTCGGGCAACGTCAACATTGCGGCGTTGACCGTGGTGAACGCGGCGAACATTCAGACCCAGGGCAAATCCACCGGCGTGCCGCTGGCGGCCTCGGTGAACACCGGGGCCATTACCTCGGCCAGTTCAGCGGCGTCTTCGGCGACGCAGGCGGCTGAAGACGTGGCCCGCCAGCAGCAGAACGCGGCGCGGCAGAACCAGGCGTCGGTGTTCACCGTGCAGGTGGTGAGTTTCGGCTCCGAGCAACTGGCCCCGTCCCGCGACGGCGCCAGCCGCGAGGCGCCTCGGGCCTACGACCCGGCCAGCCCGGTGCAGGTATTGGGCGCAGGACCTTTGGACGAGCAGAATCGCCAGCGGCTGACGGAGGAAGAGCGGGGGCGGTTGAGCTTGTAAGGGGATTGAGCTTGCAGCGAGGGTGGCTGTGCCGGCGTCATCGCGAGCAGGCTCGCTCCCACGGGGTACTTGAGGTGTTCATGAGTTTTGCATGCACCACAAGGTCCATTGTGGTAGCGGGCTTGCTCGCGAAGACGTTGGCACAGCCAACCTATATGCCAGCAGGTCCATTGCCTTCGCGAGCAAGCCCGCTCCCACAGGGTCATTGGGTGACCTCAGGTTTTGGGTCCGATACAGGCCCATTGTGGGAGCGAGCCTGCTCGCGATAGCGGTGGGAAGGTGAGTTACAGCCACCGTGGCGTGGTGAAGAACAAGGCCATTTCCGAGCGGGCCAGTGCCGCGCCGAAGTAGGGGCCCTGGACATGGTCGCAGGCTACGTTGCGCAGTTGGCTGAATTGTCGGGCGTTTTCGATGCCTTCGGCGGTGACCATGAGCCCTACGCTGCGGCTCAACCGGATCATCGCCAGGACGCCTTCCTTGTCGTCCTCCAGGCCCAGCTGCGAGAGGATGTTGCGATCGAAACGGATGCCATCGAACGGCTGGTCCAGTACCTCGCGAAGGGAGGCGATGCTGGTGCCGAATTTGTCGATGTTGATCCGCACGCCGAGGTCCTTGAGCGCATGGAGGGTGCTGGCGACGGTCTTGTGGTCGGCGAGCAGGACCCCTTCGGCCACTTCCAGGGTCAGCCGGTGAGGCTCCAGGCCACTCGCTTCGAGGGCCTCTTGCACCTGGTTGAGCAGGAAGCTGCTGTTGAACCAGCGGGGTGAAACCGCGATGGAGACATTGACGGCGCTCGGCCAGGTGGCGGCCTCTTCACAGACGTTGATCAACATCCAGGTGCCCAGTTCTTCGAGCTGGCCCGAGGTTTCGGCCACCGGTATGAAGTCGGCCCCACCCAGTTCACCTTTCTCGGGATGGTGCCAGAACGTCTGGGCTTCGAAGCCATGCAACTGCTCGGCGCTCACATCGAAGCGAGGCAGGTAACGCAGTTCCAGCTGGTCCCGTTGCATCGCATCGCGCAGTTGCTGTTCGTACCGCCGGCGGTCGCGGGCCAGGTTGCCCATCGCTTCAACATACACGCGCCAGGTATTGCGGCCGGCTGCCTTGGCCGCATACAAGGCGATATCGGCGCGGCGCAACAGTTCATCGGCACGTTCGTCACCGGGCTGTGACCAGGCGACACCGATGCTCACTCCCAGGTACAGCGTATTGCCGTCCAGGTGCATGGGCCGTTGCATGCAATCGATCAGTCGTTCACAGAGTTGATCGAGAGCGTCGGCATCGCCCGGATCGGGCATGATAATGACAAATTCATCACCGCCCAGGCGCGCTACCAGATCAGTGCCGCGCACGTTTTGCTGGAGGATATGCGCCACTTCCTTGAGCACTTTATCGCCCACGGCATGACCCAGGGAGTCGTTGACCGGCTTGAATCGGTCCATGTCCAGGTTCAGCAGCGCCAGGGGCGGGTGATCCGGGTGGCCCAGGTGTTCGCGCAGGCAATCGAACAGACGGTTTCGGTTCGCCAGCCCGGTCAGTGGATCATGCAGGGAAAGATGCTTGATCTGGGCCAGCGCCCGCAACTCATCGGTGATGTCGGTGGCGGTGCCGCGAAAGCCCAGGGTGCCGGCTTCGATGGCCCGTACCGAGAGTTTGCAGGTGCGGACGCGCTGGTTGCGCGCGGTGTACTCGCACAGCAGCGGCGCCGAAGAGAGGCTGTTGGCACCGCCGAGCAGCCATTGGGCAATCGAGATCGAGCCGCCATGGGGGTGGAGCAGCCGGTGCAGCGGTTTGCCCAGCCATTCCGTGGGGCTGAACCCGGTCACTTGTTCAAAACGTTCCGACAGGTAAGTCAGCGTTCCGGTCGAATCGACTTCCCACAACCAGTCAGAGGACACTTCGGCAATGTCGCGGAAACGCTCTTCACTGCGTTCCAATGCCTTGCGGTGGGCCAGCAGGCTGGCGTACTGGCGCTCCTGGGCGCGGAGCATGGCCAGGGCATGGCGTAGAACGGCCAGCGCCAGAATCCCCAGCACCAGTAACGCCAGGGCCAGCAAGGGCAAGAGGATCTTGCGCAAGTCCTGGCCCGGGGTTTGCGGTCGCCAGGCCAGGGCTTCCAGGGTCAGGTTGTCGAGCAGCAGTTGGGCGGTATCGGCCGGGCCCGGGGTCCTGGCGATATGGGCATCGGGCAGGGCGAAGTCCCGCGCCAGGTTTTGCAGGGAGGCGGGATCAAGCACTTTGACGAAGAGCATCAGGCTGGGCGGGCCGGGAATTTGCGCCACGCTGTTGTCCGTGCCGGTGGTGATGGCGGACACGGCGACGAACGCCGGGGCGTCCTGGTGGTGCAGCATCTCGACGACCACTTCGTCGTGATTTTCCGCAGTGCTGGCTTTGTTCCACAGGGCGCGCAGGTCGCCGGTCAGCCAGGTGTCGGCATCGACATCGCTCATCTGGCCATCGATCACCGAATAGACGGTCTTGCCAGTCGGAGAAATGACAAACACCGCCTGGTAACCGTAGAGCGAATACACGCTGCTACCGACGTTTTCCTGGTCATAGGCCCATTCCTTGTCGACCTCGACATGCAGGTGCCGGTAGGCGTCGCTCCACTTGGAATAGTCGCTCAGGTCCCGACCGATGCCGGTGCGGATCCCGTCGATGGCCCGCTGGGCGAAAAACAGGCTCTGTTCACGGGCGCGCCGGTCCTGGGCGCCGGTGATGTTGAGCAGTACGGCAATCGCCAAGGCGGACATGACAAACAGCAGAAGCATGATGGCCGGAAAAGTGCGACGGGTGAAGCTTCGGGTTGGCGAGCCCGGGGAAAGGACAGTCGAGTCATTGCCAGTATTTTCAATCATAAAGATAAGTCATCAGCCAAAAAGCGATTTCACCCGCACCTGTCTTATATCGGCGGGTAGGCTGAATTACTTAGTCGTGTTAACGAAGGGGCCGACAGGCTGTGTTGTCTTCGTCATGTGCGGGCCTTGAAGCGTGAGGCCCACTCGAGGGCGAGATCCCGTTGACGCAGGTAATTGACCCCGGCGGCGGCCAGTAGGGCGATGAATGCGGCAAGCGCGGCCAAGGCCATGTCCTTTTGCGAGTCCCACGGGTCTTGTTGGGCGCCGACAAAGGCCTTGGCGGTGTCGCCGCCGATATAGGCACCGCCCAACCACTCGATGATCTCGTAAATGGCCGACGACGCGAGGATCAGGCTCCAGGCCAGGAAATAGCCCCTGAATCCCGTTGCTGGCGCAACCCGCAGCAAAACCTCGCGCAGCGGATAGGCCAGCAGCAGGCCGTAGCTGAAATGCACCAGCCGATCGAATTGGTTGCGCTGGAAGCCCATGAGTTGGTCCAGCGACTGGCCCCCGGTCAGGGCCTGCCACCATTGGTTGTAAGGCACCTTGGCATAGGTGTAGTGGGCGCCGACTTCATGGATGCAGAGGAACACGAACAGCAGTGTGGCGGACAGCCGGGAAAAGCTGAATCGCCGATGAACGCTCACCAGGACGATCAATAACGCAATGACCAGCAGGTTCTCCGCCAGCCAGTCGCTGCGTTTCAGCGGCGCGATGGCCAGCCATCCCCACGGCACGCAGAACACCAGCAGCAGGGACCGTTCATAGCGACGATGCAGCTCAACGGTTGGCATCGCGTCACGCCTCACTTTTTCTCCGTGGGATGGTCCGGCAGCAGGCTGCTCAATACCTGCTTGGCGGTCTCGACCACGATGCCTCGCTCGTTCGGGTCGCCCTGGAGCAGGGTCGAGGCAAACTTCTTCGCCTGTTCCAGCTTGATGTGCGGCGGCAGCGGTGGCACGTCGGGGTCGGTGCGAAACTCGATCAGCACCGGACGGTCCGCCGCCAGCGCGGTTTCCCAGGCGGTGGCCACGTCGTCCTCATGCAGCACCAGGATGCCCTTCAAGCCAATGGATTCGGCGAACAGGTGGTAGGGCACGTCGGGGATGTCCTGGGAGGCGGCGAATTTCGGATCGCCCTCCATGACCCGCTGTTCCCAGGTGACCTGGTTCAAATCCCGATTGTTGAACACCGCGCAGATCCAAGTGCCGTTGGCCCAGGTGCGCCAGTATTTGGCGACGGTGATCAGCTCGGCCATGTTGTTCATCTGCATGGCGCCATCGCCCACCAAGGCGATCACCGGTCGCTCTGGATGACAGAACTTCGCCGCGATGGCATAGGGCACGGCCGCCCCCATCGACGCCAGGCCACCGGACAGTGAACACATCATGCCGCGACGAATCTTCAGGTCGCGGGCGAACCAGTTGGCGCAGGAGCCGGAATCGCAGGTGATGATGGCGTGTTCCGGCAGCCGTGGCGACAGTTCGAAGGTGACCCGTTGCGGGTTGATCGGCTTGGCGGATACTCGGGCGCGTTTTTCCAGGGTCCGGTCCCAGCGTTCCCGCCAATGTTCGATTTTCTTGCGCCAGCTGCGGTCGGTTTTTTCCTCGATCAACGGCAGCAGGGCGCGCAAGGTATCGACGCTGTCGCCGTGCAGGTTGACCTCCATGGGATAGCGCAGGCTGAGCATGTCCGCCTGAATGTCGATCTGCACGCCCCGGGCCTGGCCTTCAGGGGGCAGGAATTCGGCGTAGGGGAAGCCGGAGCCGATCATCAGCAGCGTGTCGCAGCCGGCCATCAGGTTGTCGCTGGGCTCGGTGCCGAGCAGGCCGATGGTGCCGGTGACCCAGGGCAGGTCATCCGGTAGGGCGGCCTTGCCCAGCAGCGCCTTGGCCACGCCGGCGCCAAGCTTTTCGGCGATGGCGATCACTTCGTCGGTGGCATGCAGCGCTCCGGCACCGACCAGGATGGCGACTTTCTTGCCGGCATTGAGGACCTCGGCGGCTTTGCGCAGGTCCTCTTCGTAGGGGACGATGCTGGGTTTGCGATAGCCGACGCCGGAGTGAACCGTCCCATGCTTGTGAGGTGGCGGGGTGTATGCCATGTCCTGGAGGTCGTTCGGCAGGATCAGTGCCGTGACCCGGCGCTCGCCCACCGCCGTGCGTACGGCGCGGTCCACCAAGTGACGCACCTGGGCGGGCACGCTGGCTTGCTGTACGAACGCCCCGGCCACGTCCTTGAACAGGCTGACCAGGTCCAGTTCCTGCTGGTAATGCCCGCCCAGCGCGGTGCGGGCCTGCTGGCCGCAGATGGCGAGCACGGGCATGTGGTCCATCCGCGCGTCGTAGAGGCCGGTCACCAAGTGGGACGCGCCGGGACCGGAGGTGGCGATGCAGACCCCCAGCTCGCCGGTGAACTTGGCGTGGGCACAGGCCATGAACGCGGCCATTTCCTCGTGGCGAGCCTGAATGAAGCGGATTTTTCCCTGGGCGCGGTTCAAGGCGCCAAAGACGCCGTTGATGCCATCGCCCGGATAGCCATAGATACGGCGAACCCCCCATTCATAAAGACGTTCCACCAGAAAATCACCGACGGTCATGCTCATGTCTGTCCCTCGTTTCGGGCCTCAGTCGCTTGGCGCGACCTGCAGCGGTTGACGTTCATACAGGACTTGACCGGTGCAGGCCTGCCAAGGTTTCGATTTTTTCAACGTCAAGGACCTGAGGCCGGGCAGGCGTGTATCGCAGTGTGTACCGCGCGGGCCCGGATACATCGGCTTGAGGAAGACCCGGAGCGGCGACACAGGCCGGATACACATCGGCGATTAACTACGCCAGCCAGCCGGCACCGAGCCTCGGTGCGGGTGACTGGCGTATTGATCGTTCGAGGACTACCCCATGCTCAACTTCTCCCGAAATTCGTCCCTTGCACTCGGCCTGGCCCTGGTCGGCGGCCTTGGTCTTTCCACGGCGGCTTCGGCCTTGACCATGAACGACCTGGCCCAGGGCTACACCCTGGCGGCAGCCGATACCGTGAAGAAACCCGCCGAAGGCAAGTGTGGCGAGGATAAGTTCGCCAAGACCGATACCAGCCACGATGGCAAGGTCTCGCGCGACGAGTTCATCGCCGCGGCACCGGAGCGCGCCGCTGAATTCGACAAGATCGACGCCAACCACGACGGCGGTATCTCGTTGCCGGAAGCCAAGCAATACCTGTCGGCCCAGGCGAAGACTGCGGAAGGCAAATGCGGCGAAGGCAAGTGTGGGGCGGCTATCGAGTCCTGATTCGCCCGGTGGTGAGCCTGATGAGCTGATGCCAGCCCACTGATGCGGCATCGGACAAAGGACCCGTGGCGAGGGAGCTTGCTCCCGCTGGACTGCGCAGCAGGCCCAAAAAACCGGGGCCGCCGCGCGACCCAGCGGGAGCAAGCTCCCTCGCCACGGGTGTTCGGTTTCCATCGAGTGGTGGGGGATCGCTCCATGAGGCTCTCCACATCTCGTTTCCCAGGAGATGTGTCATGTTGAATTTACCTCAACCCTCTGCAGGCCTTGGCCTGCGCCGGGCCTTGCTCGCTGAACTGCGCCAGGCGCCGGCCGGGGATTTCGACTTTCTCGAAGTCGCCCCGGAAAACTGGATCGGAATCGGCGGCGCCCATGGCGCCGCCTTGCATTCGCTGGCCGAACGTTATCCGTTGACGTGCCATGGCCTGTCATTGTCCCTGGGTGGACCGGCACCGCTGGACTTGGCGTTTCTCGGCCAGGTGCGTGCTTTCCTCGAACGTTTCAACGTGCCGTTGTACAGCGAGCACTTGAGCTACTGCGGCGATGAAGGGCATTTGTACGACCTGCTGCCGCTGCCTTTTACCGAGGAAGCGGTGCATCACGTGGCGGCGCGGATCCGTCACGCCCAGGATGTACTGGAGCGGCGCCTGGCGGTGGAAAACGTCTCCTATTACGCCGCCCCCCAACACGACATGAGCGAGCTGGAATTCACCCGGGCGGTGTTGCGCGAAGCCGATTGCGACCTGTTGCTGGACGTCAACAACGTCTATGTCAACTCGATCAATCACGGTTTCGATCCCCAGGCGTTCCTGCAGGGCCTTGAACCGGGGCGCGTGGTGGCGATGCATGTGGCCGGGCACTACGACGAGTCCGACACATTGAAGATCGACAGCCATGGCGCGCCGGTCAAACCGGTGGTCTGGGCACTGCTGGAGCAGGCCTATGCCCGTTTCGGCGCGCAGCCGACCTTGCTTGAACGGGATTTCAACTTCCCGCCCTATGCCGCGCTGGTGGCTGAGTTGCAGACGATTCGCCAGTTGCAACACCAGGCCGTCACCCGGCAAGCGGTGACCCATGACTGAAGTCCGGCAGACGCTACACCAACAGCAACAGGCGTTGACCCGTTACCTGCGCGATCCTGAACAGTGCCCGGCTCCGGCCGGCATGGATGTGGCGCGGGCGCAGGTGTACCGCGACCTGATCTTCGAAAACATGCGCTCGCTGCTCAGTGGCACTTTCCCGGTACTGGTGAGCGTGCTGGGGCAGGACAAGTGGCGTGCCTGCGTGCGGCGTTTCTTGCGCGAGCACCGCTGCGTCACGCCCAGGTTCGGTGAAATCGCCCAGGAGTTCGTGGGCTACCTCGCGGCCCACCCGTCGCCGGACTGGCCGTCATTCGTGGCGGAGCTGGCGCACTATGAGTGGGTCGAGATGGTGCTGTTGCAAGCCGAGGCCGAGCCGCTGTCGAGCCATGACGAGGCCTCCTTGCTCGACTCACCGCTGCGTGTCTCGCCCCTGGCCTGGCCGCTGGCGTACCAGTGGCCTGTGCATCGCCTGGCGCCGAACTACCAGCCCTCGACGCCACCGGCCGAGCCGACGCTGTTGCTGGTGCGGCGCACGCCTGGGTTTGAGGTGCGCTTTTCCGAACTCAGCCTGTTGGCCTGGCGGCTTCTGCAGCGCATCGAGGAGTATCCCGGGTTGGCGGGGCGAGAGCAGTTGCGGGCGTTGGCGCAGGAGGCGGGGGTGGATTCGCTCTCGTTCATGGACAGCGCCGTGGCACTGTTGCGGCGGATGCAGGCGGAAGGGGTTGTTGGTGTGCAGCAGTAGTCTGCCCATTGAAATGCTAGCCCTTGTGAGGGGCTGCTGTGGGAGCAAAGCTTGCTCGCGATGGGTCGCCCTCGGCCTGACTGACTGACCGAGTCGTCTGTATCGCGGGCAAGCCTTGCTCCCACAGCAAGCTCGCTCCCACAGGGATTTTGTCAGGCCTTGTTTGGGTGATGCAGGCCAGTCCTCAGCACAGCATCCACACTCAACTTCCCCGCCCCCTGCAACACCAACGGCAACAACGCCACCAGGTAGATCAACGGCAGCTTGAAGTTGCCATGGCCTTTATTGGTGATCGCATAGCCCTGGGCCAGTTCGCTCAAGCTCGACCAGTCCGCCGGCCAATGCACGGCAGCAGTCGCCACCACGGTGACGATGATCAACACCAGCGCCGACAGGCGCGTGCCCAGGCCGATCAACAGGGCGATGGCACAGACCAGTTCGGCCCACATCGACAGTTCCCAGTTCCAATGGGCCGGTACATGGTTGAAGGGGAAAGGGAAGGCGGACTGGATTTCGGCGAACCAGTTCGTGCCGTTCCATTTCTCCAGGCCGGACTCGAAGAACTCCCAGGCCAGGAACAAGCGCAGGCCCAACGGCGCGAGCCATGCTCCAGCGTGATCGAGCTGGATGGGCAGGGTTTTCAGGCTTCTTGCAGACATGATGATCTCCCAGGGCTCAGGCCGCACGTTGCGGGGTGTGGAGGCGCTTGTTGGCCTGGGCCAGCTTGCCCACCAGGCGGATGGCGGTGGCGGCGCAGATCAGGCCGAAGGGCAGCACATACCAGGCGCTCATGGGGATGCGTTTGAAATTGGAATAGGCAAAGATCGCCGCCAGCACCCACATACCGGTGACATGCAGGCGTTTCCAGGCCTTGAAACCGATCAGGCGCGTGGTGCTTTTGAATGAGGTCAGGGCCAGCAACAGGATGAACACGTAGCCCACGGTGCCGGGCACGTTGCCGAGGGTGGTGCGGCCGGGCCAGAACTCGGTGTTGAGCTGGCCGTAGCTGTAGATCAGTACCGCGTGGACCAGATGGGAGAAGGCAAAGGCCAGCCCGATGAAGCGTCGTTCACGCACCAGCGACCGGCTCAGGGGCGCGGGAACCAGTACCGCGAAGGCCGAGGCGGTGAAGGCCAGCAGGAACAAGGCGAAGGACGAGCGAGCCGTGGCGCGAATGGCACTGCGTACGCCTTCGGTCAGGTCCGGATTGAGGACCAGGATCAACCCGGTCATCAGCAGCACCAGGGCGGCGAGCAGGCTGAACAGCGACCAACCCTGGAAACGAAAGGGGGATGCAGTTGCGGTAGGCATGTAAAGGCTCCTTGGATGTCTAGGCCCGGTCGTGATAGTCGCCGGGGATACGAGGGAGTCTTTCAAGCCGGTGTAAGTGGGGTGTGTCCGCAATGCAGGACTGTGCAAGTTTGTGTATGCCGATTAGCCGCAGACACACTGGCATACAAACCCGCATCCAATTAAATACCCAACCCCTGTGGGAGCGAGCCTGCTCGCGATGGCGTCAGGTCAGTTGAATGGATGCCGGCAGACACACCGCTATCGCGAGCAGGCTCGCTCCCACAGGGGGATTGGGTGAAGCATCAATATTTGTAGCGCCCCGGAACAGTGTGGGAGCGAGCCTGCTCGCGATGGCGCCAGGTCAGTTGAATGAGTGCAGGCTGACACACCGCTATCGCGAGCAAGCTGAACTCCCACAAGAGGCTGTGTCAGCTTGCGAATGCCAGGCGCAACTCGGCGCACAGGCCGCCGCCGTCGCGGTTGCTCAGGGTCAGTGAGCCGCCCATGGCGATCGCCAATTGCTGGGCGATGGCCAAGCCCAGGCCGGTGCCGCCGGTTTCCCGGTTGCGCGAGCTCTCCACCCGGTAGAACGGCTTGAGCACCTCGGCCAGCTCCTGCTCGCTGATGCCGGGGCCATGGTCCAGCACCTGGATCGCCAGTTGCCCGTTGTCGGTCTGTTGCACCTGGATCTGCGCTGCGCCGCCGAATTTCAAGGCGTTGTCCACCAGGTTGACCAGCACCCGGCGCAAGGCATGGGGGCGGGTGTCGATCACGGCGGCGTTTTTCCCGGACAGTTGCACGTCCTTGCCGGTGTCCTGGTAGTCGAACACCAGGCTGTCGAGAAATGCATCCAGGCTGATCCGGCAACTGGCCTCGGTGGCGCCGTGAATGCTACGGGCATAGGCCACGCCTTCACGCACCAGATGTTCCATTTCGCTCAAGTCGCTCCACAATTTGTCCCGTTCGATCCCTTCGTCCATGAATTCGGCGCGCAATTTCATGCGCGTGATGGGCGTCTGCAAGTCATGGGAAATCGCTGCCAGCAACTGCATGCGCTCCTTGAGGTAGGCGGCGATGCGGTCCTGCATGGCATTGAACGCCTTGGCCGCGTGCACCACTTCGGTCGGGCCTTTTTCGTCCAGGCGCACGCTATGGGCGTTCGGGTCGAGGGTTTCCACCGCCTGGGCCAGCCGGGTCAGGGGACCGACGGCGATGCGCACGGCCAGCCAGGTGCAGCCGATCAGCAGCGCCAACTGCCCCAGCAACACCATCGGCAGCCAGGGAGAGAGGGGTGTCATCGCCGGGCGTACGTCGATGGTCAGCGGGCTGCCGTCCCTCAGGCGCAAATGCGCCTGATAGTGCATTTGCGGCCCGGGGATCTGTTGGAAGGTCAGGCCATAGGCCTGCCCGATGGCTTCCTGGATCGAACTGACCGAGATCGGCGCGTCGGCCAGGTCCATCGGTTGGCCGGGCTGGCCTTCACCGAGCAGGTAGCCGTAGTTGCGCCGGGCGAGTTTTGGCAGCCAGGCCGGGCGCTCGGCGGCAGGCAGGCGGTCGAGAATGGCGACGGAGGTCGAGACGTCGGTTTCCAGGTTGCCGAGCATGGTCGATCTGGCGCTCTGGTAGCGCTCGTAGTACTGGACGCCGAAGGACAGCCCCTGGGCCAGGATCAGGCCGATCAGGAAGATCAGCGACAGCCGGGAGGCGAGCGTCCGCGGCCAGCGCAGCGACAGGCTCATACCGATGCCTCAAGGATCTCCACCGGCAGCGAGAACACGTAGCCTTCGCTGCGCACGGTCTTGATGTAGGCCGGCTCCCGGGCATCGTCCAACAGACGCTGGCGCAGGCGGCTGACCAGCAGGTCGATGGAACGATCGAACAGGTCGGCGTCCCGGCCCTGGGTCAGGTTAAGCAATTGGTCGCGGTTGAGCACCCGTTGCGGATGGTCGAGAAACACCCGCAGCAAACGATATTCGGCGCCGCTCAAGGCCACCATGGTGCCGTCAGTGTCCAGCAGGTGGCGGGCGGTGGTGTCCAGGCGCCAGCGCCCGAACGCCAGCAGGCGACCGCTTTCGGTGACCACCAGGTTGGGCGGCAGCATGCGGGTGCGGCGCAGCACGGCATTGATGCGCGCCAGCAGCTCGCGGGCGGCGAAGGGCTTGACCAGGTAATCGTCGGCGCCCATCTCCAGGCCGATGATGCGGTCGGTCTCGTCGTTGCGGGCGGTGAGCATCAGCACCGGCGTGGCCTTGTGCTTGCCGGCACGCAGTTCCCGACACAGCACCAGGCCATCATCGCCGGGCATCATGATGTCCAGCACGATCAGGTCCACCGGGGTGGTTTCCAGGAAGGCGCGCATCTGCCGGCCATCGGCAACCACGGTGGTGCGCAGGCCGTTCTTTTTCAGGTAATTGCCAACCAGCTCTCTGATCTCGCGATCGTCATCCACTATCAACACGTGATCGACATGATCCATGGTGTTCAGCCCCCTCGGCGTTTCGTTGTGATCAGTCTACAGACGCCGGCCGGCCCGGCTCGCGACGGTTTGTATTGCAGTGTATCTGTCGCGCGGTGGATACACAGCGATGCAAAAAGCCCCCTGGCTCGATACAGGCGCGATACCTGCGCGGCATTCAATGGCACCCATCGAGGCGACACAACAGGCCTCGGCAGATAAACACCCATTGAATCGAGGAATCGCCATGAACACCAAAGCCATCTACGCCGCCTGCCTCTTCGCTGCACTGAATATTTGTACGCTGTCGGCCCGGGCCGAAAGCAACGTGCCGGCGCAAACCTACACCTACGGCACCCACCTGGACATCCAGAAAGTGCTCTCCCTTAGCGAAGACGCCCAGCCGACCTGCGGTGTGGTCAACGCCCACATGACCTATCTGGACTCCACGGGCCACAAGCAAGCGCTGAACTATCGCAAGCTTTCCGATAACTGCAGCAACCAGAACTGACCTGTTTTTGTGGCGAGGGAGCTTGCTCCCGCTGGGGCGCGAAGCGGCCCCCTGTATGGGTCTGACACACCGTGTTGTCAGTCACTTTCGGGGCCGCTTCGCAGCCCAGCGGGAGCAAGCTCCCTCGCCACAGGGTTTGCGTCGGCCTTTTATAGTGAGGTATTGCCATGCTTCTGATCGCTTTTCTCGGCGGGATCCTGACGATCCTCAGCCCCTGTATTCTTCCGGTGGTGCCGTTTCTGTTCGCCCGGGCCGATCGCTCTCGCGGCTCGGTGCTGCTGACCCTCGGCGGCATGGTGCTGACGTTTGCCCTGGTCTCCAGCCTGGCGGTGGTCAGCAGCGAGTGGGTGGTGCGCGCCAGCAGCGTCGGCCGGCAAGTCGCCTTGGCGGTGATGGTGGTGTTCGCCTTGTCGCTGATCTTCAGCCGGGTCGGAACCTGGCTGGCTCGGCCGCTGGTCAGCCTGGGCAATCGCCTGGACGCCGGTGCCGGGCGCATGGCCGGACCGGTGGCGTCAGTGCTGATCGGGGTGGCCACCGGGCTGCTCTGGGCTCCGTGCGCCGGACCGATACTCGGAGTGATCCTGACCGGCGCCATGTTGCAAGGCGCCAGCACACAAACCAGCCTGCTGTTGCTCGCCTACGGCCTGGGCAGTGCCTTGTCCCTGGGGACGTTGATCCTGGCAGGGCGGGGACTGGTCGGTCGCCTGAAACTCTCGCTGCCGATCACCACCTGGCTGCGCCGGGGAACGGGAGTGGTGGTGTTGCTGGCGGCCGTGGCGATTGGCACCGGGACGGATGACCGGTTGTTGGCGGCGACTTCATCTCAACAGTCGACCACCTTGGAAAAAAGCTTGCTGGAAAACGTGCCCAAGGCCATCGACTATGTGGTGAGCAAGGCCGGGGCGAGTTCCATGCCGACCCTCGAATCCCAGGGCACCATGCCCGCGTTGGACGGTGCGGTGCAGTGGTTGAACTCGCCGCCGCTGAGCAGCGAGTCACTGCGGGGCAAGGTGGTGCTGGTGGATTTCTGGACCTATGACTGCATCAACTGCCAACACACCTTGCCCTATGTGAACGGTTGGGCGAAGAAGTATGAAAAGGACGGGCTGGTGGTGATCGGCGTCCATACCCCGGAATACGGCTACGAGAAGATCATCGACAACGTGCGCGAGCAGGTGCGCAAGCTGGACATCCACTACCCGGTGGCGATCGACAATCAGTATGCGATCTGGCGTGCCTTCAACAACCAGTATTGGCCAGCCCATTACTTCATCGATGCCAAGGGGCAGGTGCGCTACAGCCACTTTGGCGAGGGACGTTATGACGAGCAGGAGCAGGTGATCCAGCAACTGCTGCAGGAAGCGAAGGCGGGCTGATGAACCGTGGCGAGGGAGGTTGTCCGCTGCTTATCTGACATATCGAGTTGTCAGTGCTTTCTTGGGGGCTGCTTCGCAGCCCAGCGGGAGCAAGCTCCCTCGCCACAGGATAGGTATTTTTCATTAAAGTTGTTTTATTTCAATTTGTTAGTCATTTTCTCTCTACCATTTTCTAGATTTTCGCGTCACTAGGGTAGGTAGTTGGAATTCAATTTAAATTTGTTTATTTTCAATAAGTTAATCTAATAACCTCTACCTGTTTGTAGGATGGCTATCGCCTGGGCAGCCATTGCAGTGGATGAAGGCAAGCCAATACCCGTGGCGAGGGAGCTTGCTCCCGCTGGGCTGCGAAGCGGCCCCAGGAACGCAACGCCAACGCGGCGTGCCAGGCAGATAGGGGGCCTGTTCAAATGCTGGCCCCTTGCTCATTTGTATACGGTCAAACTTCTTTCCTTTCAGAAAGTTGGGCGACAAACCTATGCGTATTTCTATGTGGGTCGTAACGACGTTTCTCCTGGCCGCCGTCTCGCTTGAGGCCCAGGCCAGGGCGCTGACGCAGAACCAGCAATCGGTGTGCCGCTGGGGTTCGGACATTGCGGCGGGCGCGCAGGCGTCGAAGCTGTCTGGCGTCAGCCTGTACGGCGCGCGGAAGAAGCTGCAAGTGCGCAAGTTTCCCCGGCCCTGGATGCGCATGACCGCCCTGGGCATTACCGAGCAGACCTACAACAGCGCCTCGCGCCTCAAGCCGGTCGCGGTCAAGCAGACCTACTACGAACAATGTGTCCGGCATGAACTGGCGCGACGATAGGTTCTCAGGCGGGGCTGCGGCCAGGCATTTCGATGCCGTGCTGGTGCACCCGTCGATACAGGGTCGCCCGGGAAATGCCCAGGGCCCGGGCGGCGGCGGTGGGTTTCCAGCGATGGCGCACCAACGCATCGAGCAAAGCCTGGCGTTCCGGGCTGGCGCTTGGCTCCGGCCCATGATCGGTGGCGTCGGCGCTGTGCATTGATTCGGGCAGGTGGCTGAGTTGGATCACGCTGGCTTCGCACACCGCGCAGGCATAGCGCAGCACATGGCGCAACTGGCGGACATTGCCCGGCCAGTGGTAACCGAGCAGACATTCCAGGGCTGCGCCGCTCAATTGCACCGTTTCTCCGCACAGCGCTGACTCCTCGACAAGAATCCGATTGATCAGCGCCAACCGATCGCTGCGTTCGCGCAACGGTGGCAGTTGGAAGCGTGCGCCACCCAAGCGGAAATACAGGTCCTCGCGAAACTCGCCGGCGGCCACCAGTGTTTCCAGGTCGCGGTGGGTGGCGCAGATCACCTGGATGTCCACGGCCTTGCGGCGCGATGCCCCCAGCGGCGCCACTTCACCCTCGGCCAGTACCCGCAGCAGGCGGGTCTGCAAGGCCAGCGGCATGTCACCGATTTCATCCAGGAACAAGGTACCGCCATCGGCCTGTTGCAACAGGCCCTGCATGCCTTTGGCCGAGGCGCCGGTGAAAGCGCCGGCGACGTAGCCGAACAATTCGCTCTCGATCAGGCTTTCGGGAATGGCGGCGCAGTTCAACGCCACGAATGGACGATCACGACGCTGGCTGGCCTGGTGCAACTGGCGGGCGAAGACTTCCTTGCCGGAACCGGTTTCGCCCTGGATCAGCACCGGCAGGTTGCGATCCTTGACCCGCACCGCCAGACGCAGGCTGTCGGCCAGGCGCGGGTCGATCTCGGACGGGTTCAGCGCAACCCGCGGACGCGTACTGGCCCGATGGCGTGGCGCGCTCAAGCGGCCATGCATGGCGTGGTCGAGCGGGCAGAGGCTTTCGTCCCGGGCACGGTGCAGCAGTTGCTGGTCGAACACCTGGCCGATGTGTTGCGGCAACTGCCCGTAATGTTGCAGCAGGTACTGGCGGGCGGCGGGGTTCAGGGCTTGCAGGCAGCCGTCGTCGTCCCAGGCGAACAGGAAGTCCGGCTGGCTGTCGACGTAGCCGGGGTTGCGATGGGCCCGCAGCACCCAGTAGCCCTGGGCGCTGCTCATGAAAAACGCCTGTTCGATCTCTCGGGCGCTCTGTACCACCATTTGCCGTATCAGGTGCTGCGAGCGTCGATCGTCCGGCGAGCGCACCGCCGAGACGTCCAATACCCCGAGCAATTCACCCTGGGGGTCGAACACCGGCGCGGCGGAGCAGGTCAGGCCAATGAACGCCGCGCGGAAATGGTCGCGCTTGTGCACCGTCACCGGGGCCTTGGCCGTGAGCACCGCCGCCACGCCACAGGTGCCTTCTTCGCCCTCCGACCAACAGGTGCCCAGGTACAAGCCGGCCTTGCGGCAGTCGTTGCGGATCGTGGTTTCCACTCGATAGTCGATGGTCTGGCCCTGGGCATCGGTCAGTAGCACGCAGTAGTCGGCATCGCGCACTCGGCCATGCAGGCGGGCGACTTCTTCGCTGGCGATATTGAGGAACAGCTCGGAGCGTTCGCGGCATTGCTTGAGCACGTCCTGGGACAGGATGCGCGGACCCTGCAACGAACCGGGGTCCAGGTGATGTTGCTCCAGGGACCGGCGCCAGGAATCGAGGATCAGGTCCGGGACGGGCAGTTGTGGCAATTGGTTCGCGTTTTTCACCACGCGACTGACGCAATCCACGTGCGCCCGGGAGTGAGCGGAAAGCATAGGGGCCTCCGATTCAGCTTCTTATCGTTGTGCGCACATTAAGCGCCGTTCGCCGGGGACAGACAAGCTCGACCGGTTGTTCGGCCCGTGTGAGACGCCACGTCTCAGGGTCTCGCCGAAGCCTCGTGCAACCTGACATGGAGCGTCTCACCAGAGCTCGCTCCGCTGCATTGAACAAACCGATGGGACCGCTCTGGTCCGGGCTTTTCGAAGACTTTTTTCGTTACTGGCACCGCCCTTGCTCTACCTCTGCAACCCGCTCGACGGGGCATCCAATAATAACAACGAGGTGCCTATGTTTTCCTGCCCAGGGTCTGGCTGCCCAGACCGTTCGCCTATCCCCGCCACGGTGGCGCCATGAGTCGCCGGCCACTGACCGTGGGCATCATCGCCAACCCCGCCTCGGGCCGTGACGTGCGGCGCCTGACCGCCAATGCCGGGCTGTTTTCCAGCACCGACAAGGTCTCGGTGATCCAGCGCCTGCTGGCCGCGTTCGGCGCCACCGGCATCGAGCAGGTGTTGATGCCCACCGACATGATCGGCATGGCCGCCGCCGTGCTGAAGAACAGCCACAGCCGGCAGGCCCGCAGCAGCCATTGGCCGGCCCTGGAGTTCCTCGACCTGACCCTGCGCCAGACCGTCGAAGACACTCGTCGGGCCGCGCGGCTGATGGCCGAACGCGAGGTGGCGCTGATCGCCGTGCTCGGCGGCGATGGCACTCACAAGGCGGTGGCCGCCGAAGTGGGAGACATCCCGTTGCTGACTCTGTCCACCGGCACCAATAACGCCTTTCCTGAATTGCGCGAGGCCACCAGTGCCGGACTGGCCGGCGGGTTGTACGCCAGCGGACGGATACCGACGCAGATCGGTCTGCGACGTAACAAGCGCCTGCTGGTCTGCGATGCCGGCCGTGGCTTGCGCGAAGTCGCCTTGGTGGACGTGGCCGTGTCGCCGCTGCGCTTTGTCGGCGCCCGGGCCATCAGCCGGGCACAGGACCTGGCCGAAGTGTTCGTGACCTTCGCCGAGCCGCAATCCATCGGCCTGTCGGCGCTGTGCGGGTTGTGGTTCCCGGTGTCACGCCAGGCACCGGGTGGTGCCTGGATGCGCCTGGACCCGCAATCGCCCGAAGCGCTGTTGGTGCCACTGGCTCCCGGCCTGTTGCAAGGCTGTGGCGTGCTCGCCGCCGGCCCCTTGGAACCCGGCGTCGCCCACGGCCTGTCGCTCTCCAGCGGCACACTGGCCCTGGATGGCGAGCGGGAAATCGAATTCAACGTCCATGACCGGCCCACGGTCACCCTCGATGCCGGCGGCCCGCTGAGCATCGATGTCAATGCGGTACTGGCCTACGCCGCGCAACAGCGTTTGTTGGCCATTGGCCGTGAACACCCGCAACACCCTCTGAATCTTCAAGAAGACACCTCGGGAGAATAAAAATGTCGACACCGCTCACCCACGATCAATTGCTGCACGCCTACCAGGTGATGCGCACCATCCGCGCTTTCGAAGAGCGCTTGCACGTGGAGTTCGCCACCGGCGAGATTCCCGGTTTCGTCCACTTGTATGCCGGCGAAGAAGCGTCGGCCGCCGGCGTCATGGCCCACCTGGGCGATGACGATTGCATCGCGTCCAACCACCGTGGCCACGGCCATTGCATCGCCAAGGGCGTGGATGTCTACGGGATGATGGCCGAGATCTACGGCAAGAAAACCGGCGTCTGCCAAGGCAAGGGCGGCTCGATGCACATCGCCGATTTCGAGAAAGGCATGCTCGGTGCCAACGGCATCGTCGGTGCCGGCGCGCCTCTGGTGGTCGGCGCTGCCCTGGCGGCCCGGCTCAAGGGCACCGACAGCGTCGCTGTGGTGTTCTTCGGTGACGGCGGCTCCAACGAGGGCGCGGTGTTCGAAGCCATGAACATGGCCTCGGTGTGGAACCTGCCGTGCCTGTTCATCGCCGAGAACAACGGCTACGCCGAAGCCACCGCTTCCAATTGGTCGGTGGCCTGCGATCACATCGCCGACCGCGCCGCCGGGTTCGGCATGCCTGGGGTGACGGTGGATGGCTTTGACTTCTTCGCCGTCCACGAAGCCGCCGGGGCTGCTGTCGAACGCGCCCGTGCCGGGGAAGGGCCGTCGCTGATCGAGGTCAAGCTGACGCGCTACTACGGCCACTTCGAGGGCGACGCCCAGACTTACCGGGCCCCCGATGAGGTCAAGCATTTCCGCGAGAACCAGGACTGCCTGATGCAGTTCCGTGAGCGCACCACCCGGGCCGGGCTGCTGTCGGCCGAGCAGTTGGACCAGATCGATAAGGAAGTGGAGCAACTGATCGAAAACGCCGTGTACAAGGCCAAGTCCGATCCCAAGCCCACCGCGGCGGACCTGCTCACTGACGTCTACGTCTCCTATCCCTGAACGCCCTTTATAAAACAAGAATAGAGAATCCCATCATGGCGAGAAAAATCAGCTATCAGCAGGCAATCAACGAGGCCCTGGCCCAGGAAATGCGCCGCGACTCCAGCGTCTTCATCATGGGCGAGGACGTGGCTGGCGGTGCCGGCGCGCCTGGTGAAAACGACGCCTGGGGCGGTGTGCTTGGTGTCACCAAGGGCCTTTACGACCAGTTCCCCGGCCGCGTGCTCGACACGCCGCTGTCGGAAATCGGTTACGTCGGTGCGGCTGTGGGAGCCGCCACCTGCGGCGTGCGTCCGGTGTGCGAACTGATGTTCGTCGACTTCGCCGGGTGCTGCCTGGACCAGATCCTCAACCAGGCGGCGAAGTTTCGCTACATGTTCGGCGGCAAGGCCTCCACGCCCCTGGTGATCCGCACCATGGTCGGTGCCGGCCTGCGCGCCGCCGCCCAGCATTCGCAGATGCTCACATCCTTGTGGACGCACATTCCGGGGCTGAAAGTGGTGTGCCCGTCATCGCCTTACGATGCCAAGGGCTTGCTGATCCAGGCGATCCGCGACAACGACCCGGTGATCTTCTGCGAGCACAAGTTGCTCTACAGCATGCAGGGCGAGGTGCCCGAAGAGCTCTACACCATTCCCTTCGGCGAGGCCAATTTCCTGCGTGACGGCAAGGACGTGACCCTGGTGTCGTACGGGCGCATGGTCAACACCGCCATGGACGCCGCGCGCAGCCTGGCTGGGCGTGGCATCGACTGTGAAGTCATCGACTTGCGCACCACCAGCCCGATGGACGAGGACAGCATCCTCGAAAGCGTCGAGAAGACCGGGCGCCTGGTGGTGATCGACGAGGCCAACCCACGCTGTTCCATGGCCACCGATGTTTCGGCCCTGGTGGCGCAAAAAGCCTTTGGCGCGCTCAAGGCCCCGATTGAGATGGTCACCGCACCGCATACCCCGGTGCCGTTCTCCGATTCGCTGGAAGACCTGTACATCCCCGACGCGGCGAAGATCGAGCAAGCCGTGCTCAACGTGATCGAGTGGAGCAAGCGCTGATGAGCCAGATTCATACCCTGACCATGCCCAAGTGGGGCCTGTCGATGACCGAGGGCCGGGTCGATACCTGGCTCAAGGAGGAGGGCCAGGCCATCACCAAGGGTGATGAAGTGATGGACGTGGAAACCGACAAGATTTCCAGCAGTGTCGAAGCGCCGTTTTCCGGAATCCTGCGCCGACAGATTGCCCGGCAGGACGAAACCCTGGCGGTCGGCGCCTTGCTCGGGATTGTCGTTGAGGGCGAAGCCAGTGACGCCGAGATCGATGCGGTTATCGAGCAGTTCCAATCAACTTTTGTCCCCGGTGACGCGGCCGATGAAGACAGCGGACCGAAACCGCAGAAAGTCGAGTTGGACGGGCGGGTCATCCGTTATTTCGAGCGTGGCGAGGGCGGCACGCCGCTGTTGCTGGTACATGGTTTCGGTGGCGACCTGAACGGTTGGTTATTCAACCATGAAGCACTGGCAGCCGGGCGTCGGGTCATTGCCCTGGACCTGCCGGGCCATGGCGAGTCCTCGAAAACCCTGCAACGCGGTGATCTGGACGAGCTGAGCGGCGTGGTGCTGGGCCTGCTCGATCACCTCGACATCAACGCTGTGCATCTGGTGGGGCATTCCATGGGTGGGGCGGTGTCGCTGAACGCCGCGCGCCTGATGCCCCAGCGAGTCCGCTCGCTGACCTTGATCGGCAGCGCCGGGCTGGGCGCGCAGATCAATGGCAGCTACCTGGAAGGTTTCGTCGAAGCCGCCAACCGCAACGCCCTCAAGCCGGCACTGGTGCAACTGTTCTCCAATGCCGAACTGGTCAACCGCCAGATGCTCGACGACATGCTCAAGTACAAGCGCCTGGAGGGGGTGGACGCTGCGCTGCGGCAACTGTCAGCGACGCTCTTCAAGGACGGTCACCAGCAGGTGGACCTGCGCGAGGTCGTGCAGGCCGGCCACGTACCGACGCTGGTGATCTGGGGCAGCGACGACGCAATCATCCCGGTGGCCCACAGCGAAGGGTTGAGTGCCCAGGTCGAAGTGCTTTCCGGCCAGGGCCACATGGTGCAAATGGAAGCAGCCGAGCAGGTCAACCGGCTGATCCTCGGGTTCATCGAACAGCGCTGATCAAGCGGGCGGCGAGGTGGTTCGTCGCCCCGACAAACTTCTGGAGGCAACGTCATGAACGTTTCAATCAAGCCTACCCGCAGCATGCGCGCCGCCGTCTGGCATGGCCGCAACGACATCCGCGTCGAAGACGTGCCACTGCCGGTTTCGCCGCCCGCCGGTTGGGTGCAGATCCGTGTGCAATGGTGCGGTATCTGCGGCTCCGACCTGCATGAATACGTGGCCGGGCCGGTGTTCATTCCGGTGGACGCGCCGCACCCGCTGACCGGGATCAAGGGCCAGTGCATCCTCGGTCATGAGTTCTGCGGCGAGATCGTCGAACTGGGGGCCGGCGTCGAAGGCTTCAGTGTCGGTGAGCCGGTGGCGGCTGATGCCTGCCAGCACTGCGGCACCTGCTATTACTGCACCCATGGGCTGTACAACATCTGCGAGAACCTGGCCTTCACCGGGCTGATGAACAACGGTGCATTTGCCGAACTGGTCAACGTACCGGCCAATTTGCTCTACAAGTTGCCTGCTGATTTTCCGGCCGAGGCCGGTGCGTTGATCGAGCCGTTGGCGGTGGGGATGCACGCGGTGAAGAAGGCCGGCAGCCTGTTGGGCCAGAACGTGGTGGTGGTTGGCGCCGGTACGATAGGGCTGTGCACCATCATGTGCGCCAAGGCTGCCGGCGCGGCCCAGGTGATCGCCCTGGAAATGTCCGGGGCACGCAAGGCCAAGGCCCTGGAGGTCGGGGCCAGTCATGTGATCGATCCGAACGAATGCGACGCTCTGGCCGAAGTCCGCCGCCTGACCGGTGGCCTGGGGGCCGATGTCAGTTTCGAATGCATCGGCAACAAGCACACCGCGAAACTGGCCATCGACCTGATCCGCAAGGCCGGCAAATGTGTATTGGTGGGGATCTTCGAGGAGCCCAGCGAATTCAATTTCTTCGAGCTGGTGTCCACTGAGAAGCAGGTGCTCGGCGCGTTGGCCTACAACGGCGAGTTTGCCGATGTGATCGCTTTCATCGCCGATGGGCGCCTGGACATCTCGCCACTGGTGACCGGCCGCATCCAGCTGGAGCAGATTGTCGGCCAGGGCTTTGAGGAACTGGTCAACAACAAGGAGCACAACGTGAAAATCATCGTGTCTCCCGCACGGATCTGAGAGCGCCCGGGTGGGCGATTTGGCGATGGTCGGCAGCGGCCATCGCATTTTTTCACACGGAGTATCGATTCAGTCAGGTAGATAGTCCCGCCAGACATGCCCTTCGTTGAGCCGCAGTTGTCGTTCTTCCTGTTGCCGGAACGGGCGGTCGCAATCGAGGAAAAATTCATCGAGCTGCGGCGGCTTGATGCCGGTGCCACTGAGCATCCCGTGGACTTGGCCACGGTGGTGGATCTGGTGTTCGAACAGGTGCAGCAACAGCCGGTCGATCCGCTCACGCACCACGCCGTCCACGCGTACCAGCTCAACGCAGCGGGCGAGGTCTCTTTCTCGCAGGCTTTCGCACAATGCCAGCAGTTGCCGGTCGGCTCGGGTTTGGCTTTCCTTCAGTTGGGCAAACGCCAAGGTTTCGGAAAAGTCCTTGATCTGGCCGTCCCGGTCACCTTCCAGAGCGGTCAGGTAATAGCGGTCCACTTCCAGAATATGGCAGAGCGTGCCTTGTATGGATGGGAAGAACGCCGTGCGCGGCGCCGCGTATTCGGCTTCGCTCAACTGCGCGCAGGCAGTGAGCAGTCGGTGATTGGCCCACTGATTGTTCAGGGCCTGGGCCAGGAAATAGTTCATGGGACACCTTGAATCCCTGTGGGAGCGAGCTTGCTCGCGATGATGGCGGCACATCCAGCATAGTCGATTCAGACAGACCGCTATCGCGAGCAGGCTCGCTCCCACAGTTTTATTGCGTGTGTTCACGATTCGGTATTCACCACCAATCCTGTGGGAGCGGGCTTGCTCGCGAAGACGGCGGCACATGCAGCATAGTCATATCAGACAGACCGCTTTCGCGAGCAAGCCCGCTCCCACACAGGGTGCCCTTGCTTCAGGGGGAAGTCCTAAAGCCCCACATCCGGCAACATCGGCCGATTCGCCAAAGCCTTGGCCATGATCTGCTCCACAAACAGCCGGTCCGCTTCCGGCAGGGCCAGGCGCGGCGGGCGGGTGAGGGCGCTGCCGCGGCCGGCGATGGCTTCGCACAGCTTGATGCATTGCACCAGGTCGGCGCGGGCGTCCAGGTGCAGGATCGGCATCAGCCATTCGTAGATCGGCATCGCTTCGGCAAAGCGCCCGGCGCGGGCCAGGCGGAAAATGGTCTCGCCTTCTTTCGGAAATACGTTGGACATGCCCGAGACCCAACCTTCGGCGCCCACGGCAAGGCTTTCCAGGACCACGTCGTCGAGACCTGCAAACAACACAAAACGGTCGCCGACTTCATTGCGTACGTCGATGAAGCGCCGGGTGTCGCCGGAGGAGTCCTTGAAACACACGACGTTGTCGCAATCAGCCAGGGAGATCAGGATGTCCGGGGTCACGTCGTTCTTATAGATCGGCGGGTTGTTGTAGACCATCAACGGCACGTCGGCATGCCGAGCGACGTAGCGGAAATGCTCGGCGGTCTCGAACGGCTTGGAGCCGTAGACCAGCGCCGGCATCAGCATCACTCCGTCGACCCCCACCTTGCGCACCGCGTTTGCGACCTTGGCCGCCTGCACGCTGGTGAACTCGGCCACGCCGCAGATCACCGGTACGCGGCCACGGGAGGCGTCCACCGCGACTTCGGTCACGGCGATCTTTTCCTCGGCGCTCAGGGAAGTGTTTTCCCCCACCGACCCGCAGACCACCAGGCCGGAAACGCCATCACGAATGACGTTGGAAATCACTTGGTGGGTTTTTTCCAGGTTGATGGAAAAATCATCGTTGAATTGGGTGGTGACGGCAGGGAAGACGCCGCTCCAGTTGATGCGTTTGCTCATGGTTGTCTCCGGTTGTTAATAGTGTTTTCTAGAGCCTGTAAACAAGTTCACTGCAACCCTGTGGCGAGGGGATTTATCCCCGCTGGGCTGCGAAGCAGCCCCCTGAGTCCCGATGGAACACCGAGTTGTCAGGTTTTAGGGCCGCTCCGCGCCCCAGCGGGGATAAATCCCCTCGCCACAGGGTTGTGTGTGAAAGTCATGCGCCAGGCCAGGTATCCGAAAGCCGATAGCCCTGCGGCCACGGATCGGCCGGGTCGAGCAACAGCTGATGGGTGCCGGTGATCCACGCGCGCCCGGCGATGCACGGATAAATCGCCGGGCGTCCGGCCACGTCGGTCAGCGAATCGATGCGGCAGTGGAATTCGGAGCCGATGATCGAGCGGCCGATAAAGCGTTCGCCGACTTGCATCAAACCTTTGGCGTGCAGTACCGCCATGCGCGCCGAGCAGCCGGTGCCGGTGGGGGAGCGGTCGATCTTGCCCGGCTGAATCACCACGGCATTGGCGCCAGTGGCGATGCCGTTTTCCTGGACGATGGGCGCGGCGATCTGGCAGAACGAGATGTGCGACCAGTCGGGGTTCAACGGATGGACAAAGCCCAGTTGTTCATTGGCGGCCCGGGTGATTTTCAAGCCCACGGCCACCAGCTCGGCGGCCTCGTCCGGGCGGATGGCGAAGCCCAGGCGCTGGGCGTCGACAATCACAAAACTGTCGCCGCCGTACGCCGTGTCCACCTGCAACGAGCCCAGGCCCTCGACTTCGATCCAGGCATCGAGGCGGTCGGCGAAGGAGGGCACATTCTTGATCTCGACCCGTTGCACCTTGCCGTCGCGGCAGTCGGCCACCGCTTCGATCAGGCCGCCCGGCGCTTCCAGCACCAAGCGGGTCTGGGGTTCGGTCATGGGCAGGATGCCGCTCTCCAGCAGCACGGTGGCGACGCACAACGAGTTGGAGCCGGACATCGGCGGGGTGTCGGCCGGCTCCATGATGATCCAGGCCATTTGCGCCCGTGGGTCCTTGGCCGGCACCAGCAGGTTGACGTGGCGGAATACGCCGCCACGGGGCTCGTTGAGGACGAAGTTGCGCAGGGTCTGGTCCTGGGCGATCCAGCGTGACTGCTCCCACACCGTGGCGCCGGGCGGTGGGGCAACGCCGCCGACGATCACGTCACCGACTTCGCCTTCGGCGTGGCAGCTCACTACATGGATGATTTTCGATGAGCGCATGAGTCAAATCCTTGTGTTGTCTGTTCGGGCCTCATCGCGGGCAAGCCTTGCTCCCACAGGGTTCTGTGGCGTACACAAAAACAGTGTGGGAGCGAGCCTGCTCGCGATGAGGCCATTCGCTATTTCACCGATTTAAGGAAAGCCGCCGTCTCCGGCTGCATCGGATTGCCAATCACCTGGTCCGGCGGCCCGATCTCATGGACCCGGCCGTTGCAGAAGAACGCCACGCGGTCGGACACGTCCCGGGCGAAGCGGATCTCGTGGGTCACCAGCACCATGGTCATGCCGTCTTCGGCGAGCATGCGCATGGTGTCCAGCACTTCGCCCACCAGCTGCGGATCCAGGGCCGAGGTGGCTTCGTCGAACAGCATGTAGTCCGGCGACATCGCCAGGGCCCGGGCGATGGCCATGCGTTGTTGCTGGCCGCCGGAAAGCTTGCCGGGGAAGGCCTTGAGCTTGTCCCCCAGGCCCACATGCTCAAGCTGCTTCACCGCCAGCGCCTCGGCGTCCTGTCGGCTCTTGCCCAGCACCTTGCGCGGCGCCAGCATCACGTTTTCCAGCACGGTCAGGTGGGGGAAGGCGTTCCATTGCTGGAACACGATGCCGATCTTCTGCCGCAGGCGATTGAGGTCGGTGGCGCGGTCATGGACCTCGATGCCGTCCACGCGGATGCTGCCTTTCTGGATCGGCTCCAGGCCGTTGATGCACATCAGCAGGGTCGACTTGCCCGAGCCGGAACCGCCGATGATCGACACCACTTCACCTTTGTCCACCGTCAGGCTCACACCCTTGACCACTTCCAGGTCACCGAAGGACTTGTGCACGTTTTCGATCTCAATCATTTTCCTGCCACCTTCTTTCCAGACGTGCGCCGAGGCGGGCGACCACCAGGCTCATGACGTAGTAAATGAGGCCCGCGATGCACAGCACCAGCAGGGGTTCCTGAATGCGCGTGACGATGGTTTGCGAAGCACGCAGCAATTCGACGATGCCGATCCACATCACCAGCGCGGTGTCTTTCATCACGCCCAGTACCAGGTTCAGCCAGCCGGGAAAGGCCACCCGCGTGGCAATCGGCAGGACGATGAAACGCAGGTCCTGCACATAGCTCAGGCCCAGTGACCGACTGGCCCGGCGGGTGCTCAACGGCACCGCCAGCACCCCACCGCGGACGATTTCGGTGAAGTACGCGGCGGCGTAGACCCCGAGGACGATGCAGCCCACCGCGAAGGCGCTGAGGTTCAGGCCGGCGATGCTCTTGAGGGAGTTGAACAGCACAAACTGGATCAGCAGCGGCACGCTGCGAAACGCGTCCAACACCCAGGCCAACGGCAGGCTGGCTCGCGGCAACAGGGCCCGCAACAGGCCGAACAGTAATCCGGCCAGGGTGCCCAGCAGGATCGACCAGGCGGTCAGTTGCAACGTGACCCAGGCCCCGTCCAGCAAGAACAACAGGTCGTTAACGGTGAGGCTTGTAGAGAACATGACCAACCCTCCTCAGTAACGAAACAGCCGCCAGGACAACAGCCGGGCCAGCCCGACGATCAGCTTGGCGATCAGGTAATACAGCACCGCCGCGAGGGCAAAGTATTCGAAGGTGCGGAAGGTCTTGACGTTGTATTCCTGGGTGACGCCAGTGAGGTCGTTGTTCAGGCCGACGACTACGCCCAGGGACGTCATCAGCACCGCCCAGACCATCTGGTTGGTCAACGGATAGAAGACGATGCGCAACAGTTGCGGGACGATGATCATCCGGTAGGCCTGGAAAGCGCTCATCCCCAGAGAGCGGGCGGCGCGCATTTGCGTACTCGGCACGGCCTTGAGGCCGCCACGGAAGTTTTCCGCCAGGTAACCGGCGTTGTTGAAGGTGATCCCGGCCAGCAGGGCCAGCCAGGAACTGACGTGCAGCCCGAGGGAGCCGAGGCCGAAGTAGAGGATGTAGATCTGGAACAGCGAGGGCGTGTTGCGAGCGATGGACACCCAGCCATTGCCCACGCCTCGCAGCAAGCGATTCGGGGCCTGGCGCATCACCGTCAGCACCAGGGCGATCAGCACGCCGAAGATCATCGACAGCGCAGCGGTCTCGAAGGTCACCCAGGCTCCGGCGAGCATGTCGGGTAGGGCGCGCAAGGCCGGACGCCATTGGAAGCTGTAGTCATCAAACATGGGTCGGGCTCCCCCTGCGGGCAGTGGGTTGCAGCCACATCGGCGGCTGGCCGGAGGTTGCGGCGGTGCAGGCGGCCTCGACGCATTCGGCAAGGGCGGCAAAGTGCACGCCGCGACCGACCAGGCCGGGTGCGTAGTGAGCGTATTTGCCGGAGTTGGTCATCAGCGTGGTGGCTTGGGGCGGGATCACCGGTTCGCCCAACATGCACCAGCAGGTGTCGGTCACCAGCACCGCGCCGAAGGCCTCGATGGCCGCCAGGTATCCGGCCTTGCGCGCCTGTTCCAATACCGTTCGCCCGCAGGTGATTGCCAGCACTACATACGGATGCTTGATCCGGCCCGCGCACAAGGTCGCGAGGGTGGCGAATTCGCTGAGGGAGAAATGCGGATTGCCCAGGGACACCACGTCCACCCAGTTGTCCCGGGCGCTGTTGAGCTCGCGCCAACTGGCGAGCAGGCCAGCGACATTGACGCTTTCCTGCGGCAAGGTGGCGTCGTTCTCCATGACATTGGCAAGGTCGAGGGCTTCCGGCGTCACCCCGGCGATGTGGAACAACGGCGCGGCGCTGGTGGTGGCGAATGCGGCGCCGAAGGCCTTGAGGTCGTCCAGGCTCGGGGCGGCATGTTCCAGGCCGCGTATCAGCGGGATGCGCCGGCCCGCCAAAGCGCCGATGTGATAACCCAGCAGCGGATAGAAACTGTCATCGACGTTGCCCAGCGCCGGCACGTCGATGATCAGCCCGGCCTTGCGCCGGTCGTCGAGATGACAGCCAGTCAACGGCGCCCGTCCGCACAGGGCAATGCAGATGTCGAGGAAGTCCGGGTACTTCTGCGTGCGCGCTCCCAGCACGCTGTTGGCATAGACCACCGCGTTGGATTCGGCCCAGACGATTTGTTCGCCGGCCTTGGGCGCGGTGTCCAGCAGGTAGGGCGCGCAGGTGAAACTCAGTTGCGCGCCCATCGCCATGTAGGCATCGCCCAGGGCACTGGCCGGCTCGCCCAGGGCCGGATCGACACCCAGTTCGCGCCAGCGACGCTGGTCCACGGAGATGGAATTGAGGGTGGTGGGCACGCGGACTTTCGCGCCCCACCGCACCAGTTGTTCGGCAAAGCGCAGGCTCGCCGGGCCGGTGTAGATGCAGCCGTCGATGTGGGCCTGGGTCACGTTTAGCAGTTGCGTGGCGCCCTGGATCTCGGCCATGCGCAACACAATCTGCATCGCCACTTGGGCCGCCTTGCCGTGAGTGCCGTCGAGCAACGCTTGGTCCTGTTCGGTCAGGTCCAGGGTCGAGGGAGTGGGCGGCTGCCGGCAGGCGTCCGAACCCTGCCAGCCGTCGTTGGGGCGGCGGCCAGACAGCGTCAGGACGTCGCCCTCGAGGCGGACAAAGCCCTGGCCGCGCAACCTGTTGAAAGCCTCGTGCCCCACGCACAATACCGGCAACGAGCGTTGGAAAATCACCTGGGCCACCAGCACGCCCAGGGTCAGGATTTCATCGGCTTCGGCCAGCACCAGGGCCGCAGGTGCATGGCCGTTGCTGATCAGTTCCATCAAGACGCTGCTGCCGGTGCATGAGCCGCGTCCGCTGGGAATCGCCAATACGCGCCCGGTCAGGCGTTCACCGCTCAACGGGTGATGCCGATCGATGACCTCGCCACTGGCCGGATCGACTCCGCCCCAGAAACTCAGGCCGACTTCGGCGAACAGCAGGGCGCCCTCGGCGGCGCCCCCCACCAGGCTGCGGCCTTTCACACGGACAGGCGTGCTTGGCATGCGCCGATCCTCAGTAGTAGACCTGGGGAACGGTCAGGTTGGCCGGCGGGATGTCGGTGCCGACCCATTTGACGAACAACTCCTTGTACCGCCCAGTGCGCACTTGCTGATTGACGAACAGGTTGAGGTAGTTGAGCAGGCCGTACTCGTTGCGCTTGGCGCCCAGGGACACGTAGTCGATGACATAGGGCGCATCGCCGGCGATCTTCAGGCCCTTGTACTTGCCCGACTTGATGGTCGCGGCGGCCACGGTGTTGGTCACCACGGTCGCGTCAATGTGCCCTTGGGCGACCGCCAGCAGGGTGTCGTTCTGCGACTGATAGGCGCGGAAACTGCCGCTGCCCCAGCTCTTCTGGTCCTTCTCCAGGGCGATGGCTTCGTAGGTACTGCTGGTGTTGCCCAGGTTCTTGCCCTTGAGGTCGGCGTAGCTGTTGATGCCGGTGTTGTCGCGGGTCAGCACGACCATTTGGAAAGCGAAGTAGGGCACGGTCAGGCCGACGGTCTTGGCCCGTTCCAAGGTGTCAGATGTGGAGGCGACGATCACATCGGCGCGGCCAGACAGCAGCGCGGGGATTCGGTCGGAGAACGGGGTTTCCACCACTTCGGCGTCCACACCGAGGACTTTCGCCAGATCGTGGCAATAGTCCACGTCGAATCCCGCCGGCTTATTGCTTTCATCGCGAAAGCCCATGGGTGGGAAGTCCAGGGTCACGGCGCAACGCAGCTTGCCCGAGCCGATGATGTCGTCGAGTTTGTCGGCGTGGGCGGGGGCAATGAGAAGCGGGGTGAGGACAACGCTGAGGGCTACGGCCAATGCAGGGTTTTTCATAAATGCCTCGCTGTCGAATAAATGCGGTGAGATATCGTATTGAGGATTTCGTATACGATATTAGATAAGCAATCGGCATGCCTGTTTGCGGTCGAGTCGCGGTAATGCCACTGGAAGGCTGATCTAGAGGCTTTCAGGCCGCGCGGTACCACGTCGGGCAGGGGGCCGCGCTGGGGCTGTGTGTTACAGATGGGAGCAGCCATGGGGGGCGACGCCCCATCGGGGAACAGGCGTCAGTGCTGACTCTCGCGATACTGGCTGGGCGACAGGCTGGTCAGGGCACGGAACTGGCGGCTGAAGGCGCTGTGGTCGGTGTAGCCGCAGCGCAGGGCGATTTCGGTGATCGGCAGGTCTTTGTCGAGTAACAGCCGCGAGGCTTCTTCCAGGCGTGCCTTGTGAATCATCTGCCGCGGTGTGAGTTGGAAGATGCGTTTGCAGTGCCGCTCCAGTTGCGCCACCGACAATTGGGCAATGGCGGTCAGTTCGGCCAGGCTGATGGGGCGGGCGAAGTGGCTTTTGATATGAGCATCCACCGCCGCCAGTTTCTGGAAGGCTGGGTGGCTCGACTGGGGCAATTGCAGGTCACGGGAAATGCCGGCCAGGCCGACGACCTGGCCGTTTGGGTCATGCAGGGCGAGCTTGTGGGTCAGGCACCACACGGGTTGGTTGCCGTAATACAGATGCAGTTCGAGCTGGTCGGCCAACTCCCGGCCGCTGGCCAACACCCGGCGATCCTGTTCGGTGTACAGCGGGCCGAAGCGTTCGGGGAACACCTGTTCGGCGGTGAGGCCGAGCAAGTCCGCGCTGTGCTTGAAACCGCAGCGCCGGGCCAGGGTCTGGTTGACGAAGGCGTAGCGGGCTTGTTTGTCCTTGATGAAAAACACCACGTCCGCGAGGGTGTCCAGCAGCGGGGCGATGGGTTGCAGGCTGCGCAGCAGGGTGTCCAGGTCACAGGGCGCGAGGGAAGTGAGCGAGGGATACATGGCCGGCGTCGTCTTTTTTGTGGAAGCGATGGCGCAGTGTCAATCGAAAATGCGCTGCCTGTCACGCCGCTATCGCGAGCAGGCTCGCTCCCACATGGGGTCCTGCGGTGCCGCAAAGTTGAAGTTCACCTCAAATCCCTGTGGGAGTTTGTGGTGAGTACAGGTCTGAGTGGGATGTGTGTCGGGTTCAGGTGGGTGGGGTTTTTTCCAGGGCCAGCAAGGTCTCGATACGCGCCGGGCTGAAGGGCGGGCGGGGTGTGGGCGGTGTCCAGCCGAACAGGTGTTCCAAGGCGGCGCCGCACACTCGGCCCTGGCACGCGCCCATGCCGCAGCGGCTGGCCAGTTTCGCTTCGCGCCAGTTTTCATGGTCGACCAGTTCGCCATAGGGCACGTCTTCGCAGCGGCAAACCAAGGTGTCAGCCGTGGCCAGGGTCTTGAGCTGTGGATCGAGGGTGAAGGCTTTGTTCAATGCCTGGGCGAAACCCTGCCAGCGTGTGCGTTGGGGCCACAGACGCTGGGCCGCCGCAGTATTGCCGACGGCGGCGTGGCCGGCGATGGCACCTTCCACCAACGCCAGTTCGCTGCCGCCAAAACCGGTGCATTCTCCGGCGGCGTAATGTTCGACGCGGGTGGTGGCTTGCCAGGCGTCAACGGCCAGGGCCTGGTGTTCAACCGCGCAGCCCAGGGCCTGGCCGAACTGGGTGTTGGGAATCAGCCCGAAGCCACAGGCCAGCCGATCGCAAGCCAGTTCGATCGTCTTGCCTTGTTGCAGCAGGCGCACGCCCTCGAGTCGCTCCCGCCCGAGTGCTTCCACCACATAAGTACCGGTGCGGTAGTGTCGGTCGAACAAACCGAACGACTGGAAAAACTTGCCCGGCCAGCGGGGCAATTGTGCAGCGAAACCGGCGACGGCGGTGCGACTGGCTTGCTCGGCGATGCGCACCAGCTGCGCACCTTGATGTTTCGCCGTGGCGGCGCTGGCCAGTAGCAAGGGGCCGCTGCCAGCGATCACCAGCCGTTCGCCGCGCACCGGCAGGCCACCCTTGATCAGTGCCTGCAAGCCGCCAGCTCCGGTCACTCCGGGCAACGTCCAGCCGGGGAAGGGCAGCAGCAATTCCCTGGCGCCAGTGCAGAGGATCAAGCGCTCGTAAGTGATCTGCCAGCCGCGCTCGGCATCCTCCACCAACAGGGTTTTGTCTCCTGCACAGGCGATTACCCGCGCGCCAGCGTGACAGCGGACGTTAGTGCAGGCATGCAACCGGTCTCGCAGACGGCGTGCCTGGGTCGGCAGGTTGGCCTGGGGACCGTCGCGCCAGATCTGCCCGCCCGGTAGCGGATTGTCGTCCAGCAGCACAATGCGCGCGCCGCTGTTTGCCGCGGCGAGGGCGGCGGCCATGCCGGCGGGGCCGGCACCGATGATCAGCAGGTCGGTGGTTTCGTTCATGGTCGGGTCTGCACGTGCATGCCGTCGTGGCAAAGGGTTTGGCAGGCCAGGCGTCGACGGCCGTCGATCAGCACCCGGCATTCCTGGCAGATGCCCATGCCGCACAAAGGCACCCGGCGCTGGCCGCTGACCGAGGTACGACTACAGCCGTCCGCCCCCAAGGCCAATGCCGCCGCGACGCTGGTGCCATCAGCGACTGACAGGGGGCGACCGTCCAGGAATAAGTCAGGCATGGGCCGGTTCTCCGAGAAAGCGCTGTGGCAGGTAAGCTTGAGGGGCAAGCGGCGAGGTTTCGTTGAACAGTTGGGCGACCAGCAAATCGGCCGTTGCGGGCGCCGTCGTGACGCCCAGGCCTTCGTGGCCCACCGCCAGCCACAGGCCCGGGCGCTGCGGATGCTGGCCCACCAGGGGCAAGCCGTCGGGGCTGGCCGCGCGAAAGCCGGTCCAGGCGCGAATGCCGTTGAGCTGCGCCAGCCCCGGCAGGTATTCGACGGCGCGCTTGAGCATCTTCGCCAGCATCCAACCTTCCACCTGCGGGTCGACGGTGCCGAACTGCCGCGAGGCGCCGATGAACAATTGCCCGGTCGGACGCGGCTGGATATTGCACGCCACCGACGGCCCGCTGGCGTTGTGGGCACTGGTGACATAGCCCAGTTCCACCAACGTGTGGGTGACGGTGGCGGGGTAGCGATCAGTGATCAGCAGGTGACCTTTTTTCGCTTCGATAGGCAGCTCCGGGCACAGCTCGGTGGCCTGGATGCCATTGGCCAGGACCACCGCGTCGGCGCTCAGCCAGCGACCATCGTCAAGGCGCACGCGCTGGCCGTCGACTTCGCTGACGCGGGCGCGCTGCTGGCGAATGTTGGGCGCGTCGAGCATCCAGCGCGCGGCAGCCGGGGCGTAGAGAATGCCGTCACCCTTGATCAGCAGCCCGCCTTCCAAACCTTCGCGCAATTGGGGTTCACGCTGATGCAGGGCGGCGCGGCCAATCAGTTCGCAGGCTTCGCCATGGGCCAGCAGGTTCAGGTATTTACTGTGGGCCACCGCCATTTCCTCGGCATTGGCCGCCAGCCACAGGGTGCCGTTGTTGCGCCAGGCGCAGGCCTCGGGCAGGGCCGGGGCCAGTTCGCGCCAGCGTTGCAGGGAATATTGACTGAGGGCCAGTTCCGCCGGGTTGTCATCCAGCACCAGCAGGTGGCCCATGCCGGCCGCCGTCGCGCCGTGCCAACCAGCGTCGAGCACCAGGACTTTCAAGCCGCGTTGGGCCAATGTTCGAGCGCAGGCAGCGCCGATGATGCCGGCACCGATGATGATCACGTCGGCGACCTGGCCCTCGCTCACGGACGAATGCCCCAGGCGAACGGGTCATCCGCTTCGATGACCAGCGTGGTCTCGGCACTGATGTAGGCACGGCCGCGAATGGTCGGCACGATGCGTTCGCCCGAGCGTTCATAGGAACCCTCGAACTCGCTGCCAATGACACTGGCCTGGCGCCAGATCTGGCCGGGTTGCAGTTTTCCATCGGCGGCCAGGCACGCCAGTTTGGCGCTGGTGCCGGTGCCGCACGGGGAGCGGTCATAGGCCTTGCCCGGGCAGAGCACGAAGTTGCGGCTGTCGGCTTGCGGGTCGTCGGCGAACAGTTCGATGTGGTCGATCAGGCCGCCGTCCTCTCCGCGAAAACCCTGCTGCTCCAAGGCTTGCTGCACGGCGTAGGTATAGGCGGTCAACACGTCGAGATTATCGCCGGCCACGCGCTGGCCATGCTCGGCGATCAGGAAAAACCAGTTGCCACCCCAGGCCACATCGCCCACCACCGGGCCGATGCCGGGCACCTCCAGGGCCAGTGCCTTGCGGTAACGGTAGGCCGGCACGTTGCGCACGCTGACCGAACGGTCCTCATGCAAGGTTGCTTGCACCGTGCCCACCGGGGTTTCGATGCTGTGCACACCGGGGCCGATCCTGCCCAGATGGGCCAGTGACGCCACCAGGCCGATGGTGCCGTGGCCGCACATGCCCAGATAGCTGCTGTTGTTGAAGAAGATCACTCCGGCACAGGCGCTCGGGTCCACCGGCTCGCAGAGCAGCGCCCCCACCAGCACATCACTGCCTCGCGGTTCCAGCACGCAGGCGGTGCGCCAGGCATCGTGCTGCTCGGCCAGACGCTGCCTGCGCTCGGCCATGCTGCCCTGGCCCAGGTCAGGAAAACCGTCGGTGACCAGTCGGGTCGGTTCGCCGCCGGTATGGGAATCGATCACGGTGATGCGTTTCATGGGGGGCCACGTCCGTTCAGATGAGTGAACGCAAGCGTGGCCCGCGCCGGGGGGCGACGGCTTGATGGATTTATCTGCCGCTGATGACGAAATCGGCACAGTACGGCAGCAGCCAGGTGAGCCTGATCAGGCGTTCCTGTCTTGCCATCGCCATTCAATATGCTCGGTATTGATCCCCAAGGCCTCGAACTTCTCGGCCACATACCGCAGGCAGGCGCCGCCGTCGGGCCTGTAATGCCCGGAAGCATCGTTGACCATGGCGATCACATGGTCCATACGATGTTCGGTGACCTTGAGCTCCCCGGCACACATGACCGGCCTGCCACTGCCAAGCTGGCTATGCCTGACGTAGTTGGCCCGGTCGCTATGCTCCCAGCGCTTATAGATAATGGCGTGTTCGGGTGTATAGACCCATGTGTAACTATTGGACTGGTCGTTGGGGGCGAGCAATTCACTGGTGTGTGTCTTCAGTTGATTGCCGATCAACTGACCGTCCCACATTCCGATCAACTGACCCACGCCGTCTATTTTCGATGGGTCATAACAGCGCCAATGCATCAGGTCGCCGATAAAGGGCATCCACCTGATCGGATAGGTCTGGGCGCTGAGATCGATGGATCTATGGTCGGAATTCTTCCAGTCGGAGAAGTGAACATGACCTGACCATACGAATTGCAAGTGCGCGGATGAGTTTCTGAGCCATGTGTCGATCCGTTTGAATGAGGTATTGGCATAGATGTCATTGGCTTTGATCAGCACCGATTCCAGCGCCCAGTCATCAGAAGCGATCGGGTGTGCGACGGGCACCTGGTAGAGGGCCAGTCCGTCAATTTCCCCGAGCGATATACGTGCTCGACCGAACATCCGGGCAATGTCGATATCCACGTGGATGACTTGCCCCACTCTGGGGGCTTCACAGAACAATTGCATCTGGCCCAGGGGGCCCATCGAGATATAGATGCTGTCGTCCGTGCCCGCCCAGTTTTGATTCTTTATGGAAGCTGTAACAGAAAGGCTGTCGATGAAGGTGTCGAATGGAGGTGTCATGGTTGAAAGCAAGTGTCTGTTTCAGATAACGAAGGCACCTGATTCTAGGGCGGCGTCGGACAGTCGCTGCGGTACATATGTATAGGTCCTCAAGAATACCGGGTCGATCATCGACTCGGTATTTCGGGCGGGCTCAATGGTTGGAAGGCAGGAACTCGAACAGCGTCTTGCAGACCCCGGCGATGTGTTCGTCCAACAGCTTCACCGCCCGTTCGACATCACCGGCACGGCAGGCGTCGAGGATTTCCCGGTGCTCGTGGTCGGCGCGCTCCTTGCCGGCGGAGAGGCTCATTTGCATGCGCAGATAGCGCTCCAACTTGTCGTGGACCGAACGGATCAAGCTCACCAGGAAGGGCCGTTGGGCCGGTTCGTAGAGACAGGCATGCAGCTGCCAGTTCAGTTCGGCCCAACGACCCACGTCGTCTTCACCGATGAATTCACGGCAGATGCTCTCGGCCCGGGCGAAGGTCTCTTCGGTCATATTGGGAATCGCCAGGCGCAACGCCTTGTCCTCCAGCAGCATCCGCACCTCGAACATCTGCGCCAGCTCCGCCTCGGAAATGCGCGTCACCATCGCTCCGCGATTACGCTGGAACATCACCAGGCCCTCGGCCTCCAGACGCTTGAGGGCTTCGCGTACGGGGATCTTGCTGACGTTGAACTGGCGGGCGATGTCGTCCTGGCGAATCGGCTCGTCCTCGGCAAAGTGCCCAGCCACGATGGCATCGCGCAGGTGGCGGGTAATGATTTCCGAAGTGGAGGGGGTGTTGCCCAGGTCGGGCAGGTTGAATTTGGATAAAGTCACGGCGGAGAGTCGTTCGGCTTGGATGGGGATATGGTATACGACTTTGCCGGGGTGGTCCTTGAAGCAGGCGATGAAGCAGCCAAGGGTACGAAACTGTGGCGAGGGGATTTATCCCCGCTGGGCTGCGCAGCAGCCCTAAAACCTGACATTGCGGTGTGTCAGGCAGATAGGAACCGCTCATCTTGGGGCTGCTGCGCAGCCCAACGGGGATAAATCCCCTCGCCACAAGGTTTTGTGTTCAGCAGTGGGACAGGCGAGTCACATAAGCTTCTGTCCGGACGATACGCCATCCAGTGACAGACGCCCCAGCCAGCAGCGCCAGGCCGAACACGATCAACGCCACGTCAGCGCCAAAAGCGTCAGCCAGCAGCCCGGTCACCACCACCGGGATGCTGAACCCGACATAGGCGAACAGGAAGAATCCGGCGCTGACCCGGGCCTTTTCCACGCCGGCCATGGCGGTGACGGCTGACAGCCCGCCCAGGTACAGGAAGCCATAGCACGCACTGCTGGCACCCAGCGCACCAAGCAATACGGCGGCCAAGGAACCGACACTTGCACCCCAGGCCAGCAACGCGTAGCTCAACGGCAGGATCAACAATCCCAAGCCCGTAGCCCTGGCCGGTTGCATGCGCCGAACCCAGGGCTGGAACAGCAAGCCGCAACTGATGACCGTGAAGGTCGACAAGCCAGACCAACGCTGCAAATCGTGAGTCGCCAGCACCGAGGGCAATATGGCGATGACCAGGCCCGAGGTCGCCCAGGCCAACAGCATGGAAAAGCTGTAGGGCAGGCTGCCGGCGGGAAACAACGGCAGGCGCAGCAGCGGTGCGTCTTTGATTTTCCGCGCCGGGTCCGGTAGCCGCCAGACCACGCCGATCGCCATGGCCGCCAACATCAGTTGCAACCAGAAGCTGCCGGGCGTGGCGCTGTGATGGACGAACAGGAAAAGACTGGTCAACGCCGCGCCCAGGCCAAACCCCAGGGAAGTGCTGGCGGTGACCCGGTTGGCCGGCGAGCGGGGGTCGCCGGTTGCCATGAGCTCGGCCATATAGGCGGTCGATGTGGCCGAAGCCAGCCCTGTGCCGATTCCCATCATCAGGCGTGCCACGCCCAGGGCCTCCAGGCTTGGCCAGAGCAGTGTCACCAGCGTCGCCAGCATCGACAATCCGAGCGCGACCAGGATCAACGGCTTGCGCCCCACCCGGTCGGCGAGCCCGCCGAATGCCAGCAAGACGGGCAGGACGCCCAGCACATAACCGGAAAACGCCACCGCCGTGGCGCCGGCCCCATAGCCGGACAACTGCGCATAGGTGGTGTACAGCGGCGCCTGCAAGTTGACCGCGAGGGTGATCAGGCAAAGGCCGAAAGCCAGTCCCCAGGAGTGTCGATGCTGTGGGTTCAAGGGTATTCCTTAAAGGGTGTGCATGAGGTCCCGGGGACTATCACTGCCGGGCACACCGCAAACAAGGAACAGACGCCGGCCATTTGTGTTTAACTGTTTTCTGAAAAATCGAGAACACTTAGTCAAGAGTGCCCGCCGTGGATCTGAAGATTGATCGCAACGTTGCCGAGCCCGTGATCCGGCAGCTCGTGACGCACCTCATGGGCTGGATCAATGCCCATGGCATTCGTCCTGGCACACGGATGCCGTCCATTCGCCAACTGGCCCGGGAAAATGGCCTGAGCCTGTCGAGCGTGATCAAGGCCTATGATCAACTGGTCGCCAGCGGGGTGCTGGAGTCCCGGCATGGCGCGGGTTTTTTTGTCGCGCAGCGGTTGGCCCGGCCGGTAGCGCCGGCACCTGAAGCGGATAACGCACCGTGGCGGTTGTTCGACAATGAATCGACGCAGCTCAAGCTGGGGTGTGGCTGGCTGCCCGACGCCTGGCGCGACGACACCGACCTGGGCCAGGCGATCCGCCAGGTGGTGCGCAGCGACAACCACGCGTTGTTCAACTACAGCACCCCGTTAGGCTCGCCGCATCTGCGCCTGCACATTCAAAAGCGCCTGGGTCTGATCGACATTCACGTCGACCCGGCGCAGATCATCACCACCCAAGGCGCCAGCCAAGGCCTCGACCTGCTGGTGCGAACCCTGCTCAAGCCCGGTGACCTGGTGCTGGTGGAAAGCCCCGGCTACTACAACCTGTTCAATCTGCTGAAGCTGCATGGGGTCAAGACCCTGGCGGTGCCAAGAACCGCGCAAGGCCCGGACATCGTTCGCCTGGAACAGCTTCTCGGCGAGCATAAGCCCTCGTACTTCTTCATCAACAGCATGTACCAGAACCCCACCGGAACCAGCCTGGCGCCGAGCGTGGCCTATCGTTTGCTGCAACTGGCAACGGCCCATGACTTTCGCCTCATCGAGGACGACATTTACGCCGATTTCCAGAATGGCCCGACGTCACGCCTGGCCTCCCTGGATGCCCTGGACCGGGTGATCTACCTGGCGAGCTTTTCCAAGACGCTGTCCAGTTCGCTGCGCATCGGCTACGTGGTCGCCCATCCCGACATCATCCAGCGCCTGGCCGAAGTCAAGATGATTACCGGCATCGGTTGTTCGTTGCTGGCGGAAAACGTGGTGGCGACGTTGCTCGCCAACGGCGCCTATCGCAAGTTGATCCAGCGCTTGCGCCAGCGCCTGAACAAGCAGATGGCAAGTACGCTGCGCCAACTGGACCCGGCCCACTGGGAGGTATTTGCCGAGCCGATGGGGGGCATGTTCGTCTGGGCCAGGCCGCGGGGCCTGGCGGCACAACGGGTGCAGCAGATCGCCCGGGAATTGCAAATCCAATTGTCCCAGGGCTCGACGTTCCTGCCTCAGGGTGAGGACTGCGACTGGTTGCGGTTGAATGTGGCTTATACCCAGGATCATCGTGCGCAGGTGTTCTTCCAGCGGGTGGAGCAGGAGTCGATTGCGGCGGGCCAATAGGGTATGGGGGGATTGTTCTGGCGCTATCGCGAGCAAGCTTTGCTCCCACAGGGGCGAGCAGGGGCAATCACAAGACTTGTACCGCTGTAGATCCCTGTGGGAGCAAAGCTTGCTCGCGATGGCGGACTGGTCAGTCACAAAAAATACCAGTGTTAATGGGAATAGATATCAAACGACAATGAGTTACTGTATCTTTCGCGACACATTTTTGTCAGCCTCCCGATGTGGGTGGCTTGTTTCCATTAGGATTGTGCATCGATGCGTCGGATTCTCGTTTCACTGTGTGTGCTCCAGGCTTATTCCGTTTCCACCTGGGCTGAAGAGCCAACCCCTGCCAACCCCGCGACCCTCGAGCTGCAAGCCACGGACATCGTCGGCGCTGCAGACTATGAGTCAGCACAGGGCCCGGTGAAGGGCTATCACGCCACCCGCTCAGCCAGTGCCACCCGTACCGACACGGCGATCCATGAAACCCCGCAATCCATTTCCGTCGTGTCCCGCGATGTGGTCGAAGACCTCAGTGCCACGCGCCTGCAAGACGCCCTCGATTACGCCGGCGGGGTAGGCCGGGCCAACAACTTCGGTGGCCAGGGCCTGACCACCTTCACCGTACGCGGTTTCACTACCGGGGAGTTCTACCGTAACGGCTTCCCGATCAACCGTGGCTACCCGAACATGCCGGACGCCAATACCATCGAGCGGTTGGAGGTCCTGCGCGGCCCAGCCACCATGCTCTATGGCCGTGGCGACCCGGGTGGTACCTTCAACGTGGTGTCCAAACAACCGTTGGCCGAGCGCAAGGTGACCCTGGGCAGCCAGGTCAGCGACCAGGGGATGCGTCGCGGTACGCTCGATGCGTCCGGTCCATTGGACGAAGAAGGGCGCCTGGCTTATCGCCTGAACGTGATCGGCGAGGGCGGTGATACGTTCCGTGATCACGTCGAGACCGAGCGCTACGGTGTTGCGCCAGTGGTGACCTGGCAGGTCAACGACACCACGCGCCTGACCTTCGAAGGCGATTTCATGCGTAACAATGCGCCGTTGGACCGTGGCTTGACTCATTACGCCGGCCAGCGCGGCACCGCGTCGCGCGATACGTTCTTCGGCGAAAAAGACGCCGGCAAGCTGCACAACGACAACAACATGTTGCAGGTGCGTTTCGAGCACATGCTCAACGACGACTGGACCCTGGCCGGCGGTACCCAATGGCTCGACGGCACCTTGCAGGGTAATGCCGTGGAAGGCAACGGCATTGCCGCCGATGGGCGTACCCTGGGTCGCAACTTCAACTACCGCAAGCTGGAATGGACCGACCGCGACACCCAACTCAACCTCACCGGGCATTTCTCCACCGGCGGGTTCGAGCACACGCTGTTGACGGGCATCGAGTATGAAGACTACGACTACCAGTCCATCATCCAGCGCTCCGCCGCGGGCACCGGTGCCTACCCGATCGATATCTTCGACCCGGTGTATGGCCAGCCGCGTCCGGCACTGACGCGTACGCCCACCGATGACCAGGAAAATCTCAAGACGTTTGGCGTATTCGTGCAGGATCAGGTGGCACTGACTGAGCGGTTGAAATTGTTGGCCGGGGCGCGGTTTGAGCGATTCGAGCATGAGTACGAATCCTTCGTCCCTCAGGCTCGGCCCGGTAGCCGTAACTGGGACAAGACTGAAAATGCTGTCACCCCACGCCTGGGGGTGATCTACGATCTGACCGATACCGTTGCGCTCTACGCCAACACCGCGCGCTCGTTCAAACCCAACACCGGAGCCAGTCGCCAGGGGCAGGGTGAGGGGTTTAAGCCGGAAGAGGGCAAGTCCTACGAAATGGGCGTCAAGTGGGAAGCGCTGGATCGTCAGTTGAGCGTTGATGCGGCGATCTACCAGATTGAAAAGCGCAACGTACTCACGCCCGATCCGCTGGATTCCACCTTCAACGTGGCTGCCGGGGAAGTGCGCAGCCGTGGTTTCGATTTGAATGTGGCGGGCAATTTAACGCCAGAATGGCGCGTGATCGGTGGCTACGCGTATGTAGATGCCGAAGTGACCAAGGACATCAATATCCCAACCGGCACCCGCTTGCTCAACGTGCCCAAGAACTCCTTCAGCCTGTTGAACGTCTACGAGTTCCAGGACGGTGGCCTCAAGGGGCTCGGCCTGGGCCTGGGCGCCAAGTACGTCGATGAGCGGGCCGGCAATACGGCGGCCAGCACCTTTACCATGGACAGCTACACCGTCGTCGACCTGCTCGGCTACTACAAGGTCAACGAGCGGATCCGCCTCAACCTGGACCTGAAGAACCTGTTCGACGCCGACTACGAAGAGGGTGCATTCGGTGGCGTCTATGCCTACCCAGGCGCACCGCGGACCGTGCAGGCCGGCATTTCCTACACGCTCTGAATCCAGTGCGTCATGAAAACCCCGAAGGTCCTGCCTCCGGGGTTTTTCTTTTTACCACTTGCCGCTGCTCATGCCGCCGTCCACCGGCAGTATCGCGCCGGTCGTGAAATCAGCGCCCGCCAGGTACAACACGGCTTCGGCAATCTCCTCGATGGTGCCTACGCGACCGGCCGGGGCCAGGTTGTCGAGGAAGTCGCGGTGCGCCGGGTCGTGCATGGGCGTGTCGATGATGCCGGGGGCGACCGCGTTGACCTTGATGTTGTGGGGCGACAGTTCCAGGGCCAGGGCGCGGGTCATCTGGTTGACGCCGCCCTTGATCAACACCGGCAGGGCTGCCGGTACCTGGATGTTCGGTTGCAAGGCCACGGCAGCCGAAATGTTGATGATGAAGCCTTGCCGGCGCCCGATCATGTGTGCGGCAGCGGCCTGGCTGGCATAGACGAGCCCCTTGAGGTTGGTGTCCAGCAGCGCGTCCAGGTCCTGGGGGCTGTATTCGACGAAGGGTTTTGGCAGGAAGAACCCGGCGTTGTTCACCAGCCCGTCAACGGCACCAAACGCCTCGACGGCTTGGGCGATGAGGGCGGCTGAAGTGGCCGGGTCAGCGATGTCGCCGGCCACGCCGATGAAACCGGCCGGGTGACCGAGCTGGGCAGCGGCAGCGTCCAGGCCGGACGGGGAGCGGGCATTGCCCACCACGTTATACCCCTGGGCCAGGAACGCCTTGACCAAACCCAGGCCGATCCCGCTGGAAGCGCCGGTGATGATGACGGTTTTGTTGAGGCTCATGATTGACTCCTGATCACATTGAGTTGAACCGGTGCGCCTGTATGGCGGTGGTTGAGCTCAGGGTATTGATGCCTCAGAGTTTGATAAATAAGGCTTCTGGTACTTGAGTTGATACGTCATGTAATCAATGACTGGATCAACACAAGCCACTGTGGGAGCGAGCCTGCTCGCGATAGCGGTATATCAGCCGACTCAAATGTTGACTGACGCACCGCTATCGCGAGCAGGCTCGCTCCCACAGAGTTATTGGGGTGATAGACATAGAAAGCCCGGTCAATCGGACCGGGCTCGGAAGGACAGAGCGTTATTCCTTCGGAAGACTTCGATACTCCGTCGTGGTCATCCCCGCATATCCCCAGTTATCCGTGTCCACTTCCTCTATCACGATATGAGTCAAGTGTGGGTCCTTGCCCAGCACGCGCTGGAGGGTTTCGGTGATTTCGGAAATCACCTGGGCTTTCTGTTCCCGGGTCACGCCGTCACGGGTAATTCGCACGTTTACGAAAGGCATGTTGCACTCCTGCTGCTGAGAAAATGCGCAGGAGTATTCCCGCGCCATTGAAGGACCACTGTATTTATACGCCGCAGGCTGATAAACAGGCTTTTGGCAACTTCAGTTGATACGCGGTGTAATCAATCATGAAACGTCATTTCGAAGATCTGCAGTTGGGCAGCATAGAACTGTTCTGCCTGGCGGCGGAGGCGGGCAGTTTCACGGCGGCGGCGCAGTTGGCGGGGGTGACTCCGGCGGCGGTGAGCCGCTCGATCTTTCGCTTGGAAGAGCGCCTGGGGTCACGACTTTTTGTGCGCACCACCCGCAGCATCCGCTTGACCGAAGCCGGCAGGACCTATTTCGAGCAATGCCGCCAGGCGTTGACGCAACTGGTGGAGGCGCAACAGGAAATGATGGGGGCGCAATCGGTGCCGTCCGGGCAACTGCGTATCAGCCTGCCCACCACGTACGGTCATCACCGCATCCTGCCGTTGCTGCCGGCCTTTCGGGCGCTGTACCCACAAGTGACTGTGGACCTGCACCTGAGCAATCGAAACATCGATTTCGTCGCCGAGGGGTATGACCTCGCCATTCGGGTACGGGCCCAACCCGACTCGTCGATGATCGCCCGACTGCTGGAAGACGCGAAACTGGTGGTGGTCGCGTCCCCGGATTATCTGCGCAAGGCCGGCACGCCCCAGGCCCTTGAAGACCTGGACGATCACGAGTGCATCCAGTTCGAATTGCCCAGTAGCGGGCGACGGATTTCCTGGTTGTTCAATGTCGAGGGCAAGGAAAAGGAAGTGTTCGGCGAAGGGGGCTATTGCTGTTCGGATGATGTGCTCGGTGGGGTGACGCTGGCCAAGCATGGCGCCGGCTTGTTCCAGACCTACAAATTCATCGTGGAACAGGAGCTGGCCAACGGGCAACTGGTGGAGGTGCTTGCGCCTTTCGCAGGGCGCTCACGGCCGTTCACCTTGCTGTATCCCCATGGCCGGTACGTGCCGCAACGGGTGCGTGCTTTTGTGGATTTTCTGCTGCAGTACCGGGAGCAGTGGGCCGCGATATGAGGGGAAAACACAACGGGCGAGAAGAGCAAACCGTGGCGAGGGAGCTTGCTCCCGCTGGGCTGCGTAGCGGCCCCAGGATTTTGCGGTTGCTGCGCAACCGAGCGGGAGCAAGCTCCCTCGCCACAATGGATCACCATAAACTCAAATAATGCACTAATTACCCGGCCTAGCTCGTTATCAGAACCGAAACGCCTGACGCCCGATCAGCAGCCATTTGCCATCCTTCTGCTTCTGCCAGATCTGGAAGTTCTCGATTTCCGTCGGCACCACCTCTGTGCCCTTGAGCGCCTGCGCCGAGAAGTGATTGCGCACCAGCGCCACGTCACCTGACAAGGTGATTTTCTGGTTCTGCATCTCCAGGGTCTTGAACGCGCTCTTGCCGGTTTCGATATCGGCGATGAAGGCTTTCTTGTCCTGGATGTTACCGCTGGAGTGCCCGTAGGTGAGGTTTTCGGCGGCCAGGGCCTGAAGTTGTGGGATGTCTTTGTGCAGCATGGCTTGGGTCAAATGATCGACCGCCTGAGCTACTTCTTGCTCGGGCGATGTAGCGGCTGTTGCTGCATAGCCGCTGAACAGGCACAGCAAGCTGATGACCAATGTGGCTTTTTTCATGGGGATTTCCTTATTTTTGTAGGTATCGGGAACGCGAGCGATTCGACGCTCGTCGGTCATCGTACAACTTGTCGAGAAGAACTGGAATAGGGCGCTGGCAAACCCATCAGACACATGGCTCAAGGGCGCTGGTCATATGGCGAGGGAGCAAGCTCCCTCGCCACGGGTTTCACATGCCACAGTTTTTGTGTATCGCTTAAAGTCCCTCCCGAACCGCCCCCCGAATCCCCTCCAGCAACATGGTGAACGCCGGGTTGTCGTTGTCCTCGCGCCACACCAGGTGCAACTCGCTTTGCACTCCTTCGCCCAGGTCGATCTCGCGAAACACCACCTGCTTGAACACCACGCTGGTGGCGCAACGCGGTACCAGGGCCAGGCCCATGCCGGCGTTGACCAGCGCCAGGATCGTCAGCGACGACCCCAGCCATTGCACGAATTGCGGCGCGACCCGGGCCGAGCGCAGCATGCCGGTAAGCAGTTCGTTGAAGGGCGGGTAGGCGGTGTGGGAGTACATCAGGAACGACTGTCCATCCAGGTCCTGGACGCTGACGGATTCGGCGCTGGCCAGCGGATGCCCGGCAGGCACCGCCAGCACGAAGGGCTCACGCACCAGGCATTCGGTGGCGTAGCCGGTTTCCAGCAGCGGCGAGCGGACGATGCCCAGGTCGATGCGCCGGGCGCGCAAGGCTTCGTGTTGTTGGTAGGTGTTCATTTCCGCCAGGACGATCTTCACTTGGGGCTGTTTCAGCCGCGCCTCGGCAATCACCTTGGGTAAAAACTCATACACCGCACTGCCGACGAAGCTGATGGTCACCGAGCCAATGTCGCCTTGGGCAAAACGTTTGGCGGCTACGGCAGCTTGTTGCGCCTGTTCCAACAGGTTTTGCGCCTCGATGAAAAACGCCCGGCCGGCGGCGGTAAGCGCCACGCTGCGGGTACTGCGGGTGAACAGCTCGACGCCCAGGTGATGTTCCAGCAATTGGATCTGCCGGCTCAGCGGTGGCTGGGTCATGTTCAGGCGTTCGGCGGCGCGACGGAAGTTGAGTTCGGTCGCCACGGTGGTGAAGCAGCGCAACTGGGCCAGTTCAAACATTGATTCAATCCAGGTATCAATCAAGTGCCAAGTTAGATTAGACGGGAACAATCCACCGCGTCCATCATCGTCCCGTTCCCCACAAAAACAATGATCGGGAGGCACCCCTTGAATAACGTAACGGACTCCACCCATGACAGCACCCTGGCGCTCGCGGCGGCCAAGGTCAAACGTCATGTCCTGCCGCTGGTGGTGGTGATGTTCATCGTCAACTACATCGACCGGGTCAACATCGGCTTCGTGCGCAGTCACCTGGAAACCGACCTGGGCATCGGTGCCGCGGCCTACGGGCTCGGCGCCGGGCTGTTCTTCATCGGCTACGCGCTGTTCGAAGTGCCGTCCAACATGCTGCTGCAACGCTACGGCGCGCGGGCCTGGCTGACGCGCATCATGTTCACCTGGGGCGCGGCGGCCATGGCCATGGCCTTTGTGCGCGGCGAGACCAGTTTTTATGTGCTGCGCTTTATCCTCGGCGCGGCGGAGGCGGGGTTCTTTCCCGGCATCATCTACTACTTCACCCAATGGCTACCCGCCAATGAGCGCGGCAAGGCGATGGCGATCTTCCTGAGCGGCTCGGCCATCGCCTCGGTGATTTCCGGCCCGGTGTCCGGCGCCTTGCTGCACATCAGCGGGATGGGCCTGCATGGCTGGCAGTGGATGTTCCTGATCGAAGGTTTCGCCTCCATTGTGCTGTGCGGGTTCGTCTGGTTCTGGCTGCAATCGCACCCGAGCCAGGCCAAATGGCTGACGACTGAAGAAAAAACCGTATTGATCGCCGCCATCGCCGAAGAGCAACGGGCCCGGGAAGCGGCGCAAGTGATCAAGCCGTCGATGTTCAAGTTGCTGGCCGACCGACAGATCGCGCTGTTCTGTTTCATCTACTTTTCCATCGCCCTGACCATCTACGGCGCCACGTTCTGGCTGCCGAGCATGATCAAGAAAATGGGCAACCTGGGGGACTTCCAGGTCGGTTTGCTCAACTCTATCCCGTGGATCATTTCCATCGTTGCCATGTACGGCTTTGCCGCCCTGGCCGGCAAATGGAAGTTCCAGCAGGCCTGGGTTGCGGTGACGCTGGTGGTGGCTGCGTTCGGCATGTTCATGTCCACCACGGGTGGGCCGATCTTTGCCTTCGTGGCGATCTGTTTTGCGGCGATCGGTTTCAAGGCCGCGTCGGCGTTGTTCTGGCCGATTCCCCAGGGCTACCTGGATGCGCGCATCGCGGCGGCGGTGATCGCCCTGATCAACTCCATCGGCAACCTCGGCGGCTTCGTGGCGCCGACGGCCTTCGGTTTCCTGGAGCAAACCACCGGGTCCATCGAAGGTGGGCTGTATGGGCTGGCAATCACCTCCCTGGTTGCCGCCGTGGTGATTTTCTTTGCCCGCACCAAGCCGGGCCGCGATACGCCGAATTCATTGTCCGGCCGACCTGAAACCGTTGCCGATACCGTTGCCGGTCAACCGGAAAAACCCCAAGCCTTGAACCCTGGCCCATCGGGAGCCGCTGTATGAAGATCAAACGCGTCACTGTCACCCCCATCGCCTTTCGCGACCCACCTTTGCTCAACGCCAGCGGCATCCATGAGCCGTTCGCGCTGCGCTCAATCATCGAGATCGAGAGCGACAACGGTTACATCGGCCTGGGGGAGAGCTACGGCGATGCGCCGGCCCTGGCGATCCAGCAGCAGTTGCAGAGCCAGTTGATCGGCCTGGATCCGTTCAATCTGAACCAGTTGCGGGCCATCGTCCAGGCGACCGTCGCCGCGCAGAAACCGCCGAGCCTGGCCGGTGCCGAACTGGCGCCGGGTTCCCATGCGAGCAAGGCAGTGAGCAATGCCTATTCGGCGTTCGAAGTGGCCTGCCTGGACCTGCAGGCCCACTACCTGAACGTGCCGCTGGTGGACCTGTTGGGTGGTGCGATTCGCGACGAGATTCCGTTCAGCGCCTATCTGTTTTTCAAGTATGCCGAGCACATCGATTCGCCGTATCCGCCAGACAGTTGGGGCGAGGCGCTCGACGAGCAGCAGATCGTTGCCCAGGCCCGGCGGATGATCCAGGACTATGGCTTCAAGAGCATCAAGCTCAAGGCCGGCGCCCTCGATCCAGAGCATGAAGTCGCCTGCATCAAGGCGTTGAAGCAAGCGTTTCCCGGCTATCCGCTGCGCATCGATCCCAATGCCAACTGGTCGCTGGAAACCTCGATTCGCATGGCCGAGCTGCTGGGTGATGACTTGCAGTACTACGAAGACCCGACGCCGGGGCTGGAAGGCATGGCCGAGCTGCACAAGCGCACGGGGCTGGCGCTGGCGACCAATATGGTGGTCACCGATTTCGACGAGTTTCGCCGTAGCGTAGCGTTGAACAGCGTGCAGATCGTATTGGCTGACCACCATTACTGGGGCGGCCTGCGGGACACCCAGGCCTTGGCGAAAATGTGCAGCACCTTCGGCCTGGGCGTGTCGATGCATTCGAACTCGCACCTGGGCATCAGCCTCATGGCCATGGCCCACGTCGCGGCGGCGGTGCCGAACCTGGACTATGCCTGCGACACCCATTACCCGTGGCAGGAACCGGATGAGGAAGTGGTCAAGGGCGGCAAGCTGCCGATTGTCGACGGCTGCGTGAAGATCAGCCGGGCGCCTGGCCTTGGTCTGGAGTTGGACCGGGATCAACTGGGCAAGCTGCATGACCAGTTCCTCAGTTGCGGCATCCGCCAGCGTGACGATGTGCGGCAGATGCAGCGCTATCGACCGGACTGGAAAACCGTCAAGCCGCGGTTCTGAGGCGAAGGTGAGGGGCCTGCTGCGCAGGCCAGCGGGGGCAAGCTCCTGTGGCGAGGGGATTTATCTGTGGGAGCAAGGCTTGCCCGCGATAACCGCGCCGCGGTCGAACAGTTGAAGCGCGTTATCGTTCATCGCGGGCAAGCCTTGCTCCCACAGATCCCCCTCGCCACAGGTCGGTGGTATTGATCCCCCCTACATTCCCCGGCCATCCTGCGGCCCCCACCCAAAGTACCGCACCCGCCTGCATCGGGGTCTTACACCCAAACTGCCGCACCCGCCAGCCTCGCCGTCTTACGTCCAAACTGCCGCGCCAGGCCGGCGCTTCCAAAGCATTCGCCAATTGCCTCCAAGGCAGCGTATGACGCGCCCCGGCGCCTTTCGATAATCGCCTCCGACATCCCGTCCCCTGTTGCGGAGCGCGCCATGCACAACAATAAAAATACCCGCCAACGTTTTTTGCCTGCAGTCCTCGCCGGTGTTTCGAGCCTGGGCCTGATGCCTTGGGCCAACGCCGAAATCATGCTGTACGACAAGGACCAGACCACCTTTTCCACCGACGGCTACATCAACGCCTTTTACGTCAACAGCGACGTGGACCGCGCCGGTGAGCAGTACGACCGTCGGCAGGCACGGGTCAAGATGGGCTTCTTGCCCAACTACCTGGGCTTCAACATGGGCAAGCAGGTCGATGACCTCAAGCTCGGTGCCCGGGCCTCGTTCTGGGTGACCATCAACGACAGCGAAACCAACGGCACCGACACCGCCATCGACGTGCGCCAGTTCTACGGCACCGTGGCCAACCCGGAGTGGGGCGAGGTGCTGATCGGCAAAGACTTCGGTCTGTTTGCCCGCTCCAACATCCTGCTGGACGAACTGCTGGCCGGTTACGGTCAGGTCAGCGACACCCTGGGGCTGGTAGACGGCGGTGGCGTCTCGTTCGGCAACATCGGCAGTGGTTATCCGTACCCGTTCCCGACCTCGCAGATCACCTACCGCACGCCGGTGATGGATGGCTTGCGAGTGGCGGTCGGAATCATGGACCCGGTGGACACCAACGACAACAGCGCCACCGGCAAGGCCTACCAGGAGAACCCGCGTACCGAGAGCGAGATCACCTACCAGTTCGACCTCGGCGGGGCGAAGATCTACAGCTGGCTCAACGGCAGCTACCAGACCTCGGACAATACCGACTCCACCGTCGAATCGGTCACTTCCAAGGGCCTGGGGTATGGCGTGCAGGCCAAGATGGGCGGGTTGTCGCTCACCGGTTCGGGGTTCCAGGCCAAGGGCATCAACCCGTTCTTCACCAACAACGCCGGTGAAGCCACCCTGCGCAATGTCGACAGCAAGGGCTACCTGTTGCAGGGCTCCTACAAGCTGGGCAAGAACCGCCTGGCGCTGTCCTACGGCAAGACCGATGACGACGGCAATGGCGTGGTGGGCAGTGGCGCCGATTACGAAACCCGTGGCGTCGCGTTGTTCCACGACATCAACGACAACCTCAAGCTCGTGGCCGAGTACAACCAGTTCGAAATCAACGGCCACGATACCAGCGCCCAGAACGAAGACACCGATACCTTTGCGGTGGGAGCGGTGCTTACCTGGTAAGGGGGACGACGCTGTCTGTGGGAGCAAGGCTTGCCCGCGATAGCCACGCCGCGGTCAAACAGTGGAACCGCGTTATCGTTCATCGCGGGCAAGCCTTGCTCCCACAGGCCTTTGCTATTGGGGCTGCGCATCAGCCCCCTTTTTTTCAATGAGACGTCCCCTCGGCGAACTCGATCTTGTTGCCGACGTTGTACTTGCCCGAAGGTTTGTTCATGGGCAGGCGCTTGATCTCCTTGAGGGTGTTGCTGTCGTAGACGATCAGCGCGCCATCGGTATCCCAGATGCTCACTAGCAGGTAACGGCCATCGCGGGTGAACTCGACGTGGGCGGCGGTTTTGCCGGGCACGGGTCGCAGGGTGTGGGCGATTTCCAGGGTCTGTTTGTCGATCAGGTGGATGGCATCGTTGTCGGGGCCGAAGAACACATCGGTCCAGGCGTAGCGCGAGTTGGCGTGGCTGCGCAGGAAGAAGCCCGGCCCCAGCGTGGGGATCTGCTTGATGACTTTCCAGGTGTCGAAGTCGATCACCGAAATCAGCCCCTTGCTGATGTTGGGCGTGGCGAACACCCAATGCCCATCGCGCTTCCAATAGGTCCCCGAGCCCAGGTGCGGCATGCCCGGCAAGGCGATGTCAGTGACGACCCGGCCGGTGTCGAGATCGATCACCTGTCCGCCCTGAGCCTTGCGCGAGGTGGCGAGCAATTGCCGGTAATCGGGCGAGAAGGAAAAATCGTCCAGGTAATCCTCGGCCTCGATACGCCTGGGCACAAAGTCCGGGTTCGGTCCGGTGGACAGTTCCCAGACCTCTTTGACGTCTTTCAAGGCCACGATGAAGCTGTTGCGCGGCGGCGCGGTATAGACCGCACTGACCCGCGACGCCTGGCCGTCCAGCCCCACCGTTGCAAGGGTCTTGACCAGTGACAGATCGCGGGCATCCAACACCACCAGATTGCCGGGCAGGGTATTGCCCACCAGCACCCAGCGACCGTCCTTGCTCACCGCCAGGTTGCGGGTATTGAGCCCGGCCCGTACCTCGGCGATGAGCTTGAGGTTATGCAGGTCATACAGGCTGATCCAGCCGTCCCGGGAGGCGAAATAGACGAAGCGCCCGTCGGGGGAAAATTTGGGGCCGCCATGCACCGCAAAATGTGAGGCGAAGCGCGCCAGGACTTCGAAGCGATCGCCGTCGACGATATTGACGTGATGATCGCCAGCCTCCACCACCACGAACAGGTTCAGCGGGGCGGCGTGGTGCTGGGGTTTATCGGGCAGGGTAGCGACATCCGCCAGCAGGCGATGACTGCGACGAGTGTCGTCCTCGCTCCAGGTCGGTTCGACGGCGGGCGGACGCTGGAGATAGTGGGTCAGGCCATCGATCTGCGCAGGCTCCAGCACCGCACCGAACGCCGCCATCTGGCTGGCCGGGCGTCCATTTTCGATCACCTGGCGGATCTCGTCGGGCTTGATCCGGCTCAGGCTCTGGGGCAACAGCGCCGGCCCGGCAGCGCCGATGCGATTCACCCCGTGGCACTGCTGGCAATGTTGCTGGTAGGTCTGTTCGGCCAAGGCCAGGTCCGGTTCAGCCGCCGTGGCGCCCGGGACGACACCGATCCACAACAGCGGGGCAAGCCAGCCGATTCTCATGATGCCACCCTCGCGATACCAGGCTGGAGCGGTATGGCCGGGTGCAGGCGGGCCGGATGCTCCAATAGCTGATGGGCGAACAAACCGACCACCTTGCCGATCACCGTCAAGGTCGGCAGGCCTTCGGCGCATGCCTGCGCCATCTCCGGCAATTGCTGGAGGGTGCCGCGCAGGACCTGCTGGTCGGGCCGCGTGCCGTTGCTGATCAACGCCGCCGGGGTATCGGCCGTCAGGCCTGCCGCGATCAGCCGCGCGGCGATGGTGCCCAGGTTCGACAAGCCCATGTAGAACACCAGGGTCTGGCTGTCATCCGCCAGGCTTTGCCAAGGCAGGTTCAAATCGCCTTCGCGTTGCAGGTGGCCGGTGATGAATCGGCAGGAATTGACCAGGTCGCGATGGGTCAGGGGAATGCCGGCATAGGTACTGCAACCGGCTGCGGCGGTGATGCCCGGCACGACTTGGCAATCGATACCCCGGGCCAACAGATATTCCAGTTCCTCGGCGCCGCGACCGAAGATGAACGGATCGCCGCCCTTGAGTCGCACCACCCGTTGTCCCTGGTCGGCCAGGTCAGCCAGCAGTTCGTTGATCTGCGGCTGGGGCAGGCTGTGGCAACCGGCGGCCTTGCCGACGTAATGCCGGGCGCAGGTCAGAGGGATCAGGCTGAGCAATTGCGGGCTGATCAAACGGTCGTAGACCACCGCGTCGGCCTGCATCAACAGACTCCAGGCGCGCAGAGTCAGCAGGCCCGGGTCACCGGGACCGGCGCCGACCAGGGCGACTTCACCCGGTCTGAAGGGCGATTGCAGGGCAGCGGGCAAAACGATGGAGGCAGGCATGGGACTTCCTTGGTTCGATATCAGGTTCGCCGTCGGTCATCAGGCGCAGGGCGTCGCAACGCTGGGGATCGCGTGCAAGCCGATTTCTTCGTCGCTGAGGTGGCAGCCGGGGTCCTGGCCCCAGAGGTCGCCGTCGGCCCAGGCGCGGGTGCGGGTATTGCCGTTGCAGATCGCCAGCCAGCGGCATTGCCCACAGCGGCCACCCACGGCCCGCGGGTGTTCGCGCAGCTTGAGCAGCAGGGCATCGGGGCGCTCTGACCAGAGTCTCTTGAATGGGGTCTGGCGGACATTGCCCACCGAGTGCTGCCACCAGTACGTGTCGGGGTGGACCTCGCCGGTATTGTCGATGTTGGCGATGCCGCTACCCGACGCGTTGCCGCCCCAGGCCCGCAGCATCCGTTCCAGTGCGGTGTAGTGTTGCGGTAGTCGGCGGGATACCCATTGCAGCAACAGGATCGCATCGGCGTCGTTGTTGCCGCTGACGAAGTCACTGTCGCGGCCCTGTTCAATGTCGTGCCAGGCCCGCTCGAAGATCAAGGCCATGGCCTCGCGGCTCATCTGCTGGTGGGCATCGAGCTTGCGACTGCGCTTGCCCCGGCCGCTGTAGTTGAGGTGCGACAGGTAGAATTTCTGCACGTCGTATTCATTCATCAGGTCCAGCAAGCGCGGCAACTGGGCATGGTTTTGCTGGGTGAGGGTGGTGCGCAACCCGACCCGGATTCCTTGCTCGCGGCAGAGCCGGATGGCCGCCATGGAGCTGGCGAAACTGCCCTTGAGCTGGCGGAATTCATCGTGGGTCGCTTCCAGGCCGTCGATGCTGATGCCGACGTAATCGAAGTGTGCCTCGCTGATGTGCTGGATATTGCTCGCGTCGATCAGCGTGCCGTTGGTGGACAGGGCGAGGAAAAAGCCCTTGTCGCGGGCATAGGCACTGAGCTGGAACAGATCGTCGCGCAGCAGGGGTTCGCCGCCGGACAGGATCAGCACGCGCACCCCGGCATCATGCAGGTCATCGATGACCTGAAGCGCCGCCGCGGTGTCCAGTTCATCGCGAAACACGCTGTCGGCCGAGGTCGCATAGCAGTGCTTGCAGGTCAGGTTGCAGCGCCTGAGCAGGTTCCAGATCACCACCGGCGGGCGCTGGCTGCCCGGTGGCGCGACCCGTGGAGGGGGGCATTGCCCGGCCAGGGCTCGCAGGTAGTGGCTGATCCTCAACATAAAGCGTTCCTTCATTGTGGGAGCAAGGCTTGGTGGGAGCAAGGCTTGCCCGCGATGAAGCCGATGCGGTCCTTCATAAAACCGACGCACCTGTTTCGCGAGCAAGCTTTGCTCCCACAGGCGACAGGCGCAGGCCGGTTTTTTTCAGGATGCGGCTGCTCACCAGCATGTCGTCGGCGGCACGGGCGTCCCCCAGCAGGTAGCGCAGGTGTTCGCGGTAGCTGTCGATTTCTTCGCGGCTACGGCCATGGACCATGGCGAACAGGTTGTAGCGCCAGCCGGGCCGGCGCGGGCGCCGGTAGCAGTGGCTGACGAAGGGCTGCGCGCCCAGCAGCGCGCCGAGGCGTGAGATGTCGGTGTCGGCCACGTCCCAGACCGTCATGCCGTTGTGGCGATAGCCCAGGCGATAGTGATTAGGCACGGCCGCGATGCGGCGGATCGCGCCTTCGGCCTGCAAGCGCTTGAGCAGGTCGAGGGTGGATTCCACACTCAGGCCCAGTTGCTCGGCCAGCCAGGCCCAGGGGTCTTCGAGCAAGGGCAGGCCGGCCTGGGTCAGTTCCACCAGCCGCAGGGCCAGGGGCGTTTCATCCAGCCGTGGTGGCGCTTGCCACAAAGACTCAGACGGGGAAATACAGGCCGACATGGTAGGTCTCCTCTTTGGGCAGGTTCAGCGGCACCAGGCCGGTCAGATGTTCGATGCGCAGCAGGCTGTCGTTGATCGCCTGTTCGCTGGGGCAGGCGAGCACGAACCACATGTTCCAGGCGTGCTCGCGGCGGTAGTTGTGAGCGACCTCGGGCATGTCCGCGAGCAGCTCGGCGATGGCCTCGAAGCGCGGCTCGGGCACCGCCAGCGCCGCCAGGGTGAACGCACCGCCCAGGCGATCGATGTCGAACATCGGGCCGAAGCGGGTGAGCACGCCGTCGTTGAGCAGCTCATGCAAGCGGTCGAGCAATTCGCTAGCGCTGCTGTCCAGTTCATGGGCCAGGGCCTGCCAAGGATGACGGACCAGCGGCAGTCCCAGTTGCAGGCGATTGATCAGGCGGCGGTCGAGGTCATCCATCGATACGGGCTCCGGCCGGCGCGGCGAAACGTCCGCCGCATTGCTTGAACAGGTGCGTGCTGAACAGCAACTGGTGGGGCAGGTCGTCCAGCAGATGCTCTTCCAGCAGCGCCTGGACCTGGGCTTCGACACGGTCACGCTGGCGACCGTGGATCATGCAGAACAGGTTGTATTGCCACTGGGGCAGACGTCGGGGGCGTTGGTAGCAAAGGCTGATGCCCGGCGCCTGGCCGAGGCGACGGCCGACTTCATCGACCAAGGCGTCGGGCACGTCCAGCACCAGCATGGCGTTGGCGGCAAATCCCAAGGCGCGATGGTTGACCACCAGGCCTACGCGCCGGAACAGACCCTGTCCATGCCAGCGCTGCATCTGCTCGAGCACTTGTTGCTCGCTGGCCTCGATCTGCTCGGCCAGGGCCTGGAAGGGCCGCGATGTCAGGGGCAGGCCGGTCTCCAGCAGACGGCGCAGTTCCAGTGACTGTTGCTCACTCAGGGCGTTTTTCATGGGGTGGCCTCCAGGGCAAAGCCCAGGTCGATGCGATAGGCGGTCAGCATGGGCAGGTCCAGCGGGGTGAGACCAGTGTCGTGTTCCAGTTCCTGGAGGATGTTTTCCAGGTGGGCACGGGTGGGGCCGGTCAGTACGAACCACAGGTTGTAGCGATGTTCCCGGGCATAGTTGTGATTGACTTCCGGGTATTGGCTGATGCGTGCCGCCACCTGGTGCAAGCGGTCTTCGGGCACAGCCAGGGCGGCCAGGGTGCTGGCGCCGGCCCGGGTGTGTTCGAACACCGGGCCGACCCGCGACAAGGTCCCGGCCACTTGCAGGTGTTGCAGGCAGTCGATGACCTGGGCTTCGCTGCAGCCCAAGGTCTCGGCCATGGCTCGATAGGGCTCGGCGCACAACGGCAGGCCATGCTGGAATTGATCGATCAGGCGCCGGGCCAGTGAGCTGGATGTCATGGTCAATACCCCGGCTTGTGCGCGCGGCTGCTGAAGAAAATACCGCTGGGGCTCAGGGCCGGCAGGCTGCCCAGGCGTTCGAGCCGATACGGGTTCCAGACCTGTACCTCGCCACCGTCCCGGGCGGACAGCCACAGCTGGTCACCTCGTGCGGTGAACTCCATGTGCAACACGGCCGGTCCCGGTCGCAGGTCTGCGACGACGGCGTGAGTCTGGGTGTCGATGACCTGGACGCGGTCGTTGTCCGGGTAGGCGAAGTTGACCCACAGTTGCCGGCCGTCCGGTCGCGCGGTGACGAACACCGGTTGGCCGGCCACGGCGATGGCATCGGTCTGCTGCCAGTCCCGGGCATTCATCACCAGTACCTGGTGATGCCCGACGGCAGGCACGAAGGCTTGCTGGTCGGCCAGGGCCCAGCCTTCCAGATGCGGCATCTTGTACACCGGGAGCCGATCCTGGCCGCGCCCGTAATGCCCCAGCACCCGTTTTACGCCGTGTTCCGGATGCCACAGGTCGAGTTGGGCCATGCCGTCTTCACCGAACAGCCCGGCCATGTAGTAACGCCCATCCGGGGTGATCAGTGCGTCGTAGGGTTGTTGGCCGATGGCGGTGAAACGCTCGATGCTCGGGGTGAGACCCTGGCTGAAGTCGGCGGTCCAGATCTCGCCGGTGTCGAACAGGCTGAACACGAAGCGTTGTCCCGGGGCGTCCACCAGACCCACCACTCGCGAACGTTTCTTGCCGTCAGGCAAGGGTGTGGCCGGAATGTCGGCGACCTGTTCCAGGGTCTGGGCATCGAACACCTTGACCCCGCCGGGTTCGTAGTTGGAGACGGCGATCAGCTTGCCGTCCTGGCTGATCGCGCCGCCGATGCTGTTGCCGCCCTGGATGATCCGGCGGTCGATGCGCGCGCTCAGCAGGTCGACTTTGCTCAGGCCACCATCGCGGCCGAACACATAGGCGTAGCGCTGGTCGCGGGAGAACACCACCGAGGCGTGGGAGAGGTCGCCCAGGCCTTCAACGCGGGCGAGGGCGGTGCGGGTATCGCTTTCGATGATTTGCAGGCTGCCGTTGGCACGCTCCACCACTACGCCCAGATCGCCGGTGCCGCGCAGCGGTGTCTGGGTGCAACCGCAGAGCAGCAGGGCGATGGCCGTGAAGGACAGGAAAGAACGGATCATGAGGCGGGTTTTCCTTGAAGGAGCCGGTCCACCAGCCAGCGAATGTCGTCGGGCGCAAGCAGCGGTGCCCAACCGGGCATGGCGCTGCCGGGCCGTCCGAGGGTGACGGTGGCGATGAGGCTGTCGCGGGATTTTCCGGCCAGGGCTTCGAGGGTCAGGGGTGGGCCGAGGCCGCCGGTCATGTACAGGCCGTGGCAGGCGCCACAATCCTGGTCCAGCAGGTGTTGCAGTTGGGCCTGGCGCTGGCTGTCGGGAGCGGCCAGCACGCAGGAGGAAAAAATAAAGAGGAGGGTGGTCATCGAGGTGGTAAAGCGGTGTCGTTCCATGACGTCCTCCGATATTGAGTTGCATCGCTTTTGTGGCGAGGGAGCTTGCTCCCGCTGGCTGCGCAGCAGCCCCTTGGGTTTACCTGACACACTGAGTCGCCAGGTTGCTATTGGGGCTGCTGCGCAGCCCAGCGGGAGCAAGCTCCCTCGCCACGGGTTTTGTGTCAGGCAGGTCCTGCCTACAAGGCCTTTTCTGCCTGTGTTATTTAAGGGTCAAGACCCACGCAGCGAGGATCTTGGCTTCTTCTTCCGTCACGGGGTTGGCCGGCATCGGCATCGGTCCCCAGTTGCCTTGCGTACCCTCCTTGATGTGTTTGGCGAGCACGTCTTGCGCCCCCGGGACACTGGCGTTTTTTGCCGCGACCTCCTTGAGCGCCGGGCCCACCACCTTGGTGTCGATGGAGTGGCAGGCTGCACAGGGCTTGCTCTTGAACAGCGTCGGGCCGTCTTGTGCCAGCGTCGGTAGGCTATAGGCGGCGGTCAGGGCCAAGGCAATCAGAATAGGCTTCATGGTTTTTCCTCTTATTGATGGGGCTCAATAGATGTCGTGTTGGGTGTTGTAGACGTTGAATTTCCCGGTAGGGGTGATCAGGCGCTTGTCCTTGATCACGTTCTTGACCTTGAGGGTCTTGTCGTCGATCACCACCAGCGCCGACTCGTCTTCCTGGCCACTCCAGACCGAGAACCAGACCTCGTCGCCGGCCTTGTTGTACTCCGGCTGCACCACGCGTAACGCGCCTTTCTTGATACCGGCGTACTCGGCAATCGGCAGCACGGTGTAGCCGGCGTCGAGCTTGTTGATGTCGAATACCGCCACCGACTGGCTGAGCTTGGCGTCGGGGCTGAGGGTGGTGTCGACATACAGATGGTTGGACGCGGGGTGAGTCTTGATGAACAGCGAGCCGCCACCCTGGCCCTGCAACGAGCCGACCTGTTTCCAGGCGTATTGCGGGTGTTTGATCGGGTCGGTGCCGATCAGCGAAACCCCGGCGTCGCCCAGGTGGCTGGTGGCCCAGACCGGTCCGTAGAGTGGGTGGTTGAAGTTCGCGCCGCGTCCCGGGTGCGGGGTCTTGCCCACGTCCACCAGGGCGGTGAGCTTGCGTTCCTTGGAGTCGATCACCGCGACTTTGTTGGAGTTGTTGGCGGCCGTCATGAAATAGCGATGGCTGCTGTCCCAACCGCCGTCATGCAGGAACGGCGCGGCGTCGATGCTGGTGATGGTGAGGTTCTTGATGTCCTGGTAGTTGACCAGCATCACCTTGCCGGTTTCCTTGACGTTGACGATGAACTCCGGCCATTCGTGGGAGGCGATGATGGCCGCGACCCGAGGTTCCGGGTGGTACTGCTGGGTGTCGACGGTCATGCCGCGGGTCGAGACGATCTGCTTGGGCTCCAGGGTCTCGCCGTCCATGATGGTGAACTGTGGCGGCCAGTACGAACCGGCGATGGTGTATTTGTCTTCGTAGCCTTTGAACTTGGAGGTTTCCACCGAGCGGGCTTCGATGCCCACCTTGATTTCCGCGACCTTGGTCGGCTCTTTCGGCCACAGGTCGATCATGTCGATCTTGGCGTCCCGGCCAATCACCAGCAGGTAGCGACCCGACGCCGAGATGCGCGAGATGTGCACCGCATAACCGGTGTCGATCAGCTTGACGATCTTCTTGCTGTCGCCGTCGATCAAGGCGATCTTGCCGTCGTCGCGCAGGGTCACCGAGAACAGGTTCTGCAGGTTGAGCGTGCTCAGTTGCCTGGTCGGCCGGTCCTCGGGCTTGACCAGCACTTTCCAGGTCTTGCGGGTTTCGGCCATGCCCCATTCCGGCGGTGTCGGCGGGGTGTGCTGGATGAACTTGGCCATCACCGTGATCTGGTCTTTGGTCAGGGCGTTGGAGGTGCCCCAGTTCGGCATGCCGGCGGCCGAGCCGTAGGTGATCAGAGCCTCCAGGTAGGCCTGGCCGCGTGACTGGGTGATATCGGGTGTCAATGGTTTGCCGGTGGCGCCTTTGCGAAGGACCCCGTGGCAACCGGCGCAGCGCTGGAAGTAGATTTCCTTGGCCGAGTCGAAGTCGGCCTGGCTCAGGTCTGGCGCGCCTTCGGTCTTGACCACGCGGGGTTGCTCCGGCGCAGTGGTTTGGTCGGCGAAGGCGTGGGGGGCGGCCAGCGCTGTACACAGCGCCGTGACCCGCAGGGCCCACGTTTTTTTGTGGCTGATCAGCATTCCATTTCTCCTCAGGCGTGACCCGCGCTGCGCAGTAATTGACGTTCGGCGCGCAGGTTCTTGGTGCGATGCAAGGCTATGCCCAGGCTGGTGGTTGGCCGCTTGACGGCGATCAAGTTTGCCGGCCGCAACCCTTGCCAGGTTGTCGCAGGGCACCGTAGCGTGGCCTGCAATCGTGTTGTCTGATCAGGCCTTGCCATGAACGCTATCCACACTTTGCAGCACCCCGACGAACCCTTTTATCAACCCCAGGACAACGAGCAGGCGATGTTCGAGCAGGCCTGGCATCACGGCATGCCGGTGCTGATCAAGGGCCCTACCGGCTGCGGCAAGACCCGTTTCGTCCAGCACATGGCCCACCGCCTGAAACTGCCGCTGTACACCGTGGCCTGCCACGATGACTTGAGCGCGGCCGACCTGGTGGGCCGTCACTTGATCGGCGCCCAGGGCACTTGGTGGCAGGACGGTCCCTTGACCCGGGCGGTGCGCGAGGGCGGCATCTGTTATCTGGATGAGGTGGTCGAAGCGCGCCAGGACACGGCCGTGGTGTTGCATCCGCTGGCCGATGATCGTCGGCAGTTGTACCTGGAGCGCACGGGCGAAGTACTGCAGGCACCGCCGTCCTTCATGCTGGTGGTGTCCTATAACCCGGGTTACCAGAACCTGCTCAAAGGCATGAAGCCAAGCACTCGCCAGCGCTTCGTGGCGATGCGTTTTGGTTATCCGGCGGTGGCCGATGAAGAGCGCATCGTCGCCCGTGAGGCGAACGTGGACATGGCCTTGGCGGCCCAGGTGGTGCGCCTGGGACAGGCGCTGCGTCGGCTCGACCAGCATGACCTGGAGGAAGTCGCCTCGACGCGCCTGCTGATCTTCGCCGCGCGCATGATCGGCTCCGGCATGGGCCCGCGCCAAGCCTGCCTGGCCTGCCTGGCCGAGCCATTGAGCGACGACCCGCAGACCGTTGCCGCGTTGATGGATGTGGTCGATGTCCACTTCGGCTGAAACCATCGCCTTGCCCCGGCGCTTGCCCGGGGACCTGGCGATGTGGTTTTTCATCCTCGCCGAGCTGTCGGTGTTCGCGCTGTTGATCCTGGCGTTCACCGTCGCCCAGGCGTTGTACCCGCAGGTCTTCAGCGAAGGCCGGCAGTTGCTGGACCGCTCCACGGGCCTGGCGATGACCCTCAGCCTGCTGACCGCCGGCCTGTTCGCCGCCCTGGCCCAGGAGCAGGTCAGGCAGGCCCGGCCGCGTCGAGGTGCGTTGTTGTTGTGTGTGGCGTTGTTGCTCGCCTGCGGCTATGTGGGGATCAAGCTCGGCGAATATGCCCACCTGCTGGCAAACGGCTTGGGGATGGAGCACGACACGTTCTTCACCTTGTACTGGGTCCTCACCGCGTTTCATTTTCTCCATGTGCTGTTGGGCATGGTGATCCTCGCCTGGCTGGCCGAAGGTTGCCGACGTCGGCGCTACGGTGCGCAGGAACATAGCGGGTTGGAGTCCGGCGTGCTGTATTGGCACATGGTCGATCTGGTCTGGGTGCTGCTGTTCCCGGTGGTCTACATCCTTGATTGAGCGGAGGTGCTCATGTCGGCTTCCCATGTCTTGATCGCCTGCTGGACGGCGCTGGCTGTGCTGAGCACCGGCACCGTCGCCCTGGGCCAGGCCGCTGCCAGCGGGTTGGTGTCCATCGCCATCCTGGCGGTCGCGGTGACCAAGGCCTGGTTGATCGCCGACGGCTTCATGGAGCTGCGCCATGCGCCGCAGTTGTGGCGGCGGTTGGTGTTGAGCTGGGCGGTGGTGCTTGCGATTGCAATCTCATTCACGCTCTGATTCCCGATGCAATCCCCTGTGGCGAGGGAGCTTGCTCCCGCTGGGCTGCGAAGCAGCCCCAACAGCAACAACTCAATCCATCTGGCACACCCCGTCAGCAGGTTTTAGGGTCGCTTCGCAACCCAGCGGGAGCAAGCTCCCTCGCCACAACAGCTCACCTGCCTTTCGGGCGGTGTTGGAACAACCCACCAAAACCATCGGAGATTCTTGATCGCCATCAAGCGGTTTCTGACCCCGCGCTTCCTAGAATGAACACGCCAAGCAATGAGGAAGTGACCATGTCAGATACCTTCACCAAAGGCATGGCCAGGAATATTTACTTCGGGGGAAGCGTGTTCTTCTTCCTGATATTCCTGGCCCTGACCTACCACACGGAACAGACCTTTCCCGAACGCAGCAACCAGGCGCAATTGAGCGAATCGGTGATACGCGGCAAGGGCGTCTGGGAGCGCAACAACTGCATCGGCTGCCATACCCTGCTGGGCGAGGGTGCGTACTTTGCGCCGGAGCTGGGCAACGTGGTCAACCGGCGCGGTGGCGAGGAAGCCTTCAAGCCGTTCCTGCAGGCCTGGATGAAAATGCAGCCGCTGAACGTTCCGGGTCGTCGGGCCATGCCGCAGTTCAACCTGAGCGAGCAGGAGGTCGACGACATCGCCGAGTTCCTCAAGTGGAGCTCGAAAATCAATACCAATGGCTGGCCGCCAAACAAGGAGGGCTGAGAGATGAGCATGGCTAATCCGCATCTGAAATTCGCCTCGCAGGCCGTCGCCAAACCCTACTTCGTGTTTGCCCTGATGCTGTTCCTGGGGCAGGTGCTGTTCGGTTTGATCATGGGCCTGCAATACGTGGTCGGCGACTTCCTGTTCCCGCTAATTCCCTTCAACGTGGCCCGCATGGTCCACACCAACCTGCTGATCGTCTGGCTGCTGTTCGGCTTCATGGGCGCGGCGTATTACCTGATACCGGAGGAGGCCGATCGCGAACTGCACAGCCCGAAACTGGCACTGGTGCTGTTCTGGGTATTCGCCGCCGCTGGCGTGGCGACGATCCTGGGCTACCTCTCGGTGCCTTATGCGACGCTGGCCAAGTTCACCGGCAACGACTTGCTGCCCACCATGGGACGCGAGTTCCTGGAGCAGCCGACCATCACCAAGATGGGTATCGTGGTGGTGTGCCTGGGGTTCCTCTACAACATCGGCATGACCTTGCTCAAAGGTCGCAAGACCACCGTCAGCATGGTGATGATGACCGGTCTGATCGGCCTGGCGGTGTTCTTCCTGTTCTCCTTCTACAACCCGGAAAACCTCGCTCGCGACAAGTTCTACTGGTGGTGGGTGGTGCATCTTTGGGTGGAAGGCGTCTGGGAGCTGATCATGGGTTCGATGCTCGCTTTCGTCCTGATCAAGATCACCGGCGTGGACCGCGAAGTGGTGGAAAAATGGCTCTACGTGATTATCGCCATGGCGCTGATCACCGGGATCATCGGTACCGGTCACCACTTCTTCTGGATCGGTGCGCCCGAGGTCTGGTTATGGGTGGGTTCGATCTTCTCGGCGATGGAACCGCTGCCGTTCCTGGCGATGGTGGTCTTCGCCTTCAGCATGGTGAAGAACCGTCGTCGGCACCACCCGAACCGCGCGGCCACGTTGTGGGCCAAGGGCACCACGGTCACCGCGTTCTTCGGTGCGGGTGTCTGGGGTTTCCTGCACACCCTGGCACCGGTCAACTACTACACCCACGGTTCGCAACTGACCGCAGCCCATGGTCACCTGGCCTTCTACGGTGCCTACGCAATGATCGTGATGACGCTGATCAGCTACGCCATGCCGCGCTTGCGGGGCTTGGGTGAAGCGGCGGACGAACGCTCGCAGCGCCTGGAGATCTGGGGCTTCTGGTTGATGACCCTGTCGATGGTGATGATCACCTTGTTCCTCACCGCGGCCGGTGTCGTCCAGGTCTGGTTGCAGCGCTGGATGGCCGATGGCAGTGCCTTGCCGTTCATGGCCACGATGGATCATTTGAAGCCGCTGTTCTGGGCGCGACTGGTCAGCGGTATCGGCTTCCTGGCCGGGTTGCTCTGCTACCTGTTCAGCTTCCGTCAACGTGGTCGTGCGGCCCTGCGTGCACCGGCGGCGGTGGTGCCTTCTTGAGAGGCCACCACTGAATCCGTGGCGAGAGCGCCTTTGTGGCGAGGGAGCTTGCTCCCGCTTGAGCGCGAAGCGCTCACAAAATGGGTCTGCTGCGCAGCCCAGCGGGAGCAAGCTCCCTCGCCACAAAAGCAGTGCGAGCCAGTCCCTTCACTGCAGCGGGTCGATAGGAGAGTAACCATGGCATTCACCCTAGAGCTGGAAGAATGGGTCGGCAGTGTCTGGCACCGTTTCATCACTCGCCGCGCCAGCGTGGATTTTCCCGAAGCGCGGGTGGAGCTGATCCCCCGGCAACGCGCACTCCAGGTGCTGTTGCGGGCCACCGGCGGTGCGTCTCACCTGGGGGTTGAAGCGGTCAGCGAGCGCGACCTGCTGCTGCGCCGCAACCTGTTGCAGCAGATCGCCGGCACCTGCAAGCAAGTGCCCCTGGCCTGGTGCGATGACGACAACCTGCGCCTGCCGGCGAGCCTGGCGGCGTTCCCCGATGTCGGGCTCAACGAGGAATTGTATCGCTGGCTGGCCTTGCTGGCCGCACAGGCGGGACCGGTGACGCACTGGGGGCGGGACAATCAGCGCTGGACCCTGGCGGTGTTGCAGCGCTACCCGGCACTGCGGCCTCGCTACCGGCGCTTGGTGGACGCACACCTGTCCCTGCGCCCCGATCCGGCCACGCTCAACCCGGCCGAAGCCGCCCTGGAGCATGCGTTGTGCCAAGCCCTGCGCGAACCGGGCAGTGTCGAACATTTTCCACGCAGCGAGCGGGCGGCCTGGCCGTTGCCGCTGTGGCTGTACCCACCCCAACACCTGGGCAATCCCCAGGCCGCCGACCTCGAGGAGTCCGAGCAATACCTGGCGACACCACCCGGCGAACAGCAGGGCGGTCGCAAGCGCGCCGAGCGAATCGACGACACCAGCCGTGACGGTGGGCTGCTGATCGTGCGCCTGGAGAACCTGTTCAGTTGGACCGAACATGTGGACCTGGATCGCTGGGCGGATGACAGCGAAGACCCGGACGCCGCTCGCGTCGCCGAGGACCTGGACCAATTGACCTTGTCGCGCACCCGCTTGCGCAAGGGCGGCGGCTTGAAACTGCACCTGGACCTGCCCCCGGCCGATGTGGACGACCTCCCGTTGGGCGCAGGCATCCTCTTGCCGGAATGGGATTACCGCAAGCAACGACTGCAGGACGACTTCGTCAGCCTGCAAACCTTCACCCCTCGCGATTGCCAGCCCCAGCCGTTGCCCGCACGCCTGCGAAGCTCGGCCCAGCGCCTGCGTCGCCAGTTCGAACACTTGCGCAATGATCGTCAATGGTTGCGCCAGCAAACCCAAGGCTCGGAACTGGACCTGCAAGCCTGGCTGGACTTTCATGTCGAGCGCCAGCACGGGCAGTGCAGCGAGCGCGGGTTGTTCATGGACCAGCGCCAGACTCGCCGTGACCTGGCCTGCCTGCTGCTGGCCGATCTGTCGATGTCCACCGATGCCCACCTCAATGACGAGCACCGGGTGATCGATGTGATTCGTGACAGCCTGTTGCTGTTCGGCGAAACCCTGTCGGTGCTGGGGGACGATTTTGCCTTGTACGGGTTCTCTTCCCTGCGTCGCCAGCAGGTGCGCCTGCATGAGCTCAAGGCTTTCAACCAGCGTTACGACGATCACACCCGGGGACGGATCCAGGGGCTGAAACCGGGTTACTACACTCGCATGGGCGCGGCGATTCGCCAGGCCACGCAACAACTGGCGCTCTGCAAGCGCCGGCGCAAACTGTTGTTGCTGCTCAGTGACGGCAAGCCCAATGACCTGGATCTTTACGAAGGCCGCTACGGCGTGGAAGACACCCGCCAGGCGGTGCTCGAGGCGCGGCGCCAAGGGTTGACGCCGTTCTGCATCACCATCGATCGCGAAGCGGGGGATTACCTGCCCTACATGTTCGGGGCCAACGGCTACACCCTGATTCGCCAGCCCGAGCAACTGCCGCTGCGTTTACCGCAGTTGTACCGGCAGTTGACTCAGGATTGAGGGTTCAGGCGATGCTGCGAGGCAGCCAGAAGAACATGACGATGCAGAAGATCGTCAAGCCGACACAAAACCAGGTGAAGCGCCGCAGCCGGCGCTCGCCGGCCAGCGCTGCTTCAGCCGGCAGGGGCATGCCGCACTGGCGGCACTCGGTTTCATCGACGGGGTTGGCCTGCTGGCAATACAGGCAAGTGGGCTGTGCGCTCATTCGAATTGTTCCAGGCGAAGGCGATCGAGAATGGCGATCTGGCGACCGTCCTGAGTGATGATCTTTTCGTCGATCAGGCGGCGGATGATTCGTGAAAAGGTTTCCGGCTGGATCGACAAGTGCCCGGCGATCAACTGCTTGGCCATCGGCAGTTCGAACTGGCTGTCCACGGTTTGCAGGCGTACCAGTTGTGTCAGCAGGTAGCGAACCACGCGGTGAGTGGCGTTCTTCAGCGACAGGGTTTCAATCTCGTTGACCCGTTGGTGCAGGCGCACGCAGAGCTTGCCGAGCAGGGCGAAGGTCAGCCGGCTGTTGCTTTGCAGCAAACGCATGTAGGTGGCGTTGGACAGCCGGTACACCTGGGTCGGGCCCACGGCTTCGGCGGACGCGACGTAGTTGGGTGTGTCCATCAGCATCATGGCTTCGGCGAAGGTCTGGCGCTCACCGATCACCTCGAAGACTTTTTCCTGGCCGTCCGGGGTCAGCCGGTAGATTTTCACGGCGCCGGAAATCACGAAGTAAAACGCCTGCGCCGGTTCTCCCTGGCGGAACAGCGGGTCGCCCTTGTCGATGTTCAGCAGTTGGCTGTTACTCATCAGTTCGTCGAGCTGTTCTTCGTTCAACGGCTCGAACAGGTGATGGCTGCGCAGAATCTGGTGATGGACACGGTGGAGCACCATGGCATGGATCCTTGTTGTGGCAAATGATGGGGTCGGGGTCAGACCAGGCTCAGGGACAGGCCGCTGGCAAGCGCCACGACGCAGGAGAGCACGAAGAACCAGGTAAGCGGCAGAACGACAGATTTCATGGAGAGCCCCGGCAACGAAGGTAATGCCAGGCCTGAGCAAGAGCCGGGCCAGACCTGAGGACATTGATTGGCGGGGCGTTGGGGTTGGGGAGGGTAGAAATAACCCTGGTGCAACAGGGTTAAAACAACCATGAAAGGGTCATAAATACCCCCGTTCGCCTACAGTCCCTGTGGGAGCACAATGCTGTACACAAAAAAAGTGATGGACCTGTGGCGAGGGAGCTTGCTCCCGCTCGGCTGCGAAGCAGTCGTAAACCGGCGGGTGCGGAGTGTCTGATGCTCCGCATTTGGCGGGTGTAGGGGCCGCTTCGCGGCCCAGCGGGAGCAAGCTCCCTCGCCACGGGGTTATCGAATGCCTTAAGTGAGCTCCCACAATGACCCTGTTCGGCAAGCCCCTTGCTAGTGCCTGTTCGAGGCGGGAGGTTGCCGATGAGCTGGCTTGATCTGAGACAAGGTCTGCCGGTGTCGATAGCCGATCATTCGAACCCTGGTTTGTCGTCCCTCGCTGACGGTTCAGCGAGGCAAAGGAGTGGTGTATGCAAGTGCTTGACCGTCGCAAGGCCATGGCCATCGCGCCGCTGTGGCGCCTGGCGTTTCGGCCGTTTTTTTTGGCCGGTTGTGTGTTGGCGCTGCTGGCCATTCCCTTTTGGCTCGCGGCGTTTACCGGGCGCTTGTCGGCCTGGCAACCGGCCGGAGGTTGGTTGGCCTGGCACCGGCATGAACTGTTGTTCGGTTTCGGCCTGGCGATCATCGCTGGGTTCCTGCTGACGGCGGTGCAGACCTGGACCGGAACCCCGGGGCTCAGCGGCAAGCGCTTGGCAACGCTGGCGTTGTTGTGGCTGGGCGCGCGGCTGGCCTGGCTGATCGATGCGCCCTGGCCGTTGCTGGCGCTGCTGGAGCTGGGTTTTGCCCTGGCGGTCGCCGTGTTGATGGGCGTGACGTTGTGGCGTGTGCGGCAGAAGCGCAATTACCCGATCGTGCTGGTATTGCTGCTGTTGGCCGCCGCCGATGGCTTGTCCGTGTATGGCCTGCTCCAGCACAACGAGGGCTTGCAGCGCCAGAGCGTGCTCACCGGCCTGTGGCTGGTGGCGGCGATGATGGGGTTGATCGGCGGACGGGTGATTCCGTTCTTTACCCAGCGAGGCCTCGGGCGGGTCGAGGGCGTCGCGCCATGGCCGTGGCTCGATCGCCTGTTGTTGGCCGGTTCGGCACTGGTGGCGTTGTTGTATGCCTTCGGCCCGGCGCTGGCGGCCAGTACCTGGGTCGGCCTGTTGTTCGCGGCGTTGGCGGCGGGGCACGGGATTCGACTGGTGCGCTGGCATGACCGGGACTTGTGGCGGGTACCGCTGCTGTGGTCGTTGCACCTGGCTTACGCTTGGCTGGCGGTGGCCTGCCTGGGCATGGCGCTGTGGCACTTCGGCGTGCCGGTGAACCCGAGCCTGGCGGTGCACAGCCTGACCATCGGTGCCATGGCCGGGTTGATCCTGGCGATGATTGCCCGGGTCAGCCTGGGCCATACCGGGCGTCCCCTTGAGCCGCCGATGGGCATGACCCTGGCCTTCATCCTGCTGAACCTGGCGTGCCTGAGCCGCGTGCTGCTGGTGCTGCTGTTGCCGTTGGCCGGGTTGTGGCTGGCGGGGGTGTGCTGGACGTTGGCGTTCGGTTTATACGCCTGGCGTTATGGGCCGATGCTGTTGAAGGCCCGGGTGGATGGGCATCCGGGATGAGTCGAGGGGATCGATGATGTATGGGGTTTTGCTAATCACTCATCTATTGGCGGCTATTGCTTTTATAGGCACGTTGTTTTTCGAGGTTTTTATCTGGCATGCCGCCCGCCGGCCCCTGGCCCAAGGCGTCAAAGACGCCGCCGACCAGGCCATCGCCAAGCGCTCGCGGCACGTCCTGCACGGCGTTGTGCTGGTGTTGTACGGTGCTGGCCTGGCCCTGGCCTGGCAGCATCGCGGCGCATTGAGCCAGCCATTGAGCAGCAGCTTCGGCCTGCTGCTGAGCCTGAAGATCCTGCTGGCGCTGAGTATCATCGGTCACTATTTGTGGCTGGCGTACTGGCTCAAGAGCGGTCGCCTGACACCCAGCCGAGCCTGCTGGCTGCGCCGCAGTATCCTGGGGCACATGCTGCTGATCGTGGTGTTGGCCAAGGCGATGTTCTATTGGCAGTTTTGAGCGGGAGAGTGAAAGAAAATTTTGAGGTCATTGCAAATAGGGTGAGCAACATCAATCCCTGTGGGAGCGAGCCTGCTCGCGATGGCGGTGTGTGAGGCACCTCGTACCGACTGATCCGACGCCATCGCGAGCAGGCTCGCTCCCACAAGGGGTATGCAATGCTTGAGAGTCAGCGGGCAGGCTTCATCGCATTGACGAACAACACATTGTTTTCCAGGTGAATGTGCTGCATCAGATCATCACGAAACTCCACCAGCCCGCGATACAGGGCGCGCCAGGTGTTGCAGGCGTTGGCGGGTGGGGTGATCTGGTCGGTCAGGGCGAGCATGGTTTCCAAGGCTTCACCGTGCTGGTCATGTTCGTAGCGCAGGACCTGGATCGGCGCCGAGGCTCGTTCGCCGAGGCCCTGTTGCAGCATCGGGAACAGGACCTGTTCTTCCTTGAGCATGTGGCCTTCGAGCTCCTGATATATGTCCTGCAGGTGATCGGCCAGGCCGTTCGGGCAGTTGGGGCGCGCACCGTGGACCTGCTCGACGCGCCGGGCCAGGCGGATCAGTTCCGGCAGTTGTTCGCGATGGCGCGCATGGTAGCGCTCCAGGATGTGGGCGATCAGCAGGGCCTGGGGCTCGTCGCGCCAGTCATGGCCGAGTTCGCCGGCGGCTTGCAGCGTGCGCAAGGCATCGGCGATGAGCAACGGGTTCAGGCCCTTGCCCAGCGCGGCTTCGCGCAAGGACTTTTGCCCGCCGCAGCAGAAGTCGAGGTTGTAATGATGGAAAGTGCGCGTGGCACCGGGAATGTCGCAGGCCAGTTGGCCAAGGCTTTGTTCCAGCAGATCGAGGCTCATCATGTTTCCTTGGGTGGAATCCCGGGGAGGGACAGATGAGCGGACTTTGCAGTCGGTATGCCAGATTCAACCGATTGAAAATAAAGCATTAAATTTTTTGCAGGGTGATTGTCACCCTGATTGTGAAGGGTCAAACGAACCCTGGAGGGTCATCACTACCATGCTGCGTGAAAGCCTGGCCGCCGACCTGATCGTCGAGCTGCCCAATGCGGTGCGATTGCAGCGCCTGGTGCAGACCCTGCGCGAATACTTCAACAGTGGCGCCGTGGGGCTGCTGCGCCTGGACGATGACAGCCTCAGGCCCGTGGCCACCGTGGGGCTGGTCCACGAAGCGTTGGGTCGGCGCTTCGTGATTGCCCAGCACCCGCGCCTGGCGGCGATCATGGCGTCGCGCGAACCCACCTGGTTCGAGCCGGACAGTCGCTTGCCGGATCCTTATGACGGTTTGCTCGACAACCACGTCGGCGAGCCGCTGCCGGTGCATGACTGCATGGGCGTGAGCCTGTACGTGGAAGGCCGGCTCTGGGGCGCGATCACCCTGGATGCGTTGCACGCCGGCACCTTCGACAGCCGCGCCCGGGAGGAACTCAAGCGCTGTACGTTGCAGATCGAGGCGGCGGTACGGGTCACTCGGCTGGAACAGGAAAACCGTAGCTTGCGAGCCTCGCGCAGCGACCAGACGGACCTGCGCCTGCCGGCCGAAGAGGGCGAGATCCTCGGGCGCAGCGAGGGCTTGCAGCAGTTGCTCAATGAGCTGGACGTGCTGGCCGACTCCGAACTGCCGGTGCTGTTGCTGGGGGAGACCGGCGTGGGCAAGGAGTTGTTCGCCCGCCGCCTGCATCGCCTGTCCCGGCGCGGCCACAAGCCGTTGGTCCAGGTCAATTGCGCAGCGTTGCCCGAGTCCCTGGCTGAAAGCGAGTTGTTCGGCCACGTCAAAGGTGCGTTCTCCGGGGCGACTACCGACCGCGCCGGGCGTTTCGACGCGGCCAATGGCGGTACGTTGTTTCTCGATGAGGTCGGCGAATTGCCGTTGAGTGTGCAGGCCAAGTTGCTGCGCACCCTGCAAAACGGCGAGATCCAGCGCCTGGGGGCGGACAAGCCGCTGCACGTCGATGTGCGGATCATCGCCGCCACCAACCGGCATTTGCCCGACAGTATTCGCGACGGGCTGTTTCGCGCCGATCTGTATCACCGGCTTTCGGTCTACCCGGTGCCGATCCCACCGCTGCGCGAGCGCGGTCATGATGTGTTGATGCTGGCCGGGCACTTTCTCGAACTGAACCGCACGCGACTGGGTTTGCGCGGCTTGCGCCTGTCGCCGGCGGCCGAACAGGCACTGCTGGCGTACTCCTGGCCGGGGAACGTGCGGGAGCTGGAACACGTGATCAGTCGCGCCGCGTTGAAGCAACTGAGCCACGGCGCCAATCGCAGCTTGATCATGACCTTGGAACCGCAGGTGCTGGATCTGGACGTCAATGCCAGCGCAGCCTCGGCCCAGGCGCTGCCTGAACAAGCCCTGGAGGCTCTGGATGCACCAATGCAACCCTTGAGCGAAGCCGTCGATGGTTGTCAGCGCCAGGCGATTCTCAAGGCCCTGGAGCGTTGCGGGCAGAACTGGGCCGGGGCGGCGCGGCTGTTGGAGGTTGACCCGAGCAATCTGCATAAGCTGGCGCGGCGGTTGGGGCTCAAATAGTGGTTTGCCTGTTACACCGAGGCGTCTTCATCGCGAGCAGGCTCGCTCCCACAGGGTGCTTGTGAACACAGTCGATCCACTGTGGGGGCGGGCTTGCTCGCAAAGAGGCCGGCACATTCACCACAAGAGCCGGCATTGACAACGATCAAGGCCCGCCAACGCCGCAGAATCCACACTGGCCAAAACCCATAGTGGAGATCACCGCCATGCCCCTTTCCCTGGCCAAAATGCGCCGCCAGTACACCCTCGATGGCCTGGATGAAGCCCAGGCGCCGGACGACCCGATGGTTTTGTTCGGGTTGTGGATGCAGCAGGCCCGCGACACCGAAAGCCCGCCGGTGGAAGCCAACAGCATGGCCCTGGCGACGGTGGACGAGCAGGGCCAGCCTCATTGCCGGGTGCTGTTGCTCAAGGGGTTCGGTCCGGACGGCTTTGTGTTTTTCGGCAACTACGACAGCCTCAAGGGCCAGGACCTGGCGGTCAATCCCAGGGCCGCGATGACGTTTTTCTGGCCGGGGCTGGAACGGCAAGTGCGCATCGAAGGGCCGGTCCACAAACTCGCCCCGGCGTTGTCGGATGCCTATTTCGAGTCCCGCTCCGTGACCAGTCGCCTGGGGGCCTGGGCGTCGCCACAAAGCCAACCATTGGCGGATCGGGCCGTGCTGGAAACCTTGCTCACGCAGACCGAACAACGCTTCGCCGGCCAATCGGTGCCGCGTCCGGCGCATTGGGGCGGTTATTGCCTGCGACCGGAACGACTGGAGTTCTGGCAGGGCCGTGCCGACCGTTTGCATGATCGTCTCGACTATCGCCTGCAAGACGGCGCCTGGCAGCGCACGCGTCTGGCGCCCTGACGCCGAGGGAGGTACCTCCAAGGAGGAATAGGCCCGGCAACGATTGCGGTTCAGGCTGGGCCATCTTTTTCCGATAGGACGGCTGATCATGGCCCATCTGACGCAACGTCTCTTTCAACCGTTGAACATCGCGGTCCTCACCATCAGTGACACCCGCACCTTCGACACCGACACCTCGGGGCAGACCCTGGCGGACCTGCTGCAAACGGCCGGGCATGTGCTCATCGACCGTGGCCTGGTGAAGGACGATATCTACCAGATCCGTGCCCAGGTCTCACAGTGGATCGCCGACCCCAAGGTGCAGGTGGTGTTGATGACCGGCGGCACCGGTTTCACCCCGCGCGACAACACGCCCCAAGCGGTGGCACCGTTGCTGGACAAACAGGTCGACGGTTTCGGCGAGCTGTTCCGCCAGGTGTCGCTGGCCGAGATCGGCATGTCCACCCTGCAATCGCGAGCGTTGGCGGGCATGAGCAACGGTGTGCTGGTGTGCTGCTTGCCGGGTTCGCCGGGAGCTTGTCGGACCGGTTGGGAGCAGATCCTGGCCGGGCAACTGGACAGCCGCACCGGCCCGTGCAATTTCACCCCCCACCTCAAGCCGCAGCCAGGCATTGCCCTGCAACCTTGTGAGGCACGTTCATGAGCCGCGGCGGGTGTGGCAGCGTCTGTGACAGTGGTGCGCTGATGCCGGTGGATGAAGCCATCCGCTATTTGCTGGATCAGGCGCCGCTGCCGCCTCCGGTGCAGCGGGTGGCGCTGGACCAGGCCTTGGGTCGCGTGCTGGCGACCGATGTTCGCTGTCCCATGAACCTGCCGCCGTGGGACAACAGCGCCATGGACGGTTATGCCCTGCGGGCCGCCGACCTGCCGGTCGATGGCGGTTATCTGACCTTGGCCGGGCGCATTGCCGCCGGGGAGGCACCGGGTCAACCATTACAGGCCGGGCAGGTGGTGCGCATTTTTACCGGCGCGCCGCTGCCGCCGGGGGCTGACACGGTGGTGCCCCAGGAAAGTTGCCGGGTGGAAGGTGAGCGGGTCTGGCTGCCACCAGTCAAGGGCGCAGAGCATGTGCGCAGGGAAGGTGAGGAAATGCAGCGCGGGGACCGTTTGCTCCAGGCCGGAAAACGCTTGCGCGCCCAGGAACTGGGGTTGCTGGCCGGTGCCGGGATTGCCCGGGTAGAGGTCTATCGCCCCTTGCAGGTGGGCCTGCTCAGCAGTGGCGATGAACTGCGCGAACCCGGCCAAACGCTGGCGCCAGGGCAGATCTACAACAGCAATCGCCACAGTCTCATGGCGCTGCTGCGCGGCTGGGGCCTTGAGGTACATGACTACGGCGTCATGCCTGACAAGCTGCTTGCCAGTCGTCAGGCCTTGAGCCTGGCGGCAACCGAATGCGACTTGCTGCTGACCTCCGGCGGCGTGTCGGTGGGTGAGGAAGATCATCTCAAGCAAACGATCGAAGCCCTGGGTAGCGTTGACCTGTGGCGCCTGGCGATCCAGCCGGGCAAACCCCTGGCCTTTGGCGAGGTGGCCGGCAAACCCTGGATCGGGCTGCCGGGCAACCCTTCGGCGGCACTGATTACCGCGTTGATCGTCGTGCGGCCGTTCCTGTTCCGGGCCCAGGGCATGGATGAGGTGTTGCCCACGGCGTTGCAGTTACCGGCCGGGTTCGACTGGTTGAAACCCAACCGGCGACGGCAGTACCTGCGGGCGAAATTGACCCCGGCCGCCGATGGCTCGCTGTGTGTCGAGCTGCATCCCCAGCAGAGTTCGGCCATGTTGGCGGCCGCCTGCTGGGCTGATGGCCTGGCCGTGGTGGAGTGCCAGGCGCAAGTGCATAAGCACGACAAAGTGATGTATCTGCCGTTCGCGAGCCTGATGCATTGACGGCAATTGATTGCCGTCAAGGTGGCCGGCCGAGGGCTGGCTAGACTGGCGGCGCCCTTAGTTTTCTCACGAGGATGCCCCATGCAACTGGTTTGCCCGGCAGGGAATCTGCCTGCCCTCAAAGCGGCGGTGCGCCAAGGCGCCGATGCCGTCTATGTCGGCTTTCGCGATGACACCAATGCCCGGCACTTCGCCGGGCTGAACATGGACGACAAGCAGTTCGACGCCGCTGTCGCGCACATCCGTCAACACCAACGCAAACTGTACGTGGCGGTCAACACCTACCCGCAACCCAAGGGCTGGGAGCGCTGGCAACGGGCGGTGGACCGCGCCGCCGATTTTGGCGTGGATGCGTTGATCGCTGCCGACCCCGGTGTGCTCGGTTACGCCCGCCAGCGCCATCCACAGTTGGCGCTGCACCTGTCGGTACAAGGCTCGGCGACACACGCGGCGGCACTGGCTTTTTACGCCGAGCGCTATGACATCCGCCGCGCCGTGCTGCCACGGGTACTGTCCCTGGCCCAGGTGCGGCAGGTGGCGGCGGCCAGTCCGGTGCCGATCGAGGTCTTTGGTTTCGGCAGCTTGTGCATCATGGCCGAAGGCCGTTGTCACTTGTCTTCCTACATCACCGGCGAGTCGCCGAACCTGTGTGGAGTCTGTTCGCCGGCCAAGGCGGTGCGCTGGAGCGAGGACGCCCAAGGCCTCAGCGCACGCCTGAGCGAGGTGCTGATCGACCGCTACACCCCCGAAGAACCGGCCGGTTATCCGACCTTGTGCAAAGGCCGCTTCCTGGTAGGCGGCAAGCGCTTCCATGCGTTGGAAGAACCCACCAGCCTCGACACCCTCGACCTGCTGCCGGAACTGGCGGCCATCGGTGTCGAAGCAGTGAAGATCGAGGGGCGCCAACGCAGCCCGGCCTACGTTGAACAAGTGACCCGGGTCTGGCGCGCCGCACTGGACGCCCACCAGGTCGCGCCGCAACGGTTCCGGGTGCAGGAAGAATGGCGCCAGGTTCTGGCGGGTTTGTCCGAAGGCAGCCAGACCACCCTGGGTGCCTACCATCGATCATGGCAATGAGGGGAGGCCAGATGAAACTCAGCCTGGGACCGGTCCTGTTTTACTGGGACAAAGCGCAACTGGGGAATTTCTATGCCGAGATGTCGGCATTGCCGCTGGACGTGATTTACCTGGGGGAAACCGTGTGTTCGAAACGCCGGGCGTTCTCCCTGGATCAATGGCTGGGCCTGGGGCGCGAGCTGCAAACCTGCAGCCAGGCACAGATTGTGTTATCGAGCCTGACGCTGATCGAAGCGGCCTCGGAGCTTTCTTCGCTGCGCCGCCTGTGTGACAACGGTCAATTGCTGGTGGAAGCCAACGACATGGGGGCGGTGCAGTTCATGGCCGAACGCAAGCTGCCCTTTGTCGCAGGTCCGGCGCTGAACCTGTACAACGGCCACGCCCTGGCGCAATTGCAAGACAGCGGCATGATCCGCTGGGTGCCGCCCGTGGAGTGCTCGGCGGCGCTGATCGGCGATGTGCTGGAGCAGGTGCGGGACATGGACCGCGACGTGCCCGAAGTAGAGATCTTCGCCTACGGCCATCTGCCCTTGGCGTACTCGGCGCGCTGCTTTACCGCCCGGGCCGAAAACCGGCCCAAGGACGACTGCCAGTTCTGTTGCATCAACTACCCCGACGGGCTGGCGTTGAGCAGTCAGGAAGGTCAGCAGTTGTTCACCCTCAACGGCATCCAGACAATGTCCGGCGAGGTGACGAACCTGCTGGCCGATTACAACGCGCTGATGGCCTGCGGTGCCGACGTGCTGCGCCTGAGCCCGCGCGCCCAGGGCATGGCCGAGGTGGTCACGGCCTTCGACAAGGTGCGCCAGGGCGAGGCACCACCGCTGTTCGTGGACGGTTGCAATGGCTATTGGCATGGTCACGCCGGCATGTTGAAGGTAGAGGAGGCAGGGCTGTGTTGAGTCCGAAGAAGTGGCTGCTCAAAGGTGCCGACCGCTTGCTGCCGCTGGTGGGCAAGGTGCCGTTCGTGGTGCAGCGGCTGACGTTGCAGCAGGCGCTCAACCGTTGCCTGACCGAGCCGCTGCGTGATGGCGGGTTCGATGTGCTGCGCGGGCGTTGGTTGTGCCTGCGCGTGCCCGACCTGAAACTGTGCTGGTACCTGACCCTGGCGCGGGACGGACTGCGCATCGCCGAACGGGCCGAGGCCCAGGTCACCATCAGCGGCAACTGGCGTGAGTTTCTGCTGCTGGCCAGTCGTCAGGAAGACCCGGACACGTTGTTCTTTCGTCGCCGGTTGGTGATCGAGGGGGATACCGAGCTGGGGTTGGCGTTGAAGAACTTGATCGACAGTCTTGATCCGGAGGTGTTGCCGCCGTGGCTGTGGCGCAATCTGGAGCGGGCGGGCAAGGGGTTGGCGGCAAGTTAAGGCAGATTGCATTGGCTCTTGTGGCGAGGGGATTTATCCCCGCTGGGTCGCGAAGCGGCCCCATTCAATGTGCCCGATACATGGCCTTGGGACTGCTTCGCAGTCCAGCGGGGATAAATCCCCTCGCCACAAGGGAACTGGGTCTGGGCCGACTATTGCTGGTAAGCCTCCAGCTCATCCTCGGCCAGGATGCGAATATTGCGCCGCTCCATGGCAATCAACCCCCCATCCACCAACCGATGAAGAATCCGCGAAAACGTCTCCGGCTGGATCCCCAGCTTGGAAGCCACCAGACGCTTGGACACCTGCAACACCACCTGACCATCCCGCGGATCGCGTTCCTGCAACAGGAAATTGATCACCCGCCGACTGGCACTGGCCAAGGTCAGGTTGTCGATATCCTTCAGGCGCTGGTGCAGATGGATGCTCATGCTCGCCAGGATCGCCAGGCAGACCTTCGGTTGGTCCTCCAGGGCGTTCCGGTAATGGTTGCCTTCGACACTCACTAGCACGCTGTCCTTGATTGCCGACGCGCTGACCGGGTAGCAACGGGCCTGGCTGAACAACAGGGCCTCGGCGAAGGTCTGGCCGGGCTGGATGATTTCCACCAGGTTTTCCTGGCCTTCGCCGGTCACCCGATACAACTTGATCTGCCCACTGACCAGCAGGAAAAACCGCTTGGCCGGGTCGCCCTGGTGCATGAGCGTGCTGTTGCAGGGCAGGCGCTTGAGGACGGCGAGGTTGCACACGTCCTCGAAAATCCGCTCCGGCAATTGGCTGAACAGGTGGTGACGACGCAACAGTAAAACGATGGAAGGGTGAGTCAGCATGGCGTACCTCCGCGTGCCGTCATGGTAGGGCCCAAGTCGCCGTCGGCCTATGCCTCGGCAGGCCTACCTCGGAAGAGGGATGGGAAGCGGCCGTGCCAGTCTGTCAGTCAAATCAATGCCTGCAGAACACAGATATTGTGGCGAGGGAGCTTGCTCCCGCTGGGCTGCGCAGCAGCCCCAAAAAAACAGGGCCGCTGCGCGCCCCAGCGGGAGCAAGCTCCCTCGCCACAGGTTGTGTGTTTATTCATGGATCCCAACCAGAGCTAGCCCACCCCGCGCAAATGCTCCATCGCCCACACTGCGGCTTCGACCCGTGAACGCAAGCCGAGCTTGTGCAGCAGGTTCTTCACATGGACCTTGACCGTACCTTCGGTGATGCCCAGTTTGTGTCCGATGACTTTGTTGCTGTAGCCACCGGCGATGGTCTTGAGTACCTGGCGTTCGCGCTCGGTCAGTTCCACATCGGCCTGGCGCGGCGGGGAGCGCAGGGCCTGGGCCATGACGCGGGTCAGGCCGGGGCTGATCACCAGGGCGCCGTTGAGGGCGTCGCGGATGTACTGGATCAGCAACTCGGGCTCCATGTCCTTGAGCAGGTAACCATTGGCGTCCAGGCGCAGGGCGTCGCGGATGTCGTCCTCGGCGTCGGATACGGTGAACAGCAGCACCTTGCCGGTGTAATTCATGGCACGCAGCCGACGCAGGGTCTCGATGCCGTTCATCTGCGGCATGTTGTTGTCCAGCAATACCAGGTCGGGCTTGAGCGGCTCGATCAGGGCCAGGGCTTCTTCGCCGTGGTTGGCTTCACCGACAATCTGCAAATCGTCTTCAAGCTCAAGCATCTGGCGGATGCCGCGACGCATCATCGGATGATCGTCGACCAGTAGCAGGGTGTGGCGCAGGGGGGCGTTCATGTTGCGAGGCCTTCGGTGTGTTGGCCCAGGAATTCCGGTTGGAAATGCACCTGGATACGGGTGCCCTGGGGTGTTCGGGAGAGAATCTGCAATTGGCCACGCAGGCTGCGGGCCCGCTCGTTCATGATGTTCAGGCCATGGTGCTCGCGCTGGTCGACTTCGCCACTGAAGCCGCGGCCATCGTCTTCGATCGACAGTCGTACGGTCTCGCCTTCCTGGCGCAGTTCGAGCCAGGCGTTTTCGGCATGGGCGTGGCGCAGGCAGTTGGACAGCGCCTCGCGGGTGATCTGCAGGATGTGGATCTGCTCGCTGGCCGACAGCTCGAAAGCCAGGCTGTCGACGAACAGGTGCACCTTGAAATCGCCTCGATTGGAGAACTCTTCGGCGGTGTCCTTGAGCTCCTCCACCAGGCCGTCGTCGTGGATCTGCAAGCGGAAGGTAGTCAGCAGTTCGCGCAATTGGCGATAGGCATTGTTCAGCCCTTCGCGCAGCTCACCGGTGACGGTTTCCAGGGTCTGCACCGGCTCGCCTCGACGCATCAGGGTCTGCATGCGGCTGACTTGCAGCTTCATGTATGACAAGGCCTGGGCCAGGGAGTCGTGGAGTTCGCGGGCGATGATCGTGCGTTCGTCGAGCAGCAGCAGGCGATGGTCCTGTTCGCGCTGACGTTTGAGGGACAGCGACGTGCCGATCAGGTTGGCCAGGGCTTGGATCAATGCGGTTTCCCACGGCTGCGCCGTGTGGCCGTCGACAAAATGCGCCTTGAGCTCACCCAGTTCATTGCCCTGGTTACTGATGCTGAAGGCCTGTGGGCGCGCAGCGTTGTGTTTATGGCAACTGGCGCAATCGCTGCTGGCGCAGACCTGACGGCTGGCGGCGCCGTGCAGGGCCAGTAGATGCCTGGCCGGGGCCTGCAATTGCCCTTGCAGGCACAGCGTCAGGCGCAGGCCCGGCAGGCGCTCTTGGAAGCGCCGGATCAACTCGTCCAACCCTTCGGCATTGGCCTGTCGCGTCGCCAGGCTGCGACTGCTCTGGTACAGCAGCTCCAGGGCGGCGTTGGCGTGTTGCAGGTTCAGGGTCTTTTGCTGGACCTGGTTTTCCAGGGTGCGGTGGGATTGTTCGATGGTCTCGGCCATGGTGTTGAAACTGGTCGCCAACTGGCCCAGCTCATCCTCGGACTGATGATTGACCCGCACCTGGAACTCGCCCCGGCGAAAGCGCTGGGTGGCGTCGACCAGTTCCTGCAAGGGCGTGACCACACCGTACTGCAATTCATACAGGCCGATCAGCAGGATGATCATGGTGCTGAACAGCGCCATGCCCTGGATCGTCTGCTGCCAGCCTTGTTTGTGCTCGCTCTGGCGTTGCAGCAGGGTGACGAACTGATCCAACTGCTCAACGAAAGAGTTGGCGCTGTTCTGGAAAAACGCCGAATCGCCGCGCTCGATGGCCGGGCGCAGGGTCTGGTTCCAGCGTTGCACCAGGTTCTGGTAGCTCTGGTGCAGGGAAGTCGTCGGCCCGTCTTCCAGCACGGCGCGCAGGGCCGGGCTGTCGAGGCGTTGTTGCAGGCTGGCGATGATCGCCGGGATGTCGTCGTTGGCTCCCGCCGCCAGTTTCCAGCTCAGGTGGTAGGTCTCCATGCGCACGGAACCGGCGGTGTTGATGGCGGCGGCGTCGCCCTGGCTGAACCAGGCGATCAACCCGGCGCTCAAGGAACTGGCCAGGGCCAGGATGGCGATCAGGATCACCGCCAGCCCGGCGCGAGCGGGCAGGGAACTGCGCAGCCAACGCATCATTGACGCGGGCCTGTGGGGCAAAACTGTGAACCGAGCATAGGAGGCGCCCTGGACCTGGGGGGTGTAGCAGCCAATCCTGGGCGCACTACCTCTAAAGAGTTGTCGGCCGCTCCGTTTCCATAAAAGCTTCGGCAGACTTGTTCAAGATATTGATAAATAAAGGGTTTTATCGATATCGGAATCTACCTCCTTGGAGGTAGACGGGCCAAGCATAGGCCTGTACCGCCCCGGGGCACGTTGACCCAAGTCAAGTTTTTGCGGGGTTCGTATCACTAGGCTGCGCTCATCGAACTGACGGAGTGCATCGTGATGCGAGCGCAAGTGCAACAAGGGCTGGTACTGGGGATGAGTACCCTGGCCTTCACCGTGTGCTTCATGGTCTGGATGATGTTTGCCGTGCTCGGCGTTCCGATCAAGGAAATGCTGGCCCTCAACGAAACCCAATTCGGCCTGCTGGCCGCCACCCCGGTGTTGACCGGTTCGCTGGTGCGTTTGCCCCTGGGGCTTCTGACCGACCGCTTTGGCGGACGGATCGTGTTCTTCCTGCTGATGCTGTCCTGCGTGTTGCCGCTGTACCTGATCACCCTCGCCACGGCCTTCTGGCAGTTCCTGGTGCTGGGCCTGTTCGTCGGCCTGGCCGGTGGCTCGTTCTCGGTGGGCATCGCCTACGTCGCCAAGTGGTTCGACAAGCAGAACCAGGGGTTTGCCATGGGCGTCTTCGGTGCCGGCAATGCGGGGGCGGCGGTGACCAAGTTCCTCGCCCCGGCGTTGATCGCCTTCGGCTCCTGGCACCTGGTGCCAAAAGTGTTCAGCGCGATCCTGTTCATCACCGCACTGTTGTTCTGGTTCCTCACCAGCGAGAAAAAGGAACACAGCGGCACCGGCGGCGCGACGTTGCGCGAGCAATTGAAAACCCTGAAAGAGCCGGCCGTGTGGCGCTACTGCCAGTACTACTCGATCGTGTTCGGCGGCTACGTGGCCCTGGCCCTGTGGATGACCAAATACTACGTGCAGGAATACGGTTTCAGCCTGCAAAGCGCAGCGTTGCTGGCGGCGTGTTTCTCCCTGCCCGGTGGCGTGCTGCGAGCCGTCGGTGGCTGGATGTCCGACCGCTGGGGCGCCCAGAGCGTGACCTGGTGGGTGTTGTGGGTCAGCTGGATCTGCCTGTTCCTGCTGTCCTATCCCCAGACTCAACTGCAAGTGAAGACCGTCAACGGCATCGTCGATTTTCACATCGGCCTCAACGCCACGCTGTTCACCGTACTGCTGTTCGTGATGGGCATCGCTTTCGCGTTCGGCAAGGCCTCGGTTTTCAAGTACATCGCTAACGACTACCCGAAAAACATGGGCGCAGTGTCCGGCATCGTCGGCCTGGCCGGCGGCTTGGGCGGGTTCGTGCTGCCGATCATGTTCGGCGCCCTGGTGGACCTCACCGGCGTGCGCTCGTCCTGCTTCATGTTGATGTACGGCGTGGTCTGGGTCTCCCTGACCTGGATGTACTTCAGCGAAATGCGCAAGCGCCCGCTGCTGGGTAAACAGTCGTCGGCCAGCCAATCCCCGTTTTCCAGCATTGCCCAAGGAGAAGAACATGTCCGTTCTGCAAACGCCTGAAAAAGGCCCGGTCATTCATGATTGGCGCCCGGAAGACCCCGCATTCTGGGGCCGCAGCGGCAAACTGACCGCCCGGCGCAACCTGTGGATTTCCATCCCGGCGCTGCTGTTGGCTTTCGCGGTGTGGATGGTCTGGAGCACGGTGATCGTGCGCCTGAACGCCATCGGCTTCAGCTTCAGCACCGACCAGTTGTTCTGGCTGGCGGCATTGCCGGGGCTGTCGGGTGCGACCTTGCGCATCTTCTATTCGTTCATGGTGCCGATTTTCGGTGGCCGGCGCTGGACCGCCCTGAGCACCGCTTCGCTGTTGGCACCTGCACTGTGGATGGGCTTCGCCGTGCAGGATCCGACCACCCCCTACAGCGTGTTCGTGCTGATCGCGCTGCTCTGCGGTTTTGGTGGCGGCAACTTCGCCTCGAGCATGTCCAACATCAGCTTCTTCTACCCCAAGTCCCAGCAGGGCACGGCCCTGGGCCTGAACGCCGGGCTGGGTAACCTGGGCGTGTCGGTGATGCAGTTCTGTGTACCGCTGGTGATTTCCTTCGGTGTGTTCGGCTTCATGGGCGGCCAGCCGCAGGTGTTGGCTGACGGCAGTTCGCTGTGGCTGCAGAACGCCGGTTTCATCTGGGTGCCGTTCATCCTTGCCGTGACCCTGATCGCCTGGTTCGGCATGAACGATTTGTCCAGCGCCCGTGCTTCGTTCAGCGAGCAGGCGGTGATCTTCAAGCGCAAGCACAACTGGCTGATGTGCTGGTTGTACCTGGCAACCTTCGGTTCGTTCATCGGCTTCTCCGCCGCCTTTCCACTGCTGATCAAGACCTCGTTCCCGGACGTCATTGCCTTGAAATTCGCCTTCCTCGGGCCACTGGTGGGTGCGCTGGTACGGCCGTTGGGCGGTTGGCTCGCGGACAAGCTCGGCGGCGCGAAAGTCACTTTGTGGAACTTCGTCCTGATGATCGCCATGGTGTTCGGGGTCCTGCACTTCCTGCCTCAAGGCGGCCAGGGCGGCAACTTCTACGGCTTCCTGGGCATGTTCATGTTGCTGTTCATCACCACTGGCGTGGGCAACGGTTCGACCTTCCGCATGATCCCGGTGATCTTCCGCACCCTGCATGAAAAAGCCGCCCTGGGGAAAAAGCCCGAGGTGCGCGAGCAAGCGATCAAGAACGCCGGCAAGGAATCGGCCGCGGTGCTGGGTTTCAGCTCGGCCATGGGTGCCTTCGGTGCGTTCTTCATTCCTAAATCATTCGGCTCTTCGATGGCCCTGACCGGCGGCCCGGAGATGGCCTTCTACATGTTCGTCGGCTTCTACCTGAGCTGCATCGTGGTGACCTGGTGGTGGTACGCCCGCAAGGGCGCCGCAACACCTTGCTAAGCCGAACCTAAACCTGCGTGGGCGGGGCGCAGACCCCGCGGAGCAAGCCTGAGAGGAACACACTGTGAGTCATTTATTGGATCAACTGCGGTTTTTCAACCGCAAGCAAGGCGAGTTTTCCGATGGTCACGGCGAGACCCGCAAGGAGTCCCGGGACTGGGAGAACGTCTACCGCTCCCGCTGGCAGTACGACAAGATCGTGCGTTCCACCCACGGGGTGAACTGCACCGGCTCGTGCTCGTGGAAGATCTACGTCAAGAACGGCCTGATCACTTGGGAAACCCAGCAGACCGACTACCCGCGCACTCGTAACGACCTGCCCAACCACGAGCCACGCGGTTGCCCTCGCGGCGCGAGCTACAGCTGGTACATCTACAGCGCCAACCGGCTCAAGTACCCGAAGATCCGCAAGCCACTGCTCAAGTTGTGGCGCGAAGCCCGGCAGACCCTGGCGCCAGTGGAAGCCTGGGCCAGCATCGTCGAGAACAAAGCCAAGGCCGACTCGTACAAGAGCAAGCGCGGCATGGGTGGCTTCATCCGTTCCAACTGGGAAGAAGTCAACGAGATCATCGCCGCCGCCAACGTCTACACCGTCAAGGAGCACGGCCCGGACCGGGTTGTGGGCTTCTCGCCGATCCCGGCCATGTCGATGGTCAGCTATGCCGCCGGCTCGCGTTACCTGTCGCTGATCGGTGGCGTGTGCCTGAGCTTCTATGACTGGTATTGCGACTTGCCACCAGCCTCGCCCATGGTCTGGGGCGAGCAGACCGACGTGCCGGAATCGGCCGACTGGTACAACTCCAACTACATCATTGCCTGGGGCTCCAACGTCCCGCAAACCCGTACCCCTGACGCTCACTTCTTCACCGAGGTGCGCTACAAGGGCACCAAGACCGTGGCGATCACCCCGGACTATTCGGAAGTCGCCAAGCTCACCGACCTGTGGCTCAACCCCAAGCAGGGCACCGACGCCGCCCTGGCCCAGGCCTTCAACCATGTGATCTTCAAAGAATTCCACCTGGACAAGCCGAGCGCCTATTTCACCGAATACGCCAAGCGCTACACCGACCTGCCGGTGCTGGTGATGCTCAAGCCGATGCTCGGCGTGGCGCCCGGTGCCGGTTACCAGCCGGACCGTTTCCTGCGGGCCAGCGACCTGACCGACAACCTCGGCCAGGAAAACAACCCGGAATGGAAAACCATCGCCCTGGATGCCGCCGGCGAACTGGTTTCGCCCCAAGGCTCCATCGGCTATCGCTGGGGTGAGAAGGGCAAGTGGAACATCCTGCCCCGTGAAGGTGGCGAGGGGCGTGAGATCGACCTCAAGCTGAGCCTGATCGGCGGCGACGTCGCCGAGGTGGCGTTCCCATACTTCGCCGGTGAAGCCCAGGAGCACTTCCAGCATGTGGCCGGTGAAGCGGTGCAGTTCCGTCGGGTGCCGGTGCACAGCGTGGTGCTGGCCGATGGCAGCGTGGCGAAAGTCGCCACCGTATTCGACCTCTCGGCGGCCAACCTGGCCATCGACCGTGGCCTGGGCGGCGCCAACGTTGCCAAGGACTATAACGACGCCTCGGTGCCCGGCACCCCGGCCTGGCAGGAGCAGATCACCGGCGTGAGCCGCGAGAAGGCGATCCAGATCGCCCGCGAGTTCGCCGACAACGCCGACAAGACCCGTGGACGCTCGATGATCATCGTCGGTGCGGCGATGAACCACTGGTACCACATGGACATGAACTATCGCGGGCTGATCAACATGCTCATGCTCTGCGGTTGCGTTGGCCAGACCGGCGGCGGCTGGGCCCACTATGTCGGCCAGGAAAAACTCCGTCCGCAATGCGGCTGGCTGCCCCTGGCCTTCGGCCTGGACTGGAACCGTCCGTCACGGCAGATGAACGGCACCAGCTTCTTCTATGGTCACAGTTCGCAATGGCGCCACGAGAAGATGAGCATGCACGATGTGCTCTCGCCCCTGGCCGACAAGTCGCAGTTCCCTGAGCACGCCCTGGACTACAACATCCGCGCCGAACGCGCCGGCTGGTTGCCCAGTGCGCCGCAGCTCAACACCAACCCGCTGCACATCTGCCGGGATGCCGCCGCCGCGGGCCTGGAGCCCAAGGACTACGTGGTCAAGTCGCTGCAGGACGGTTCCCTGCGCTTTGCCTGCGAGCAACCGGACAGTCCGGTGAACTTCCCGCGCAACATGTTCATCTGGCGTTCGAACCTGCTGGGTTCCTCGGGCAAAGGCCACGAGTACATGCTCAAGTACCTGTTGGGCACCAAGAACGGCGTGATGAACGAAGACATCGGCCAGGTCGGCGACTGCAAGCCTGCTGAAGCCGAATGGGTCGACGAGGGCGCCATTGGCAAGCTCGATTTGGTAACCACCCTGGACTTCCGCATGTCCTCGACCTGCGTGTATTCCGACATCGTCTTGCCGACCGCCACCTGGTACGAAAAAGACGACATGAACACCTCGGACATGCACCCGTTCATTCACCCACTCTCGGCCGCCATCGATCCGGCCTGGGAATCGCGTTCGGACTGGGAAATCTACAAGGGCATCGCCAAGGCGTTTTCCGCCATGTCGGTCGGCCATCTGGGTGTGGAAAAAGACTTGGTTACCGTGCCGTTGATGCACGACAGCGTCGGCGAACTGGCCCAGCCGTTTGGTGGCACTGACTGGAAAAGCGCCGGTGTGGCGCCGGTACCGGGCAAGAACGCACCGAACCTGCAGGTGGTGGAGCGCGACTACCCGAACATCTACAAGCAGTTCACTTCCCTGGGCCCGATGCTGGAAAAACTCGGCAACGGCGGCAAGGGCATCAACTGGAACACCGACACCGAAGTGAAGTTCCTCGGTGAGCTGAACCATAAGGAAGTCGAAGCGGGCATCAGCCAAGGGCGGCCAAAAATCGACAGTGCCATCGACGCTGCCGAAGTCATCCTGTCCCTGGCCCCGGAAACCAACGGCCATGTCGCGGTGAAAGCCTGGGCGGCGCTGTCGGAATTCACCGGCATCGACCACAGCCACCTGGCGGTGTCCAAGGAGCACGAGGCGATTCGCTTCCGTGACATCCAGGCCCAGCCACGCAAGATCATTTCCAGCCCGACCTGGTCCGGCCTGGAAGACGACCACGTGAGCTACAACGCCGGCTACACCAACGTCCATGAATCGATCCCATGGCGGACTATCACCGGTCGCCAGCAGTTCTACCAGGATCACCCGTGGATGCAGGCGTTCGGCGAGCAGCTGATGAGTTATCGGCCGCCGGTCAACACCCGCACCATCGCTGGCGTGAAAGGCAAGCGCAGCAATGGCCAGACCGAGATCGTCCTGAACTGGATCACTCCGCACCAGAAGTGGGGTATCCACAGTACCTACAGCGACAACCTGCTGATGCTCACCCTCAGCCGTGGCGGCCCGATTGTCTGGCTCTCGGAAATCGACGCCAAGCGCGCCGGCATCGAGGACAACGACTGGATCGAGTGCTTCAACGTCAACGGCGCATTGACCGCCCGGGCGGTGGTCAGCCAGCGGGTCAAGGAAGGCATGGTGATGATGTATCACGCCCAGGAACGCATCGTGAACGTGCCGGGGTCGGAAACCACCAAGACCCGTGGCGGCCACCACAACTCGGTGACCCGCGTGGTGCTCAAGCCCACCCACATGATTGGCGGCTACGCCCAACAGGCCTACGGCTTCAACTATTACGGCACGGTCGGTTGCAACCGCGACGAATTCGTCGTGGTGCGCAAGATGGCCAAGGTCGATTGGCTCGACGGTTCCAGTGGCGATGATCTGCCGCGTCCACTGCCGACTGATATCGAGGAGAACTGAGATGAAGATTCGCTCACAAATCGGCATGGTCCTGAACCTGGACAAATGCATCGGCTGCCACACTTGCTCGATTACCTGCAAGAACGTCTGGACCAGTCGCGAAGGCATGGAATACGCCTGGTTCAACAACGTCGAATCCAAGCCGGGCATCGGCTATCCCAAGGAGTGGGAAAACCAGGACAAGTGGAAGGGCGGCTGGATCCGTAACGCGGACGGTTCGATCAACCCGCGCATCGGCGGCAAGTTCCGCGTGCTGGCGAACATCTTCGCCAACCCGGACCTGCCGAGCCTGGACGACTACTACGAACCGTTCGACTTCGACTACCAGCACCTGCACACCGCACCGCTGGGCGAGCACCAGCCTACCGCGCGACCACGTTCGGTAGTGTCCGGCAAGCGCATGGAGAAGATCGAGTGGGGTCCGAACTGGGAGGAAATCCTCGGCACCGAATTCGCCAAGCGGCGCAAGGACAAGAACTTCGACAAGATCCAGGCGGACATCTACGGCGAGTACGAAAACACCTTCATGATGTACCTGCCGCGCCTGTGCGAGCACTGCCTGAACCCGGCGTGCGCGGCGTCCTGCCCAAGCGGGGCGATCTACAAGCGCGAGGAGGACGGCATCGTCCTGATCGACCAGGAAAAATGCCGCGGCTGGCGCATGTGCATCAGCGGCTGCCCGTACAAGAAGATCTACTTCAACTGGAAGAGCGGCAAGTCGGAAAAATGCATCTTCTGCTACCCGCGCATTGAAGCGGGTATGCCGACCGTCTGCGCTGAAACCTGCGTTGGCCGCATCCGTTACCTCGGCGTGCTGCTGTATGACGCCGATCGCATCAGTGAAGTGGCGAGCACTGCCAATGAGCAGGACTTGTACGAGAAACAACTGGAGATCTTCCTCGACCCGAACGACCCGGCGGTGATTCGCCAGGCCCTGGCCGATGGCGTGCCGCAGTCGGTCATCGATTCGGCGCAACGCTCGCCGGTCTACAAAATGGCCGTGGACTGGAAACTCGCACTGCCGCTGCACCCGGAATACCGCACCTTGCCAATGGTCTGGTACGTGCCGCCACTTTCGCCAATCCAGAACGCCGCTGCGGCTGGCACCGTGGGCATGAACGGGGTGATCCCGGATGTCGACAGCCTGCGCATTCCGCTGCGTTACCTGGCGAACATGCTCACCGCCGGTGATGAGAAACCGGTCAAGCATGCCCTCAAGCGCCTGCTGGCGATGCGTGCCTACAAGCGTTCCGAGCAGGTCGACGGCGTGCAGGATCTGCAAGTGCTGGCCGACGTTGGCTTGAGCGTGAACCAGGTGGAAGAGATGTACCGCTACCTGGCGATTGCCAACTACGAAGACCGTTTCGTCGTGCCAAGCGCTCACCGCGAAGACGCCATGAGCGATGCGTTCGCCGAGCGCTCCGGCTGCGGTTTCAGCTTTGGCAGCGGTTGCAGCGGCAGCTCCGACACCAACATGTTCGGTGGCAAGAAGGCCAACCGCCGCGACGTGATCAAAACCGTGCAGTTGTGGGAGGAATGAGCATGCGCATTCTCAAGGTGATTTCGTTGCTGCTCGATTACCCGACCGAGACCCTGGTGGCCGGTCGGGATGAGCTGGAACAAGCGATTCTCCAGGCACGGGAAATCAGTCCCAACCAGCGCGCCGGGTTGTTCGAATTGCTCGAGGTGATCTGCGGCAAGGACCTGATGGACGGCCAGGAGCACTACGGTGCGCTGTTCGGCCGCGGCCGTTCGCTCTCGCTGCTGCTGTTCGAACACGTGCACGGCGAGTCCCGCGACCGCGGCCAGGCCATGGTCGACATGATGGCCCAGTACGAAGAAGCCGGTTTCGCCATCGGCGTCAAGGAACTGCCCGACTACATCCCGCTGTACCTGGAGTATCTCTCCACCCGCGAAGACATTGAGGCCCGCGAGGGCCTGGCCGATGTAGCACACCTGCTGGCCTTGCTCGCGGCGCGCCTGGAAGAGCGTGAAAGCGCCTACGCCAGTTGCTTCCGGGCCTTGTTGCAGATCTCCGGGGCCGAACCCCAGGGCGCGGTCGCCGAACTGCGTGAGCAGGTCAAGGCCGAGCCACGGGACGACTCCCTCGAAGCCCTGGACAGGGTCTGGGAAGAAGAGGCAGTGGATTTCATGAAGGCCGAGCAGCAAGACCGTTGCAGCTCGATGCCAAGCGCGCCGGGCAAGGCGCGGGACGAAAGTGCGGTACCGCTGCACTGGGTGGATTTTCAGCATGAAGGGCTGGCCGCAGCGCCAGCCGGGGAGGTGGGCAATGTCTAAATGGGATCTGTTGTTGTTCGGGGTCTACCCCTATATCGCCCTGGCGATTTGCCTGATCGGTAGCTGGGCGCGGTTCGACCTGTCCCAGTACACCTGGAAGGCCGGTTCGAGCCAGATGCTCAACAAGCGCGGCATGCGCGTAGCCAGCAACCTGTTCCACATCGGTGTGCTGTTCGTGCTGGCCGGGCACTTTGTCGGGCTGCTGACGCCATCGGCGATTTACCACCATGTGCTGAGCACCGAGAACAAGCAGTTGTTGGCGATGGTCTCCGGCGGTTTCTTCGGCGTGCTGGGCCTGATCGGCCTGGTGATGCTGCTCAACCGTCGCCTGACCGACCCACGGGTGCGTGCCACGTCCAATGCCTCGGACATCCTGGTGTTGGTGGTGTTGCTGGTGCAACTGGTGCTGGGGCTGATGACCATCGTCGCCTCGACCGCGCACATGGACGGTTCGGTGATGGTGATGCTGGCCGACTGGGCTCAGAACACTGTGCTGTTGCGTCCGGTTGAAGCCGCTACCTCGATCGCACCGGTGAGCCTGATCTACAAGCTCCATGTGGTGCTGGGCCTGACCCTGTTCGTGTTGTTCCCGTTCACCCGTCTGGTCCATATCGTCAGCGCGCCGGTCTGGTACCTGGGACGTCGTTATCAAATCGTTCGGCAGAAGTTTTGAGGAGAAGATCATGGCGAGTGGATGCGGATGTGGCGGTGGTGGCGGCGGTAGTGGTGGTTGCGGTTCCTCGGCAAAAGCGGCAGCGGTGATCGCGCCGGTTGTCGATACCGAACCGGCGGGGACGGTGCAGTTCGAGCCGGCCCAGGTTGGGCCGGTGGCGGAGGATGACGCGCCGCAGTTGATTGCCAGCAGTGAGCAGGAGTGGCCGATCATCAGCGTCAATGGGGTGTCGATCACCCCGCAGGCGATGGCCCAGGAGCTGCAATATCACCCGGCTGACAGTCGCGAAGAGGCGGTCTACCAGGCGGCACGGGCCCTGGTGATCCGCGAATTGCTCCAGCAACGTATCGCCGAACTGGGCCTGGCGTTGCAGGTCGGTGCCGGTGAAAACGAAGAAGAGGCAGCCACGCGGTTGTTGCTCGAGCGTGAGGTGCAGGTGCCGCAGTGCGACGAGGCCACCTGCCTGCGTTATTACGAAAGCAACCGGGCGCGGTTTCACAGCGCACCGCTGCTGGCGGTGCGGCACATCCTGCTCGAATGTGCCCCGGACGATGCCGAGGCCCGCAGCCTGGCCCATGTACAGGCCGAGCTGCTGCTGGAACGGCTGGACCAGTTCCCCGGCAGTTTCGCCGAGCTGGCGCTGAAGTATTCGGCCTGTCCGTCCAAGAAGCAGGGTGGCTCGCTGGGGCAGATCAGCAAGGGCCAGACCGTGCCTGAGCTGGAGCGGCAGTTGTTCACCCTGCCGGCGGGCCTGGCCAGCAAACCGCTGGAAAGTCGCTACGGCTGGCACGTGATCAGCATCGACCAGCGCATCGATGGCCAGCCGTTGCCCTATGAGGCGGTGGCGACGGCGATTCGTACCCAGTTGCAGCAGGGCGTTTGGCAAAGGGCGCTGGTGCAGTATCTGCAAACCCTGATCGGTGCGGCGGATATTCGCGGCATTCACCTTCAGGGCGCCGACTCGCCGCTGGTGCAGTGAGCACTGGCTCAATCGGGAGATCTTCATGAACGCGGTGTTGCAGGACGGGTTTGGGCGCCAGATCGATTATTTGCGGATGTCGGTGACCGATCGTTGTGATTTTCGTTGTGTGTATTGCATGGCGAAAAACATGACCTTCCTGCCGCGTCAGCAAGTGTTGACCCTGGAGGAGTTGCAGCGCCTGGCGCGGCTGTTCGTCGGCCTGGGGGTGAAGAAAATCCGCCTGACCGGTGGCGAGCCGCTGATCCGTCCAGGCATCGTCGGGCTGTGTCGCGATATTGCGGCATTGCCCGGCCTGCGGGAACTGGTGATGACCAGCAACGGCTCGCAGCTGGGGCGATTGGCCCAGCCGCTGGTCGAGGCTGGGGTCAAGCGCATGAACATCAGCCTAGACAGCCTGGACGGTGAACGCTTTCGGGCGATCACCCGCAACGGCAACCTGGACCAGGTGCTGGCTGGCATTGAAGCGGCGAAGGTGGCCGGGTTCGAACGGATCAAACTCAACTGCGTGGTGATGAAAGGGCGCAACTTCGATGAAATCCCGGCGCTGGTGCAGTACGCCATCGATCAACGCATCGACATCAGCTTCATCGAGGAAATGCCCTTGGGAGAGGTCGGGCGTTCCCGGGGCGAGTCGTTCTGTTCCAGCGATGAGGTCCGGGCCGAGATTGCCCGGCATCATCGCCTGCTCGACAGCGCCGAGAGCAGTGGCGGACCGGCGCGCTATGTGCGCCTGGAGCGTCATCCGGATACTCGGATCGGGTTCATTTCACCCAACACCCATAACTTCTGTGCCAGTTGCAACCGTGTCCGCATGACTGTCGAAGGGCGCTTGCTGTTGTGCCTGGGACAAGAGGATTCCCTCGACCTGCGCGGCTTGCTGCGGCGTTATCCGCTGGAAGACCAACCGGTGATCCAGGCAGTGCAGCAGGCGCTGCGCGGCAAGCCACTGCGCCATGACTTCAATCCGGGTGGGGAAGTGCAGATCGTGCGGTTCATGAACATGAGTGGGGGCTGAGCCTCGCCGCAACTGTGAATGTACCGCCGCCATCGCGAGCAGGCTCGCTCCCACATTGGTTTTCAGGCGACTGCAATTTCTGCGTACCCCGAAAATCCCCTGTGGGAGCGAGCCTGCTCGCGATGGCGGCAGCAGGGGCGGCAGCACTTCCTGCGGACCCACCCTCGATTCTTGACATCGATCAATTGCAACCCAGGCTTTTGGCCGTACTCTCCACTGCATGTTGTGTCTATAGAATTCAAAAAGCCTATATGTAGTGTCTGGAGCCAAAATGCAGAGCACGTTGATCACAGTAGGATGTAACCGCTTGCACAAGCGCGATGGCAGTGTGGTTGCCTTTGACGCGGACAAGATCCGCCAGGCGCTGATCGCTGCGGGCAAGGCCACGGGCGAGTACGCCGAAGCCGAAGCCGAGGGGTTGCTCAAGGCGGTGTTGGCGCGGTTGGAAGGGCAGGCGCGGTTGAACGTCGAGCAGATCCAGGACCGGGTCGAGCGAGTGCTGATGGACGCCGGTTACTTTCTCTCCATGCGGGCCTACATCGTCTATCGCGAGCAACACGGACGCCTGCGTCGGGATCGCCGTACGTTGGTGGAAGTCGCCACGTCGATGAACGAATACCTGGATCGCGAAGACTGGCGCGTTCAGGCCAACGCCAACCAGGGCTATTCCCTCGGCGGGCTGATCCTCAACGTATCGGGCAAGGTCACCGCCAACTACTGGCTCGACGAAGTTTATAGCCAAGCCATCGGTGAGGCGCATCGCGAGGCTGACCTGCATATCCACGACCTGGACATGCTCGCCGGCTACTGTGCCGGCTGGTCCTTGCGCACCCTGTTGCACGAAGGCCTCAACGGCGTGCCAGGGCGGGTCGAGGCCGGGCCGCCCAAGCATCTGAGCAGTGCCCTGGGGCAGATGGTGAATTTCCTCGGCACCCTGCAAAACGAATGGGCCGGCGCCCAGGCGTTCAGCTCATTCGACACCTACCTGGCGCCCTATGTGCGCAAGGACCAACTCAGCTACGACGAGGTCCGCCAATCGCTGCAGGAGTTCATCTACAACCTCAACGTGCCGTCGCGCTGGGGCACGCAAACCCCGTTCACCAACCTGACGTTCGACTGGGTCTGCCCACAGGACCTGCGCGAACAGATCCCGGTGATTGGCGGCGAAGAAATGCCGTTCGCCTACGGTGACTTGCAAGCGGAAATGGAGCTGATCAACCGCGCCTACATCGAAGTGATGCAGGCCGGCGATGCGAAAGGCCGGGTGTTCACTTTCCCGATCCCGACCTACAACATCACCCATGACTTCCCCTGGGACAGCGAGAACGCCGACCGCCTGTTCGAAATGACCGCCCGCTACGGCCTGCCGTATTTCCAGAACTTCCTCAACTCGGACATGCAACCCAACCAGGTGCGCTCGATGTGCTGTCGCTTGCAACTGGACGTGCGCGAGCTGCTCAAGCGCGGCGGTGGCCTGTTCGGCTCGGCGGAACAGACCGGTTCCCTGGGCGTGGTGACGATCAACTGTGCCCGTCTGGGCTACCTGTACAAAGGCAATACCAGCGCATTGCTGCAACGCATCGATGCCCTGATGGAATTGGCGAAAGAGAGCCTGGAGGTCAAGCGCAAGGTTATCCAGCATCACATGGATGCCGGTTTGTACCCCTACACCAAGCGTTACCTGGGCACGTTGCGCAATCACTTCTCCACCATCGGTGTGAATGGCCTGCACGAAATGCTGCGCAATTTCACCGATGACCAGCAAGGCCTGCACACCGAACAAGGCCGGGAATTCGCCCTGAAGCTGCTGGATCACGTACGGGCCACGCTGCTGCGTTTCCAGGAAGAAACCGGCCACCTCTACAACCTGGAAGCCACGCCTGCCGAGGGCACCACGTACCGCTTCGCCAAGGAAGACCTCAAGCGCTACCCCGACATCCTGCAGGCCGGCAGCCCGCTCGCACCGTACTACACCAACTCATCGCAACTGCCGGTGGGCTTCACCGAGGATCCGTTCGAAGCCCTGGAGCTGCAGGACGAACTGCAATGCAAATACACCGGCGGCACCGTGTTGCACCTGTACATGGCCGAGCAGATTTCCTCCACGCAGGCCTGCAAGCAATTGGTGCGCAAGGCCCTGGGGCGCTTCCGCCTGCCGTACCTGACCATCACGCCGACCTTTTCTATCTGCCCGGTGCACGGCTACCTGGCCGGCGAACACGAGTTTTGCCCCAAATGCGACGAGGCCTTGCTGCTGCAACAACAGCGCCAGGGCAGCGTTCACTGACCCGATCCATCGACCGCAAGGAGCTTCATCCATGAGCGCATCACAATCTCTTCCGCAGGCACAGCGTCAACGTTGCGAAGTCTGGACCCGAGTGATGGGTTATCACCGCCCGGTGGCGGCCTTCAACCCGGGCAAGCAATCCGAGCACCGCGAGCGGGTGCACTTCACCGAACGCGCGGCCGGGCGTCCATGAGTCGAGTGCTACGGGTCGGGGGCATGGTGCCCCTGACCACCCTCGATTATCCGGGCCAACTGGCGTGCGTCCTGTTTTGCCAGGGCTGTGCCTGGCGTTGTCGTTACTGCCATAACCCGCAACTGATCCCGCCGCGCGGCAGCGAGGAGGTGGATTGGTGCCGGGTGCTGGCGTTCCTGCAACGCCGTCAGGATCTGCTCGACGCCGTGGTGTTCAGCGGTGGCGAGCCGACCTTGCAGGACGGCTTGGCGCCAGCCATGGAGGAAGTGCGGCAGATGGGCTTTCGCATCGGCCTGCACAGCGCCGGCATCAAGCCGGCGGCCTTCGCCAAAGTGGTCGGGCAAGCCGATTGGGTGGGGTTCGACATCAAGGCCTTGCCCGAAGATGCCCTGGACGTGACCCGGGTCGAAGGCAGCGGCGCCGCCAACTGGCGCAGCCTTGACCATCTGCTGGCCAGCGGCGTGGATTACGAATGTCGCACCACCGTGCACTGGCACCTGTTCGACCCCGAGCGCCTGTTGACCCTCGCCCGGCGCTTGAGCGAACGGGGCGTCACACGGTTTGCCGTGCAGCTGGTACGTACCGCGCGGATGCTCGATCCGCATCTTTCCAGCGTCTCGGCACACCGCTTGCAGCCTGAACTGTGGGCCGCGCTGCGCGAGATGTTTCCTTCGTTCGTGTTACGCAGTTGACCGAGCGCGGGAATGAGCGACCGACAGCGGCCCGGGATGACCGGGCCCTTCTTTTTTCAAGGTTTTCAAATGCGCTGCCAGCCGGCAGGTAGTTGAACAGGGAGCATTTGACATGACCAGACTCACCACCGCCCGACGTATCGTGCTCGGTTTCGCCATCGCACCGCTGGCCTTGATCGCCTTGACGTTCTACGCCTTGAGCGACCTGGCGATGTTGCGCGACCAGGCCGAGCAGGTCGTCAGGCGGGATTGGCCGAAGATCGATCCGATCATGGTGATCGCCACGGGCGTGCGCGATAACGCCAGGAATACCCGGGACTTGCTGATCGACAAGAACAATGCGCAGGTCCAGCAATCCATCGACGCCACCCGGCAACGGATTACCCAGGCCTTCGCCACGCTGGAGCCGCTGTTCGATCAGCCCGAAGGCAAGGCCGCGTATGCCGAACTGAAGAAACGTCGCGAGGCCTATGTGGCGGCGTTCGTCCAGGTGCAGGCGTTGATCCGCCAGGGCGCGACGGAGGAGGCGATGACGCAGCTCAAGCAAGGAGTGATCCCGGCGGAGCGCGAGGTGTACAAGAGTCTCGAAGGGATCATGGCGATGCAGGGCAAGCTCTTCGTCGAGCGTGAGCACCAGGCACAGGCGCGCTACAACGATGCGCGACGCAACATGCTGGCGATGGTGCTGGCTTGCCTGGCCCTGGTGAGTACTGTCGCGATCCTGGTGACCCGCAGCGTGACCCGTCCCCTGGGCGGTGAGCCCGATGACGCGGCGCGGGTGCTCAGCCATATCGCCCAGGGTGACCTGACGATCCGCGTACCCGTGGGTGTCGGCGCCAATGACAGCGTGATGAGCAACATGCACGACATGCAGCAGAGTCTCAACAGCATGGTCCGGCATATCGCGGCCTCGGTGGATCGAGTGGCCAGTTCCTCCGAGGAGCTGAGCGCCGTGAGCAGCCAGACCAGCAGCACCTTGCAGTTGCAAGGCCAGGAAATCGAACAGGCTGCCGCGGCCGTGAACCAGATGACCGCGGCGGTGGATGAAGTGGCGCGCAATGCCGTGAGCACCAGTGAAGCTTCGCGAGTATCCGAGCAAACTGCCCAGCGCGGTCGTGAACAGGTCCAGGAAACGGTCGTTTCCATTACCGCGCTGGCCGAAGGTGTCACGGACAGTTCCGGGCGAATCCAGCAACTGGCCGGACGGGTCCAGGACATCAGTTCGGTGCTGGATGTGATCCGCAGCATCGCCGAGCAGACCAATCTTCTGGCCCTGAATGCCGCCATCGAAGCGGCCCGTGCCGGCGATGCCGGGCGTGGCTTTGCGGTGGTGGCCGATGAAGTCCGCGCGTTGGCTCATCGGACCCAGGATTCGACTCGGGAAATCGAGGGCATGATCGGCAACATCCGCCTGGACAGCGGGCACGCGGTGAGCTCCATGCAAAGCAACAGCGAGCTGGTGCAGGTCACGCTGCAAGTCGCCCAGCGTTCCGGCGATGCCCTGGACGAAATCGCCCGCTCGATCTCGCAGATCAACGAGCGCAACCTGATGATCGCCAGTGCCACCGAACAGCAGGCCCTGGTGGCGCGAGAGGTGGATCGTAACCTGATGGGTATTCGCAACCTGTCCGAGCAGGTCATGCTGGGCGCCCGGCATACCGATACGGCGGGCCAGGACTTGGCGCAGATGGCCGGGTCACTGCATGAGACGGTGGCGCGGTTCAAGGTGTAGGTGACCATCGCGGGGCAGGTGTGCGCGGCAATCGCGTACACCTGATATCCCCTGTGGGAACGAGCCTGCTCGCGATGGCGTTGGGTCAGCTTGTGGTGATGTTGGATGTGCCGGCATCATCGCGAGCAGGCTCGCTCCACAGAAATCCAGATGTTGGAGCCGTGATCACCATCCCCAGAATTGCAGCCACCAGCCATAGCCCACCAGGCCGCTGGCCGATACCAGGCAGGCCATGGCGAGCAGTCGCCGGACGGGTGATGCGGTTGTTTGTTCCAGACGCCTATAGCCCAGCCACAAACTCCAGGCTATGGCCGCTACCAGCAACCCGGCCCGTGCCGGTTGTACCCACTCCAGCAGCAGTCCTTCATAGCGCAGGAGTTTGACCGTGGTGGCCGACAAGCCGAGGAACAACCCTGCACCGCCGAGGGGCGTCAGGGTGATGGCCAAGGGCCAATATTGTGCGCTGTCACCCGTGAGTCGCGCCGCCAGACGCATCAGCAGCATCAGCGAAGTGCCTATCAGCAGCGCACTCGTGCCCAGGTACGCAACAATGCAAAAACCATCGAGCCAGCTGAAGCTGTCATTGAGCTGCGGATAGTGCGTCAGCAGCCACCAAGGTGCGTTGTCCTGGAGTGCCCACAGCCAATCGTGACTGACCAGCCACTGGGCCAGGCTCTGCTTGAAGTCAATGAACCAAGGGCTGACGGTCCACTGGAAGGCGCCCATGGCCAGGCCGATCACACCGAACAGCAGCAAGCGAGCATCCCAGGCTGAAAGCGTGTTAGCCGTCGAATGAAGGATTTCCTCGCTGCTGGAGCGGGCAATCAGCCGCACCGCGTCGCGCTGGCCGCTGCAGCGACCACAGGCGTGGCAATCGGCGGCGCCGCGCAGGCGACGGATGTCCAGCAGCGGTGCGCAATTGGGAGGAGGGCGACGCGGCGGCGGGTTCTCCAGCCAGCGTTGTTCGTCCACCTGGAAGTGCACCGGCGCCAAGCGAGCCAGCAGGGAAAAGACACCGCTGACCGGGCACAAGTAACGGCACCACACCCGCTTGCCCCGGGCGAACAACAGGCCGACGATCACCGCGGCAACGGTCGAGCCACCCAGGATCAGCAGCGCCGCCTGGGCATAGTCGTACACGCTGATCAACTGGCCGTAGACCGTGGTCAGGCAGAACGCCAGGGTCGGCCAGCCGGCCCAGCGTAACCCGCGCGGCACCCCGAGGCCCTTGCCGTAATGGCTGGCCCATTCGCTCAGGGCGCCTTCCGGGCACAGCACGCCGCACCAGAGGCGACCGAACAGCACGATCGACAGCAACACGAACGGCCACCACAGGCCCCAGAACAGAAACTGTGCCAGCAACGTCAGGTTGTCGAACAGGCGCGCCTGGCTACTGGGCAGTGGCAGCAGGGCCGGTATCATCAGCAGCACCGCGTAGAACAGCACCACCGCCCATTGCACGACACGAATGGTTGCACCGTGGCGCCGCATGCCGTCGCCCAGGCGCTGGAGCCAGGGGTTCAGGTCGGGCATGGCAGGTTTTCCGCCTTGCGTGGGCGCAGCCAGCCCGCGACTAAGCCCCAATAGCCCAGCCACACCAGCAGTGTCATCGCGCTCGGGCTGGCTCGATAGCCGGTGAAATCCGCCAGGAACCCACCGAAACCATGACCGTCGTCGAGTATCGCGCTGCTGTCCCACAATGCGTCGCCAATGCCGCGATACACCGCCTCGGGCCAATCCATCGCAAGCAGTTGCCCGCCGACCCGCTCGATACCACTGACCAGCAACGCCGCGCCCAACAGCAGCAGGATCGCTTCGCTGATGGCAAAGAACCGCGGCCATGAGATGAACCGGCGACTGCTGTGCAACAAGGAGACGGTCAGCAACGACAGTACCAGCCCGGCCAGCGCACCGACGGCGAACAGGCCCAGTTGCGGCCCTTGCAGGCGCGCGCCGGCACCGTACAGGAAAACCACGGTTTCACTGCCTTCGCGGCTCACGGCGAGTAACGCCAGCAGCAACAGCCCGAGGCCGCCCTGGCGGCTCAGGCGCTGGTCGGCGTGGCGCGTCAAGTCATGCTTGAGCGTCCGCGCGTTCCGGTGCATCCAGCCTACCATCTGCACGATCAGCAGGCTGGCGACCAGGGCCAACGACGCCTGGAACCATTCATTGGCGGTACCGCTCATGGCTTCGCCGGCCAGCAGGATCAGCCCGGCCAGCACGCCGGAAAGCAGCAAGCCCAGCGCCGCGCCGGTCCATACATAGCGCAGCAGTTGGCTGGCTTGTTGCTGCCGGCTGACCCAGGTCTGGAGAATCCCGATCACCAACAACGCCTCGACGCTTTCGCGCCAGACAATAAACATCGATTGAGTCATGCAAATGCCTCTTGCTGGCCGATTACCGGGCGAGAATCCCGCCCTCGGGCAGTTGCGGATTGAATTCATCGAAAAACGGATAGTGCCCCGGGCGCAGCGGGTGGATCACCACGAAGGTGGTGACGCCGGGCGAGAGCACTTTCTCTACGCGCAATGGCGTGCTTTCGAACTCCGCCGGGCCCTGGCCGACGTTCTTCAGCACGATCTTGAAGCGTTGCCCGGCTGGCACTTCCAGTTGCGGCGGCGTGAAATGCCCGTCGCGGATGCTCAACTCGTAGGTCGGCAGTTCGGCATGGGCGATCGAGGGCAGCATCAAGCCGGCCAGCGTCAACCAGGCCAGGCGTCGATGAGCCGCGATGTGCCGGGGGCAGGAGGAGCGGCCCATGCTCAGTACCCGCCTTTTTTACCGATCCCGGCGTAGACGAATTCGTAATGCAGTTCGCAGCGGTCGAACCAGGGTGCCACGCCGGTTTCCTTGTCGGTATGACGACCGAGGGAGCCGTGGCCGCCAGGTGGCAGGACGGTGAAGGTCAGTTGATATTTGCCAGGGCCGAGCAGTTTGACGTTGTCGCCATAGTGCGGCCCGTCGTTGGCGACCATGGCGTGGAAGTCACCCTTGAGCTCGGTGTCGTTGCCTTGTTTCTTCAGTTGGAACGACACATTGAGATAGGGCACGAAACTGCCTTCCTGGAAGCCCTGCTTGTTGTCCGCCGTGGCGCGGATGTCGGCTTCCAGGTGGACGTCGGAATCGGCCGTGGCCCGCATCATCCCGGCCGGTGCCATTTCAATCGGCTGCAGATACACCGCACCGACCTCCAGCCCCGGGCACATTTGCGGTTCGCCGATGGGGTATTCCTTGGCCTGGGCCAGCGGTGCGAGAAACAGCAGGGCGAGAGACAGCGGAGCAAGGGTACGCATGGTGACTTCCTGGACGACGTTAGAGATGGCCGAGTCTAGGAAGCTTTGCTGCGAATAATAATGATTCTTGTCAATTTTCAGCGCGAATTTTTGATCGGCGAACGTCGGTTCGCTGCCGTGCGGCTGTTCTTGATCGGGATCAAGGGAGGCAGGGCCCCGACGCGCTAGGGTGCGGGTACACCCATCGGTCAAAAGGGGTCGTCATGGCAAAGCCTTTTCCCATCAGTCCCAAACATCCCGAGCGCATTTGCTGGGGCTGTGATCGTTACTGTCCGACCAGTGCGCTGGCCTGTGGCAACGGTGCCGATCGCACGATGCACCCGGCCGAGATGATCGGGGAGGACTGGTACCTGCATGGGGATTGGGGGCTGGAGCTGGTGGACATTACCGCCAAGGTCATTGACCCAAGCGCAACCCACCTAAAGGAATGAAATAAAGCTGTGGCGAGGGGACTTTCCCGCTCGGTTGCGCAGCGACCGCAACATTCTGGGGCTGCTGCGCAGCCCAACGGGGATAAATCCCCTCGCCACAATGAAAACCAACAGACCTTGATAACGGTCCCGTGCTGGGCCGATCAGAGCTTCGGCAACTGCCCGATCCGTCCCATCATCTCAGTCACGATCTGCAAGTCCAACAGGAACTGCTCGACCGTCTTGAACTCGTTGTCGTTGTGGCCGGTGTACTTGACGTCGGGCATCGCCAGGCCGAACTGCACGCCGTTGGGCAAGTCGTGGACCGATGTGGCGCCAGCGGAGGTGCCGTATTTGTGTTCCATGCCGAGATTCTCAGTGGCGACGGCCAACAGGGCCTTGACCCATTCACCCTCGGGGTTGCGGTACATCGGCGCGTCAACGGAACAGTCGAAGGCCACCGCAACGTGGGACTTCTTGCTCCAGGCGGCCAGCTTGTCGGCAATTTCAGTCTTGAGGGCCTCGGGGGTCTTGCCGACTGGCACTCGCAGGTTGACCGCCAGCTTGAAGGTTTTTTCATCCATGCCAACGTAGGTCAGGGACGCGGTCAGCGGGCCCATGAAGGCATCGGAAAAGCCAATCCCCAGTTTGCTACCCAGGTAGTCCAGGCCCCAGTTGTCGGCGGCGTAGCGAGCGGCGTCGGTGATGTGGTTGTGCTTGAGTGCGACCTTGCCGTCGAGGCTGTTGATGAAGTCCAGCATCCTCGCCACCGGGTTGACGCCGGATTCGGGTTCGGAGGAGTGCGCGGAAACGCCGGTGAAGGTCAGCTTGACGTCCTTGCCGACGACCTGGGTGCTCACTTCGAAGTTGCCACCGTTACGCTTGGCATAGTCGGTCGCGGCTTTGAGCAGGCTGGCGGCCAGTTCGGCGGGCTTGTCGCTGGCGAAGGTGGCAACGGAGGTCGACGGAATCTGATTGGTCGCCAGACCGCCCGTCAGCGCGGTAATTTCTGCTCCCTTGCCCTGTGCGGCACGCCGGGTGAAGTTCGCCATGACGGTACCGTAGCCTTTCTCGGCAATGATCACGGGGTAGCCGCCATCCAGCGCCAGGTTGTAGCTGGGCGTCGGGTTGCGTTCGAAGTAATAGGGGATCGCGTCACCAGTGGTTTCCTCGGTGGTGTCGACCAGCAGCTTGAAATTGCGCGCCAGCGGCAGTTGCTCTTCCTTGATGATTTTCATGGCGTAGAGCGCCACGACGATACCGTTCTTGTCATCCTCGGTGCCGCGGCCATACATGCGGTCGCCCACCAGGGTGACCTTGAACGGATCGAGACGGGTGCCGTCCTTGAGCACCCAGTTTTCCGGCGTCACCGGCACCACATCGGCATGGGCGTGGATGCCCACGACTTCGTCGCCGCTGCCGTCGAGGGAAATCTCATAGACGCGGTTGTCGATGTTGCGGAAGTTCAGGTTGAAAGACTCGGCCAGGCTTTTGATCTTGGCGGCGATCTTGAGGAACTCCGGGTTCTCGTGCTGGGCTACGCCGTCCTTGCGAAAGGTCGGGATGGCGACCAGTTCCTTCAGCGTCTCGGTGGCTGCGTTGCCGTACTTCACTCGGGCATAGAGGCCCAGCAGGCGATGGATTTCGTTCTGCTGTTCCGCCGAAAGGGTTTTGTTAGCGACGAAGGCATCGATGGCCGGGCCGAGGTTGGCGGTCTTGGCCAGGTCGCTCTTGGCCACGCTTGCCAGGAACTGCCGGAAATCCGTGACTGAGGTGTCAGAGAAGGTTTTGACGATGGCCGCGCTTTGTTGGGCGGTGATGTTGGCGAAGGCCGGCGTGGTCATCGATGCGAGGCTGGACAGCATCAGGGTGGCCATGGCCAGGTGTTTGAGCGAGAAGTCCATTGCTGGGCATTCCTTTGCAGGCTGTAGGGGTTAAGTGTCTGATTTGTGACACAAACATTTACAACCTAACAGGCGAGTGCGGGGTAGGGGAGTCTTGCGGGGGAATCTGTCGCACAGTGAGGCAAAAACGGCGCAGAAATGAAAAACAGTGTGGGAGAGCTGGCACCTATCTGGTCTGAGTTGAATGTTGGACCTGTGGGAGCGAGCCTGCTCGCGATGACGGTGGTCCGGTCAGTCTCTCTACAAGCTGGCCCACCGCTATCGCGAGCAGGCTCGCTCCCACAAGGGATCTGTTCATAAGTGTAGTGAACACCCTCAGCCCAATGTGGGAGCAAGCTCCCACATTGCTCATGCTTAATGCGGTGCGCGGGGGATCGTCTTGAGCAGGTCTTCAGGGCTGATGTAGCCGACCACGGGCTGCGCCGTGCTACCGGGCAATGGCAGGTCAAGGATGTGCCCCTTGATCTTGCCGACCACGTGCATCTCGCAGGGTTTGCAGTCGAATTTCAGCGTCAGTACTTCATCACCGTGGATCAGTTGCATCGGCGCGACCTTGGTGCGCACGCCGGTGACGCCCTTGGCCTGCTTGGGGCAGAGGTTGAACGAGAAGCGCAGGCAGTGCTTGGTGATCATCACCGGCACTTCGCCGGTTTCCTCGTGGGCCTCGAACGCGGCGTCGATCAACTTGACCCCGTGGCGGTGATAGAAATCCCGGGCCTTCTGGTTGTAGACGTTGGCCAGGAACGACAGGTGCGACTCCGGGTACACCGGCGGCGGGCTGGTCTCGGCCTTGCGGCCACCGCGTGGGTGGGCCTCGATGCGGGCGGCGGTGAGGGCTTCGATGGCTTCACGGCGCAACGCCTTGAGCTGCGAGTTGGGGATGAAGAACGCCTGGGGCGCATCCAGCTCGATTGCGGTGGCGTGGTACTCGGTGGTGCCCAGCTGACCAAGCAGGTCATGCAATTGTTCCAGGGCTTGTTCCGGCTTGTTGGCCAGGCCGAACGGCCCGTCCAGGGTGACGCTGGCGCTGATGCCTTCTTCGCTGGTGGCGGTCAGTTCCAGGCGCGCTTCACTCAGGCGCGCAACCCAGGCCAGGCCGACCCGGCGCTCGGAGGAGGTCTTGAGCAAGGCTTGCTGCCAGTTGTGATCCAGGTTGCGGCTCAACGGGTGGTTGGGGCGCAACTGGTACATGCCCGCCGGCATCTCGTTGGGTTCGACGCGGTAGCGGTAACGCTTCTGGCCGTCCTCTTCGAATTCACCCTTGGGCTCGGCGATGTTGGCGCGGAAACCGACGACTTCGCGCTTGACCAGCACGTTGAGCCCATCGCCGTTGGACAGCGGATCGAAGGTCACCACTTGCAGATCGCGCTTGCCGACTTTCTCCACCACGCCCACTGGCACGCCGGTGAAGGTCGGGGAGTCGAAGGCGCCGATGTCGATCTTGCGTTCGCTGACGAAATAGTCGGTGCTGCCGCGATGGAACGTCTTGTCCGGATCCGGCACGAAGAAGTGCGCGGTACGGCCGCTGGACGCGCGGGCCAGGTCCGGGCGGTCTTCGAGGACATTGTCCAGGCGCTGGCGGTAATAGGCGGTGATGTTCTTCACATAGCCCATGTCCTTGTAGCGCCCTTCGATCTTGAATGAGCGCACGCCGGCTTCGACCAGATCGCGGATGTTGGCGCTCTGGTTGTTGTCTTTCATCGACAGCAGGTGTTTTTCATAGGCGACGACCCGGCCCTGGTCGTCCTTCAAGGTGTAGGGCAGGCGACAGGCCTGGGAGCAGTCGCCACGGTTGGCGCTGCGGCCGTTCTGGGCATGGGAGATGTTGCACTGGCCGGAAAAGGCCACGCACAGCGCGCCGTGGATGAAGAACTCGATGGCCGCTTCGGTTTCGTCGGCGATGGCACGGATTTCCTGCAGGTTCAGCTCACGGGCCAGGACCAGTTGCGAGAAACCGGCCTGGTCGAGGAACTTGGCCCGCGCCAGGGTGCGGATGTCGGTCTGGGTGCTGGCGTGCAGCTCGATGGGCGGGATATCCAGCTCCATCACCCCCAGGTCCTGGACGATCAGTGCGTCGACGCCGGCGTCGTACAGTTGGTGGATCAGCTGGCGGGCCGGCTCCAGTTCATTGTCGTGCAGGATGGTATTGATCGTGGTGAACACCCGGGCGTGGTAGCGATGGGCGAACTCCACCAGCCGGGCGATATCGCCCACCTCGTTGCAGGCGTTATGACGCGCGCCAAAACTCGGGCCACCGATGTACACGGCGTCGGCGCCATGCAGGATGGCCTCGCGGGCGATGGTCACGTCGCGGGCGGGGCTGAGCAATTCCAGATGATGTTTGGGCAAGGACATGTATTTTTTATCAGGCTGGTCACGGACGAAGCGAGCATTGTAGCCGCCAGGCGCCTGGTCGGCACCTGTGGCCTTGGGTTTGCACGATCCTGACCGATGCGCGGCGCTCCCGCGGGGCTCACTCCGGCGTCGAGCCGGCGCTGCACCAGCGGTTTCGCCCGGTGTTCTTGGCCAGGTACAAGAAGGCGTCGGCAGCCTTGATCAGCATGGCCGGGGTGACGTCCTCGCCGCTCGGCTGGCTGGTGGTGACGCCCGCGCTGACAGTCACCAGGCCCAACGGATGATCGCCGTGTTCAATGTTCAAGGCCCTGACGGCTTCGAGGATTTGCTGGGCGACCTTGGCGGCACCGGCGCTGTCGGTGTTTGGCAGCAACACGGTGAACTCTTCACCGCCATAGCGGACCGCCAGGTCGGCCGGCCTTTTGATGGTCTGCCCGATCGCGGCGGCAATCGCCCGCAGGCAATCATCGCCGGCGGCATGGCCGTACCGGTCGTTGAAACGTTTGAAGTAATCGACGTCGAGCATGATCAGGGCCAGGGACGAACCCTGGCGCCTGGCCAGGCGTAGTTCATCGGCCAGGGCGATGTCCAGTCGCCTGCGGTTGCCCAGCCCGGTCAGGCTGTCGGTCAGCGCCATGTCGCGCATGGCCTGGTGGGCGCTGCGAATCTGCTTCTCCATGGTCATGCGGTAGCGCAGTTGGCTCAATACGATGAGCCCGAAGCCCACCAGTACCGCGATCAGGAAAATCAGCACCAGACCGGTCTTGAGCAAGTCGCGGCGCCAGGGCGCGATGATCGATTCGCGGGACAAGCCGGCTTCCACCACCAGCGGATAGGTGGTCAAGGCGCGATAGCCATACAGCCGCTCGGTATCGTCGACGACGGCCCTGGCCTCCGCGACGCCCTGATTCGACGTGGGCAAGTAGTTCCTGAAGATCACGCTATTGACCAGGCTCTTGCCAATCACCGAGGCGACGAAAGGACGGCGCACCAGAATCGTTCCGCTGCGTGTCGCCAGGACCAGCGCCCCTTTGTCATCGATCTTGAAGTCACCGTAGTAATCGACGAAATAGCTGACCTTGACCGTTCCGAGCAGCACACCGGCGAATGAGCCGTCGGGATTGTTCAAGCGCCGGGAGACAGGGATGATCAGGTCGTTGGTGGATCGGCTCTTGATCACTGTGCCGATGCGCACGCTTCGGTCCTCGTGAGTACGGTGATACTGGAAGTAGTCGCGGTCGGCGTTGTTCGCCGGCTCCGGAATGTTTTCCTTGTCCGTTACCAGCCACTGACCGTCCGGGCCATAGATAAACAACCCGTGCAGTTGCGGCATGATCGCGGCCTGCTGCACCAATAGCTTATGGATGCGCGGCACGTCCAGGTTCTGCAGGCCGTCGCCCTCCACGCGTTCGGCGAGGGCAGCGGTGACCACATCCACTTGTCGAATGGTATCTTCGGCGTGCTGGGCCGTCGCCCGTGCCAGGTTCGTCACCGAATCCCGGGCAGACGCAAAAGCGGCGCGGTAGTCGCGCCAGGTCCGCCAGCCTTCGACGGCCAGGAAGGCGATGATGACTACCAGCATGAAGCTCACGGTCAGGCGCAATGCCGCTCCGGCCCGGACTGCTTGGGGGGAAAAGGCTTCATCAGAGCTTTCGATCTTTGGCTCTGGCCGTTTGCGTCCGAGCATCAACATTTCCTTTTACGACGGGTCTGCGCACTATTGATGCGAAGCCTATCTTATTCGATTTCAGCACGTTAGCTAGCTGCGACGAGGCAGGTATAACCGGCGACACACGATTGGGGAGAAAGGTTTCATGAAAGTTGGCGTCATTTCCGATACCCACGGCCTGCTGCGCCCCGAAGCGCTTGCCGCGCTGCAAGGCTGTGAGCGGATCATTCATGCCGGCGATATCGGCAGCCCGGAAATCCTCGACGCCCTGGCTGCCATCGGCGAGCTGCACGTGGTGCGCGGAAACAACGACCTGGAGGCCGAGTGGGCAGGGCACCTTGCCGATTGCCTGCAATTCGACCTGGGGGGGTGGCAGGTCCTATTGGTCCATGACCTCGCGGATGTGCCGGCAGCACTCGACCCGGGCGTGAGGCTGGTGATCACCGGCCATTCCCATAAACCGCTGATCGAATGGCGTGGCGAGCGGCTTTATCTCAACCCTGGCAGCGCCGGCCGGCGGCGGTTCAAGTTACCGGTGACGCTGGCGCTGCTTGAGGTGAGTGAACAGGCGATCGAGCCGCGGCTGGTCGGGTTGTTGGAATGAACCCGTCTACCTGAAGTACTTGTCGATGTAGGCCTGGATTTCCTTGCGCATGAAGCGCCCGGAGTCATCCGCCCGTTCTTCCCAGCCGAACACGCAGGCGGTGACGATGCCGTCGAAGCCGGTCTTGGCCAGTTCGCTGAAGAACAGGTCCCAGTCGATCTCGCCCTGGTGCATGTCCATGTGTTGGTGGACGGTGACTTTGGCGCCAGGTGGGTTGACGATGTAGCGCAGGCCGGAGGAGGCCTTGTGGTTGTAGGTATCGGCGATGTGGACATGGGCGATCATCGACCCGGCCTCGGCGATCATGGCCTTCATGTCATCGCCGAAGTAGAAGGTGTGCGGCGTGCAGTAAAGGAACTTGATGTTGTCCGAGCCGATGGTCTTGAGCATGTCGAGGGCCGGGTGCAGGGTTTCGCACCAGTCTTCCGGATGCGGTTCGACGTTCAGCGTGACGCCCTCGCTTTCCAGGATCGGCACCAGTTCCTCCATCGAGCGCCACCAGGCCGCTTCGCTGGACTCATGGCTGTGCACGCCACCGCAGCAGCTGACTTTATGCCCGCGATCCGGTGAAGGCCCGCGACCGAACTCTGAATTCATGGTCGTGCAGCCCATCTCCACGGCGACCTGGATGGCTTCCTTCCAGTAATTCACCGCTGCCCGGCGTTCGTCTTCATGGGGGCTGGCCCAACGATACATCGGTAACAGCGAGGCCAGTTGCAGGTTATGGTCGCGCAGGGCTTTCTTGAACTCGGCGATGCGCTCCTTGTGGGCGCGGGGGCGTACCCACCAGGGCAGGAAGTCTTCCCGTGGTGACAGCTCCAGGTATTCGTAGCCGAGCTCGGCGGTCTTGCGGCACAGGTCCGGCAGGCTCAGGTGGCGGTGCATGTAGGGGTCGAGGGCGATTTTCATTGTTGTTCTCCTTAGGAAACGCTCATTACCGTGGCGAGGGAGCTTGCTGTGGCGAGGGGATTTATCCCCGCTGGACCGCGAAACGGTCCCAAATGGATCTGCTACTGCGGTGTATCAGAATGGAATGTCGGGGGCCGCTTCGCGCCCCAGCGGGGATAAATCCCCTCGCCACAGGGGTCAATAGGCGACCCAGGTTGAATCCCGGTTGGCTGATTCAACGCAGCGTTCGACCCAGCGTACGCCTTCCACGCCGGCGTTGATGTCGGGGTAGCGCAGGGCAGCCAGCGTCGCGCTGTCGCCACGGTTGGCCGCATCCATGGCCAAGGCGAAGCGGCGATAGAGATTGGACCAGGCTTCGAACAACCCTTCGGGATGGCCGCCACCGATGCGGTCGTCCTGCAGCGCGTCGGGGTGCAGGTAGCCCATGCCGCGTTCCAGGATCTGCACGGGTTGGCCCTGGATCTCGAAGCTCAGTTGGTTGGGCCGTTCGTCCCACCATTCAAGGCTGGCACGGGAGCCGATCACGCGGATTTTCTGCCCATGCATGGAACCGGCATTCACCGCGCTGGACCAGACCATGCCCATGGCGCCGCCTTCGTATTCCATCAAGGTGTAGGCGTTGTCCTCCAACGGGGCGCGGCTGGCGACGAAGCTTTGCCGGCTGCACATCAAGCGTTTGATCTTGAGGTCGGGCAGCATCACTTTGGCCAGGTACAACGGGTGGGTGCCGACATCCCCCAGCACGTAGCTGGGCCCGGCCTGGCGCGGGTCGACGCGCCACTGGGTGGCCTGGTTCTGCGCCTCCACCGGCGCACTGTGAAAACCATGGGCAAACTGCATGTGCACCATGCGGATCTCGCCCAATGCCTGCGCCGCGATCATCTTCCGGGCCTGTTCGATCAACTGGTGCCCGGCGTAGCCGTAGGTCAAGCCAACGATGCGCCCCTTGGATTGCGCCAGGGTGCGCAGTGCCTCGGCCTGTTCGAGGGTAAAGCACAGCGGCTTTTCGCAGACCACATGCAGCCCGGCTTCCAGAGCGGCGCGGGTGATGGCGTAGTGGGTGCCGTTGGGCGTGGCGATCGACACCGCCTCGATCCCATCGGGACGTTGTGCCTCCAGCTCGAACAGGCTGAGGTAGTCCGGATAGCAGCGCGCAGGGTCGATACCCAGTTGCTCGCCAAAGGCCTGGCCGCGGGCGGGATCGATATCCAGCGCCGCGGCGAGCAATTCGAAGTTCCGGTCGCGCAGGGCGGCCGAGCGGTGGATGTAGCCGATCTGGCTGTGTTCACCGCCACCGACCATGGCCCAGCGGATGGGACGCGTAAGGGTTTTGCTGCCGTTGATCATGGGGTTTGTCCTTGTGCTGATCAGAAACCGATTCGGGCCAGGTAGGCGCGGCTGGCCGCTACGTCGTCCAGGCTGGTCCCGGCGTTGCGCGGGTCGCGTTCCTGTTCGACGGTGATGCAGCCCTGGTAACCCAGTTCATGCACGAGGCTGTGCAACCCCGGGTAATCGATGACGCCACGCCCGATGGGGCACATCACGCCCCGGGCGCAAGCGGCGAAGAAACGGATGTGTTCGTTCAGCACCTGGTCGAAAACCACCGGGTCGATGTCCTTGAAGTGCAGGTAGTCCAGGCGATGGGCGTAGGTGCGCAACGAGGCGACCGGGTCCATGCCGGCGTAGTAGAGGTGCCCGGTGTCCAGGCACAGCCCGGCGACTTCATCGGGAATCTCGTCCATCAGGCGCGCCAATTCATCGGCGAACTCGATGTAGCCACCGGCGTGAGGATGGATGACGGCGCGGATGCCGTAGGTGTGCCAGGCGAGGTCGGCGATGGCGCGGATGTGCGTCATCATGGTGTTCCAGCGTGCATCGTCCAGGCGCGGGGCGCGGTCGGAGTGGCCGGCTGCGTAGTCACGTTCCTCGTGGCCCCAGTCGATGATCACCAGATAGGGCCCGGCATGACGCTGCCCGGCTTGCCGTTCCATGGGCGGCAGTTGTTTGAGCAGCGTGCAGATGTCGTGGGTCTGGCGCAGCAGTTCAGGCAGGTTGGCGGGGCTTACCAGGTCGTCGAAGATCGTCCCGGCGACCACATGCAGATCAAGTTCGGACAAGGCTGGGCTGACGGTTCCGACGTCTAACGGCAGGTAACCGTACGGCCCCAGCTCGATGCCGCGGTAGCCGGCCTCGGCCGCTTCGCCAAGCACTCGGCGCCACGGAGGCAGGAAAGGGTTCTTGACGTCGTCGACGCCCCAGCAGCAAGGCGCGGTGCAAATGTGGATCGTCATGGGGCACTCCGGCTGTGTTTGTTTTTATGTGCTTGGCCTGATGCTATTGGGTTGCCGCAGAGGGGGCCATGGGGTGATGGCTTAATCTGTCAAAACCCCTCATGATGCCTCGAAGAGGTGTCAAGACATGTCAGAAAAACCACGTCGTAAACTGCGTCCCACGATGGCCGATGTCGCTCGAGAAGCCGGAGTCAGCCTGTCCACCGTCGACCGGGTGCTGAACCTGCGTGCCGACGTGCGCGCCGACACCGCCCAGCGCATCGCTGCGGCGGCCGCGCGGTTGGGGTTCCATGCCAAGGGCGTTATCGAGCAGCGGGTGCTCAACGACCGCCCGACCTTGCGGCTTGGCTTCCTGTTGCAGAAAAGCGGCGTGCCTTTTTACCAAGGGCTCGCCCACGCGTTGTCGAACGCCGCCGCGACCTGCACCCGCGCGCGGATTCGCGTGGTCATCGGTTATCTGGACGATCTCGACCCGGTCGTCGTGGCGCAACGCATCCTGGCCTTGCGCGACCAAGTGGACGGCCTGGGCGTGGTGGCGGTGGATCATCCCCGGGTCCGGGAGGCGGTTGCGCAATTGCGCGAGACCGGTGTTGCGGTGGTGGCGCTGCTGTCGGAGCTGTCCAGCGCCGCCGGTACCGGTTACGCAGGCCTGGACAATCGCCTGACCGGGCGCACGGCGGGCTGGTTCGTCAGCCGCCTTGCCGGCCAACCCGGGCCGGTGGCCGTCATGCTCAGCAGCCAGCGTTTCCAGTGCCAGGAGTTGTGTGAGCTGAGCTTTCGCAGTTATCTGGCGGATCACTCCAGTGAATGGGAACTGCTCGCCTCGCGCCTGACGCTGGAGGACGATGAATTCGCCTATGGCAACACGTTGGACTTGCTCACGGCGGAACCTGATCTTGTCGGGCTTTACGTGGCCGGAGGCGGCATTGCGGGGGTGTTGCGGGCATTGCGGGGCTTCAAGGAGCAACAGCTTCGCTTGCCCATCGTGGTGTGTCATGACCTGACGCCTCTGACGCGTGACGCGTTGAAGGCGGGGCTGGTTCAGGCCGTGCTGTCGCATCCGGTCGTGGCGCTGGCGGAGCAGGCCGTCGACGCCCTGGTCGAGGCCGCGACAGCCTCGCCACCCGGACCGGCGCCGAAGCGGGTGGTGCCGCTGCAGATCGATGTGCCTGAGAGCATCTGACCCCGCTAGGGGGTGCCCATGCAAAAACGTGTGGGAGCGAGCCTGCTCGCGATGGCGGCCTGACAGCCGGCCTGGCTCTTGCGGGGGTACACCCATCAGATTTGTTTGAGCAGGAGCTGTGGGAGCAAGGCTTGCTCGCGATGGCGCGGGGGCAGTCGGTATGGAGGGTGACTGACACATCGCTTTCGCGAGCAGGCTCGCTCCCACAGGTCTCGGGCGTTAAGCCTGCTGGCCTGCTTAGGCTTTAGTCAGGGTTGGATAATCGGTATAACCACGTTCGTCGCCCTGGTAGAACGTCGACGCGTCAGGGGTGTTCAGCGCTTGGCCCCGTTTGAAACGTTCCACCAGGTCCGGGTTCGCCAGAAACGGCGTGCCGAACGCTACCAGGTCTGCTTCACCACGGCTGATGGCCGCGGCTGCACGTTCGGCGCTGTAGCCGCCGTTGGCAATGTAGGGCCCGCCGAAGCGGCGCTTGAGTTCCAGGAAGTCGAACGGGCCTTCGCCCAGTTCCACGATGTGCAGGTAAGCCAGGCCATAGCGGCTGAGCATCCGGGCCGTGTAGTCGAAAGTCGCCTGCGGGTTGCTGTCGCTCATCGAGAAGTAACTGAAGATCGGCGACAGGCGAACGCCGACTCGGCTGGCACCGAAGACTTCGATCACCGACTCGACTACTTCCTTGAGCAAACGCGCGCGGTTTTCGATCGAGCCGCCGTAGGCATCGGTACGTTGGTTGGTGCCGTCGCGCAGGAACTGGTCGATCAGGTAGCCATTGGCGCCATGAATCTCCACGCCGTCGAACCCGGCCAGTTTCGCGTTGGCCGCAGCCTGGCGAAAGTCGGCGACCACGCCTGGCATTTCATCGAGCTCCAATGCCCGTGGCAGTTCGTAGGGCTTGAGGCCTTCGGGCGTGTAGATCTCGCCATCGGCCTTGATCGCCGAAGGGGCCACGGGCTGGGCGCCGTTGACCTGCACCAGCGGATGAGAAAGACGGCCTACGTGCCAGAGCTGCAGGAAGATCTGACCGCCCTGGGCATGCACTGCGTCGGTCACTTGTTTCCAGCCGGCGATTTGTTCGCGGGTAAAGATCCCTGGCGTACGCAGGTAACCCTTGCCCTGGGCCGACACCTGGGAGCCTTCGCTGATGATCAGGCCGGCGCTGGCGCGTTGGCTGTAGTACTCGGCCATCAGGGGCGTGGCTGCATCGCCTGCTCCTGCGCGGCTGCGGGTCATCGGCGCCATGACCATGCGGTTTTTCAGGGACAGCTTGCCGACTTGAGTACGGGACAACAGAAGATCGAGACCGATGTCAGTCATGATTCACCTCTAAGGGAGCGGGTATGAACAGGGATTGAGTCGAGGGGCGGTCAGGCCAACCGACCCTCTTGTTGCAACTGGGCGCCGATGCGCTGGATTTCTTTCTCACCCTTTTCCAGGGCGGCCTGGCTGGTGTGCACGGAGTAATAGCCCATCACCAGGTCGTGGGGATGCTTGACTGCCGAGCCCAGCACGAAGGACGTCGCGCCCCGGGCAACGATGTCGATGGCCGCAGCGGACTCTTCGAATACCACCATTTCTCCGGTATTGACGTTGCCGCCAGCGTCGAGGCTGCCGCCGTTGACCGCCAGCCAGGCGACGGTGTGCCCGGCCGGTGGCGTGTAGCGCCAGCGCTCGTTGTCCTGCAACTGCACGGCGAGGTAATTCATGTCCGCCGGGGAGGAGACGCGGCTGCGGGCTGCGCCGTAGTGGCCGAGCAATACCCGCGCCGGTCCTTCCCGGGGGATCTCGGCGGGCGCCAGGTAGAGGCTGTGGGCCGGGGCATTTTCTTCTGCCGCCGGCAGCGCCACCCAGAGTTGGAAACCTTGGATCGGCGTGCCATCGACCGGCCGGGCGGTGTGCCATACGCCGTTGCCGGCTTGCATCCACTCCATGCCGCCGCTAGGCAGCGTGCCGGACTGGCCCGTGGTGTCTTCGTAGATCACCTGGCCTTCGATCATGTAGGTCAGCGTGGCGATCCCGGAATGAGGGTGCATGCCGAACCCCCTCTGCATGGCGTCGGCCTTGAACCCGAAGAGATCGAGAAATACGAAGGGCTTGCAGAGCTGGCCCAGGTCGCCGGGGCTCATGAGCCGGGTGATCGGCCCGTGGCTGCTGCCGGTGGTGCGATGGACGATGGCGCGCGGTGGTGCGGCGACGATGCTGTTCATGGGGGCCTCCAAGTCATGGGCGTTGAGCCTCGATGGGAGAAGGATAAGTGCCTGGCAATGGATTGATTAGTCGATACAATCGGATTGAACTCATCCATTAAACGAAGGAATGTCGACGCCATGCTCGATCTCAACGATGTCGCACTGTTTGTCCAAGTGGTCCGCAGTGGCAGCTTCGCCGAGGCGGCCAGGCGCTTGGGCATGCCTGCCAACACCGTCAGTCGCCGGGTCCAACAGTTGGAGGCGCAGCTGGAGTCGCGACTTCTGCAGCGCTCGACCCGCAAACTCACGTTGACCCAGGTGGGCCAGGGGTTTTATGAGCGCTGCGTGGAGGCGGTGGATGGTCTGATGGAGGCAGGGCAGGAACTGATGATGGGCAGCGAAGAGCCCAGCGGCCTGGTGCGCATCGCGGCGCCGGCGGATTTTTTCGATTTTTTCCCGATGGAATGGGTGGCCGACTTTTTAGCCGCGCACCCGCGTGTGCAACTCGATTTCGTGCTCAGCGATGCCCGTGTCGACCTGATTGCCGACCGCATCGACGTGGCCTTTCGCGGCGGTCCGTTGCAGGACTCGGGGTATGTCGGTCGCCAACTGCTCCAGAACGACGGTGACGGCATGGTTGCCAGCCCCGCGTACATTGCCGCACGCGGTGCACCGCTTGCGCTGCAGGACCTGGCTCACCACGACGGCGTGAGTTTCGCCCACCCCAGCGGCTTGACCGACTGGCGACTCGTCGGCCCGGACGGCATCGAGGAGCACGTGCAGATCGCCAGCCGCTTCCACGCCAACACCGCCCAAGCGTTGCGCAGGGCGACCGTCGCCGGTCTGGGCATCGCCGTGCTGCCGGGGGCACTGAGCGCCCTCGACCTGGAAGCCGGCAGGTTGGTGCGCGTGTTGCCGCAGTACCAACGCAGCGGCTTCGGCCTGAATGTGCTGTATCCGAGCCGACGGCAGTTGCCGCTGGCGGTTTCGGCGTTCATCGGGTTGGTGATGCAGAAGCTGGAACTCAAGGCGTTTCCGGCACTGATGCAGTGAATTGGCCAATGCGATCTGCGCAGCCCAGCGGGAGCAAGCTCCCTCGCCACGGGAGCGATGTGCTCCAAGTCTAATAAGATGTGCTTTGTTGCCGTGATCATCACGCTCGGGCAATAGCCCATTTTTTTCCTTCCTAGCAACGACAAAAACCCTCGTTTCGCAAATCCGCGCCTGCCAACACAATCGCCTCGACACCTCATTTCGATAGTCGCAATCGCAGAACAAAAAATCAGAACCCGAGGCGGCGCCATGCCGGCCTGAACCAACCCTCTGCCGGAAGTGCACAGACATGCCCGTTGAAACCCTACGCATCGATACGCTTGTTATAGGCGCCGGCCAGGCCGGCGTGGCCATGAGTGAACACTTGAGCAGACAAGGTGTGCCTCACCTGGTCGTGGAGCGCAATCGGATTGCCGAGGCCTGGCGCACGGCGCGTTGGGATTCGCTGGTGGCCAACGGCCCGGCCTGGCATGACCGTTTTCCTGGCTTGGAATTCGAGGGACTCGACCCTGATGCCTTCGCCGCCAAGGATCAAGTGGCCGATTACTTCGAGGCCTATGCGCGCAAGTTCAATGCGCCGATCCGTACCGGCGTGGAGGTCAGGAAAGTCGAGCGCAATGTCGGCCGCCCGGGGTTCACCATTGAAACGTCCGAGGGCCTGATCGAGGCCATCCATGTGGTCGTTGCCACCGGGCCATTCCAGCGACCGGTGATTCCGCCCATCGCACCTGAGATGGCGACGGTCACCCAGATTCACTCTGCGCAGTATCGCAATCCGCAGCAGTTGCCCGAGGGGGCGGTGCTGGTGGTGGGTGCCGGGTCGTCGGGGGTGCAGATCGCCGATGAACTGCAGCGCGCCGGCAGGCAGGTCTATCTTTCGGTGGGTGCCCATGATCGCCCGCCACGGGCCTATCGCAACCGCGATTTCTGCTGGTGGCTGGGGGTGCTGGGCGAGTGGGACGCCGAGGCGGTCCAGCCAGGCAAGGAACACGTCACCATCGCGGTGAGCGGTGCCCGTGGCGGCCATACCGTGGATTTCCGCCGCTTGGCCCACGAGGGCATCACCCTGGTGGGGCTGACGAAATCGTTCAACGGCAGTGTGGTGACCTTTGAATCGAATCTTGCCGAAAACATTGCCCGCGGCGACGAAAACTACCTGGCGCTGCTGGATGCTGCCGATGCCTACATTGCCCGCAATGGCCTGGATCTGCCCCTTGAACCTGAAGCCCGCAACCTGCCGCCCGACCCGCAGTGCCTGACCCAGCCGATCCTGGCGCTGGACCTGGTCGCCGCCGGTGTGACCAGCGTTATCTGGGCCACCGGCTACTCGGTGGATTACAGCTGGTTGAAGGTCGACGCCCTCGGCGCCAATGGCAAGCCTCGGCATCAGCGCGGTGTGTCCAGCGAGCCGGGCCTGTACTTCGTCGGCTTGCCGTGGTTGTCACGTCGGGGCTCGGCGTTCATCTGGGGCGTCTGGCATGACGCCCGGCATATTGCCGACCACATCGTGAAGCAACGCATTTACCTCGCTTATCAAGATGCTGCCCAGCGCCAGGCTTCGGCGCTCGACAGCGATTCACACCGTTCGAAAACCAGTCTCTCGGGAGTCCGCTGATGCCTACTCACACACGTATTCGCATGTTCAACACCAAGGACACCTACCCGAACCAGACGCTGGACAACGATCTGTGCCAGGCCGTGCGTGCTGGCAACACCGTCTACGTGCGCGGCCAGGTCGGCACCGATTTCAACGGCCAACTGGTGGGCCTTGGCGATCCTCGCGCCCAGGCCGAGCAGGCCATGCGCAACGTCAAGCAATTGCTGGAAGAGGCCGGCAGCGACCTGAGCCACATCGTCAAGACCACGACGTACCTGATCGACCCGCGCTATCGCGAGCCGGTGTACCAGGAGGTCGGCAAGTGGCTCAAGGGCGTGTTTCCGATCTCCACCGGGTTGGTGGTCAGTGCCCTCGGCCAGCCGCAGTGGCTGATGGAAATCGACGTGATCGCGGTGATCCCTGAATAAAGGAACGGAACATGACCTTTTCCATCGTTGGGCGCTGTGCCGAAACCGGCCAGCTGGGCATCGCCATCAGTTCCTCGAGCATTGCCGTCGGCGCCCGTTGTCCCTGGTTACGGGCGGGTGTCGGCGCGGTGTCGAGCCAGAACATCACCCTGCCGGCCCTGGGACCGCAGATTCTCGATGAACTGGCCGGCGGCCTGGTGGCGCAAGCGGCGCTGGAGCGGACCCTGGCGCGCAATGGCTACAGTCAATACCGGCAGGTGGCGGTGATCGATGCCGAGGGGCGCACGGCGATGTTCAGCGGCGAACACACCCTGGGCACCCACAACGCAGTGGCCGGAGAGCAATGCGTGGCGGCCGGCAATCTGCTGGCCAATGGTGGGGTGATCGAGGCCATGGTCGGGGCCTTCGAGCGCAGCGGTGGTTGTCTTGCCGCACGCTTGATGAATGCGTTGCAGGCCGGGCAGGCGGCGGGCGGTGAAGCCGGGCCGGTGCATTCGGCGGCGCTGTCGGTGGTCGATGACCTGACCTGGCCCATCGTCGATCTGCGGGTGGATTGGGCCGAGGAAAATCCCATCGGCGAACTGGAAAGACTCTGGCTCGCCTATCAGCCGCAACTGCAGGATTACCTGATCCGCGCACTCGATCCGACCCAGGCGCCGAGTTATGGAGTGCCGGGCGATGAGTGAGCTGCGCAGCCGCGCGTTGCTCGAACGGTTGGTGGGTTTTGCCACGGTCAGCCGCGAGTCGAACCTGGCCTTGATCGAGTTCGTGCGCGACTACTTGCAAGGGCTGGGTGTGGACAGCGAGCTGATCTACAACGCCGAGCGCACCAAAGCCAACCTGCTGGCGAGCATCGGCCCCGCGGCGCCCGGTGGCGTGGTGTTGTCCGGACACACCGATGTAGTGCCGGTGGACGGACAAGCCTGGACGGTCGAGCCGTTCTGCCTGAGCGAGATGGACGGCAAATGGTTCGGGCGGGGTACGGCGGACATGAAGGGGTATCTGGCTTCGGTTCTGGCAGCGGTGCCAATGTTTCTCGCCAGCGCGCTTCGGCGACCGGTGCATCTGGCGTTCTCCTATGACGAAGAGGTGGGTTGCCTGGGCGTTCACAGCCTGTTGGACGTGTTGGTTCGGCGAGTTCCCCCACCAGCCTTGTGCCTGATTGGCGAACCCACCCAACTTCAACCGGTACTGGGGCATAAAGGCAAGTTGGCGATGCGTTGCCACATCAAGGGGGCGGCCTGTCATTCGGCCTACGCACCTTACGGCGTAAATGCCATCGAGCAGGCGGCGCGCCTGATCGGCCGGTTGGGGGAGATCGGCGCAGCGCTGGCCGATCCCTCGTTGCATGACGCGCGCTTCGATCCGGCTTATTCGACGGTGCAGGTCGGCGTGATCCAGGGCGGTACGGCGTTGAACATCGTCCCGGCCGATTGCCGTTTCGATTTCGAAGTGCGCGCCTTGCCGGGTTTCGATCCGCAGGTGGTGGCCGAGCAATTGCAGGGGTATGCCGAACAAACCCTGCTGCCGGCGATGCAGGCGGTAGCGAGCGACACGGCGATCCGTTTTGAAGCGCTGTCCGCCTACCCGGGCCTGGCGACCGCGCCTGACAGCGCCGCCGCCCAACTGGTCGCGCGACTATGCGGCAGCGAGGCTTTCGGCACCGTCGCTTTCGGCACCGAAGGCGGCCTGTTTCACCAGGCCGGCGTGCCAACGGTGGTCTGTGGCCCCGGCAGCATGGACCAGGGGCACAAGCCCGACGAATACGTGAGCATTGAGCAAATGGCCGCCTGCGATCGCTTGATGGATCGGCTGGCGAGCTATCTCTGTGAACCCATTGATTGCTGACCGCCAGGGTGCCTGAGGAGAACGATTTCAATGGACGGAGATTCCTGGTGGTCAGCCAGGCGACAACGAACAGGCCGACAAGAGCCTTTGCTGTAGACCATACCGCCCGTGTTTACGGTCACCTTTGAGTCCCGTCACCGGCTCGTGCGGGCGAGCCGGCATTTCGAGGAACCGCTTCATGTCCAGATCCTTGCGTTGCAATATTGCGTGTGCACTGGCGTTGTTGAGTACCAGCGTCATGGCCGCGCCCCAGAGCTTGACCGTGATTTCCTTTGGCGGCGCCACCAAGCAGGCCCAGGACAAGGCCTACTTCCAACCCTTCAACGCCAGCGGTGCGGGAAGCATCGTGGCCGGCGAATACAACGGCGAACTGTCGAAGATCAAGGCCATGGTCGCGGCCGGCCACACCAGTTGGGATGTGGTCGAAGTGGAAAGCCCCGAGTTGCTGCGTGGTTGTGAGGAGGGCTTGTTTGAAAAGCTCGACCAGACGGCCCTGGGCGACCCGGCGAATTTTGTCCCGGGGGCACTCACCGAATGTGGCGTGGCCACCTATGTCTGGTCGATGGTCCTGGCTTATGACCAGAGCAAGCTCGCCAAGGCGCCGAAATCCTGGGCGGACTTCTGGAATGTGGCCGATTACCCGGGCAAACGCGGTTTGCGCAAAGGGGCCAAGTACACCCTGGAAATCGCCTTGCTGGCCGATGGGGTCAAGGCCCAGGACTTGTACAAGGTGTTGAACACACCGGAAGGCGTGTCCCGGGCCTTCGCCAAGCTGGACCAGATCAAGCCGAACATCCAATGGTGGGAAGCCGGCGCCCAACCGGCGCAATGGCTGGTGGCGGGGGATGTGGCGATGAGTGCGGCCTATAACGGGCGCATCGCGTCGGCACAAAAGGAAGGCATGAAGCTGAGTATTGTCTGGCCACAGAGCCTGTACGACCCGGAGTACTGGGCCGTGGTCAAGGGCACGCCGAACAAGGCCTTGGCCGAGCAGTTCATTGCCTTTGCCAGCCAGCCGCAGACCCAGAAGGTGTTCTCGGAAAACATCCCTTATGGGCCGGTGCATCGCAAGACACTCGCGTTGTTGCCGGCGGCGGTACAGGAACAGTTGCCCACTGCCGAGGCCAACCTGGCTGAAGCCCGGGCCGTGGATGCCGAGTTCTGGGTCGACCATGGCGAGGAACTGGAACAACGCTTCAACGCCTGGGCGGCTCGCTAGACACCGAACGTCCCATCAATTGTAAATACGGACCTGTGGTGAGGGGATTTATCCCCGCTGGGGCGCGAAGCGGCCCCAAAATACCGACAAACTTAGCGTGTCAGGCAGATAGAGCTGACTGGTTTGGGGGCTGCTGCGCAGCCCAGCGGCGATAAATCCCCTCGCCACAAGAGTGAGTGTTTAGCAGGGCGATGGTGTGGGCTGGTTGGCTCAGGCCAACCATTGCCTGAACTGTTCCTTGCAGTAGTCGACGAACAACTGGGCCGGCTTGGTGAGGTGAGTGCGTTTGAGCCAGCCTGCCACCAACGCTGAACCGGTCACGTCCTCGGCGATGTCGACGCACACCAGGTGTTGCCCATCGTAGGTGCAGGTGGAGTGCGGACGGGTCACCAGCACGGCAAAACCGAAGGACTGGCCGACCATGCCACGCACCATCTCGATGGACGGCGAGCTGAAGACGATGTTGGGCGTCAGGCCCAGCTCCTCGAAGATACTCACGAAATAGGTGCGACTGGGTTGTACGTCCAGCAGGATCATCGGTTCGAGGGCCAGGTCGCGCAGCGACACCTGGGCCTGATCGGCGAAGCGATGGCCCGCCGGCAAAAGCGCATAGGGGCGTTGCGGTGCCGTGAGTGCTTCGGTCTCGATGGTACTGTCGAGGTCGTGTTCATAGAAAATCGCCAAATCGAAACGACCACCGGTGAGACCTTGTACCAACTCCTGTTGCTCGCCATCCTGCACGCGGATTTCCACCCCGGGAAAGCGCTGGCGAAAGCCGGCGATCAGTCGTGGCAGGTAGAGCGGGGCGACGGTTTCGAAGCAGCCGATGTCGATCTGCCCGCTGACCACATCATTGTCGGCCAGCGCGTTCTGCTCGAACTCCCGGGCCATGCGCAACAGCTCCTGGGCCTTGCGATAGAAGCGCGCGCCACCGGGCGTCAACGATACCCCCTGGGCGTGATGACGAATGAGCAATTGCACACCGAAACTGTCTTCCAATCCCTTGATGGCGGTGGCGATCGACGGTTGGGCGATGTACAGCTTGCGGGACGCTTCAGCGACGCTGCCACATTCGACGGTGGTGACGAAGTACTTCAGCTGACGCAAGGAATAGGACGCCACGGGCACACCTCGATACGGATGATTACTGCCTACCTTACCTTGTGCACAAGGAGTAAGGGGCGGGCATTGATACGGATTTTTCTGGGCAGTGACGATATTCAGGCTGGCTTGGGGATGAGCGCCTGAAAAAACGCCTGCCCACGTATCGTTGGCGGGCGTCTGGGAAAGACCCGCGCAGACAGGACGGACTGGCCGGATACGAGGCTCAGTCCACCGGAATCGGCGGGGAGGTCGCGCGATCAGCCACCAGGCGGATAGATACATATGGAGATGGTGTGGGAGCTCCAGGCGTTTGCGGTGCGGATGGGGTAGATGAGCCGTGGCGCTCCATTTTGCATTTTTTATCTCGGCGACTAGTCTCAGTTGGCGTGCTCTGGAGGGGCCTTGAAATTCTGGACGAGTTCAACAGCGGCCCGATGTCAACCCGATCAAGATAGGGATAATCTTATGCCGGTTGTTTTGCATCAGTTCACTGTGGCCGTCGGCGGCGTCATGAATCCAGGTTATCTCGAGGCGTTGGAACTGGCCCGACAGTGCGCGACCCATGCCCATACCCAGGCCCTACCGGGTGCTGGTATTGCCCACGGCTCTTGTTGGGCCGCATTGGCAACCGTGCCCAATCCGGGCGCAGGTTTTCCCTTGGGGAATGCCGTAGCGGGCGGGGCGGCCTTGCCGTATGGCGTGGTCTTTGGAAATTCACGCTTTTCAATCGTTGGCGCCTTGGCTGTAGTGCCCGGCGCGCCTGCGGTCGGGTTTTCCGGTCATGCGGAGCGTAACGCCTTGGTGGTGGCGGGCGGCAATGGCTTGGTGCCCTATGGCCTTGTCGCGCCGAATGCCGGTGATTGGGTGATGTATGTGCAATTGCATCCCTGCGTGTATTGCTTGCCATGGCTGCAAGGCGTCGGAGGTGGGGGGCTTCTTAATCCTTTTGCGGGGTTGATCGCCGGGGCCCAGAACCTTCATGTCTGGTATCGCTGGGCACATAATCCGGTCGGTTGTGCTGCCAAGGACACCTGGAACGGTTTGCCGTTGGCGACCAAGCTCGCACAGATCAATACCTGGTAAACAGACCCGGCGATCGAAGAAACACTTGTGGGGGAGAGCCTGCTCGCGATGACAGCGGACCAGCCACATCAATGTTGACTGACATACAGTTATCGCCAGTAGCGTTGCTCCCATCGGTTTTGTTCTGGTTTTCATAAAAGAACGCCTGCCCAAGCATCATTGGCAGGCGTCTGGGAAAGACCGGCGCAGAAAGGAGGGACTGGCCTGGACCGAGGCCCTGCGTAGCCACTGCACCAGGTCGACACAGTCGATCATCGCCTGTTGTATGTCCGGGGCGCCGGGAACGATCAGTGTGTCGATGAGCGTTCCGTCGAGCTCATGCAGGGCACAGGTATCTACCACCAAACCTTCGGCAGTTCGCATCAACCCACCTTCCAGGCTCGCGGTGTGCATTGCATAGCCGGGCAGGCCACGTTCGGTCATGGCTTTGGTGGCGGCTCAGAAAACGGTCTGGGCACCGGTGAGGTCCAACAGGCCCATCTGCGGGTAAGCCAGGAACACCAGTGTGCGCGGCTGGGAAATGGACTCGGCGGCGATCCCCACATCCAGGGTCATCTCGTTCATGATTGCTTCGCGCTTGGTATTCGTCGGGGACGATTGGGGGAGCAGGCACCGCTACTGTATCGCTTTGATGCAGGTCTCCAAAGATTATCAAGCGATCGCGCCGGTGAGCGCGAGACTCATGGGCTCTGGTGCGAACATTTAGGTGCTATTGTTATGCTATCTAGGTATTTAAATTAATTTTCTTATAGCTTTAAAGTCGTGGCCTTCAGTCTTTTCAACTTACTGTGAGGTTCACCAGACCATGGCTTTCAAGCGTTCTGCGCTCACCTTGTTGGTTTCCCTGGCGGCCACTGCGCTGCTCAATCCCTTGGCCCACGCCGAAGGCAAGATCAGCATCGCCCAGCAATTCGGTATCGGCTACCTGATCCTCGATGTGGTGCGCGACCAGCAGCTCATCGAGAAGCATGGCAAGGCCCAGGGCCTGGATATCAAGGTGGATTGGAACAGTATTTCCGGTGCTACGGCGATGAACGAGGCCTTGCTGACCGGTGCCTTGGATGTGGTGTCGGCGGGAGTTCCGCCGATGCTGACAATCTGGGATCGGACTCGCGGCAAGCAGAATGTGAAGGCCATCGCCTCGCTGGGGTCGATGCCCAATTATCTGCTGACCAACAACCCGAACGTGAAGAGCCTCAAGGATTTCACCGACAAGGACCGGATCGCCGTTCCGGCGGCGGGTGTCGGCTTCCAGTCGCGCACGTTGCAGATCGAAACCGCCAAGGTGTTCGGGAACGACCACTTCAAGAAGTTCGACGACATCTCGGTCAGCCTCCCGCACCCGGATGCGACGGCGGCGCTGATTGCCGGCCAGTCGGAAATCAATTCGCACTTCTCCAGTCCACCGTTCCAGTATCAGGCACTGCAAAGCCCCAACGTGCACAAGGTGCTCAGTTCCTATGATGTGCTGGGTGGGCCGGCGACGTTCAACGTGCTCTACACTACGGAAAAATTCCACGACGAAAACCCCAAGACCTACAAGGCGTTCTACGACGCCCTGGTGGAGGCACAAGGCATTATCCAGGCCGACAAGCCGGCGGCTGCCCAGACCTACATTCGTGTGGAACAGTCCAAGTTGCCGCTGTCGCTGGTGGAAAAAATCGTCACCGACCCTGAAATCGACTTCACCGTCGTTCCGCAACGTACCTACATTTATGCCGAGAAACTGCACGAACTGGGCGTGTTGAAAAACAAGGCCGACAGCTGGAAAGATTATTTCTTTGAAGAGGCCCATGCCGGCGCGGGCAGCTGAACCCTGGCCGGTTATCCGTTTTCGGCACAATTGAACGACCGGTCCACGGGGCGGAATGGAACTTGCCTGAGCTTTGACCCGTAAGCCCTGGAATCATCAAAGGTCGGGTCAATGAACAACTCCAACATGGCGCTGCCAGCGGTTTCGTCGGACCTGTTGCCGACGCTGCCGATCAATCGGTTCCGCACCACAGACATCGACGAGCACGCCCGGAACATGGGAGGCTGGCAGGTCTGCTATGACCAATTGACCCCCGGACGCTTCGACGGTGAGTTGATCGAGTTCCGCTCGGACTGGATGCAACTGGTGCGCGACCGCTCTAATCAAGCCCTGACCAAGCGGGGCATGGCCTGGGAAGGCGCCATCACTTTCAGCGTGCCGCTGAGTGCGGACGGGCCGCTCTTTTGCTCCGGGCACCCGATTATCGAGCCCAGCCTGTTGGTCGCTCGCGGCCATAACCTGCCCGAGCTGCGCACGCCCCAGCATCTGGATCTGCTCGGTGTCACCGTCGACGAGCAGGCGTTGGAGCATGTGCTGGCGTGTCAAGGCAGTCACTTTCGAATTACCGATCTTCCCAAGTGTTACCGTCTTGGCAACTCGACGCTGCCGGCCGAGCTCGCGGCGTTGTTCGATGAGCTTGAAGGGGGCGAGCAGGGGCGAGACTCATTGCTGGGGTACGAGTCGATTCGCCGTGGCCTGCGTGACACGGTGATGTTGCACATACTGGAACTGGTGGCACCGGACGAGGCACCGCCGCTCAACCCCACGGCGCGCAAGCGCATGGTCGACCGTGCCCGGGAGTACGCCTTGGCCCATGTCGATGAGCCACTGTCGATCCTCGACCTGTGCAATCACATCGGTGCCAGCCGGCGCAAATTGCAGTATTGCTTCCAGGAAACCCTGGGTATCAATCCGGTGGCCTATTTGCGGGCGTTGCGCCTCAATGCCGTGCGCCGCGAACTGCGCAGCGGCCGCCACGCCCAGGGTGTACAGGAGGTGGCGGCACGCTGGGGGTTCTGGCACTTGAGCCGGTTTTCCAGCGACTATCGGGTGCTGTTCGGCGAGACACCTTCCCAAACCCTGCGCCGCACGCATCTGTGCTGAAAACGGATAACGGCTGACCGGCCGCCTCCCTAGGATGACCCCGACACCACATGGTTGGAGGGGCATTCGATGTACCAAAATAAAAAAACAAACGTCTGGCACTGTACGTGGTTAACCCTGGGGCTGATCGGTGCATGCGGTGCTGCCCATGGCACCGAAAACGGCGCGCCGACCACGGCGGTCGGGGTCTACGATTTCGGCGCGGGCATGATGCCGCCGGCCACGCCCTTTGGCACCGTCGGCCTGCGCACCGCGTTCTATTCGGCCAACGTGCAGAAGGATCGCCACGGCAAGTCCGTGGACAACAATTTCTCCCTGGATGTCTTGTCCATCGGCGTCGCCTACATGCGCATGACCGATTACACCGTGCTGGGCGCCAAGTATGGCTTCGGCGCCGTCGTGCCGTTCTTCCAGATGGACGCTTCGCTACAGGTGCAGACGCCTGTCGGCCCACTGAACCTGGAGGCCGATCCGTTTCGCATGGCCGACATGCAGGTGCTGCCGGTGATCCTGCAGTGGACACTGTCGCCGAACCTGTTCGTCAACGCCCAGTTCCAGATCCAGGCTCCCACAGGCGACTACGACAAGAATCGCTTGATCTCGCCGGGTCTGAACCACTGGACCTTCTCGCCGATCCTCAACGCCACTTATATCTCCGACAGCGGCTTCGAAGTGTCCTCAAGCTTTGAGGCCGACATCAACACGCGCAACCACGCCACCGACTACAAGAACGGTGTCGAGTACCGCCACGAGTTCGCCGTGGGCCAGCACGTCGGCCCATGGACCGTGGGCATGGGTGGCTATTACTACCGGCAATTCAACGACGACGATGCCCCGGGCCTGGAAACAGGCAATCGCGCCCGAGTGCTGGCTGTCGGGCCGGCGGTGAGCTACTTCAAGCCAGGTATGCCCCCAGTGTGGCTGCATGTCTACAAGGAGCTCGACGCGCGAAACCGCGCCGAGGGTTACACCACGGCGCTGCGTATTTCTCACAGTTTCTAAAAGGGGCTCGCCATGAACCAATCAAGTTCCGTTTCAACGGCGACCATCCTGTCTCGCCAGGCCAGTTGGCGTGAAGGACTGGTGCTGATGCTAGGCAGCAGTCTGACAATCATGGGTTCGGTGATGGTCGCGCCCGTCTTGCCCAGGTTGGGCGCAGAATTCGGGCCCCTGGAGCCACGCGCCGATCTGTTGGTGCCGTTGGCGGTCACCGGGCCGGCCCTGGCGATTGCCCTGTGCGCGCCATTGGCCGGCTGGCTGGCCGACAGGGTCGGGCGCAAGGCCTTGCTGGTGCTTGCGACGATTCTCTACGCCTTGCTCGGCGCGTTGCCGGCCATGCTCGATAGCCTGCCCTCGATTGTCGGTGTGCGGCTGTTGTTCGGTTGTACGGAGGCGGCGGTGATGACCTGTTGCGCGACGCTGATAGCGGACTATTGGCACGGTGAGGAGCGACTGCGCTACGTCAACCGGCAAGTGGTGACCATCGGCCTGGTGGGAGCGCTGTTTTTCGTAGTGGGAGGTGCGCTTGGAGAACACTCGTGGCGTGCGCCGTTCCTCCTGTACTTGCTGCCATTGTTGCTGGTGCCGGCAATGATGAAGGTGCTTTGGGAACCGCCGGTTTTGAAGCCGCAGGGGGGCGAGCCGCACGTCGAGGCGTCGGGGCCGGCCAAGGTCGCCTTGCCTCAACTGCTGGTCGGCTACCTGATGATCCTCGGTGGCATGGTCCTGACGTTCATCATGCCGATCCAGGCGCCGACGCTGTTGGTCAGCCTCGGCATCACCTCCAGCACGATGATCGGCCTGGCGGCGGGGCTGAGCCTGTTGGCGACCTTGGTCGGTTCGCTGACGTGGCCGTTGCTGCGCCGTCGCTTCGGCATCGCCGGTTGCAATGCGTTGTTGCTTGGCCTGATGGGCCTGGGGCTGTGGCTGTTGATGCGCGGGCAAAGCTATAACGAAGTGCTGGTGGCGGTGTTCATCCAAGGCCTGGGGGCCGGGCTGTTGGTGCCCAACGTGATGGCGCCGGTGATGAATGCGTTGACCGCCAGCACCCGCGGCCGGGGCCTGGGTGGGTTTACCTCGTGCCTGTATATCGGCCAGTTCGTCAGTCCGCTGGTGGTGGCCTTGGTGATTGTGTTCGCCGGTGACCTGCGTCACGCCATCCAGTGGCTGGCCCTGACCAGTTTTGCCTTGGCGCTGCTCTGGGTCGTTGCCGGCCTGCGCACACGCGGCCAAGGGCAAGCGACCACCGTCGGATCACATCAATCGTCGTGACATAAGGAACCTGAAACATGGGTACGCAAGACATTCACCACTTGATGGACAGTGAAGATGCCACGGCGCTGGCCGAATGGGTCAGGCGTGGCGAGGTCCGGCCAGGCGAACTGCTGGAGACTGCCATCGAGCGTCTGGAGCGAGTCGAGCCGCAGCTCAATGCGGTGGCCGAGCGCTTGTACGATTCGGCCCGGCAGACGGCGCGCACGCCACAGGTCGGTCAAGGCCTGCTGGCCGGTGTGCCGACCTTGATCAAAGACCTGTTTTCACCAGTTCATGGTGCGGCGATGACCAACGGTTCTCGCGCACTGGGCGACTTTCGTGCGGATTTCGAATCGGAAATCGTGACGCGTTTGCGGCGTGCCGGATGTCTGGTGATGGGCACCAGTACTTCGCCTGAGTTTGGCACTTCATACTCCACCGAGTCTGCGCGTTTTGGTGCCACACGCAACCCTTGGAGCACCGACCACAGCGCCGGTGGTTCCAGCGGTGGCGCGGCGGCACTGGTGGCGGCCCGGGTGGTGCCGTTCGCCCACGGCAACGACGGTGGCGGTTCATTGCGCGTGCCGGCGTCCTGCTGCGGTGTGTTCGGGTTCAAGCCCAGCCGTGGCTTGCTGCCGTCAGGACCAATAGTGGGCGAGGGCTGGGCGGGGATGGGCACACCTCATGCCATCACCCTGTCGGTGCGCGACAGTGCGGCGTTGCTGGATGCCACTGCTGGGATGGACCTGGGCGCGCCTTACGCCGCGCCGATCCAGGCGTTGCCGTATGCGATGGCAGTGCAGGCCGATCCCAAGCCGCTACGCATAGCCCTGGTCGAGCAGCTCGGTCCTTGGCCTACGTCACCACAGAGCCTTCAGGCGGTGGGCGAGGCCGCGCGGTTGTGCGAGTCGTTGGGGCATCGCGTCGAATCGGTGAGCCTGCCGGTGGGGCTGCTGGAATTTCTCGATCACGTGTTCACCATCATCGGCGCCAGCTCTCGTCACTATGTTGACCTGCTGGGCCAGATGCGTGGGTTTGCCGTGCAAGCCGAAGAGCTGGAGGTACGCACGCGGATTATCTTGCGGGACAAGGGCAACGTCAGCGGCGCCCAGTATGCCGCGGCGGTGGAGTGGATTCATGCCCTCGGCCGGCAGTTGGCGGTGTTCATGCAGGATTACGACGTGATCCTGACCCCGGTCCTGACTCGTGAGCCGGTGCCAATTGGCGAGCTGGATCTGCAGGACGTGTGCATGAGCCTGGATCAACTGATCGAGCGCTACCACAGTTATTCGCCGTTCACCGCGCTGTTCAATGCCAGCGGCCAGCCGGCGATGTCAGTGCCGTTGTCCTGGAGCGCCAATGGCCTGCCGATGGGCGCGCATTTTGCCGGTCGTTTCGGCGAGGAACACACGCTGCTGGCGCTGGCCGCGCAACTGGAGCGCGCCCAACCATGGCGCGGCCGAATCCCAACGGTCAACGCCTGCCGGCGGTAAAAGTGTGGGAGCGAGCCTGCTCGCGATGGCGTTGTGTCAGTCGGCATTAACATTGACTGATGCTCCGCTATCGCGAGCAGGCTCGCTCCCACAGAGGGATTTGGGATGGGTAGGGCCCTGGGGTATGGCTCCAGGGCCCTTTGTTGTTCAGTAGCGGATCATCACCGATTTCAGCTCGGTGTAGTCGTCGATGAATGCGCTGCCGAATTCACGGCCTATCCCGGAAGACTTGTTGCCGCCAAAAGGCACGGCTGGGTCGAGCAGGGTGTGCATGTTCACCCACACCGTGCCGGCTTCGATGGCGGGGACCATGCGCAGGGCCTTGCCCAGGTCGTTGGTCCAGAGGCTGGCGCTCAGGCCGTAGGGCGTGTCGTTCATCAGCTCCAGCAACTCCTCCTCTGTGTCGTAAGGGAAGAACGTGGCGATCGGGCCGAAGGTTTCTTCGTGGAGCAGGCTGTCGTCGCGGCGATTGGCGAGGATGATGGTTGGCTCGACGTAGCAACCCGGCCCATCGATCAGCTTGCCGCCGTGGACGATGGTGTTGTTCTGCGCGCGGGCCTTGGCGAAGAATTCCTCGAGCTTGCGTTGGTGCTGACGGTTGGTCACCGGGCCGAATTCGGTGCGTTCGTCCAGGGGTGAGCCGATAGTGAGTTTGCCCAGGCGCTGGGCTAGTTTGTCCATGATCGACTCGATCTGCGAGCGATGGACAAAGAACCGTTCCGCCGCCGCGCAGATCTGTCCCGAATGCAGAAATCCCGCCTCGATGATGCCGTTGACCGCGACCTCGGGGTCGATATCAGGCAGGAACCCCGCTGCATTCTTCCCACCCAGTTCCAGGGTCGTACGGGTCAACCCGGCGCCCATGGCCGCCTGGCCCACCGCCAGGCCGGTGGGTATGGAGCCGGTGAATGAAACCTTGTTGGTGCCCGGATGCTCGATCAGCCCCTTGCCCACCTGGCCGCCGCCGGTCAGCACATTCAGGGCACCGGCCGGCAGGCCAGCCTCGATGGCCAGTTCCGCGATGCGCAGGATGGTCAGCGGGGTGAACTCGCTGGGCTTGATGATGACACTGCAACCGGTCACCAGGGCTGAAGCCAGTTTCCAGATGGCGATCATGGTGGAGAAATTCCACGGCACGATACCGACCACCACCCCGACTGGTTCGCGCAAGGTGAACGCGGTGTAGCGTTCGCCTGTGAAGGAGGGCAACGATGGGGTGATCGTCTCGCCGTTGATCTTGGTCGCCCATCCAGCGTAATAGCGCAGGAAGTGGGCGGCCTGGTCGACTTCGAAGGCACGGGAGATGTGGATGATCTTCCCCGACTGGCAGGTTTCGATCTGCGCCAGCTCTTCGCGGTTGCGCTCCAACAGGTCCGCCAGCTTGAGCAGCACATGGCCGCGGACCGCCGGCGCGGTTTGAGACCACTGCTCGAAGCCGCGGCGGGACGATTGCACCGCCACATCGATATCGCCGGCAGTGGCGTCGCTGACCTGGGCGATGACCTGGCCGGTGGCAGGGTTGACGACGTTCAGTGTCTGGCTGCCCTGGCTTTCGACGTAGCCACCGTCGATGAACAGGGCGTGATGTCTATCGAGGAAGGCTTGAACCTGAGGCAGCAGGGCAATATCGCTCATGAGGGTTTCCTGATCGCGAACAAGGGAAAGCCCCGAGAGTAATACCGGCAGGGCTGTCCAGCTTGACTGTGCCTGCCGCGTCGTATGTCTGTGGCTGCCAGTCTGCGCGTTGGCAGCCAGGAGCAAGGCCCTGTGCAGGCAGGGACAAGCCAGCCTGGCCGGTTTGCGATCAGATCCAGGTTTCGACTTGATGGCATAGGGGCAGGCGATGTTTCTCCAGACCAACAAACAGAAACTGGCGTTGACCGTACAGGTGCAGCGCGTGCTGGCCGGCGAAATGGAAGGCACGCCGATGCTCGATGCATATCCGCAACTGCGGAACCTCCTTGAGCAGCACGCGCGGCAGATGGAGAACGTCGCTGCGCACCTGCGTCAGGCCGAAGCGCAGGTGGAGGCGCAAACCCTGCGATGGCAGCAAAGTGAGCACGAACTGCACTTAGTGCGCCAGCAGCTGGAGCAAGCCTGCGAGCGCGAGCAGGCGCTTGAAATTCGCTTGGACGAACTCGGCCAGCAGGTGCAGCGACAACGCCAGGACGCGCAGATCTGGGAGTTGCTGCAATCGACCCTGACTGAAGGCTGCTGGGATATCACGGTCGTCAACGGTGATCTCCAGCACCCGGCCAGTGGCATGCGTTTTTCCAGTCAGTTCCGTTCACTGCTGGGTTACGGGCCTGACGATTTGCACGACGGCTGGGATGCCCAGGTTGGCATCACCCACCCGGACGACCTGCCGAAGATCATGGCTGTCTTCGACCGGGAAATCCTCGGTCCCCAGGGCAGCGGCGAATACGTTTTCGAATACCGCATGCGCCACAAGAGCCGCGATTACATCTGGTGCCGTGAGCGGGGTCGGGCGGTACGCGACCCACACGGGCAACTGGTCCGGGTCATTGGTGCGGTACGTGATATCAGTGACGAGCGCTCGGCCCAGTCCACCCATCAGCGCATGCTCGAACAGAACCAGGTGACCTACGCCCAGATTGCCACGGTCGTGGGGGTAATCAAGGGCATCGCCGACCAGACCAATCTGCTCGCCTTGAATGCCGCGATTGAAGCCGCCAGGGCCGGTGAAGTCGGGCGCGGTTTTTCGGTGGTGGCCGATGAGGTGCGCAAGCTGGCGCAAAGTACCCGGCAGGCAACCCATCAGATCCAGACCATGTTGCATCAGCACAGACAGTAGACCGACCGGGAACTGCCGCTGGGGCAGTTCCCGACACGTTCAGAACGGAACCGCCACCACCAACTGGCTGTAGACGTTGGTGCCGTTGCCGCCTACCTGATTGCCACCGCTGCCCTCATCCTTTTCAGGCTTGTACAGGCCCAGCAGCGGCGTGACGATCAGGTGTTCATTCACCGCCCATTCCACGTACAGGTCCAGCTCCTGCGCGTCGAGGTTCAGCGCTTGGCGGGTGTGCAGGGTCTGGTAGTCGAAGAACAGCGCGCCAATGGTCACGGTTTCTGCTGGCTTGAGTTTGAGGCCGATGTGCTGGATGGCAGTGTTGCTGTTGAACGGGCCAGCATAGTTGCCCGCCACTTCACCCTGGAACCAGGTGCCATAGCCACGGTTCTGCCCGTTGAACATCGAGTCCCAGTCCTTGGAGTAGCGGCTGTAGCGATAAGTCAGGTCCGGCGTCCAGGGCAGGTCGGCGAAGGTGTAGCCGGCTTCGGCATACCAGGCTTTTTCCGGGCCCGCATCCTTGTCCTGCCAGGCGTACTCGAAGGAGAAGTGGGCATTTTCGATGCCGGCATTCCCGGCGCCGCGCAGGCTGTAGATGTCCATGCCTTCGCGCTGTTTCTGGAAGTCGCTGGCATAACGGTCATCGACATCGATGCCATGGATATAGGTCAGCCCCAGGGTGCCAGGCGCGGCGGTGTATTCCAGGGTGCTGGCGGTCATCTCGGTATTGGCCTGGGCAGGGTTGTCGGACTTGATCCACATCAGGCTGCCATGCACGCCGTCCTTGCCACCCAGGCGTACGACAGCGGTCTTGTCGAAGGCATGACGGGCTGCCAGGTAGTAGGCGCCGCCGCGGTTGAGCTCGCCATCGGCCACACCTTTGCCCAGGTTCAGGCCATCGTCGTTGATGATGAAACCGTCGCCCAGGGTGATCACTTGGCGACCGTAGGACAGGTCCATACCGTCCTTGCCCAATGCCGGGAACAGATCCCCCGAACGCCAGCCGGCAAAGGCTTCATCGAACTTGGTGGTGCGCTCGGAGCCGTCGCTCAGGCCGGCCGCATCGCCATCGCCCCAAGTGCCGGAGCTGACCAGATTGGCCGTGCCATAGACGCTACCCAGGTCGCCGAGTGTCTGGTCGATACTCAGGCCATACTTGATGAAGCCTTCGCGCCAGCTCGAACCGCCGGCGGTGCCGTCATAGTTCTTGCGGCTGTTGAACAGCCCGTAGACCGCCAGGAAGTTACCGGTGACGGTGGTGTCTTCGTCGGTGTAAAGCTCATAGGCCTGGGCCGATGAATCAGCGACCAGCAGGGCGATGCCCAGGCCGATGGCGTTGCGCAGCAAAGGCGGACGACGTGTGTGCTCCATGATGGATTCCCCAGTGTGATAGGACAGCAGAGAGGGCATTAAGGGGAGTGACACCTGGGGAAGTCTTTCACCTGCCTGCCAGGGAATTGACCCAGGCCGCCAGCGTGGCGGTGTTGGCAGGCAGCAACAAAACCGGCGGCAGACATGGGCAAGACGCCCAGGGCGGGGGGGGCGCAGAGTAATGCTGCACGCAACGCCGTTTCGATCAGGGACCGGTTGGGGAAGGCATGATCGCCGGTTCCTGGACGGCTGTGGCATCCATACTAAAAATCCGCTTTCGAGGATCTTGCACCATGTCGATCAATGACAGGCTCTCCGAGCACTTGAACCGGGGTTCGGTGGGTTTTCCCACTGCGTTGGCCAGCACCATTGGCCTGATCATGGCGAGCCCCGTGATTCTCACCGCGACCATGGGCTTTGGCATCGGCGGCAGCGCCTTTGCCGTGGCGATGCTGATCGCCGTGATAATGATGCTGGCCCAGGCGACGACGTTTGCCGAGGCGGCGTCGATTCTGCCCACCACCGGCTCGGTCTATGACTACATCAACTGTGGCATGGGACGCTTCTTCGCGATTACCGGTACCTTGTCGGCCTATCTGATTGTCCATGTGTTCGCCGGCACCGCCGAGACCATCCTGGCCGGTGTCATGGCCCTGGTGAATTTCGAACACCTCAACACCCTGGCCGAATCGGCAGGCGGCTCCTGGTTGCTGGGCGTGGGGTTCGTGGTGGTCTTTGGCGTGCTCAATGCGTTTGGCGTCAGCGCCTTTGGCCGGGCCGAAATCATCCTGACGTTCGGCATGTGGACCACCCTGATGGTGTTCGGCGTGTTGGGCCTGATCGCCGCACCAGCGGTGGAGCTGGAGGGCTGGTTCGGTGCATCCGTGGTGGGCACCGATCTGGTCACGGTGTTGTCGTTGGTGGGCATGGCCATGTTCATGTTCGTCGGCTGTGAATTCGTCACGCCGCTGGCCCCGGACCTGCGTCACTCCGCCCGGACCATGCCCCGGGCCATGATGCTGGGCTTGTTCAGCGTCGCCACCTGCATGTTCATCTACGGTGCGGCGATGAAGCGCCAGGTGGAAAACGTGCTGCTCGATGCCACCAGCGGTGTGCATCTGCTGGACACCCCCATGGCGATTCCACGGTTCGCCGAACAGGTCATGGGCGATATCGGCCCGATGTGGCTGGGGATCGGCTTTCTGTTTGCCGGTGCGGCGACCATCAACACCCTGATGGCTGGCGTGCCGCGGATTCTCTATGGCATGGCGGTGGATGGCGCCTTGCCGAAGGTTTTCACGTATCTGCACCCGCGCTTCAAGACGCCGCTGCTGTGCATCCTGATGGCGATGCTGATTCCCTGCCTGCATGCGTTGTGGCTGGGTGGCAATACCGACAACATCATGCACCTGGTGCTGGCTGCGGTGTGTGCCTGGAGCTTTGCCTACCTGCTGGTGACCGTGTCGGTGGTCAGCCTGCGCATTCGTCGCCCTGATCTGCCGAGGGCCTATCGCTCGCCGTGGTTCCCGTTGCCACAAATCGTGTCCAGTGTCGGCATTGTCCTGGGCATGTGGTTCATCACACCGCCTGGCATGAACCCGGCGGACATCTACATTCCATTCGCGGTGATGCTCGGCGGCACCGCAGCGTATGCCTTGTTCTGGACCCTGGTGGTGCAGAAGGTCAATCCATTCAAGCCAGCGTCGGTGGAAGACGTACTGGCCAAGGAGTTTTCCCATGAGCCAGGGCAACCTGCGGACGAGTTTATCGAGCCTGCTGCAAAAACTGTCTGAGTTGTTCAGCCCCCAGCGCCCCCCGGCCGGTTATCGGCCCGGGGTAACCCTGGAGCACCTGCGACGCAACATCGCACTGGCGCGATTCGAAGTCACCGGCCCGGCGATGGCGACGGCTGTCAGCGACGATGGCAACCTGCAACTGGAGGTTGTCGAACGCACCGAATCGCAGTTGCTGATGCACCTGGTGATGACCGAGTTCGTGCTGCGCGTGCCTGCTTCCCGAGAGGGCACGGCACGCCTGGAATTGCACCACGGCGGGGCTGTCCGGCGCAGTGGTATTCGTTGTCGGCAGCGGGACGGGCACAGTGACCTGGCGACCAGAGTGCAGACGGCTGTGGAGAAGGACCCTGTGCTGTATCAAGCCCTTATGCCGCTGGATTTCAAACGGCTGCGCATTGACCTGCAGGGACACCAGTGGTGCGTGCGCCTGGAACACATGGGCGGTAGCGAAGTGGTCAATCGCATGCCGGCCTTTCGTCGCTATATCCCGTTGAGCCGCGAGCAGCGCAGCGTCTTGCTGGCGACCTTGAGCGGCCTGCAACGAGTGCTGGCAACGCTCTGATTCGATTCTCTGCCCTGGCATCATTCCTGCTACTGCTCTGGCGATCAGGTACTTGTTGCGTGCATATAGATAACATGTTAACTATTGCCGTACAAAAACAATAAGCCACTGCGGAGAACGCCATGAGCATGCAACAGGTTGGGCAAGACGGTCTGGACGCCTGGAACCGGGATCTGCGGGCGACTTGCGGCCACTTCGATACCGAGCTGGCCTTCAATCGTGCGTTGTTCATTGGTGAAGTATCGAATGTCCATCGCGGTGGCCTTGCCCTCGCGAACCTGCGGACCAATGCCGGTAGCATCAAACGTCACTCATCCAACGCCGATCACGATGATGACCAGGATTGCCTCCTGGTCAGCCAGCGCAGCGGCTACTGCCGCATTACTCAGAATGGCCGGAGTATTCAATTGGCGCCCGGTGAATTGTTGTTGATGGATTCCGTAGGGGCGCTTGAGATCAGCCCGTTCGGCCTGATCGAGCACGCGGTGCTGTCCTTGTCTCGCCAGAAAGTGTCGCGGCAACTGGGCGGGGAAACCAAGACCTTCGGCAAGGTGTCGTCCAGCAAGGCGTGCGGGCGGATGCTGCATGTGTTGATGGACCAGTTGTGCAAGGACACACCGGACGGTGATGGCGCGGCGGGCGAGGGTGAAGCCTTGCAGAGTGCCTTCGTTTCGCTGTTGGGCTCGGCCCTGGAACAGGGCAGCGATGCCCGTGACGAGGGCGTTGCGTTACAGGGCAGCCACTTGCGCAGCTATGTGCAGAAGGTCATCGACGAATCACTCAGCCAGCCCGGCCTCACCCCGGTGGGCCTGGCCAATCGGCTGAATATTTCGGTGCGGCATCTGTATCGTTTGTTCGAAGAGCAGGATGACAGCGTTTGCCGCTACATCCAGCGGGCCCGGCTCAAGCGCAGTGCCGATGACCTGACCAACCCGTTCCTGCGGGACGAGTCCATTACCTCGATCGCCTACAAGTGGGGCTTCACCGATTCGGCGCATTTCAGCCGTTCATTCAAGAAGCAGTTCGAGCTGTCGCCCAAGGAGTTTCGCTCCAGCCGTTTGCAGGTGGGGCAGGGGGCGGCTTGAGCGAGGTGGACGATCGCTATCGCGAGCCAGCTCGCTTGTATGTTTAGACTTGAAGGGGTGGGCGGGACTAAAAGCTCGATTCCGACTCTAGCCAGTACGGACCGTGGGAGACTTCTCGTTCCGCCCTTTCTACCTAAAGCGCCGATAAGGAATTCATCGGTAAAACCGACGATAGAGGCAAGCCAGCGCAAAGGTAGACCCCGACAAGCACCTAAACCCTAGCTCCGAGGATTCGTCATGACAATCCTTAACTCACCAACGGTTATTGGTATCGATGTAGCGAAGGCCGAAATCGTCGTTTACCGCGAAGACCTGAAAATCACTCAAGCCATCGCCAACCACCGCGAAGCTCTTGGCCGGTGGCTCAAAACG
>NZ_UETT01000017.1:0-168275 GCF_900115935.1 Pseudomonas sp. 43mfcvi1.1 | reverse complement strand
CGGCCAAGAGCTTCGCGGTGGTTGGCGATGGCTTGAGTGATTTTCAGGTCTTCGCGGTAAACGACGATTTCGGCCTTCGCTACATCGATACCAATAACCGTTGGTGAGTTAAGGATTGTCATGACGAATCCTCGGAGCTAGGGTTTAGGTGCTTGTCGGGGTCTACCTTTGCGCTGGCTTGCCTCTATCGTCGGTTTTACCGATGAATTCCTTATCGGCGCTTTAGGTAGAAAGGGCGGAACGAGAAGTCTCCCACGGTCCGTACTGGCTAGAGTCGGAATCGAGCTTTTAGTCCCGCCCACCCCTTCAAGTCTAAACATACAAGCGAGCTTGCTCGCGATAGCGGTGGGTCTGTTGCAGTGAGGTCGGATGTGCCGGCCCCATCGCGAGCAGGCTCGCTCCCACAGGGTTATGGAGTGAACTGAAGATTTGAGCACAACACAGGCCCTCTGTGGGAGCGAGCCTGCTCGCGATGAGGCCCGCCCAGGCGCCGCCGGCCTCAGCTCAGCACCACCACCCCACCTGGCAATTCCGTGCATTTGGCGCCGTAGGCATCGCGGATCAACAGCGCCACGCCCGCCAGCTGGTCGAGGCGAAACCGCGCCTGGACCTTGCGCTGGCCCAGTTCGCGATTGAGCAGCAACAACATACCGGGCCGATAGCGATTGATTTCATCGATGACGCTGGCCAGGGTCGCGTCGTTGAACACCAGCACCTGTTCGCGCCAGGCGACGGCCGCCGACACATCGGCACGCTTGGGAGCGCCCACCCGGCCAGGGTCGTAAGTCAGTTGCATGCCCGGCTCCAGGCGAAACCGCTGGCCTTGCACTTCAACCTGCACCACGCCCTCCAGGCAGGTGGCGCAAACACTCTGGTCGGTGTAGCGAATGTTGAAGCGTGCCCGGGCGGCGCTGATCCAACCGGTGCCGGCCTGGACGCTGACCACCTGCGCACTGCGTCCCTGCACTTCAATCTCACCACTGAACAATTGCAACCCTTGTCCGCCATCGGCCAGCGGGCGACGGCTGAGGCGGGTCTGGGTGTTGAGTTCCAGGCTGACGCCCTCGGCCAACTCTACCCGGCGCTGCTCACCCACCTCAGTGATGTAATCGGCCCCCAGCCCGGAAACACCGCCGGGCACCGTGGCGCGGATCAACAGGAAACCGGCCGACGCCGCGATTGCGCCGCCCAGCAACGCCCGCCGCCCGAAATGCCGGGGTGCCTGCAATGCCGCTGCGGCGGGTTGCAGCCCATGCCACAGCGCCTTGGCCTGTTCGAAAGCCTGCGCGTGTTCGGGGCTTTGCCCGCACCACAGGCGCAAGGCCCGGGCATCGGCCACTGTAGCGCGTCCCGAGGTCAGCAGGATCAGCCAGTCTCGGGCCTCGCTGGCCAATCGGGCCTGGGGCGTGGCGTCAGGGGAAGCGATGTTGAAGATGTTCAAGCGCACACACACTCACGAAAGGGTCGGGTCTCTACTCTCAAGACGGTTTTCCCGCGCCGGGACCGAACCGCTGAATGACTTTTCTTTCCAGGCGCAGGGCGCAGTGCCCCAGCGCAGCCTTGATTTCTTTCTCCACCATGCGGGTGGAGATACCAAAGCGCTGGGAGATTTCCAGGTGCGGCGCCTCTTCCAGGCGTGCGGCGATAAAGATCCTGCGACGGCGCGCCGGCAGTTCGTACAAGGCCTTGAGCAGGGTCTGCAACTCCTTCTGCCCACCCACCACCCGGGCCGGGTCCAGCGCTTCATCAGAGACCTGCAGCAGCTCCTCGATTTCATCGCCCGTGAGCAGGCGCGCATCGGCCTGTCGACGGTCGGCGGCGATGTTCAGGGCCATGCGATACAAATAGGCGTTGGGCTGGGCGATCTCCTGCGTATCGACCATGCGATCGACCCGCAGATAGGTTTCATGCAGCACATCGTTGGCCAGCTCTTCGGAGCCCAGACGCCTGCGCAGGCGCACCTTGAAATCCTCATAAGAGGTGAGGAACAACTTCACCAACGGGCTGCGACCGGAGTCTTTCATCGCCCGGACACCCCTTCCCCTGCTATGCATTCCATGCTTCTTCCTGATGAGTCGGGTAACAAAAGCAGGGTCACCGGCTGGCGCAACGAACTGGGCGCCGGGCGGTCGATCCTGAGGTTTTGCAAACTGTTGACCAGGGCCTTGTCCCGCATCAGATCGCCCGTGGAACTGACCAGGCGGCTGTGCTGGACCACACCGTCCCGGCCGATCCACACTTGCAGCACCGCCCGAAAACTGCCCGGGCGGGTCAACGGTGAACGACACAAGTTGCGCTGGATGACCGCCTGGATGGCTGCCGCGTAGTTGCTGTCACTCAAGCCCGGAGTAACACCGGGAGGCAGCGGCACCTCACGGACCCGCACCGGCTGCAACGTGAACGCATCCGCCCGGGCATAGTGCGCCGCCAGCCCAGTGCCGCTGAGCAACACCCGCAACCCTTCCGAGGGTGTGAACTGCCCCTGGACGCCCAGCGTATGACGCTGGCTCGACAACTGGTGGTCCACCAGCACCGCCATGCCCGTCGCACGGCTGAACTGCTCCAGCGCCGTGGTCAGTTCCTGGGGCGCGATGTCCAGGTCCACCAGGCCGACTGCCTGGATCGGCGCGGCCAACAGACACAACAACACCATCAGCCAACGCAAGGGCGCCCTGGTCAATCCACGCCCGCGTCCGCCCCCGGCTCTGCCCTGCTGCACGACTGACGTATCCGTTGAAAACCGTCATCCTGAGGGGTGTTTATGAATGTCGTATGACAACTGATACAAATCCTCAAGGCCACACTAGACTGATGCCCAGACAACGAACCGTCCGCTGCGGCGGGCCAGGAGGTCGGTGATGAAGCAGTGGATGACGATGACGGCAGGCCTCGGCCTGCTCATGGCCCTGCCCTGGGCCCAGGGTGAAGAGGCCCCGGCGTGTATCGAAGTGACCGTCGGTGGCTACAAGACCCCCGACTACAACTGCCTGAGCCGACAGATGGGCAACGACCCCCAGGCCGCGAAGGCGGCGCAACAGGCCCAGGAGGCCATGAACGTGCCGGTCAATGAACGCGCGCCGAACAGCATCGGCCTGGCCACCCCGGCGGCCACGGGGGTGCGCATGGGCAATACCTTTGGTACCTCGGTCAAACCCCAGCGGCCGCCGGTTCCGGCTAACAACTCGCCGTTGCCCAATGGAAATAAATAGAGGCAAACGACAGACCTGCTCTGTGGGAGCAAAGCTTGCTCGCGATCCAGGCGACACGGTCCGCCAGATTCACCTCATCATCGTTCATCGCGGGCAAGCCTTGCTCCCACAGTTGGCTCTCGCGGATCAACCACCCGGACTCTGGCGAAAACTCACCGCCAGTCGATTCCAGCTGTTGATGGTGCTGATCGCCAGGGTCAGGTCCACCAGTTCCTCCTCGCTGAAACAGGCCCGGGCCTGGGCATAGACGTCATCGGGCACCTGGCTTTCAGCCAACAGCGTCACCGCCTCGGTCCAGGCCAGGGCAGCGCGTTCGCGGGCCGTGAAAAAGCCACTGTCACGCCATACCGCCACCGCGTAGAGCCGCCGCTCGGTCTCGCCCTGGCGGCGCGCCTCCACCGAGTGCATGTCGGTGCAGAAGGCGCAGCCATTGAGTTGCGAAGCGCGGATCTTGATCAGGTGCAACAGCCCCGGTTCGATACTCAGGCGACTGGTCAGGGCTTCCAGGCCGATCATGGCTCTCATCGCCCCAGGGGACGCAGTGTAGTAATCCAGACGCGGGCTCATGGCGGGCTCCGTGGCATTCGAGACCTTCACGGTAGGCCCCGGGACCGATCAATGACAGGTCCAATTCGCCGAAAAACCCGGGGACAAGTCCAATGGGCGGGATTTTCTCCACGCAACTTCTACGCAGTCGCACAATGCGGGTAACCTTGCGCCTTTGACGCTGGCCGCCAACAATCGCCCAGGAGCTTGCGGGTATGGAACTTCATGTTGTCATCAACGGCCGCAAGGACCTCTCGGGCCAGTTGTATCAACAATTGCGCAGCGCCATCGAGAGCGGTCGCCTGGCGGCCGGCACACAACTGCCACCCAGCCGCTTGCTCGCCGAGCAACTGGGTGTCTCGCGCAAGACCGTCTCCGACACCTACGCCCAACTGACCTACGAAAACTTCCTCACCGGCATCATCGGCAAAGGCACTTACGTCAATGCGCGACCGGCCAGGATCGTGCGCAAACAGAGCCACCGCGAGCTGGCCGGTGCCGACGTTGTCGAAGCCTGGCGCACCATGCCGGACCTGATGCGCCATCCCACCCTCGAAGGTGCATTGCGCTACGATTTCATCGGTGGCGCCACCGGCAAGGGTCAGTTTCCGCTGGACGACTGGCGGCGCTGCACCGCCCACGCGCTGCGCCAGATTGCCAGTGCCAAAGGCTTCTATAGCCAGCCCGAAGGCCTGCCGTCGCTGCGCAATGCCATTGCCCGGCACATCGCATTTTCTCGCGGGGTCAATTGCCAGGACGACGACGTGGTGGTGTGCAACGGCGCGCAACAGGCCCTGGACCTGATCTCGCGGGTGTTGACCCGTCCCGGCAGCCTGGTAGCCATGGAAGATCCGGGCTATCCGCCGGCACGGTTGCTGTTCGGCTCCCAGGGCGCCACGGTGGTCGGGGTGCCGGTGGACGAGCAAGGCCTGCGCGTGGACCTGATCCCCGATGGCACGCGGCTGATTTATGTAACACCCTCGCACCAGTTTCCCTTGGGCATGCCCATGAGCCAGGCCCGCCGCGAGGCTTTGCTGGCGCGGGCCTATGAGCTGGGGGCGATCATCATCGAAGACGACTACGACAGCGAGTTTCGCTACGAAGGCCGACCCGCCGATTCGTTGCAGAGCATGGATGAACGCGGGATCGTCGCGTACGTCGGCACTTTCTCCAAGACCTTGTTGCCGGAACTGCGGCTCGGCTATGCGATCCTGCCGCCAGCGATCCTTGAAGCGGTGATCCTGGCCAAGCGCCTCACCGACCAGCACACCTCCACCCTGCCCCAGTGGGCACTGGCGAAGTTCATCGCCGAGGGGTGCCTGCTCAAGCACATTCGCCGCTGCCACACCCTGTACGCTGGCCGCCGCGAGCGAATCCTGGCACGCATGGCCGGGGACTTGTCGCCCTGGTTCGACGCCGTGCCCACCACGGCGGGCTTTCACATGGCGGTGTTGTGCAAGGTCCCGGTGGACCTGGCGCTGGTGATCGAGCTGGCGAAAAAAGCCGAAGTCGGGCTCTACAGCCTCGCTGGTTTTTTCAATGAAGCGCCCGTGCGACCGGGCCTGTTCTTCGGCTTCGGCGCTATCGAAACCCTGGACATCGATATCGCCCTGGACCGCTTGCGCGACATTCTGCAGCAGGTGGCCTGAGGATTGGACTGGGCATTTATCCGCCCATTGGCTGTTTGAGCCGTGCGCCACCGGGCCTATCCTGCACGGGTGTGATTGATGTTGAGCAAACCCCTCCGACTTGATTCAGGAGCCTGAACAATGTCTCGCCAAGTGATCAATACCGTACAGGTGCAAGCCGCCGCCGGTCGCTCGGAAGAACTGGGCCGGCAGTTGCAGCAAATCGTCGAAACCCTGCGTGCACAGCCGGGGTGCGATGCGTACATGGTCGACCGTTGCCCGGACGATGGCGACCGCTGGAACGTCAGCGCCCGCTGGCAATCGGAAGCGGCCATGCAGGCCCATTTCAACTGCCCGGAAGTGCAAGGCTTCATCAGCCTGATCGACAATCGCCTGGCCCGAAGCGTGGATTTCAATAGTTTTCCGGTTGTCTGAGACTCACAACTTCATTCCTGCCTAGCCAAGTTGTGGCGAGGGGATTTATCCCCGCTGGGCTGCGCAGCAGCCCCAAAATCTTCCTATCGGCGACGGATCTGGCGAGTGCTGCGCACTCGAACGGGGATAAATCCCCTCGCCACAAAAAGCTCGCCTGCTCACATCCATTTGTAGCCCAGCCAATTGGTCTACCCACCTTCCGAAAGATTGGACGTTTGCTCGCCCCACCTCTGGGCTTAGGGTGAATCCATCGTCGCGACAGCGCGAAATCACTCGAAACCACACAGGTCGTACCTTCATGAAAACACTTTGTCTGATCGCCATCCTCAGCCTGCTGCCCATGACCCAGACCTACGCCCACGAAGCGGCGCCTTCGGAGAAGGTCCAGGTGTTGCAGGAGCAGATGCTGAAAAACGTTCCCGGTAAAAAAGCCATGATGCTGACCGTCGACTATGCCCCCGGCCAGGCGTCCATCGCCCACAAACATGAAGGCACGGCCATGGCCTATGTGCTCGAAGGCGCTATCACCTCCCAGGTCAAGGGCGAGTCGGCGACGACCTACAAGGCCGGGGAGTTCTGGTACGAAGCGGCGGGGTCCGAGCACCTGGTTTCGAAGAATGCCAGCGCGACCGAGCCGGCGAAATTGCTGGTATTCATGGTGATGGGTGAGGATGAGGCGGTGTTGATTCCGCTGAAAAACTAACCAGCCACACCGCTGCGCCTCTGTGGGAGCAAAGCTTGCTCGCGATAGCGGTCGGTCAGTTACATCAATACTGTTGATCCAACGCTATCGCGAGCAAGCTTTGCTCCCACAGAGTATTTTTACCTAAGGAGCAACCGCACCAATAAAAAAACCCCGCATCTCTCAATGCGGGGCTTTTTCATTCAACGCCGGATCAGTTGGCCGTCAAGACCGCCTGACCACTCATCGCAACGTCCAGCAGTTCGCGGTTGGCGACCGCGTACATGGCGTAGTCAGTGGCGCTGGCGGCACGGATGTCCACCAGCATGGCACGCCAGCGCTCGACCATGTCGTGATGCTGCTCGAGCCACAGCGCCAGGCGGGTTTCCACGTCCTGGGCGCCATCCCCCTCTTGCAGGACCGAGATGGTGATCGCCCGTTGCTGCCAGTCGACGTCATCGCGGAACGCTTCGCGGGCCAGTGCCTGCCAGTTGTTTTCCACTGGCAAGGCGCTGATCTGTTGCAGGTACCAGGTAATGTCCAGGGCGCTGCCCACGGCGAAGTAGGCCTTGGCCACATCGGCGGCGTTCTGTCCAGTCACGTCGGACGCCTCGATGATCGGCAGCAAGGTGTACAGGTGCGTGGTGCCGGCGACCATGCGCGCCAGCAACTCTGGCACGCCGGCGGCGACGTAGGCCTGGTAGCGGGTCTGCCAGCCTTCGCGGGTCGGGCCTTCCAGCAATTCGTCGAGCTTGAGGCCCAACGCCGCCAGGTGCGGACCGAAGTGCGCGACGTCACGGGCAGCGTTCTGCTCGTTGCGACGGCTGCGCAGGAACCAGCGCGTCGCACGGCGACCCAGGCGCATCAGCTCGTCCATCAGCTCCAGTTGCACATCAGCGGAAACCTGGTGGTCCAGGGCTTCGATCTGGCGGAACCAGTGCGGGAGATGGAAGATATCGCGCACGATCACATAAGCACCCGCCACGTTCGCCGGGCTCATGCCCGTAGACTCCTTGAGCCGCTGAACGAAGGTGATGCCCATGTGGTTGACCAGGTCGTTGGCGATCTGGGTACTGACGATCTCGCGCTTCAGGCGGTGGCGACGCATGGCTTCGGAGAACTTGCTCACCAGCGTCGGCGGGAACGCGGTCTCCATGTCACGGGTCAGGTAATCGTCGTCCGGTACCAGGGAGTTGAGCAGCGCTTCCTTGAGGTCGATCTTGCTGTAGGAGATCAGCACCGACAGTTCGGCACGGGTCAGGCCATGGCCCGCCGCGACACGTTCGGCCAGCTGTTCTTCGGTCGGCAGGAACTCGATGGCACGGTCCAGCTTGCCGCGGGCTTCCAGGTCGTTCATCAGGCGCTTGTATTCGGCGATCCGCACGAAGGCACGGCGCGCCGCTAGGGACAGGGCCTGGGTCTGCTTGTAGTTATTGCCCAACACCAGGCCACCGACTTCGTCGGTCATGCTCGCCAGCAACTGGTTGCGTTGCTTGTCGGTCATGTCGCCGGCCTGCACCACTTCGTTGAGCAGGATCTTGATGTTCACTTCGTGGTCGGAGCAGTCCACGCCGCCCGCGTTGTCGATGAAGTCGGTGTTGGAACCGCCGCCATTGAGGCCGAATTCGACGCGACCCAGTTGGGTCATGCCCAGGTTGCCGCCCTCGCCCACGACCTTGCAGCGCAGTTCGTTGCCGTTCACCCGCAGTGCATCGTTGGCCTTGTCGCCGACATCGGCGTGGCTTTCAGTGCTGGCCTTGACGTAGGTACCGATACCGCCGTTCCACAACAGGTCCACCGGCGCCTTGAGCAAGGCGTTGAGCAGCTCGGTCGGGGTCAGCTTGTCAGCCTGGATGTCGAAGCGTTCCTTCATCTGTGGCGAGATGGCGATGCTTTTCGCGCTGCGCGAAAAGATACCGCCGCCTTCGGACATGATGCTGGTGTCGTAGTCCGTCCAGGCCGAACGCGGCAGGTCGAACAGACGCTTACGCTCGGCGAAGCTGCTGGCCGGCTCCGGGTTCGGGTCGATGAAGATGTGCAGGTGGTTGAAGGCCGCGACCAGTTGCAGCTTGTCGGACATCAACAAGCCGTTGCCGAACACGTCGCCGGCCATGTCGCCAACGCCCACCACGGTGATGCTGTCTTCCTGGACATTGATGCCACGCTCGCGGAAGTGACGTTGCACGCCCACCCACGCGCCCTTGGCGGTGATGCCCATTTTCTTGTGGTCGTAGCCGGCCGAACCGCCGGAGGCGAACGCATCGCCCAGCCAGAAGCCGTAGTCGATGGCGATGCCGTTGGCGATGTCGGAGAAGGTCGCAGTGCCCTTGTCCGCCGCCACCACCAGGTACGGGTCATCGTCGTCATGCCGCACGACGTTGGCCGGTGGTACCAGCGCGCCGTCCTTGAGGTTGTCGGTGATATCCAACAGGCCCGAGATGAAGATGCGGTAGCAGGCGATGCCCTCGGCCGCGATCTCGTCCCGGCTGCCGCCCAGCGGCAGGCGACGTGGCAGGAAACCACCCTTGGCGCCCACCGGCACGATCACCGAGTTCTTCACTTGCTGGGCTTTTACCAGGCCCAGCACCTCGGTGCGGTAGTCCTCTTCACGGTCGGACCAGCGCAGGCCACCGCGGGCAACGTTGCCAAAGCGCAGGTGCACGCCTTCGACCCGCGGCGAATAGACGAAGATCTCGAACTTGGGCACCGGCTTGGGCAGTTCCGGGATCAGGTGCGGGTTGAACTTGAAGCTGAAGTAGGACTTGTTCTGACCGTTGGCGTCGGTCTGGTAGAAGTTGGTCCGCAGGGTGGCCTTGATCAGGTCCAGGTAACGACGCAGGATGCGGTCTTCGTTGAGCACCTGGACGTCGTCCAGGGCCGAGAGGATCGCTTGTTCCAGGCGCAGTTGCTTGTCTTCCAGGTCGTCGCCGCTGAGTTTGCGCGCCAGGTAGAAGCGGGTCTTGAACAACCGGGTCAATTCGCGAGCGATGTCGGTGTGGTTGTTCAGGGTACTGGCGATGTAACCCAGGTCGAAGCCCAGGCGGATCTGCTTCAGGTAACGGGCGTAGGCACGCAGCAACGCCACGTCGCGCCATGGCAGGCCGGCGGTCAGCACCAGGCGGTTGAACGCATCGTTCTCGGCATCGCCACGCACGATGTGGACGAAGGCGTCCTGCAAGGTGTCGTTGAGTTGCTGGATGTCCAGGTCCAGACCTTCGGCGGCGGTGAACGCGAAATCATGAATCCAGAACTCGCGACCATTAGTGTGGCGCAGGCGGTACGGAAACTCGCCCAGCACACGCAGGCCGAGGTTTTCCAGGATCGGCAGCACGTCGGACAACGCCAGTGGCGTGTCGGCGTGATACAGCTTGCAGTGCAGCTCGCGCTGGCCGGATACCTGGCCCAGCGGCTGGTAGAAGCTCATCACCAGCGGATTTTTTTCGCTCAGGCTCAGCAGGTGCTGCATGTCGACCACGGCCGAGTGCGCGGCAAAACGCTCACGGTAGCCGGCCGGGAAGCCTTTCGGGAAATCCGACAGCACGTTGGTGCCCTGGGCTTCGCCGAAGCTCTCGACGACGAGGCTGGCGTAGTCGTCCTTCCAGCTGCGGCAAGCCTGCACGACTTCTTTTTCCAGCAGCAACGGGTCGATGTCGATGCGGTTCTTCGGGTCCACCCGCAGGATCAACTGCACGCGGGCCAGCACGGACTCGGAGAAGAAGGTCCAGAACTCGCAGTCCGAGGCCTTCAGGCGATCCATCAGCACTTGCTGGATCTTCTGGCGCACTTCGGTGGAATAGATGTCACGTGGCACGTAGGCCAGGCAGTAGCAGAAACGGCCATACGGGTCTTTGCGCAGGAACACGCGGATCTTGTTGCGTTCCTGGATCTGCACGATGGACATGACGGTGCTGAACAGCTCGTCCACCGGGGTCTGGAACAGGTCGTCACGGGGCAGCACTTCGACCACCTGGGCGAGTTCCTTGCCCAGGTGCGCCTTGGCCTGGAAGCCCGAACGACGCTCGATTTCCGCGACCTTGCGGCGGATGTACGGGATGACCCGCACGCTCTCGCCATACACCGAAGAGGTGTACAGGCCCATGAAGCGACATTCCTTGATGACCTTGCCGTCGGCGTCGATCTCACGGATCGACACGTAGTCCGGGTAGGCCGGACGGTGCACGCGGCTCGGGTGCGCGGCCTTGGCGAACGACAGCAGCGTCGGTTCGCGCAGGTAATTGACGGCGTAGTCTTCGATGCGCAGGTCTTCGGCAGTCAGGCCGGCGCGCAGCAATTTGGTCAGGCCCAGGAACGAATCGGGGTTGTACTCGATGTGGCCGCCGTCGGCCTCGTCGCGAACCACGAACTCTTCATAGCCCAGGAAAGTGAAGTGGTTACCCACCAGCCATTCCAGGAAGCTCTTGATCTCGCTCTTTTCCTCAGCGTCGATGGCGTAGGCGCTGCTGTCCAGGCTGTCGAGGATTTCCTGGACCTTGGCTTTCATCGGTTCGAAATCAGCCACGGCCACGCGCACTTCGCCCAGCACTTGCTCAAGTTCCTTGCTCAGGACGTTGAGTTCGGCGGCGTTGGCGCAACGGTCGATCTCCAGGTACATCAACGACTCTTGCAGGATGCCGTCGCCCTGGGTGCCTTTTGGTAGAATTTCCAGCAACTCGCCCTTGCTGCCGCGACGCACGCTCAGCACGGTGGTTTGCAGGGTGTGGATGCTGTAGCCGCGACGGTTCAACTCGGTGCGGACCGAGTCCACCAGGAACGGCAAGTCGTGGTGCAGCACTTCCACGGCCGTGTGGGTCGACTGCCAGCCATGGCGTTCGTAATCGGGGTTGTAGACGCGCACCTGCGGTTGCGTGTGATCGAAGCGCTCAAGCAGGCGCCAGGCAGACAGGGTGCAGCCGGCAAGGTCGGACAACCGGCGCTGGGTAAGTTCATCGAGGGAAATGATGCCGAAGAATTGTTCAGCGAACAGCGCCACTTGTGGCAGTGCCTGTTCACTGATGTGCTGCGCCAGTGCCGCTTGCAGTTGGTGCTGGAAGTCGGCTTTGCTGGCTGCGGTGAAGAACGCCATCTGTGGTACTCCGCTTGGGCTTGTTATTGATTGAAGCGTCGCGTGCAACCCCACCCCTGCGGGGCTGTCGGCCATCCCGTTCCTGATTCTCGGGCAGAGGAAACAGGATGACAGGTGGGTGAAGCTGGACGGGACCTGCAGGTCACATCCTTTTCCATGTAATTTCATGTCATGGACACCTGCAAAACACACCCTGAGGTGGCCTTTGCAGGTGCACATCCGTTGCGCAGCTTAACGAGTGCGACAACCTGCCTGCTTGCAGCGCTGCGACATATTCGGTCATCGGCTAGCGGTACGCCTCGAACAACCCTAGCAGCCCGAGGGACAAACGGCACCTGGCAGCGTGAAATCGTCCGGGATCCAGGTAACCCAGCAGAAATTCTTCCAGGCTGGCAAAATCCCCTTTTTCGTACCCGCAGGGCTCATCGAGCCAGGAGCCATCACCATGCAAATGACCACCACCCTTCTGATCGCCAACCCATGCGACGACGAAGAGGACAACATGGCCATGCTCTGCTGCCATAGCGCCCAGGGCGAAATGTTCCTGATGACGCGCTACCCCGATGAAGACGAACTGGAAATCGCCCTTGACGGCGAGCCTTCGACACTTGACGGCGTGAAGGTGACGCTGAGCCCGACCCTGCTGAAGATCGAAATCGCCGCGGCGGACGCCGATGCGCTGAATGGGGATGACGTGCTGGAGATCACTCACAACACCGATGTGGCGGATTTGGCGGAGGTGGAACTGACGTTGCAGAACATCCTCAAGGGAACGGGGACCTATGTAAGCCAGCTCTGACTCCCAAGGCGACCGCTCCCTGTGGCGAGGGGATTTATCCCCGCTGGGCTGCGCAGCAGCCCTAAAGCAGTGAATTCAATCTTCCTGGCACACCGAGTTGCCCGGTTCGAGGGCCGCTTCGCAGCCCAACGGGGATAAATCCCCTGGCCACAGGATCAGTGCGCCAGCTCTTATTCGTCTTTCTGCACGAGATTGCCATCGGCGTCATAGACCAGATACTCGTCACTGTTACTCGGATCCCTCACGTAGTAACGGGCCTCATTGCCGTTATCCGGCACCTTCATGCTGGTGTAGGATCCCAGTTCCTTGGTCACCTTGTTGTCCTGGCTGATCAAGACCAGCCCGGAACCACCACCGGCCGGGATGGCCGCGGCGTAACGGGTCTGGAACGCGCTGATCTGGTCGTAATCCAGCGGGACCTGCAATCTGCCCGCCAGGTCGATGGCTCCGTAGCTACCCTCGCGTCCCACCACCGCCATGCCATTGGAAAACGGCGTCACCTCGTCATACGGCAACTTGATGGGTAGCCGCTCACCCTGGCGGTCGATAAAAGCGAATTTCCTGCTTTTAGCGTCCTGCACCAACAGCGGTTGTTGCCCGACAAACCGGCCTATCACATTGTCACCCAGCAGGTTGATCCGTTTACCTTGCAGGTCGAAAACGTCCTGACGACTCCGGTCGGCGGAGCTGGCGTAGAGCAAACCCTCGCTGTGCTCGATGCCTGAGAACTGCGCCGGCAGGATTTCCTTGCCGTCCAGGGTATAGGCGCCGTAGAGGCCTTCCATGACATCGGTTCGTTTGCCGAGACGGGCGATGAATACGTTGCCAGTCACGGTGGGGTTGACGAATTTCATCGGCAATACGAAACGATGCCCCCTGGCATCGTAGAGCCCATAAGGTCCGTTGGTTTCCCGCTCCACCAACAGCAGGCCATTGCTCAACGCCTCGGTGATGTATTCGAACGGCAGGTCCACGAGCTTGTTGCTGCCGGCAGGAAAATAGGCGAGCTGGCTGCGCAACGCCTGCCACTCCGAATTCGGGTCGCTGGACTTCTCCGGGGAAAACAGCGTGTAGGTATCGGCCATCTGGCTATCTTGCACCTGCACCCAACGGGGCTTGATCAACCACTGGCCGGCCTGGTCGATGAAGCCGTAGCGCTCGGCGTTCCGGTCCAGGGCGATGTAACGCGTTTGTGCTGCAAGGACGTTGTCGACCAGGGTGAACTCCACGGAGTTGTCTTCCATCGGATCGAGCACATGGATGACGATACGTTGCGGGGTGGCCTCGAATTGATAGTCGACCTCGGTGTTTTTCAACGGCCCCACCTGAGCGGCCAGCGCGTCGGTCAGGCGCTCCAGTTGCTGCTGTACCGCCTGGCCGGTCTTGAGCTGCTCGAGATCGTCCTTGGTCTGGAGCAGCGCGTTGTAATAACCCTGCAACGCCGCGATATCGCCATCGGAGGGAAACGCCCGGGAGTTGTTACCGTGGCTGTAGAGCGCCCTGCCCGCATCATCCAGCCCCTGAACCACGAAGGTCGACAATTTCGGTGTACTCAACCGCACGGACGCGCTGTCATCACCCAGGGCAGTGAGCTGGAAGGACTGACCGTCGTCCAGGGTCACTTTCGGGTGATCCTTGTCCAAGACCACTTTCCTGAACGCCGGATAGCTGCGGTAAGCGACCGTCAGGCCGAGACTCGCCAAGGGTTTGTTGACCGAGAGCGGGAAAGTGTCATGGGACGAGATCACGTCGTCGGACTCGACCTTGGACGGCGCCTTGAGATCGGCGAAGGTTTTTTCGCTGCCATCGCGAAACCGCAGGCGCTGCGGCAGGTACTGCTCGGCCGCCGGCTCATCCGGCGTAGCGGCGCGCTTCCAGAGCGGATCAAGGCTGCTGGTGTCGAGCCTCACTTCGGAACCGTCGGCGAATAACCTCTGGGCAAAACGCAGGCCCTGGATCGTCGCCAGTTCAGCTTTCAGTTGCGCACTGGTGAATGGGACAAACAGCGGCTCGTATTGCAATGGCTGCTCGTCAGCAGGCTCAGTCGTCGACAGGGTCAGACTCAGTTGGGCGTCACTGATCAGTTCCAGGGACCTGAGGGTTTCACCGGTGTCCTGAATCAAGTAATTGAGGCGTTTTTCCACCTCGGGCGGTGCCAGCGTGCCGATGTCTTCCATACCCCCTTCGTTCAGTTGCTCGGCGGCGAAACCTTCATCTGCCGGCGCCCCGCTGTGGCGAAACAGGTAGTAGGACGCACAGCCCACCACCAACAAGGTCACACTCAGTATCGACAGCAATCGCAAACGAGGCTGGGTAAAGTTCATAGTGATTTCGGCAGTCAAGGCGCTGAGGAAGGCAGGCAGCTAACCACACAGCCTGGCCCGCTGCAAATCGCCTGGATGGCCCAGCCCTGATGGATCGTCGCCCCTGTTCGACTGAAGCGAACCACCGCCGGTCGTGCCTCTGACACGTCGCCCTTGACGACCGACCGCATTCTGATGTTTCCTGAAACCGGTTTCAGAGCCACTAATAAATCCAATAAGCAGGTTTCAATCCGTGAATTCTTTCTCCGCCGCCCAGCGCAGCCGCGTAACCATGCTTGACGTCGCCGAACGTGCCGGGGTTTCCAAGGCCAGTGTCTCGCGTTTCATCGGCGAGGACCGCGCCCTGCTCTCCGAGGCTATTGCCCGGCGTATCGAGCAGGCCATCAGCGAGCTGGGCTACCGCCCCAACCAGATGGCCCGCGGCCTCAAGCGTGGGCGCACACGCCTGATCGGCATGTTGGTGGCCGATATCCGCAACCCTTATTCGATTGCCGTGATGCATGGCGTGGAAACCGCCTGCCGGCGCCATGGCTACAGCCTGGTGGTGTGCAACACCGACCGCGATGACGAGCAGGAACGCCAGCACCTGGCGTTGCTGCGCGCCTACAACATCGAAGGGCTGATCGTGAACACCCTGGGGCATCACCGCGACGAACTGTTTGAACTGCGCAGCGAAATGCCTCTGGTGCTGGTGGATCGCAAGGTCGATCGGCTCGACAGCGATCTGGTCGGCCTCGACAACCCGGCCGCCATCGAGATGGCCCTCGATCACCTCGAACAACGGGGCTACCGTGATCTTTTGCTGGTGACCGAGCCGTTCGATGGCACCAGTTCGCGAATCGAGCGGGTCGAGAGTTTCAAGGCCGGTATCGAGCGACGCCCTGCCCTGACCGGCGCCGTGGTGGAAACCTGCAACCAATTGACCGCACGCATCAAGGCCTTCCTGGACCAGCCGAGCCAAGGCCCCAAGGCACTGTTCTGTGCCAATGGCATTGCCGCGCTGACCGCCACGACGATATTGCGCGACCTGGGTTGCCACTTGTTCGACGACGTGGGCCTGATCGCCCTCGATGACCTGGATTGGTACCCACTGGTGGGCAGCGGCATCACCGCCCTGGCCCAACCGACGGCCGAGATCGGCGCCAGCGCGTTCGAGTGTTTGCTCAAGCGTTTGCGCGGCGATAACGGGCCGGTGCGAACCCTGGATTTTGCGGCGCGGCTGATCGAGCGTGGGTCGACGCGGGGAAATGGTCGGTGATGAGCCCCTATCGCGAGCAGGCTCGCTCCCACACTGGATCTGCGCCACTGGAAGTCCCCTATGGGAGCGAGCCTGCTCGCGATAGGGCCCTCAGGCACAACCTTTTTTTTGGACAAAACTGAAACCGGTTTCAGAGGTATAAAAACAATGCACACTCCACCCGTCTCCATCAGCCTTTCCAGCTACGGCGCCGACATGGTACGGCAACACGGCCAAGGCAGCTTCATCGACCTGCTGGCCGCCGCCGGGGCCTCGCGCATTGAATGGCGCGAAGAATTGCTCACCACCGAACAACCCGCCGAGCTGGCCGCTCGCGCCCGTGCCCAGGGACTGCAGAGTATTTTCTCGTCGCCGCTGGAGCTGTGGCTCGGCGGCCAGTCCAGGCCCAACCCCGCCCTGGCCGTTGCCCTGCAACGCTGCGAAGCATTCGGCTCGGCGTGGCTGAAAGTCTCTCTCGGGCACTTCACCGACTCCAATGACCTGTCGGCACTGGCCCACGTACTTGCCACGAGCCCGGTGCAGTTGCTGGTGGAAAACGACCAGACCTTGCAAGGTGGGCGGATCGAACCGTTGCAACGTTTCTTCACCGCCGTAGAGCAGCAGACATTGCCCATCGGCATGACCTTCGACATCGGCAACTGGCAATGGCAGGACCAATCGGCTGCCGTGGCCGCCCGACAGCTCGGGCGGTATGTCGCTTATGTGCATTGCAAGGCCGTGGCCAGGCGCGCCGACGGCAAACTGGTCGCGGTGCCTCCAGCCATGACCGACCTGCACCTGTGGGAACAACTGCTCAAACACATGCCCGCCGGTGTAATGCGCGCCGCCGAATACCCGCTGCAAGGCGATGACTTGCTGCAATTGACCGCTGGCCATGTCGCCACCCTTGCCCACCTCGGGCAATCGCGCCGGGAGCCTGCCCATGCCTGAGTTCGATGTGTTGTCGTTCGGCGAAACCATGGCGATGCTGGTGGCCGACCAGTGCGGTGACCTGGCCAGTGTCGAGCAGTTCCACAAGCGCATCGCCGGGGCCGACGGCAACGTGGCCATCGGTCTGTCGCGACTGGGCTTCAAAGTGGCGTGGCTGAGCCGGGTCGGTGCTGACTCCCTGGGACGCTTCGTGGTGCAGACGCTGGAAAACGAAGGCCTGGATTGTCGCCACGTGACGGTCGATCCAGCCCACCCCACCGGGTTCCAGTTCAAATCCCGTAGCGACGATGGCAGCGACCCGCAAGTCGAGTATTTCCGTCGCGGCTCGGCGGCCAGTCATCTATCGATCGACGCCATCGCGCCCGCGCTGCTTGAAGCCCGCCACTTGCACGCCACCGGCATCGTTCCGGCGTTGTCGGTCACGGCCCGTGAGATGTCCTTTGAATTGATGATGCGGATGCGCGAAGCCGGCCGCAGCCTGTCCTTCGACCCAAACCTGCGGCCGAGCCTGTGGGCCAGCGAGTCGATGATGATTCGTGAAATCAATCGCCTCGCCGCCCTCGCCCACTGGGTCTTGCCGGGGCTCGGTGAAGGCCGCTTGCTGACCGGTTTCGACGACCCAGCCGACATTGCCGCGTTCTATCTTGGCCAAGGGGCCGAAATCGTCGTGATCAAGCTCGGCGCGGATGGTGCCTATTTCCGCACGCAGCTAGACCAGGGCGTTATCGCCGGCGTGCCGGTGGCCCAGGTGGTGGACACCGTGGGCGCTGGCGATGGCTTCGCGGTCGGCCTGATCAGTGCGCTGCTCGAAGGCCGCGCCATCACCCAAGCCGTGCAGCGCGCCAACTGGATTGGCAGCCGCGCGGTGCAGAGCCGTGGGGATATGGAGGGATTGCCTACTCGCATCGAGTTATCGACTGAATTTGAAACCGCCCATCGCGAGCAGGCTCGCTCCCACAGCGGTTGACGTTAACCCTGTGGGAGCAAGCCTGCTCGCGATAAAGCCACCACAAATACACCTGCTGCAACAAAAACAACAAGCTCAGGAGTCAAAGATATGCAAACGCCCAACCTCGCCACCCGCCGCTGGTGGTACATCATGCCCATTGTGTTCATCACTTACAGCCTGGCCTACCTGGACCGGGCCAATTATGGATTTGCCGCTGCCTCGGGCATGGCCAAGGACCTGATGATCACCCCGGGGCTGTCGTCGCTGCTGGGGGCCCTGTTTTTCCTCGGCTACTTTTTCTTTCAGGTACCGGGGGCGATCTACGCGCAGAAACACAGCGTGAAGAAACTGATCTTCGTCAGCCTGATCCTCTGGGGATCGCTGGCGACGCTGACGGGCGTGGTCTCCAACGCCTACTGGCTGATCGTGATCCGCTTCATGCTCGGCGTGGTCGAAGCTGCCGTGATGCCGGCGATGCTGGTGTATCTGTGCCACTGGTTCACCCGGGCCGAACGCTCGCGCGCCAACACCTTCCTGATCCTCGGCAACCCGGTGACCATGCTGTGGATGTCGGTGGTGTCGGGTTATCTGGTGCAGCAATTCGACTGGCGCTGGATGTTCATCATCGAAGGCCTGCCGGCGGTGCTCTGGGCCTTTGTCTGGTGGCGCCTGGCCGATGATCGTCCGGCCCAGGCCAAGTGGCTCAGCAACCAGGAAAAACAAGACCTGGAAAGCGCCCTGGCGGCCGAACAGGTCGGCATCAAGGCCGTGAAGAACTACGCCGAAGCCTTCCGCTCGCCCAAGGTCATCATCCTCGCCTTGCAGTTTTTCTGCTGGAGCATCGGGGTCTACGGGTTTGTGCTGTGGTTGCCGTCGATCCTCAAGGCTGGCCTGCAGATGAACATGGTCGAGGCCGGATGGCTGTCGTCCTTGCCTTACCTGGCGGCGGTGATCGGCATGCTGGTGGTGTCCTGGGCGTCGGACAAGGCGCAAAAGCGCAAGCGTTTTGTCTGGCCGCCGCTGCTGATCGCCTCCATCGCGTTCTACGCCTCCTACCTGCTGGGGGCCGAGCATTTCTGGTGGTCCTACGGCTTGCTGGTGGTCGCCGGCGCTTGCATGTACGCGCCATACGGTCCGTTCTTCGCCATCGTTCCGGAGATCCTCCCGGCCAATGTCGCTGGCGGCGCCATGGCGTTGATCAACAGCATGGGCGCGCTGGGTTCGTTCGGTGGCTCGTACCTGGTGGGCTACCTCAACGGCACCACCGGCTCCCCCGGCATGTCCTTCCTGCTGATGAGCGGCGCGTTGCTGCTGTCGGTGGTGCTGACCCTCGCTCTCAAGCCCGGCGCCAGTGACCGGACCGAATCGAAAACCGCGACGCCGCAATCGGCCCCCGCCCACTCCTGAATCGAGACCCCCATGAAAAAGCACGTGGTGTTGTACAAAGCGCTCTCGGCGCAACTGATGGACCGCCTGCAAGCGCAGGCCCAGGTCACCCTCATCGAGCATCTCGATGGGCAAGGCCTGGCCCAATTGCGTGACGCCTTGCCTGGTGCCCACGGCCTGCTGGGTGCCAGCCTGAAGCTGGATGCGCAACTACTGGACCTGGCGCCGAACCTGCAAGCCATCGCCAGCGTCTCGGTGGGGGTCGACAACTACGACATCGACTACCTGACCGAACGCCGGATCCTGCTCACCAATACCCCGGACGTACTGACTGAAACCACTGCGGACACCGGCTTCGCCCTGATCCTGGCAACAGCTCGACGGGTGGTGGAACTGGCCAACCTGGTTCGCGCCGGGCAGTGGCAGCAGAGTATCGGCCCCCGGCATTTCGGCACCGACGTCCATGGCAAGACCCTGGGCATCATCGGCATGGGCCGTATAGGCGAAGCGTTGGCCCAGCGCGGACATTTCGGTTTCGGCATGCCGGTGATCTACCACAGCCACTCGCCCAAGCCCGCGGTCGAGCAGCGGTTCGGCGCACTTTATTGCAGCCTCGAAACGCTGTTGCAGCAGGCGGACTTCATCTGCCTGACCTTGCCGCTCACGGCCGAAACCCAAGGAATGATAGGAACTCAAGCGTTCGCGCAGATGCGCCCCGAGAGCATCTTCATCAATATCTCCCGGGGAAAAGTGGTGGATGAAGCCGCACTGATCGACGCCCTGTGCAACAAGCAGATTCGAGGCGCGGGGCTGGATGTGTTCGAGCGCGAACCCTTGACTGCGGACTCGCCGCTATTGCAGATGGACAACGTGGTCGCGACGCCGCACATGGGCTCGGCCACCTACGAGACACGGGAGGCGATGGCGCGCTGTGCGGTGGACAACCTGTTGACGGCGTTAGCGGGGGAGCGGCCGGTGAATCTAGTAAACCCGGGGGCGTGGATAGGCTGACCTATTGCCACCTTCGAATATGCCATCGCAAGCAGGGTCGCGATGGCTACGGTGTTCATTTAGATGTGCATGCAACAAAACCTTTCCGAGCACGCCCGCCTTAGAACACCGCTGTAACCTTGCCAGATTACCCTTTTGATCCTTTCCTAAAATAATATAAACATCCCAAACGACGAAAGCAGTAGAGAGAAACCACACTTTCAACAGAGCAGCTACATTCCTACACCCCCCTCCTACTCAACGGCAAGAGCGAACCTACGTCAGCCTCGGACGTCGCGCAATAGCCTTCACCTCACCCCAATGTTATTAATTAATCACTTGCAAACACACGCAAGTTGGGCGTTCGCGTCGCGACGCCCATTAACTACATTGGAGTAAATCGACATGGGTAGGAAACGCTCTGAAATAAATCATACCTTTTTTGGCCTGCCGCAGGCATTAGGCCTTTCTAAAGACCTCCTCGCAACGGAAGCCGATTTTTTTGCGTCGCTGACCAATTAAGCCAGTGACCGATTAAATATCGGCGAACAGATGCCGAAAGGATCTCCTTTCGGCATCCTTTAACGGAGATCCATATGTCAGAACGAGAACTATCACCCACCGAAGCGCTATTCAATATCATGTCTACGCTCCATACACTGGACCTCAGTGCAGTAACACGGTATACGACACCATCCAAGCTAGTAGCGACGGCCGAACTGTTTGATGGCAACGACAATCTCGTTGAATCGGGGGCTGGCAAGGGACCAGACTCACTAATAGGCGCACTGGCAGAAAGCATTGAACACTTCAGCACGTTCCAGCCTCTTGCTGATGCTCCCATACGATACCGCTCCGACAAGATAGCTACTCAAAAAGCAGTTACAGAAGATGGAATTTTTACCAGCCTGCCTTACACCGAAAAACCAATCGAATGTTTCAGGCTTACCTCGCTCAACAATAATGAAGAGCTATTCGCGCCGTGCGTCCTTCTACGCCCTGAAACGACGCAAAACATCCACGAAGATTCGAATTCTGCACTGCGCTTTTTATCTCGCTACTCATCAAACTCAGGAATTGCTTTTGGTTGCACAGAGAACGAAGCACTGTTACATGGTGCCCACGAAACAATCGAGAGGCATATCCTCTCTCTTTTCTACATGGCTGTCTGTGGCCTCGGTCCGGCAATGGAACTATACACACCTTCTGCGGCGTTGCTTCAAACAGCGCTGAGGAACCACCCCGCTGCCTTGGCGTCAGCGAACAGACTGCAAGTGATCATTATCAAGGACGTGCTGTCAGTTTACTTTGCAGTGGCTTTTCCCAAAGCGGGCCCTGGAGCTCACCATCTTTCACCCATTGGCTCCGGATGCTCGCTTGAGATCCATACTGCAATCCAAAGGGCAGTTACTGAACAATTCCAGTCCGAGGACTTATATGATGCCGCTGAAGAATCCATAGATAGAGAAACCTTTGATCTATTATCCAAATCAAGACACTTGAAACACTTGATTGACTTCGCACCCGTCACAACAGCGACACTTCCTACAATTGACGCCCCTGCACACATCAACTCCACGACAGTTTCCGCACAACTGGAAAAACTGCAAAAAAACCTATCAAACACAGGAATGAAAATATTCCGCCGAACCGTAGCCCGCTTTTCAAGCCACAGCATCGTTACTCAAATTTATATTCCAGGACTTGAGCGCTTCAATATCATTAGAAACGGCCGCTTGGTGGTGCCACAGTACGTGTTACGCGGTTGAATTATCAAACACAAAGCAACCAGGAGCGAGTACATGAATAGCATTCGGGCAATGATAAAAAACGCCTATAAAAAACACACCAAACTTCTAGCAGCAACTATAGTCACAATCATCGCACTCAAGCTCATCACACTTGCCCCTCCACTGTTACTCGGAACCATCATCGATACTCTGCAAGGCAACAGAAACCCAGCATCCAGCACCCTGCTCGCACTGACGACAGGCCTGATTGTCGCGGGATGCATTCATGCCATCATCACTCCTCTGCAGCTCCATGCGCTGTCCAAGCTGGTACAGAGCATTATCATGAACGCTTCCATTGAGTGGATCACCGAACTCATAGGCAAAGAGTTTTCGTTATTCAACTCTTGGAGAATCGGCCATTTCATAAAATCGGTCGAGCGCGGAATTACTGCACACGAACAACTACTCACTTTCATTGTGACCATCGCACTTCCCGTACTCTTGGAATTCATAGTTGTTGGGGCTGCTTTTATTTACATAGGGGACAGTGAAATTTTTTTGAGCATGACGGCGTACGGAATTATCTATCTAGCTGTTACCCATCAAATTATCAAATGGCGGAGAAGGCACATTGATGCAGTCAATGAGCAGGAAGATGAGTTAAGTGCCCACCTCTACAACACCCTCAACGCGGGAAAAACCATAAAACTGGAAAGTGCCATACCCACTGCCCTGCACCCGTTGAACGCGGCGTTCGGACGTTATGCCGACGCTGCTGTGACTACAGCATCCTCTGGCGGCCTGCTGAGCGCCGCCAAGATACTGTTCGTAAGCCTTTCCACTGGGGGATTGCTCTATTGGGGCGTCCTGGACCAGCTTTCGGGGCATCCCAGTATCAGTGTCGGGCAGCTGGTTGCCATTTTTTCAATCGCGGGGAGTTATCTGCTCAGTATTTCAACCTTGACTGAAGGGTATCGTGCTCTTGATCAGTTCCTTGCAGACCAGCGTCAGTTTCAGGGTCTGCTATCACTTCCGGATTTCGATCGCAGCAATCGGCTGGCCTGGGTTGATTTCCAGCGGTCCTCAGTTCTGGCACTCGGCCCCTGCGAAGTCGCAGGAACGGGACCGCTTCGCCTGTCGATCAAGCGCTCCCTGGCATTTGCTCAAGGGCAGTCAGTGGCCGTTACGGGGCCTAGCGGCGCAGGCAAAACCACTTTTCTGGAAGTCCTCGCCGGGCTTGATGCATCAAAGCGAGACCAACTGAGTATCGACTCGGTACCGGTCTCACTTTTGTCCGGTCAAGCTCACTTGGACGCCTTGAGATATTGCCCCCAACAACCGCGGTTTCTGGAAGGCTCTTTTGAACAATCGGTTCTGTTCGGAGGCTGCGCATCGCCGATTTTGTCTAGAGCCATACGGCAATTGGAACTGGATGAGATCGTGACAACACGGCAGGTCAGCGAAAATGCATCGAATCTCTCCGGAGGCGAAGCCAAACGCCTATCACTGCTGCGCCTGATCAACAAGCCCGGGAAATTCAATATGTTCGACGAGCCAAGCGCATCCATCGAACCCAGGCTGACCACGCCTCTTTGGGACCTGTTATTCGACGTTTTTGCCGGGCAGGGGTTGATATGTGTCACCCATGATGTTGACCACTTGCATCGGTTTGACCGGGTCATTGTGATGCATGACGGGGCAATCGTGGAGGATGGCCCGTGGCGGGATCTGATCGACAGGCCAGCAATCAGACTGCTGGTGGATGAGATTCGGATGCAAAACTAGCGAAAATATGAAGTGCCGGATCTACTGGGGTAATCGCGAACAGGCTCGCTCCCACAATGGATCGGCGGTGTGCCTTGCCCTGCATCCACCGCCAGTCCTCTGTGGGAGCTGAGCTTGCTCGCGATAGCGGTCTGTCTGAGACGATGCTGCTGGATGTATCGACCTCTTCGCGAGCAAGCCCGCTCCCACATCGACTCCAAACCGATCACAAATCCGCACGCCAGACAAAATCCCGTTAGTCGCCACCCCCCGCCATGCATTAAAGTAACGCCCCCAGCCCCGGCGTTATCCGAACGCCTGGGCCACCCTTTCCAGGAACAGTCATCGATGGAACATCGTGAAGCGCTGCTGGCGCTGCGAACCTTTCTTTCAACGCAGATTCTCGGCCAGGAAAAACTCATTGAGCGCCTGCTCATCGCCCTGCTCGCCGACGGCCACATGCTGGTGGAAGGCGCGCCTGGGCTGGCCAAGACCAAGGCCATCAAAGAGCTGGCCGAGGGCATCGAAGCGCAATTCCATCGCATCCAGTTCACCCCCGACCTGCTGCCCGCCGACATCACCGGCACGGAAATCTATCGCCCGGAGACCGGCAGCTTCGTGTTCCAGCAAGGGCCGATCTTCCACAACCTGGTGCTGGCGGACGAAATCAACCGCGCCCCGGCCAAGGTCCAGTCGGCCTTGCTCGAAGCCATGGCCGAGCGCCAGGTCAGCGTCGGGCGCAGTACCTATGAACTGTCGCCACTGTTCCTGGTGATGGCCACGCAGAACCCGATCGAGCAGGAAGGTACCTACCCGCTGCCCGAAGCCCAGCTCGACCGCTTCCTGATGCACGTCAAGATCGGCTTTCCCGATGCCACGGTGGAACGCCGCATTCTCCAGCAGGCCCGGGGTGAAGCGCTGAACGGCGAGACCAAGCCCGAACGCCGCGTGAGCCAGCAGGCGATTTTCTCGGCGCGCAAGGAAATCCTCGGTTTGTACATGGCCGACGCCGTGGAGGAGTACCTGGTGCAACTGATCATGGCCACCCGCAATCCGGCCAAGTTCGATCCGGAAATGGCCGAGTGGATCGCCTACGGCGCCAGCCCGCGGGGCTCCATTGCCCTGGACCGCTGCGCCCGTGCCCATGCCTGGCTGGCCGGACGCGACTTTGTCAGCCCGGAAGATATCCAGGCCGTGCTGTTCGACGTGCTGCGCCATCGCATCATCCTGTCGTTCGAAGCCGAAGCCGCCGGCATCGACCAGGACCGGGTCGTGCAGCGGATTCTCGACGTCGTCGCTGTCGCTTGAGTATGAGTCATGAATAACCCACTGACGCCCGCACCGGGCATCCGCGTCAGCCTTTCGGAGCTGATCGAGATGCGCCATCGCGTGCGCGAGGTGCAGTTGTTCTCGACACCCGGCCAGCGCAGCCCGTTGATCGGCCTGCATCACTCCAAGCTGCGCGGACGCGGGGTGGACTTCGACCAGGTACGGGTCTACCAGGCCGGCGACGATGTGCGCACCATTGACTGGCGTGTCACCGCCCGGACCCAGGAGCCGCATACCAAACTGTTCCACGAAGAACGCGAGCGACCGATCTTCATCATGATCGAGCAAAGCCACCGGCTGTTCTTCGGCTCGGGGCTGATGTTCAAATCGGTGCTCGCCGCCCAGGCCGCCAGTCTGATCGGCTGGGCCGCGCTGGGACACAATGACCGGGTCGGCGGCCTGGTGTTCGGCAATAACACCCATTACGAGGTCAAACCGCGGCGCAGCAAACAGAGCCTGTTGCAATTGCTCAACCGGCTGGTGCGGGTCAATCAGTCACTGCACACCGAGGGCGAGCCGGACCGCGACTCGTTCGGCATCGCCCTGCGCCGGGCCCGGGAAGTGCTGCGGCCCGGCAGCCTGGTGATCGTGATTTGCGACGAGCGTGCGTTGTCCGACAGCGCCGAGCAGCAACTGAGCCTGCTGTCTCGCCATTGCGACCTGCTGCTGTTGCCGTTGTCGGACCCACTGGACCATGCCCTGCCCGCCGCCGGCCTGTTGCGTTTCGCCCAACGTGGTTCACAGTTGGAGCTCGACACCCTGAATTTCGAACTGCGCCAGGCCTATCGCGCCCAGGCCGAGGCGCGCCAGGAGCGCTGGGAACTGCTGACGCAGAAACTGCGGATCCTGATGATGCCCTTGAGTACCCAGGGCGACATGGTCGAACAACTGCGTGAATACCTGAACCCCAAGCGGGCCGGGAAAAGCCGATGAGCAATCTGGATCAATTGCAGCCGCTGATGGCACCGCCCCCCATTGGTTTCTGGCCGCCCGCGCCAGGCTGGTGGTTGCTGCTGGTGGTATTGCCGTTGCTGGGTCTGGGGCTGTGGCAATTGCGCCGGTTCATTCCGACCCAGCGCACCACCGTCCGTAGCGAACAACCCCTGGACCCGGTGCGCCTGGCCGCCCTGGCCGAACTCGCCCGGCTGCCCAAGCCCTACGACGGCGCACCGGCCGGTGCCTGGCTGCAACAGCTCAACGGACTGCTCAAGCGCCTGTGTCGCAACCATTATCCCTACAGCCAGAGCCACACCCTCAACGGGCGTAAATGGCTGGCCTTCCTGGATAACCGTTGCCCGGCCGCCGGCCTGACGCGCTGGATGGTACTGGTGGAAGGCGCCTACAAGCCCGAATGCAAGCTCGACGACAAAGCCATCGCCGGCCTGACCCAGGCAGTCGAAATCTGGATCCGCAAACATGTTTGAGTTCGCCTGGCCGTGGGTGTTCGCCCTGTTGCCGCTGCCCTGGCTGATGCGCCTGGTGCTGCCGGCGGCCGACAGTGGCGAGCCGGCGCTCAAGGTCAGCTTCCTTGGGGACCTGGAAGGCCTGGTGGGCCGTCGAGCCCGGGCCAATCTGCCGACCTGGCGGCAACAGGCGCCCTTTATCCTGCTTTGGCTGCTGTTGCTGATCGCCGCGGCACGACCGCAGTGGCTGGGGGAGCCGTTGCCCATTGCCGCCAGCGGCCGTGATCTGTTGGTGGCGGTGGATGTCTCGGGCTCCATGGACTTTCCCGACATGCAGTGGAAAGACGAAGAAGTCAGTCGCCTCGCGCTGGTCCAGCATATGCTCGGGGACTTTCTCGAAGGGCGCGAAGGTGACCGGGTCGGCCTGATCCTGTTCGGCAGCCAGGCCTACTTGCAGGCACCGCTGACTTTCGACCGGCGCACCGTGCGCCATTGGCTCGATGAGGCGCGCATCGGCATTGCCGGCAAGAATACCGCCATCGGCGACGCCATTGGCCTGGCCCTCAAGCGCCTGCGCCAGCGGCCGGCCCACAGTCGCGTATTGATCCTGGTCACCGACGGTGCCAACAACGGCGGCGAAATCGACCCGCTGACCGCCGCGCGCCTGGCCGCCGATGAAGGCGTGAAAATCTACCCGATCGGCATCGGTGCCGACCCGGAACAAAGCGGCACGGCAGGCTTTCTCGGTGTCAACCCGAGCCTGGACCTCGACGAAGCGACCCTCAAGGATATCGCCCAGGCCACCGGCGGCCGCTATTTTCGGGCCCAGGACGGTGAGCAATTGCTGGCGATCAAGACCACCCTCGACCAGCTCGAACCGGTGACCCAGCAACCGACCCAGGCCCGCCCTGCCCTGGCGCTGTATCACTGGCCCCTGGCCGTGGCCCTGCTGCTGAGCATGTTGCTGGTGGCCCGGGCGCGCTGGCCGGACAATCCGTTGCAGCGCCTGTTCAACCAGCCGCTGTTCCAGCCGGCCCAACACACCGAGTGGCGCCAGCGGCTCAAGCGCCTGCGCTTGCGGAGGCGTCGATGATCGCCCTCTGGCCACACTGGCTGCGCCCCTGGTTCGTGTTGCTGCTGCCGTTGCTGGGCTGGTTGCTCTGGCAACTGTGGCATCGACAGAAACGGGTGGGCCGCTGGCAGATGATCCTGCCGCCGGCCTTCCATGCCGTGCTGCTCAGTGGTGGCAGCGGCCGTGAAAGCCGGTTGCCATGGATTGCCCTGGGCCTGGGTTGGCTGTTGATCGTGCTGGCGTTGCTCGGGCCAAGTTGGGCGCGGGTCGAACAGACCAGCCAGAAACCCGCCGACCCGCTGGTGGTGGTACTGGAACTGACCCCGGAAATGCTCGCCACCGATGTCCCGCCCACGCGCCTGGAACAAGCCCGGCGCAAGGTCCTGGACCTGCTGCACAACCGCAGCGATGCCCAGACCGCGATCATCGTCTATGCCGGCAGCGCCCACACGCTGGTGCCGCTGTCCGACGACCTGTCCACCAGCGCCAACCTGCTCGAAGCCCTCGCCCCGTCGATCATGCCCCAAGGCGGTAATCGTGCCGACCTGGCGGTCCACAAGGCCATGGCCCTGCTGGATCAGGGTGAGCTCGGCCACGGCCGGATCCTGCTGATCGGTTCGTCGCTGAACGAGCAGGAACGTGCAGGCATTCGCCAGGTACTGGATGGCTCCGCCACCCAATGGCTGATGCTGGGTATCGGTACCCGGGAAGGCGCACCGGTGGCCCAGGAAGATGGCAGTTACCTCAAGGATGCCCAGGGTGCGATCCTGGTGCCACGGTTGGACAGCCCGGGCCTCAAGGCCTTCGCCAACGAGTTGGACGGCCGCTACCGGCCGGCGCGGCTGGACGATAGCGACCTGCGTGGCCTGGGCCTGCTGGACGGTCCTCGCCACCTGCGCAGCGATGGGCAAACGTTGCGCCTGGACACCTGGGCCGACCAGGGCTATTGGCTGCTCCTGCCCCTGTTGCTGCTGGCCGCCTGCGCCGGGCGGCGAGGCTGGCTGTTCTGCCTGCCGTTGCTGTTCGTGTTGCCGCAGACTGGCCACGCCTTCGAATTCCAGGACCTGTGGTTGCGCGCCGACCAACAGGGCCAGCACTTACTCAAGCAAAAACGCCCCGCCGAGGCCGCCGCGCATTTCGAGGACAGCCAGTGGCAAGGTGTTGCCCTGTACGAAGCCGGCCAATACAGCGAAGCCGCCCGGCGCTTCGCCGAAGGCAACGACGCCCGCGCGCACTACAATCGTGGCAACGCCCTGGCCCGCAGCGGTGAACTGGAAGCAGCGCTGGATGCCTATGAGCAAGCCTTGGAGTTGCAGCCCGACCTGCGCCCTGCCCAGACCAACAGGGCCCTGGTGCAGAGCCTGTTGAACGAGCAGGCACCGCCGGCGCCAGAACCCAAGCCCAACGAAAGCAAGGAACCGGGCCCCGCCGAGCAAGCGCCGGATGCCGATTCACCCAGCCAGTCTTCCGAACCGGGGCAGCCCTCCTCCGAGGCAACCGCGACGCCGGACGAATCCCAGCCCCCGCGAACGGCACAACCGCCCACCGCCCAGGATGTACCGGGCAGCGAGCTACCGGACGAGCAGACCACCACCCCGCCGCTGCGCCCCGCCGCCGGCCAGCGCAATGAAGAAGAACAACGCCAGGCCCTGGAACAATGGCTGCGCCAGATCCCGGACAATCCTGGCGAGCTGCTCAGGCGTAAATTCTGGTATGAACAGCAAAGCCATCAGGCCCAGGGAAAAACCCCATGACCCGCTTCACCGCCTACCTACTCATCTTGCTGCTCTGGGCCTCTGGAACCCAGGCTGCACAGCTGACTGCCAGTGTCGATCGCAGCCGCCTGAACTCCGGGGAAACGGTGGAACTGACCCTGGAATCCAACGATGCCACGTTGTTCGGCAAACCCGACCTCGGCCCGCTCCAGGCCCTGTTCGACGTGCGCGGCACCCGCCAGGTCAACCAGTTGACGACCCTCGACGGTGAGAACCGCGCCACCACCCGCTGGATCATTACCCTGCTGCCACGCCAGAGCGGCACCGTGATCATTCCCCCGCTGCAACTGGGCGAGGTGACCAGCCAGCCGATCACCTTGCAAGTGATCGAAAGCGAAACCCGCAACGCATCGGGGACCCTGGCGCCGGTGTTCATCGAGGCCAGTCTCGACCAGACCCACGTGTACGTGCAGGCCCAGGCGATCCTGACCCTGCGCATCTACCATTCGGTGTCGCTGTACGACGACAGCAGCCTGACGCCGTTGCACATCCCCGATGCTCGCACCGAACAACTGGGCGAATCGCGCACTTATGAAAAGGTCATCAACGATGTGCGCCACGGCGTGATCGAACTGCGCTACGGCATCTACCCGCAGCGCAGCGGTGAACTGACGATTCCGGCCCAGACCTTCAGCGCCACCCTGGTCGAGCCGGTGGCCCAGGACGCGGTGCCTTCGGGGCCGAAACCCGGCCAACTGATGCGCGTCAGTTCCGAGCAACTGCGGCTGACCGTCAACCCCAAGCCCGCCAGCTACCCAGCCGATGTGCCCTGGCTGCCAGCACGCAGTCTGTCCTTGAGCGAGAGCTGGAGCCCCGAACCGACTCACAGCCAGGTCGGCGATTCCCTGACCCGCAGCCTGACCCTGGAAGCCGAAGGCCTGGCCAGTGCCCAGTTGCCGCCCCTCCCGGCCACCGAGATCAATGGCTTGCGGCGCTATCCGGACCAGCCGGTACTCAGCAGCCGCAGCAGTGAACGCGGGCTGGTGGGCAGCCGCGAAGACCGCGAGGCGCTGGTGCCCAACCGCAGCGGCACCATCGAATTGCCACCGGTGGAAGTGGTCTGGTGGAACACCCTGGAAGACCACCTGGACCGCACCAGCCTGCCGGCGCGGACCCTGCAAGTGGCGAACAACCCAAGCCTGATGGTGGATACGCCGGCGGGTACGACGCAGATCGTGACGACGGTCGACAGCGAGACCCTGTGGTATTGGCAACTGAGCACTTTCATCCTGGCTTGCACGACACTGCTCGGCTTTGGCTTGTGGTGGCGCGCCCGTTGGCAACCGGCCATCCTGCGCTCGACCCAGGCTGGGCCGAGCCCGCGCACTCTGCTGGACGACCTCAAGCGCGCCTGCCTGGCCAACGATCCACACGCCACCCGCCAGGCCCTGGACGCCTGGGCCCGGCAGCAACCGGAAACCCTGGCCGACATGGCCGCGCGGTTCGTGCCGTTGTCCGACGCCCTCGACGGCCTCAACGGCGCGCTCTACAGCGAAACCGGCCAGCACTGGCAAGGCGAAGACCTGTGGCGCGCCATCCGCACCATCCCGCCCACCGAAGGGGCGCTGGATTCGGCCGGTGATTCGGGATTGCCGCCGCTTTATCCTAAATAAACCGCTCCTTTTTGTAGCTTTCGAGCTTTTGAGCTTTTGAGCTTTTGAGCTTTTGAGCTTTTGTGGCGAGGGAGCTTGCTCCCGCTCGATTGCGCAGCAATCGCAAAACAAGGGCCGCTGCGCAGCCCAGCGGGAGCAAGCTCCCTCGCCACAGGATTGCGCTGCAGCAGATACCTCGAAGTTGAACAAGTCCTCCCCCCAGTTTCCCAGTAAACTCTGCTTCTTTTAGCCGCCCTTCTCTTCACCGCGGCCATCATCTGTTTCCTGGAGTTTACCTTGCGTCTGTTTCACACCTCCGACTGGCACCTGGGGCAAAACCTGCACGGCCAGGAGCGCGATTTCGAACACGCCTGTTTCCTCGACTGGCTGCTGCGTCAGCTGACCCACGAAAAACCCGACGTACTGCTGATCGCCGGGGATATCTTCGACACCGTCAACCCACCGGTCAAAGCCCAGGAGCGGCTGTACGATTTCATCGTCAGCGCCCATGAACAAAACGCCAACCTGACCATCGTGATGATCGCCGGCAACCATGACTCCGGCTCGCGGATCGAGTTGCCGGCGCCGCTGATGCGCCGCTTGCGCACCCACGCCCTGGGCCGGGTCTTGTGGCTGGACGACGGTCAATTGGATGTCGAGCGCCTGCTGCTGCCATTGCCCGACGCCAAGGGCAAGGTCAAGGCGTGGTGCCTGGCCCTGCCGTTCCTGCGGCCCGCCGAAGTCACCGGCGCGCAACTGGGTGACGACTACCTGCGCGGTATCGGCCAGGTCCATGAATGGCTGATCGCCGCCGCCAACAGCAAGCGCAAGAAAGGCCAGGCCCTGATCGCCATCAGTCACGCACACATGGCCGGCGGTTCGGTGTCCGAGGATTCCGAACGCAGCCTGATCATCGGCAACGCCGAGGCCCTGCCCGCCAGCCTGTTCGGCCCCACCATCAGCTACGTCGCCCTCGGCCACTTGCACAAGCCGCAGAAGGTCAACGGTGAAGAACGGATCCGCTACAGTGGCTCGCCGATCCCGCTGTCATTCTCGGAGATCGGCTATCAGCATCAGATCCTCGACATCACCCTGGACGGCGACACCCTGGTCAAGGTCGAGCCACGCCTGATTCCCCGGGCCGTCAACCTGCAACGCCTGGGCCCGGCGCCGCTGGCCGAGATCCTGGTGCAACTCAAGGACCTGCCGGACATCGACCTGTTGGCCGATGTCCAGCGCCAACCCTGGCTAGAAGTGCGGGTGCGCCTCGACGAACCGCAGCCGGACTTGCGTCATCAGGTTGAAACCGCGCTGCAAGGCAAGGCCGTACGCCTGGTACGGATCGCTGCCGAATACGCCGGCAACGGTGGCACCGGCAGTGCTGATGACGGCGGCGCGCTGGTGGAGCTGGATCAACTCAGCCCGCAGGAGCTGTTCAGCCGCGCCTGGCTGGACACCTACGGCAACGAAGTGGACGAACAGACCCTCAAGGATTTTGCTGTGCTGTTGCAAGACGTGCAGATGGAGAGCGAGCAACCATGAAGATTCTCGCGATCCGCCTCAAGAACCTGGCGTCCCTGGCCGGGCCTTTTGAAATCGATTTCACCGCCGAACCCTTGGCCAGCGCCGGCCTGTTCGCCATCACCGGCCCCACCGGCGCCGGCAAGAGCACCCTGCTCGACGCCTTGTGCCTGGCGCTGTTCGGCGCCGTGCCACGTCTCAATAACACCGGACGCGACGCCAAGGTGCCGGACGTCGATGGCGAGATCGCCACGGGCGACCCGCGCACGCTGTTGCGCCGTGGGACCGGCGATGGCTATGCCGAAGTGGATTTTCGCGGCATCGACGGGCGCCGCTATCGCGCCCGCTGGGAAGCCAATCGCGCCCGGGAAAAGGCCGGTGGCAAGTTGCAAGCCAGCCGCCAGAGCCTGCGGAACCTGGACAACGATCAACTGCTGGCGAGCCAGAAAGGCGAATACAAGGCCCAGCTCGAAGCCGCCCTGGGCCTGAACTTCGAACAGTTCACCCGCGCCGTGCTGCTGGCCCAAAGCGAGTTCAGCGCGTTCCTCAAGGCCGATGACAACGACCGCAGCGAACTGCTGGAAAAACTCACCGACACCGCCCTGTACACCCGCCTCGGCCGCCGTGCCTTCGACAAGGCCAAGCAAGCCAAGGAAACCCACAAGCAGTTGCAGGACCAGGCTACCGGCGTGACACCGCTGGCCCCGGAGGCCCGGGCCGAGCTGGACCAGCGCTTCAACGACGCCCAGCAACAGCTCAAGGCCCAACAGGCACAACTCAAGCAGTTGGAGTTGCAACACACCTGGCTCAAGGACCTGCGCCAGTTGCAGGACGAACAGACCAGCGCCGCCGAGCAGCTGCAACAGGCCCAGGTCGATTGGGACGCGCTGGCCGACGAACGCCTGAAACTGACCCGCCTGGAACAACTGGCCCCCCAGCGACATCAGTTCATTCGCCAGACGGAACTGACCCGCCAGCTCGAACCGTTGGCGGTGCAGATCCAGCAACTCACCCAGCAGCAGATCGACTTGCAGGCACAGCAGACCACGCTGGAGAAGGACCTGGCCAATGCGCAACTGGCACTGACCACCGCTCGCCAGCACAGCAGCGACAGCGCGCCGTTGCTGCGTCAGGCCTTCGACGAGCAAAGTACCCTCGCCCGCCTCGCCAGGGACGTCAGCCAGAGCGCCGAGCGCCAGGAACAGGCGCAACAAGCTTGCAGCGAAGGCCAACGCACGATTGACAGCCTGCTCGAACAGCAAAGGCTGGTGGCCGAGCGCTTGCAGCGGATCGCCGGCGAACTTGAACAAAGCACGCACCTGGCACCGCTGAGCGATGCCTGGAACGCCTATCGCGATCGCCTCCAACAACTGATGCTGATCGGCAATCGCTTGAACAAGGGCCAGGCCGAACTCACCGCCCTGGAACAAAGCGCCGCGCGCGCCGTCGAGGCGCTGGCAAACCAGCGACAAAACCTCGAAGTGCTCTATAAAGAAGCCGGCGCTGAACCGGAAGCGGTGGCCGAACAGATCCAGTTGCTCGGCAACCTGCTGCAAGACAACCGCAAGCAACTACGCGCCTTCGAAGACCTGACCCGGTTGTGGGCCAGTCAGCAAGAGTTGGACAAACGCGGGGCCGAGCTTGAGCAGCGCCAGCAACGAGCGCTGCAGGAACGTGACCGGCTGGTGCGTGAAGGCGGCGAAGCCAAGGCCGAACTGACCATTGCCGAACAGACCCTGACCGTCACCCGGGAACTGCTGGAGCGTCAGCGCCTGGCCCGCAGTGAAAGCGTCGAGCAACTGCGCGCGCAGTTGCAGGACGAGCAACCGTGCCCGGTGTGCGGCAGCGTCGAGCATCCTTACCATCAGCCCGAAGCCCTGCTGCAAAGCCTCGGGCGCTTCGATGAAACCGAAGAGGCCAACGCCCGCAAGGCCGTCGACCTGCTCAATGAAAAAGTCATCGACCTGCGGGCCCAATACAGTGGCGTCATCGCCCAGTTCAAGGAGCTCAAGCAGCAGCAGGAACAACTCGCCGCCCAGCAACAAAGCCTGGCGCCCAGCCTTGAAGCCCACCCGCTGTCGACGCAATTGCTGGCCCAGGATTCGAACAAACGCGACGCCTGGCTGGCGCAACAGGACAGCCAGTTGCACCAGCGCATCAACCAGGACGAACAACGACAAACCGCCCTGCTGACCCTGCAACAGGACGCCGCGCGCCTGGCGCAGCAACTGCGCAATGCCGAAACGGCCAGCCAGCAGGCATCACAACAACTGAGCAACCAGCAGCAGGAACTGGCCCGTGATCGCCAGCGCCTGGACGATGAGTTGCATCACTTCAGCGCCTTGTTGCCAGCAGACACGTTGCAGGCCTTGCGCACCGAGCCCGCCGCTACCTTCATGCAGCTCGACCAGCAGATCGCCCAACGCCTGGAGCAATTGGAACAGCAGCGTGACGAACTCGGCGAACAACTCCAGCGTCAGCAAACCCTGGAGAAGGAACAGGACCGCCAGCAGACCCGCGTGCAGCAATTGGAATCGGCGCAGCAGCAATTCAAGGCCCTGACCGAACAACATCACGCTTGCCAGGAAAAACTCACACACCTGCTGGGCTCACACGCCAGCGCCGAACAGTGGCAGCAACAACTCGATCAGGCCCTGGAACAGGCTCGTCTTGGCGAAGCAGCGGCCAATCAACAGCTGCAGCAATTGCGCAACAACCTCGTGCAACTGGCCGCCGAACTCAAGGCCCGGCAGGAACAGGCCCAGTCCCTGGACAGCGAACTGCAGGCGCTGGCAACGGGCATCGCGCAATGGCGCACGACCCATCCCGAACTGGACGACGCCTCTCTCGAGGCCCTGCTCAGCCTCGACGAACAGCACGTCAGCCAGTTGCGCCAACGCTTGCTCAACAGCGAGAAAGCCATCGAACAGGCCCGCGTACTGCTCACCGAACGCGAGCAGCGCCTGCAAAACCACCAGGCCCAGCACAACGGCAACCTGGCGCCCGAACAACTCGCCCAGGCCCTCGCCGACTTGCAGGCCCAATTCGCCGTCAGCGAACAGCGTTGCGCCGAATTGCGCGCCGACCAGGCCGAGGACCAGCGCCGACAGAATGCCAACCAGGCCCTGGCCCAGCAGATCGACCAGGCCTACACCGAGTACCAACGCTGGGCACGCCTGGATGCGCTGATCGGCTCGGCCACCGGCGACCGCTTCCGCAAGCTGGCCCAGGCCTACAACCTCGATTTGCTGGTGCACCACGCCAACGCCCAACTGAGGCAGTTGGTGCGCCGCTACCGGCTCAAGCGTGGCGGCAGCATGCTCGGGCTGCTGGTGATGGACACGGAAATGGGCGATGAACTGCGCTCGGTGCATTCGTTGTCCGGCGGCGAGACTTTCCTGGTCTCCCTCGCCCTGGCGTTGGGCCTGGCCTCGATGGCGTCCAGCACCCTGAAGATCGAATCGCTGTTCATCGACGAAGGTTTTGGCAGCCTCGATCCTGAATCCCTGCAACTGGCGATGGACGCCCTCGACGGACTGCAGGCCCAAGGTCGCAAGGTCGCGGTGATTTCCCACGTGCAGGAAATGCACGAGCGGATCCCGGTACAGATCCAGGTCCGGCGTCAGGGCAACGGCTTAAGCACGGTGGAGGTGACATGAGCCACGCCACGCTCTATTCCTTCCGGCGCTGTCCCTACGCGATGCGGGCGCGCATGGCATTGCGCTATAGCGCGGTCGAGGTGGAGATTGTCGAGGTCAGCCTGAAGGCCAAGCCAGCCGAGATGCTCGCACTTTCCAGCAAAGGCACGGTGCCGGTGCTGCAGGTCGATGGTCGGGTGATCGATGAAAGCCTGGATATCATGCGCTGGGCCTTGGCGCAGCAGGACCCGGATAATTGGAGATTGTTCGGCGACCTCGAAGGCCAGGCGTTGACGGCAGCGTTGATCGAGGAAAACGACCAGGTGTTCAAGCTGCACTTGAATCGCTACAAATACCCCGAACGCCATCCCGAGTATCCGCAGGAACATTACCGCCGCGAGGGTGAAGACTTTCTGCGCCGCCTGGAGGCATTGCTTGCAACCCGGCCGTTTCTGGCGGCGGAACACCAGAGCCTGGCGGATGTGGCGCTGATGCCGTTCGTGCGCCAGTTCGCCCATGTCGACCGTGAATGGTTCGCCCAGGCGCCCTACCCGCGGCTACAGGACTGGTTGCAAAGGTTTCTGGAGTCCGAGCTGTTCATGGCGATAATGGCCAAGTAACTGCCTGCACACAGCCCTGTGGCGAGGGGCACTTCTGTGGGAGCAAGGCTTGCCCGCGATGCAGACGCCTCAGTCCCTGAAAAGAACCGCGTCATCGTTCATCGCGAGCAAGCTTTGCTCCCACAGAGAAAATCAACCTCCACTACGGGCAAGCCTTGCTCTCGCAAAATCTCTAAGCAGACCCACTCAGTCACTCAGCAAACTCAACAATCGCTCACGCGCCACTTCCAACTCAGCGGAATCCGGCTGAGCGGCTGAAACAATTGGAGTCGAGTAGAGAAACAGCAGCATCACTGCCAGACGCATCGCCATGGTGTCGATCCTTATCGGTAAAGGAGTCAATTTGTCAGCGCCAAATTTAAACACATGGCCAAGTGATATTACAGTAGGATTTCACTGGAAACGGCGAAGCCTGCGATCTTTTCTCTCCACCTGAACGTCAGGGAAGATGAAAAGATCGCAGGCTTCTGTCGTTGGGCGATATTTCAGTGTTGGGTCTTGTGGTCCAACGCGGCATAGAAGTTGGCGCTTTGTTGCAGGTATTTCTCGGTGTAGCTCTGGGTGCGGTTTCTTTTGTCGCTGATCTCGATGTTGGCACTGGCTGGCAGCGCCACGGTGGCGGAGATAGCGGAAGCGGCGATTACAGAGAAGAGATTCAGATTCATGGCGGTAGACCTCGGATTCAGTTGGCTGGCTTGCCCGGTTGGGCCGTGAAGCAAACTTACGCGCCGAGGCGTCTCGTCTTGAAATGCTTTGTAGTACTAGCGAATATCAGTCTCGTTGATACAACGGCGCAGGCCACGAAAAACGCGGCCTGCGGTCTATTGACGGACGATGAACTTCAGGTCGCTGGGGGCATCCACCGGCAATTTCTGCACGGTTTTACCCAGCAGGCCGGTCTTGGAATCGCGCTCGAGCACCACGATCTGGTTGCTCTTCTGGTTGGCGATCAGCAGGAACTTGCCACTCGGATCGAGACTGAACTCCCGAGGATGATCGCCTTCGACCGAGCGACGCTGAAGCTCTTTCAGCGTGCCGGCGACCGGGTCGATGGCGAACACCAGTATTTCATTGGTGGTGCCACGATTGCTGACGTAGAGAAACTTCCCGTCCCCGGAAGCATGCAGCGCGGCTGCCGCCCTACCCGGCTGAGGTTTGCCAGCCGCCAGGTCGACCAATTGGCGCTGGGTCAGGTGTCCGTCCTGGTAATCGAACACGGCCACTTGCGCGCTCATTTCCATGGTCAGCCAGGCATGCTTGCCATCGGCGCTGAACAGCAGGTGACGCGGGCCGCTGCCGGGTGGTAACTGCACGAAGGCAGGGTCGGCGGCAGTCAACGGTAGTTCGGGATTGGCCTTGGGGTCATAGCGGTAGATGAACACCTTGTCCGCCCCCAGGTCGTTGGCGAATACGTACTTGCCATCGGGCGAGGACACGGCGGCATGCACATGGGCCGACATCTGCCGCTCGGGATTGACCCGGCTCGGCTGATGGCTGCTCAACTGCACCGGGGGTGACAACTTGCCGTCAGCGGCCACCGGCAACACTGCCAGGGTGCCACCCGGGTCTTCCACCACCGAATAGTTGCTGACCAGCAAATGACGGCCATCGCCGCTGAGGCTGGAATGAGTCGGCTCGTTGCCCAGGGACTGCACCTGGTTGATCAGGCTCAGTTCGTGGGTCTTCGGGTCGATGGTGTAGCTACTGACCTTACCCACCGGGTCTCTCTGGCCCGGACCGTTTTCGTTGACCACGAACAGCCGGGTCATGTCCTTGGAAAGGGTCAGCCACGAAGGGTTGTCCGTCTTGATGACTTGCAAGGGATTGGCATCGAGCAGGCCGGTGCGGCTGTCGAATTGCAAGCGGTAGATGCCCTGGCTCTGGCCGGCGGTGTAGGACCCCACCAGCAGTTGATGACGCTCGTTGGTATCGGCCTGAACGCCCATGGCACCCAAGCTGCCGGCCATCAACAGCGGCCAGAAACTACGCATCTTCATGTTCCTCATCCTCATCGTCGTGGCCGCTGGTCGCTTCCACGCACTCCAAGTGGTGGTCGCCCGAATCGCTGGTGATGATCCAGTGATTCTCGGCTTTGTCGAACGTCGCGGCCTGCATTTGCGTCGGCGTGAAACGCCAGTGCTCGCGGGTGCGGCCGTTCATGCACTCGACGTGCAATTGCTCCTGCTCGTCGAGGTAAAAATCGAACGCGTGCAACCTGTCGATAATCAGCATGTCGCAGGATTCGAGGGCGAGCAGGAGGGGGGCGGTTACGGCAGTCATGGTGATCAGTCGGTCATTGGGAAAGTTGCCATGATAACCCAATGTGGGAGTGGGCCTTGGGCCATAAGGTTCGAAAGCACTTTCGCCTGCCAGATCGCCATCGCGAGCAGGCTCGCTCCCACACTTGGATTTTCAGCGAACACAAAACTTGTATTCACTAGAGATCCCCTGTGGAAGCGAGCCTGCTCGCGATAGCGGCAGCTCATTCAACCTCGATGCAACTGCCTCACCGCGAAGGTCAGAGCGCCTCGCGCCCCGGCACCCCATCCACCAACCGCAGGATCCCCAACGGGTTGGCATTCTTCAGCGGCTCGGGCAACAGGCTGTCGGGATAGTTCTGGAAGCACACCGGACGCAGGAAACGATCGATCGCCAAAGTCCCCACCGAAGTACCACGGGCATCCGACGTCGCCGGGTAAGGCCCGCCGTGAACCATCGAATCACACACTTCCACCCCGGTCGGATAACCGTTGAGCAGGATGCGACCGACCTTCTGTTCCAGCAACGGCGTCAATTCGCTGAAGCGTTCGAAATCCGCCGGTTCGCCGATCATCGTTGCGGTCAGTTGACCGTGCAGGCCGTTCAGCGCGGCGGTCAGTTGCGCCTGGTCGGCGACTTCGACAAACACCGTGGTCGGGCCGAACACTTCTTCTTGCAGCGCTTCGTCACCCTTGATCAACAGACTGGCGTCGGCCTTGAACAGCTGCGGCTGGGCCTGGTTGCCCTGCTGCTCGCGCCCGGCCAGGCGTTCGATGCCCGGGTGAGCCAGCAGTTTTTGCAGGCCCTTGCCGTAGCTTTGCAGCGTGCCGGCGTTGAGCATGGTCTGGGGCGCCTGGTCGCCGATCAGCGCGGCGACCTGCTGGGTGAAGGCCGTGAATTGCGGCGAGCGAATGCCAATCACCAGGCCCGGGTTGGTACAGAACTGACCGCAGCCCTGCACCACCGAAGCGGTCAGGTCGCGAGCGATACTTTCGGCGCGGGTCTCCAGCGCTTGCGGCAGCACGATCACTGGGTTGATGCTCGACATTTCGGCAAACACCGGAATCGGCTGTGGCCGTGCGGCCGCCATGTCGCACAGGGCACGCCCGCCCTTGAGGGAGCCGGTGAAGCCCACGGCCTGGATCGCCGGATGCTTGACCAGCCACTCGCCGACGCCACCGCCGTAGATCATGTTGAACACACCGGCCGGCATCGCGGACTTTTCAGCCGCACGGATAATTGCATCGGCCACGTACTCGGCGGTCGCCATGTGCCCGCTATGGGCCTTGAATACCACCGGGCAACCGGCGGCCAGGGCCGACGCCGTGTCGCCACCGGCCGTGGAGAACGCCAGGGGGAAGTTGCTGGCGCCGAACACCGCCACCGGGCCCAGGCCGATGCGGTACTGACGCAGGTCCGGACGGGGCAACGGCGTGCGCTCCGGCAAGGCCCGGTCGATGCGCGCACCGTAGAAATCGCCACGGCGCAAGACCTTGGCGAACAGACGCATCTGGCCGCTGGTGCGACCGCGCTCGCCCTGGATCCGCGCCGCCGGCAATGCGGTTTCACGGCAGACTACGGCGACGAACTCATCGCCCAGGGCATCCAGTTCATCGGCAATGGCTTCGAGGAACTCGGCGCGACGCACCGCGCTCAGGCTGCGATAGGCCGGATAAGCAGCAGCAGCGGCCTTGGCGGCGGCGTCGACTTCTTCTGCCGTGGCCTGGATGAAATCATGGGGCAAGGCCTCGCCGGTGCTGGCGTCGACGCTCTGCAGGCGAGTCTGGCCGGCCGCGCTGCGCGCCCCGCCGATGTAGTTGTGGCCAAGGATCTGGTTCATCGCAAGTCTCCTTTAAAGTGTGCCGATAGTACCCGGGTTGAACACCGCGTCCACCGGGGCAATGCCGTTGACCAGCGGCGCGCCGAACTCAGCCTGGCTGATTTCGAACACATCCCCCGGCTGCGTGCGGATGCCGTCGGCGAACGACAGGGTCGCGGTGCCGAAGAAGTGAACGTGGACATCCCCCGGGCGCAGGAACTGACTGTACTTGAAATGGTGGAATTCCAGGTTTTCCAGGCTGTGGCACATGTTCGCCTCGCCGCTGAGGAATTCGTTCTGCCACAGCACTTCGCCGTTGCGCAGGATACGACTGGTCCCGGACAGATGTTGAGGCAATTCACCCACGCGAAGTTCCGGGCCAAAACTGCAACTGCGCAATTTCGAATGGGCCAGGTACAGGTAATTCTTGCGCTCCATCACGTGGTCGGAAAACTCGTTGCCCACCGCAAAGCCCAGGCGATACGGCTTGCCGTCATGGCCGATGACATACAGGCCACTGATTTCCGGCTCCTCGCCCGCGTCTTCGGCGAACGGCGGCAGCGGGAACGGATGGCCCGGACGGACCACAATACTGCCGTCGCCCTTATAGAACCATTCCGGTTGCACACCGGCCTGCCCGGCCTCGGGCTTGCCGCCCTCCACACCCCACTTGAAGATGCGCATGGTGTCGGTCATGGTCGCTTCGTCGCCAGCCTGCTGGTGCATCTTGTCCCGGGCCGAGGCACTGCCCAGGTGGGTCAGGCCGGTGCCGCTGACCAGCAGGTGCGCCGGGTCCGGGTGATCCAGTGGAGGCAGGATGCGCAGCTCAGCGAGCAACCGCGCGTAGTCATGGCTGGCACCCAAGCCCAGGCTGTTGACCTGCTGCTCAAGCTTCACACCGGCCTTGATGGCCGCCAGCGCCAGGTCGCGCACGCTCCCGGCGCCCTGCACTTCCCGTACTTGCTGGCCGTCGACCACACCGACGCGGCGCTCGCCGTCAGGCAATTCGAACTGAACTAAACGCATGGATTTTCTCCCTGTAAACAAAACTTGAATTCGGTGCGGTCCCCTGTGGGAGCGGGCCTGCTCGCGATGCGATCTCACAGTCGACATCATGGGTGAATGTAAAACCGCTATCGCGAGCAGGCTCGCTCCCACAGTTTGATCGGGGTCGACCCGCAAATTTATGTACGCGTTGCCCCCCGGGCGCTGGCCGCGAATTGATCCGCCGGCAGCACATGCTTGCGCTCCAGCAACCGATACACCACGCCGGTCAACACCAGGCCAAAGACCATCACACCCGACAGGAAATACAGCCCCGAAGCCAGGTTGCCGGTGTACTCCTTCAACGCGCCGATCACGAACGGCCCGACGTAACCACCCAGGTTGCCCACCGAGTTGATCAGCGCGATACCCGCCGCCGCACTGGCGCCGGCAAAGAATCGCCCGGGCAAGGTCCAGAACACCGCCGTGCAGGAAAACAGCGCGAACGCCACCAGGCACAGCGCCGCCAATTGCAACACCGGCACCGACAACCAGGCGCTGAGGAACAGGCCGATGGCGCCCAGCACGTACAACACGGCCAGGTGACCGTAGCGATCGTTCAGGCGGTCGGAACTGCGGGGAATGATCAGCAGGCCGACGATGCCGAAGATGTACGGCACCGACGACACGAAGCCGGTCACCAAATCACTGCCGCCGAACTGTTTGATCAGCGTTGGCAGCCACAAGCCCAGGCCGTAAATGCTCAAGGTCACCGGCAGATAGAACAGTGCCAGCAGCAAGACACGCTTGTCTTTCAAGGCGTGCAGCGGGTTGCCATGGCGAGTCTGACCATATTCCTGCAAGTCTTTTTTCAGCTCACCGGTCAGCCAGTCCTTCTCGGCCTGGTCCATCCATTTCACTTGTTGCGGGCCATCCGGCAGGTAACGCAGCACCGGCCAGGTCAACAGCACCGCTGGCAGGCCGATGACGATGAACAGCCACTGCCAGCCGTGCAGGCCAAGGATGCCGTCCATGCCCAGCAAGCCACCGGACACCGGGCCGGTGATCATCATCGCGATGGGTTGGGAAAGAATGAACAGGCCCAGGATCTTGCCGCGATGGCGCACCGGAAACCATTGGGTGATGTAGTACAGCACGCCCGGGAAGAACCCGGCTTCGGCCGCGCCCAGCAAAAAGCGCATCACATAGAAGCTATGCGGGCCTTGGACGAACGCCATGCCGATGGTGATGGCGCCCCAGGTGATCATGATCCGGGCGAACCAGCGCCGGGCTCCGAAGCGTTCGAGCATCAGGTTGCTGGGGATCTCCAGCAGGAAATACCCGATGAAAAACAGCCCTGCGCCCAGGCCGTAGGCGGCATCGCCAATACCGATGTCAGCGCCCATGTGCAGCTTGGCAAAGCCCACGGCGGAGCGGTCTACATAGGCGATCAGGTACAGCAGGATCAGGAAGGGAATCAGTTTCAGCGTGATGCGACGAATAAGCCGCAATTCCTGGCTCATGGGACCGGTCTCCGATTGTTGTTGTTATGGAACCTCGGGGGATTTCTCTCGCCAATGACAGCCAGGACAATCCCTCCGTTGAATCGGACTATATAGTAATACTATTTACCCAACAACACTTCCAAACCGCGTAAATTGCGCTTATGTTACGCTTCAGCTCGAACTATATAGTCATACAATAAGAGAATCGATCATGTCTGATAAGAAACCCTCCCTGCGCTCGGCCCAATGGTTTGGCACCGCCGACAAAAACGGCTTCATGTACCGCAGCTGGATGAAAAATCAGGGCATCGCCGACCATCAGTTCCATGGCAAGCCAATCATCGGCATCTGTAACACCTGGTCGGAGCTGACGCCGTGCAACGCGCACTTCCGGCAGATCGCCGAGCACGTCAAGCGCGGCGTGATCGAGGCCGGGGGCTTCCCGGTGGAATTTCCGGTGTTCTCCAACGGCGAATCGAACCTGCGCCCCACTGCCATGCTGACCCGCAACCTGGCGAGCATGGACGTGGAAGAGGCGATTCGCGGCAACCCGATTGACGGTGTGGTGTTGCTCACCGGCTGCGACAAGACCACTCCAGCCCTGCTGATGGGCGCCGCCAGTTGCGACGTACCGGCTATCGTCGTCACCGGCGGGCCAATGCTCAATGGCAAGCACAAGGGCCAGGACATCGGTTCGGGCACGGTGGTCTGGCAATTGAGCGAACAGGTCAAGGCCGGCACCATCACCATCGACGATTTCCTCGCGGCCGAGGGCGGCATGTCCCGCTCGGCCGGCACCTGTAACACCATGGGTACCGCCTCGACCATGGCCTGCATGGCCGAAGCCCTCGGTACGTCCCTGCCCCACAACGCGGCCATTCCAGCCGTGGACGCGCGCCGTTACGTGCTGGCGCACATGTCCGGCATGCGCGCTGTAGAGATGGTCCGTGAAGACCTGAAGCTGTCGAAGATCCTGACCAAGGAAGCCTTCGAGAACGCCATCCGCGTCAACGCCGCCATCGGTGGCTCGACCAACGCGGTGATCCACCTCAAAGCCATTGCCGGGCGCATCGGCGTGCAACTGGAGTTGGATGACTGGACCCGCATCGGTCGTGGCATGCCGACCATCGTCGACCTGCAGCCGTCCGGACGCTTCCTGATGGAAGAGTTCTACTATGCCGGCGGTCTGCCCGCTGTGCTGCGCCGTCTCGGTGAAGCGAACCTGATCCCCCATCCGAACGCTTTGACCGTCAACGGCAAGAGCCTCGGCGAGAACACCAAGGAGGCACCGATCTACGGCCAGGACGAAGTCATTCGCACCCTGGACAACCCGATCCGCGCCGACGGCGGCATCTGCGTGCTGCGCGGCAACCTGGCGCCGCTGGGTGCGGTGCTCAAGCCGTCCGCCGCGACGCCGGAGCTGATGCAACATCGCGGTCGCGCAGTGGTGTTCGAGAACTTCGACGAGTACAAGGCCCGCATCAACGACCCGGAACTGGACGTGGACGCCAACTCGATCCTGGTGATGAAAAACTGTGGGCCGAAGGGTTATCCGGGCATGGCCGAAGTCGGCAACATGGGCCTGCCGGCCAAGCTGCTGGCCCAGGGCGTGACCGACATGGTTCGGATTTCCGACGCACGCATGAGCGGCACTGCCTACGGCACCGTGGTGCTGCACGTGGCACCGGAAGCCGCTGCTGGCGGACCTCTGGCCGCGGTGAAGGAAGGTGACTGGATCGAGCTCGATTGCGCCAGCGGCCGCCTGCACCTGGACATCCCGGACGCCGAACTTGCCGCGCGCCTGGCCGACCTGCCGCCACCGCAGAACCTGTTGGTGGGCGGCTACCGCCAGCTGTACATCGACCATGTGCTGCAAGCGGACCAGGGTTGTGACTTCGACTTCCTGGTGGGCTGCCGTGGCGCCGAGGTGCCTCGCCACTCCCACTGACTCCATCCATCCCCTTGTGGCATCCCCCTGTGGGATGCAAGCTTTTGTGGGAGCTGAGCTTGCTCGCGATTGCGGTGTGCCAGACAACAGAGATATTGACTGGAAGGGCCTCATCGCGAGCAAGCTCAGCTCCCACATAAGCTCCCACAATGGGGTCTGCATCCACCTCAAAAAATCGCACTAGCGACCCGCCCTCACCGCGCCTGCTATCATGCGCAGCATCCCCTTCGCACAGGATCGCGCCATCCCCCATGGATTACCGTAAACCCTCCGACCGCAAAAGCATGCACGCGCGCATCGTCCAGGAACTGGGTATGCAGATCGTCTCCGGGCGTTTCAAACCGGATGACAAACTGCCCGCCGAAGCCTTGTTGTGCGAAGAGTATGCGGTCAGCCGCCCGGTGCTGCGCGAAGCCACACGGGTGCTCGTCGCCAAGGGCCTGGTGTATTCGCGCCCGCGCGTGGGCACGGTGGTCAAGGCCCGCCGGGAATGGCACATGCTCGACCCTGACGTGCTGCACTGGCTGATGCAGAGCAGCCCGCAAAACGAATTCTTCGGTTTGCTGACCAGCGTGCGCAGTATCATCGAGCCGGCCGCTGCCGCCCTCGCTGCGCAATTCGCGACCGACAGCGACATCGCCGCCATCCGCGAAGCCTACCAGCGCATGGAAGCGGCACCGACCCCCGAGGCCGTGCTGCAACCGGACCTGGACTTCCACAGCCGCATCGCCGACGCCACCCACAACGATCTACTCGCTAACCTGTGCAACATGTTGTCGGTGGCCATCGCCGAAGCGCTCAAGCACTCCAACCAGCGGCCCAACCTGCACGAGTTGGCGATGCCGCGGCACAAGGCGATCCTCACCGCCATCGAAAACCGCGATGCCCTCGGCGCCCGCCATGCCACCCTAGTGCAGTTGGACGATGCCCGTAGCGCGCTGAATGTGGTGCTGGGCGCCGATCCTTCCTGATACCCCCCTGGCAACCATCCGACGTGGCACACCTCAGATTGGCTGGAATGATCAGTCTGTGGGTCACTAGAAAACCTGTGGGAGCGAGCTTGCTCGCGATGGCGGACGGACATTCAACACCTTCATTGACTGTCACACCGCTATCGCGAGCACGCTCGCTCCCACATGGGTTCGCCACTAGGGCTGTACTGGACAGGTTCGCCCTCGATCAATGTGCAAACAACGAATTACCCTTCTGCCCCGCCAGCTTCTCCGGCTTGATCAGGAACCGTGCCAGCGCCGGCAGCAGCCACAGCGCACCGAACATGTTCCACAGCAACATGAACGTCAGCATCAAGCCCATGTCGGCCTGGAATTTGATGGCCGAGAAGATCCAGGTGCACACGCCGATGGCCAGGCACAGGCCGGTGAACAATACGGCTTTACCGGTGGACTTCAGGGTCTGGTAGTAGGCCTCCTGCAACGGCAATCCGGCGCGCAGGAAGCTCTCCAGGCGGCTGTAGATGTAGATCCCGTAGTCCACGCCAATCCCCACGCCGAGGGCGACCACCGGCAAGGTCGCGACCTTCACGCCAATGCCCATGAAGGCCATCAGGGCGTTGCCCAGTACAGAGGTCAGTACCAGCGGCAGCACGATGCACAGCGTCGCCGCCCAGGAGCGGAAGGTGATCATGCACATGGTCGCCACGCAGATGTACACCAGGATCAGGATGGTCAGTTCCGATTCCTTGATCACTTCGTTGGTGGCCGCTTCGATGCCGGCGTTACCGGCGGCGAGGATGAACTCCAACCCGTCACGGTTGTTTTCCTTGGCGAAGTCCTGCACGGCCTTCACCGCGCGATCCAGGGTCTCGGCCTTGTGGTCGTTGAGGAACACCAGCACCGGCGCCAACGAACAGCTGTTGTTGTACAGGCCATCGGCCCGGGCGATGGAGTTGTTCAGCACGTCAGGGTTGCGCGACAGGGTTTCCCATTTCAGGTTGCCCTCGTTCATGCCCTTGATCATCTGCTTGGACACGGTCACCAGGGAAATCGCCGACTGCACGCCCTCGGTGTTCTGCATCTTCCACATCAGCTCGTCGATGGGCGCCATGGCTTCATAACGCGAGCAGCCTTCGGCCTTGGTCTTGACCATCACCACCAGCACATCGGAGCTGGTGGAGTAATTGCTGATGATGAAGTTGTTGTCCTGGTTGTAGCGCGAGTCTGGACGCAGTTCCGGCGCGCCCTGGTCGAGGTCACCGATCTTCAGGTTCTGGCTGTACCAGAGGCCACCGCCAAAGGCGATCACCGCCAGGGCAATGGACACCGGCGCGACCTTGGCGCTGGCGAAGTTCGACAGCATGCGCCAGAACGGATGTTCGCGGGTCGCGTCTTTCTTGCTGCGCTCGACCGCGCGCTTGCTGATGCCAGCGTAGGAGATCGCCACCGGCAGCAGGATCAGGTTGGTGAACACAATCACCGCCACACCGATGGAGGCGCCAATGGCCAGTTCGCGGATCACACCGATGTCGATGATCAGCAAGGTGATGAAGCCCACGGCGTCCGCCAGGATCGCAATCATCCCCGGCAGGAACAACTGCCGGAAAGTGCGCCGCGCCGCGGTCAGGGCGTTGTCCGCCTCGCTGGACTGCAAGGCGATGCCGTTGATTTTCTGCACGCCGTGGGAAATGCCGATGGCAAAGATGAGGAACGGCACCAGCATCGAGTACGGATCCAGGCCGAAACCGGCGGCGTGCATCAGCCCCAGTTGCCAGACCACCGCCACCAGGGTGGTGGTCAACACCGCCACGGTGCTGCGCATGCAGTTGGTGAACCAGTACAGCAGGATCAGGGTGATGACGAACGCCACGCCGAAGAACAGCACCACCATGACCAGGCCGTCGATCAGGTCGCCGACTTTCTTGGCGAAGCCGACGATATGGATCTGCACATTCGGGTTCTGGGCCTCGAACTTGTTGCGGATCTTGTCTTCAAGCTCGTGGGAAAATTTCCGGTAGTCGAGGGCGAGCAATTTGCCCTGGTCCTGCGGATCCGGATAGGACTCCAGCAGCGGGATGTCGATGATGCTCGACTTGAAATCGTTGGCCACCAGGCGCCCGACCTGGCCGGACTTGAGCACGTTGTTGCGCAGCAGATCGAGGCTGTCGGCCGAGCCGTTATAGCTCTGGGGGATCACCTCGCCACCGGCGAAGCCCTCCTCCGTCACTTCGGTCCAGCGCACGCTCGGGCTCCACAATGACTTGAGCCCGGAACGGTCGACGCCGGAGATATAGAAGACCTCGTCGTGGATCTGGCGCAGGGTCTCCATGTATTCCTTGGAGAAAATGTCGCCATTGGTGGCTTCCACGGAGATGCGCACCGTATTTCCCAGGTTCGCCAGGTCGTTGCGGTGTTCGAGCATCTTCTGGATGAAGGGGTGCTCGAGGGGGATCATTTTTTCGAAGCTGGTCGATGGCCGGATCAGCGTGGCCTGCCAGAACAGGAAAATGCTGACCAACAGGCAAATGACGATCACTGCCGGGCGGTTGTTGAAAATCAGGCGCTCGAGGAACGTCGCCTTGTCTTGGTGATGACTGCTCATGGGTTCCGCCTTCTTGTTTTTATGCCCTTCTTGCAGGCCTGACTCATTTGCTCAGTTCGGCGCCGGTGGACGTGGTGGCACGCACGCCGCCTTGCCCCGCCAGGATCAGGTTGCCGTTGCCTGCCGCCGTAACGGCTGCCACGGAAATCCGGTCCGGACGGTTGAACACGCTGAAGGTCACGCCGTCGTCGGTGCTGCGCACCACGCTGCCGCCGTTGCCGACAATCACGATGGAACCGTCCGCCAACAGCGTGGCGCCTGACAGACCAAACTCCAGGGCGCCCCGAGCGGCCTTGAGCTCGACCTGTTCCCAGGTACCGCCAAAGTCCGTGGAGCGATAAAGGTTGCCGCGCAAGCCGTAGGCCAGCAGCGTCGAGGGTTGGGCGGTGCCGATGACCCCGAACAGCGAGCCTTCGTAAGGGCCTTCGACCTTTTCCCAGGTCTGCCCCCAGTCGGCGGAGCGGAACATGCTGCCGGCCTCGCCGACAATGAACAGTCCGGCATCTTTCACAGCGGCGATGGCATTGAGGTGGAACTGGTCTTCGTTATCGAGGCGGTCGCTGACACTTTCCCAGTGCTGGCCGCCGTCGGTGGTTTCCAGCAGCGCACCGTAGGCACCCACGGCGAAACCGTTACTGGCATCCTTGAACCAGACATCCAGTAGCGGCGCTTCACGGGTCAGGTCTTCGAATTGCTTGATCCAGGTGCTGCCACCGTCATCGCTGGCGAGGATCTGCGCGTCGTGCCCCACGGCCCAGCCGTGTTTGTCATCGACGAAAACTACCGCGGTAAGCAATTGGCGAGTCGGCACCTTGGCCTGGGTCCAGGACTTGCCCTGATCGTCCGAATAGACAATGTGGCCCCGATCACCGACCGCCACCAGGCGCTGGCCGGCATGGACCACATCGAGCATCAGGGTTTTGCTGGCCTTGGCCGATTCGACGGAATAGATGACATCGGATGTCGACGCCGCAACAGCCATCACCGGTGCCGATAACACGGCAGAGCCCAGCAGCGAGAGCGCCGAAGCCAGCAACGCGACCCTGCGCAGCATCGGCGGCCGGCTGCGGCCCACAGCCATGACAGGCTCATTCATAGACCTTTCCCCCATTATTATTGTTATGGCTTGGTACGTTGCCAGTCTTGGAGCATAGTCCTGAAACCTGCAATCTAGAGCCACTTCGGAAGCTGACCTATCCTATCGGGCTTTCGAAAGGTCTGACAATCGACGCCACGTTATCTTTTGTTAACCGGGAGGGCTGGCGCTGGGGGTGAATGGCAGAGTATTCGGTGGAGTGATGGCTGAGTAACTAGCGGTGAAGCATCTGACGCTATCGCGAGCAGGCTCGCTCCCACAATGGATCTCTGTTGAGCACAAAATATGTGTTCACTGAAGACCTACTGTGGGAGCGAGCCTGCTCGCGATGAAGGCACCGCGGTCCGCCAGGCAGACCGCGGCATCAAGGTCACGCCAGGCTCTTGCTCACCACCTCGAACACATCGGCGGAGAGCGCGCCGGACGCCAGGATACGTTCCAGCTCGGCTTTCATCAGCGCCTGGCGGGCACTGTCGTATTTGCGCCAGCGGGTCAGCGGCGCCAGTTGCCGCGAGGCGATCTGCGGGTTGAAACCGTTGAGCTGGATCACCAGGTCCGCCAGGAAGCGATAGCCCGAACCGTCGGCGGCGTGGAAGTTGATCAGGTTCTGTCCGGCGAATGCACCGATCAGCGCCCGCACCTTGTTCGGGTTCTTGATGTTGAACGCCGAGTGCTCCATCAATGCCTTGACCCGCGCCAGGCCACCCGGCAGCGGGCTGCCGGCCTGGACGCTGAACCATTGGTCCATGACCAGCGGGTTGCCCTTGAAGTTTTCCGCGAACACTTCCAGAGCCTTGGCCTTCTCGGCTTCGAACGGCGAATTGACCAGCACTGCCAGCGCGGTCAGGCGCTCGGTCATGTTATCGGCGGTATCGAACTGCTCCAGGGTCGCGCTCAGCACCTCGGGCTTGTCGGTAAGCATCAGGTACGACAATGCGATGTTCTGCAATGCGCGACGGGCGAAATGCTCGGCCTCGGCCACATATGGCGTGCGTTTCGACAGGTCGCGGTTGGCTTCATAGCGCAGCCACAGGGCTTCGAACAGGTTATCGGCCAATTGCTGGCGGGCGAACTCGCGAGCGGCATGGATCGCCTCGACGTCGGCCACTTCGCTGATTTCCGTCAGATAGGCTTCACTCGGCAGCGAGAGCATTTCCGCGACCATGGCCTGATCCAGGGATTCGTCCGACAGTACCGTGCGCAAGGCGCTGACCAGACGCGGATCCAACGACAGGCTGGTGCCCTGCTGATGCTGGGCGATCAGTTCCTGCAACACCTGCACCGACAATTGCTGGCCGGCATCCCAGCGGTTGAAACCGTCGCTGTCGTGCTGCATCAGGAACATCAGTTGGTCGCGGTTGTACGGGAAGCTCAGTTTCACCGGTGCCGAGAAACCACGCAGCAACGATGGCAAAGGTTGTTCGGCGATGTCGACAAAGGTGAAGGTCTGCTCGGCTTCGGTCACCGAGATCACCCGGGACGTGCCGCTCGCCGCGGCTTCACCGGCCAGGCGCAACGGGATTTCGGCGCCCTTGCTGTCGAGCAGGCCCAGTTCGACGGGAATCACGAACGGCAGCTTTTCCTGCTTGTCCGGGGTCGGCGGGCAGCTCTGGCTGAAGGTCAGGCTGTAAGTCTTGGCCGTAACGTCGTAGGACTCGCTCACCGCCAGCCGTGGCGTACCGGCCTGGCTGTACCAGCGCTTGAACTGAGTCAAGTCGACGCCATTGGCATCTTCCATGGCCTTGATGAAATCATCGCAGGTCACGGCCTGGCCATCATGGCGTTCGAAATACAGATCACTGCCCTTGCGGAAACCCTCAGGCCCTAGCAGGGTGTGGATCATGCCGACCACTTCCGAGCCCTTTTCGTACACGGTCAGGGTGTAGAAGTTGGAGATCTCGATGAAGCTGTCTGGACGCACCGGGTGGGCCATGGGGCCGGCGTCCTCGGCGAACTGGTGGGTGCGCAGGTAGGCCACGTCCTGGATACGCTTGACGGTGGCGGAGTTCATGTCGGCCGAGAACCCGGCATCGCGGAACACCGTGAAACCTTCCTTGAGCGACAGCTGGAACCAGTCGCGGCAGGTCACGCGGTTGCCCGACCAGTTGTGGAAGTATTCGTGGGCGACGATCGCCTCGACCCGCTGGTGCGCGGCATCGGTGGCGGTTTCGGCGCGGGCCAGCACGGCGCTGGAGTTGAAGATATTGAGGCCCTTGTTCTCCATGGCTCCCATGTTGAAATCGTTGACCGCAACGATCATGAAGATGTCCAGGTCGTATTCACGCCCGTACACTTCCTCGTCCCAGCGCATCGACTTCTTCAGGCTGGTCATGGCGTGCTGGCATTTGTCGATGTTTTCCGGCTCGACATAGATGCGCAGGGCCACGGTGCGCTCGCTCATGGTGGTGAAGGTGTCTTCGACGCACCACAAGTCACCGGCCACCAGGGCAAACAGGTAGGCAGGCTTCTTGAACGGGTCTTCCCAGGTCGCCCAATGGCGGCCGTCTTCGCCAGGACCGCTGGCAATCGGGTTGCCGTTGGACAGCAGCACCGGATAGCTGTGCTGCTCGGCCACCACGGTGGTGGTGAACTTGCTCATCACGTCCGGGCGGTCGAGGTAATAGGTGATCTTGCGGAAACCTTCGGCCTCGCACTGGGTGCAAAACATGCTGCCGGATTTGTACAGGCCTTCCAGGGCGGTGTTGGTTTCCGGGTGAATCCTGACGGTAGTATCGACCGTGAAGGCCTGGGCCTTGGGCTGCAGGGTCAGGTGACTGTCGTCCAACTGGTAGTCGCCCTGCCCCAGGTCGGCGTCATCGAGCTTGAGCGAAACCAGTTCCAGGTGCTGGCCATCGAGCACCAGCGGTGGCAGCCCGGCCCCGCGCTCGGGGTTGCGGCGCATCACCAGTTGCGCATGGACCAAGCTGTGGTCCTCGAACAACTCGAAGGTCAGGTGCGTCTCGTCGATCAGGTATTCGGGGGCCTGATAGTCCTTCAGGTAGATCATCTTCGGTTGTTCGGTGCGCATGGGTCGAGTCCTTCTACTGATGCACGGCGAGCTGGTAGGCCGTGTATTTACGAATGTTGATCACGCCGGTGTCGAAAATCAGGTACTGGCCCTTGATCCCCAGCAGCGTGCCTTCAGCAATCGGGTTCTTGTCCAGGTTGAAACTGACGATCTTGGCCGGGTATTGCTCCACCGGATAACGGATCTCGATAGGCTCGACGTCCGCTATGGTCTGGATCGCCTGTAAGCCAAAACGTTCCTGCAAACCCTGCAATCCCTGGGCGCAGCTTTCGAACAGCGAGTCACGGATCGCCGGCAGGTCCACCGCCACGGCGTCGCCCTTGAGCAAGGCGCGCCAGTTGGTCTTGTCCGCCACCTGGCTGCGGAACAGGTCTTCGACAAACCCCGATTGCTGACGCGTGGCGACCCGCAGGATCGGCAGCGCCTGGCTGGCGCCCTGGTCCAGCCAGCGGGTCGGCAATTGCGTGGCACGGGTAATGCCGACCTTCACGCCCGAAGAATTGGCCAGGTAGACCACATGATCGGTCATGCAGAACTGCTCGCCCCAGGCCGGATCGCGACAGGTGCCCGCCTCGAAATGGCAGCGTTCGGGGCTCATGATGCACAGGTCGCACTGGGCCAGCTTGGTCATGCAAGGGTAGCAATAACCCTGGCTGAAGCTGGTTTTGGTCCGGCGTCCACAGTGGGTGCAGTGGATCGCACCGAGGTACTCCAGGCGCACCGAGGTGCCAATCAACGGGTTGACCGGCACCTCGGCATCGCCCAGGCGAAAGGCGTATTGAACAGTCGGCCCGTCAAGGCGCGCCGACATCTTGCTGATTGCACCGCGGCCAATCTCGATCAATGGATGGCGTCCGACTTGAACAGGATATTCGGGACGGTGGTCGACTTCGACTGGCACTCCTGCGGGCCCATGTAGCCGGTGCGCTCGTCTTCGGGCAGGTTCTGGATCTCCCAGGCGATCATCGCTTGCAGCGACAACTCGCGCTGCTCGGCGGTGAGCTTGTTGCCATCGGCCCATTTACCGATTTCCACCGCCAGTTTCAGGCTTTGGTAGATGTCAGGGGTGATGTTCTCGATCATTTCTGCAAAAGACGACATGTTAAGCAATCTCCAATAATGTCGCGGGTTCCAAGGCAAAGCACGACTGACCGCCGTCTGGACACCCGCTATTTAGAATTCCCTGGACAGCTTGACCTGGGCCAGCTCTTTTTCCAGGGAGTGCCTGAATATCTGTGGCGCGGCAAAGGTGTACGCGGCAAACCCCAGCCATAGCCAATCAATCACCTGGGCCACCTGCGGGTAGCCCTGGGCCGTCAGGGTGATGACCACCACCCGATAGACCACGAACATGAGCAACAACACCACGATGGCTCGACTGGCGCTGCGCTCGCTCATCCAACTGTTGAATCGCCACCATGTTCCCAGAAACAGACTGCTGCGAGCCTTGACGGCAGTCAGCAAGTGCAGCGCGGCCCGGTCATTGGCGTTTTCCTGCAAGGCCCAGATCGCGTGCTCGCGCGCGCCCTCGACGTCACCTTCGCGCAATAGCAGGTGCCCGAGTACCACCACGGCCCCGGTATGCCCTGGCTCGGCCTGCAAGGCCTGGCGGGCGAACTGATGCGCTTGCCCCCACTGGCCGCTGGCACGATAAAACTGGGCCATGGCCACCAGGTTGGACGCATCGTCGGGGGCCAGTTCCAGGGCTTTTTCCAATGGTTCGCGGCTTTGTTCCAGGCGGCCGGTCAACTGGTAAAGGTCGGCCAGCGTGCGGTAGTTGACCGGATTGAGCGGTTCCATATCCAGTAACTGGGTCAAGTGTTCCTGGGCCAGCTTGAACTTGCGCAAGGCAATGGCAACCTGGGCGGCAGCGTAATGGGCGAGCGGCAACTGTGCATCGGCCAGCAGCGCCAACTGCACCTCGCGCCTGGCGGCATGCACGCGGCGCAGATTGATCAGGCACACCGCCAGCAACGCATGGGCTTCGGCCGAGTCCGGATCGCTCGCCAGCAATTGGCGCAGCGCGTCGATGGCACCGTCGTAATGGTCGGCCTGCAAGCGTTGATACGCCAGTTGCAGCAGATAATCGGTATTCATCAGCTCACCACCAGATACCAGAGAGTGGCAGGCACCCACTTGATGACCATGCCCTTGAGCACGAACGCGCCAATCAACACCACTGGCAAACCGAAGCGGTTCAGCACGCCACCGTAGTATTGGTAGATCTCGATGGTCGCGTTCTGCTGCATGAACAGCAGATAGCCGATGGCAAGCTTCCACACCACCAAGGTCAACAAGGCGTACTGAATCTGCGCCTGGCTCTGGATGTACCCCGCCTCTACCAATTGCAGCAATCCCAAACCGATGAGCAGGCTGCCCACCAGGCAAAGGCCGGCCAGCAACCATTCACGCACCCGGGTCGGGCTGCCCACCGCGATGGCGTTGAAGACAAACCACGGCAAGCCGAGCCAGGCGCCCCCCAACATCAGCCCCAGCAGCGGCCAGAAAGGCGAGACGGCCCACTTGGCCAGGGCGCCCGGACGTGGCTCGTCCTCAATGCGATAACCACCGTACTGCGCCATCAGCGACCCTTCCCGTGTTTGTCGAGGAAGGCCAGCACTTCGTCGTACTGGTTGCCTTCATTGGCATAGCGCGCGTAGTTGCGCGCCGTGGTCAGCCATTCCAGGGTGGTTGCCCGCACTTCCTTGAGCGCCTGCTTGAAATGCCGGTCGCAGATCGGTTGCTCGCTCGCGCCGCTGATGGACTCTTCGATCGCTTCGTCAGCGGCGGTTTCCACCAACTCACCCAGGTCTGCACCGGAAAAGCCCGAGGTGTTTTTCGCCAGGAAGGCAAAGTCGATGTCCTCGGCCGTCGGACGACCTTCCATCATCAGCTTGAGCATGGCTTCCCTGGCTGGCCGGTCGGGTGGCGGCACGAACAACACCCGGTCAAAACGCCCCGGGCGCCTGAAGGCCGAGTCCACCGACCAAGGCACGTTGGTCGCGGCGAGGATCAGTACGCCGTGGTTGTCCTTGGTAAAACCGTCCATCTCGGACAGGAACTGGCTGACCAGCTTCGAAGAGGTCGAGTCCCGGGTGTTGGAACGCTTGCCGCCCAAGGCCTCGACTTCATCGAAAAACATTACCGCCGGAGCCTGGGCACGGGCCTGTTCGAACAGCGCGTGCAACTTGCGCTCGGATTCGCCGATGTACATGTCCAGGACATCGGAAATGGCCACGTTGAAGAACGTCGCCTTGCACTCCCCGGCCGTGGCCCGGGCCAGCATGGTCTTGCCACATCCCGGAGGCCCATAGAGCAACACGCCCCCGCCGACCCGCTTGCGAAAGCGCTGGAACAGGCCGGGCTTCTGGTAAGGCAGGATGATTTTCTTGTGAATGGTTTTCTTCAGCTCGTCCAGGCCACCGATGTCATCGAAGGACAGGGCTTCCTTTTCCGGCACCAACAGGCGCCGGACCTCGGTCTGGTCGGTGTTGTCATTGGAGATCACGCGCAAGCGCGGACGCCCTTGCGCAGCGGAAAAGTCGGTCACGGATACGTTCAAGCGACGCCATAGCGCCATGTCTTCCAGGGCCGGGTTGGCGTCTACCGCGGCACGGTATTCCACCTGGGCTTCCTTCATCTGCTCAAGGGCTGCGAAGGCGCGCGCCCTGAGCATCCGCGCGGCAGGCTCGTTGCCTTCAATCAGGCCGAGGGCCCGTTGCGCCTGGCTCGCGGCGATACATAACCTGGCCGCGGCCATTTTCAAGGCCTGGGCATCGCTCCATTGCTCAAGATCGGCAGGCAACAACCCAAGCCCGCGCTCGTACTCGCTGCGCTCGACACTGGCGTCGAGCAACAGTGTCAGCAGCGCGACGTTACCGGGGGCAGCCAGGAGCGCGGCCTCCAGTTGGTCGAACGTCGAATCATCCATGGCACTTCCTCAAAAAATGCGTTCGCGTGACAGACAGTCTCACTGCACCACCTCCGGCCGCTCGACATCGACCCAGACAAACTTGTGCGGGTCCAGACGGGTTTCCTGGTCCAGGCGATAAGCAACCAGTTTGCCGTAGAGCACCGCACTGTAATCCAGGCAGGCCAGGTTCGGGCGAATCGGCGCGGGTTTACCGCTGCGCCAATAGTGGCCGACGAACAGCAAGGGTTCATGGGCGCCATAGCGCAACAGGTTGTTTTTTTCATCCGGCGACAGCGGCGTACGGGCCACCGGCTCCGGCAAGGCGTCGGGCTGGAACACGATGTCGCCGTAGGTCTGCGGGTTGTCTTCCCAGAACTTGGTGCGGAAAAACGAACGGGTCAGGCCATCGCCACCGGTCAGCGTCAGGCCATGGGGCAGGCGCATGTCGGTGCCGCGCAGCAAACGATCGAACACCGTGCAGGCAAAACTGCCCGGTTGCGCCGAGGCCTGGAGGAAATGCTCGTCGACACAACCGTCCGGGAACAGCCCACGCAACGGTTCGATCAGGCCCGCATCCCAACAGGCATGCACCACCCGGAACCGACCGGCATCGACAAACAGCGGCAGGTCATAGAACCATTCGAGGAAGTCGTGCCAATCACCGGGATGCTGCTCGAACTGGGTCAGGGTCTCGTGGAGCAAGCGGGCGTGACGCGGCGTGTGTTCACGCACGTAGCGCTGGCCGCTGCCGGGCAAGGCCGGTGTGCTCCAGCCCAGGGCATTGAACTCGTGGTTACCCATGATGCACAGCGCCTGACCGGCCACGACCATGTCATGGACGATGTGCAGCGCTTCACGAATCCGCGGGCCACGGTCGATGATGTCCCCCAGGAACACGGCCATGCGCGACGGATGTCGCCAGACCCCGCCCTGCTTGTGGTAACCGAGTCGGTCCAGCAGGTGTTCCAGGGTCAGGGCGCATCCGTGCACGTCACCGATCAAATCGTAACTGCGCGCAGGATCGAGCATCAGTCGCCTCCACCCCCCAACCGACTGCCCCAGCCAAGCTTGGTCCGGCAGACTTCGTAGTAATTGTGATCCAGCGGATGGATCAGGCGCAGCTTCTGCGCTTTCTTGCTGACGGTGATGGTGTCACCCGGCGCGCAGGTGAAATGGTTCTGGCCGTCACAAGACACTTGCGGGTAGATCTGCATATCCTTGGACACGACGATTTTCAGCTCACTGTTGCCATCGACCACAATCGGTCGCCCAGACAAGGTATGGGGGTACATGGGCACGATCACAATAGCGTCGAGCTTGGGGTGCATGATCGGCCCGCCGGCTGAAAGCGCGTAAGCCGTGGAACCGGTCGGGGTCGCGACGATCAGGCCGTCGGCCTTCTGGCTGCAGACGAACTGACCGTCGATGTACAGTTCGAATTCGATCATGCGCGTGGATTTGCCGGGGTGCAGCACCACGTCATTGAGGGCATCGCCCTGGCCGATGGCCTCGGCGTGACGGCGGACCTCGGCTTGCAGCAGGAAGCGGTTTTCCACCAGGTAATGGCCGTCCAGCACCTCGGCGACCTTGGTCTCCAGCTCGTCAGGGCGGATATCGGTGAGGAACCCCAGGCTGCCGCGGTTGATCCCCAGCACCGGGATATTGTGCCGCGCCAAGGCCCGGGCGGCCCCCAGCAGGCTGCCGTCGCCGCCAACCACGATCACCATGTCGCAGACTTCGCCGAGCATCTTGCGCGACGAGGTCTGCAGGCCATGGCCCGGCAACACTTCGGCGATGGTATCTTCGAGGATCACATGCAGGTGCCGCTCCAGGAGGAAACGTTTGAGACGGCGAACGGTGTCCAACACCTGCGAACTGCCCAGGCGACCGATGATGCCGATATTGCGAAATTGCTCCATGAGGCTCCTGCGAGGGTCTGCGGCGGGCGAAAACCACGATTATGGGCGAAAGCGCTCCATAGACAAAATTCTTTAAGCCTTGCCACAGGCTATGCTCGCAAAATGATCCTGTTCCCTGAATTGCTGGACTTGCCCCGCCGCCTACGCCATCCCGAAGTGCGCGACCTCGCGTGGGCGATCATCGCCCCGCCGATGCTCATCGACACGCCCTGGCCCCAGCGCCATCCCCTGGCCGGCAGTGACTGGGTGCAGGATCCCCATCGACTGGAACACTGGCTGCGGCAATTGGACCGCGACAGCTACCCATTGCTGCACTGCCTGTCCCAAGGGCGGACACGACGCCTGGGCCTGTATTACGAAAGGCTCTGGCAGTTTGCCGTGCAGCATGCCCCGGGCATCGAATTGATCGCCGCGAATCTGCCGATCCGGCGCGAAGGCCATACGCTGGGCGAACTGGACCTGCTGCTGCGCGATCGCGACGGCATCCACCACCTGGAGCTGGCCATCAAGTTGTACCTCGGGCCGCAGGACGGCAATGGCCGGGACGCCGCGCAGTGGCTCGGGCCGGGCTGTCACGACCGGCTCGACCGTAAACTGGCGCATCTGCGCGAACACCAACTGCCGATCTCGGCGCGCCCGGAAAGCCGTGAGGCCTTGGCGACCTTGGGCATTGAACCGGCCGGCCTCGAGTCGTTTCGCTCCGAGCTCTGGCTCGGCGGCTACCTGCTTTATCCCTGGCCGGGCCGGGCCGACCCGCCAACCGGTGCGCACCCTCGGCATTTACGGGGCAGTTGGCTGCATCAGCGTGATTGGCCAGCATTCGTCGACCAACGTCCACCAGGGCGCTGGCAACCCCTGCCCCGCGCCGCCTGGCTGGCCCCGGCCCACTATCCGGCGGAGCAGACCTGGGACACCTCGCAACTGGAAGCCTGGCGAATGGCCCTCGAGCCCATGGCGCCGGCGCAGCTGATGGTGCGCCTGACTGAAAATGCCGAGGGGGAGTGGGAGGAAGCCGAGCGGGTATTCCTGGTGGCCGATCTTTGGCCGAATGTGCCGGGTACCGGATGAGTTTTGTGGCGCCTTTCAGGGCTTCATCGCGAGCAGGCTCGCTCCTACAGGGTTATGTGCAGATCATCGAAGCTGTAAACAACACAATCCACTGTGGGAGCGAGCCTGCTCGCGATGCAGCCAACTCGGTTCAGATGGACAACCGCAAAGCCAACGCCGCCAACGTCACCAGCAACACCGGCACGGTCAGCACGATCCCGACCTTGAAGTAATACCCCCAGCCGATCCGGATATTCTTGCGCTCCAGCACATGCAGCCACAGCAACGTCGCCAGGCTGCCAATCGGTGTGATTTTCGGGCCCAGGTCGCTGCCGATGACGTTGGCGTAGATCATCGCCTCCTTCACCACCCCGGTGGCCTGGCTGGCATCGATGGACAAGGCACCGATCAGCACCGTCGGCAAATTGTTCATCACCGACGAGAGCAACGCCGTCAGCACGCCGGTGCCCATCGCCGCACCCCACACGCCATATTCGGCGAAACCGTCGAGCCAGTGGGCCAGGTAGCCGGTCAGCCCGGCGTTGCGCAGGCCATAGACCACCAGGTACATACCGAGGGAGAAAATCACGATCTGCCAGGGCGCTTCCTTCATCGCCTTGCGGGTGGAAATCTTGTGACCGCGGGCCGCGACTGCCAGCAGCAACGCCGCACAGACCGCGGAGATCGCACTGATGGGAATCCCCAGCGGCTCCAGGGCAAAGCAGCCCAACAACAGGATCACCAACACCACCCAACCGGCATAAAACGTCGCCTTGTCGTGGATCGCCGTCGCCGGATCGTCCAGTTGATGCGGATCGTAGTCACGCGGGATGTCGCGACGAAACAGCCACAGCAGTATCGCCAGGCTCGCCGCGACGCTGACCAGGTTCACCGGCACCATGACCGCCGCGTAGCGGTTGAAACCGATGCCGAAGAAATCCGCCGAGACAATGTTCACCAGGTTCGACACCACCAAGGGCAGGCTCGCGGTGTCGGCAATGAAACCAGCCCCCATCACGAACGCCAGGGTCGCCGCCGGGGAAAAACGCAACGCCAGCAACATCGAAATCACGATGGGTGTCAGAATCAGCGCCGCTCCGTCATTGGCAAACAGCGCCGACACCAGCGCCCCCAGCAGCACCATGAACGCAAACAGCTTGCGCCCACTGCCCTTCCCCCAACGGGCCACATGCAAGGCCGCCCAGGCGAAGAAGCCGGCCTCGTCCAGCAGCAGGCTGATGATGATCAGCGCGACAAAGGTCCCGGTGGCGTTCCAGATAATCTGCCAGACCAGCGCAATGTCACCGACCTGCACCACCCCGCTCAACAGGGCCAGCAACGCGCCGAGCGTCGCGCTCCAGCCAACGCCAAGCCCCCTGGGCTGCCAGATCACCAGCGTAATGGTCAGCAGGAAAATCAACGACGCGATGAGCATGCGCAACAGCCTTGAAAGAAGGTTTGAAAAGAGGAAATCAGCAGCAACGCGCCACCGGACGATCAACCATGGCAACCAAACGCTCGACATCGGCCATCAGCCATGCCGTGTTGGCGGCCAACGCCTGCTCCAGCAAGGTGCTGACCCAGGACGGCAACTGCGGATGCAGACGGTAGTAGACCCATTGCCCTTGGCGCCGATCGCTGAGCAGGCCAGCGCTGCGCAGCTGCGCCAGGTGCCGGGAGATCTTCGGCTGGCTCAGGCCCAGCGCGGCGGTGAGCTCGCAGACACATAACTCGCCTTCGCGGGCCAGCAACAGCGCAATGCGCGTACGAGTGTCATCGGCCAGGGCCTTGAAGACATCGACGGGGTTATGGGAATCGGACATGGCGACGGAAAGCCTGGATGAGCGAAGGGCGAATATATGGAGATTCGAATATTCAGTAAAGCGCGGATTGAAGGGGGGCGCACTTGTGGCGAGGGAGCTTGCTCCCGCTGGACTGCGAAGCAGGCCCTGGAGCGGTTGCTGCGCAACCGAGCGGGAGCAAGCTCCCTCGCCACAGGGTTTACCTGAAATCTCGGGGCATCAAACCTTCTTGTGTTGCTCGACCCACTTGCCATAGGCATTGATGAACGTTTGCAGGAAAGGCCGTACCGACTCCGACAGCTTACCCGCCTCGTCAAACGCCGTCCCGGCACCGCTCAGGTAGGCTTCCGGCTGCTGCATGCAGGGAACGTCGAGGAATACCAGCGACTGGCGCAAATGATGGTTGGCACCGAAACCGCCGATGGCACCCGGCGAAGCACTGATCACCGCACCCGGCTTGCCACTCAGGCAACTCTGGCCGTAGGGACGCGAACCGACGTCGATGGCATTTTTCAACGGTGCCGGCACCGAGCGGTTGTACTCAGGCGTAACGAACAACAAAGCATCAGCCGCGCCCACCTGTTGACGGAATGTGGTGTAGGCTGCCGGCGGCGTTACGTCAATGTCTTCGTTATAAAGCGGCAACTCGCCGATTTCAACGATGTTCAGTTTCAGATTGGCCGGTGCCAGCTCCGCCAGCGCCAGTGCTACCTTGCGGTTGATCGATGCCTTGCGCAGGCTGCCCACTAAAACGGCCACTGTGTAGACATTACTCATGAGAGGCTTCTCGACTGTCGGCTCAAAGGAGCCTGTAGTTATAGATGATCGGCATCACAATTGGACCAGTGGAGAGACGAAAACCCGCCGGCTGGACTATTTTTTTCATGTAGGAAAACTTACCGCGCTTGACCGGGGTCTACAGAACCGCAAATCGAGTGATCTATTTCCAGAGGTTCTAAGCAATGGCAGCAGTACTTGTCGGACAATTTCATGCGCGGGACGCCGAAGGTCGCGTCTATTCGGTGCATGAGTTCCAGGAATCGACCCCGTCGCCCGACGGAAATGGCAAGGAGCCTGTCACTACCTATAAGTTGGCGATCGGTGATCGCGTCAACAAACTCGACGACGGAAAATTCGTGCTGGTGCAGTCGCAAATCGAACTGACGCGCGAGCCGGAAACGCCGCTGCAAGCTCAAACGCCCACTGAAACGCAAATCGCCTTATAAACGGTTGTTATGAGCAGAAGTCATGCCCGGACTTGGGTTAGGATTCAGCCATTCAATGGCTCACCCGCCGAACATGGACTTCTTGCATGCGTTTACGCCACATCGAAGTGATCCAGGCGCTGCTGCAGACCGGTCACCTCGGCACGGCGGCCGAATGGCTGCAACTGCCGGTGACGGAGGTCGAGGCGATCCTGCGCGACGCCGAGGCCCAACTGGGCTTCATGCTGTTTGCCAGCGTGCGCGGGCGCTTGCAGGCCACCCGGGAAACCCTTGAGCTGCGTGACGGCATCACGCGGGTGTACGACACCCTCGAGCCGGTGCTGCGGCTGGCCAGCAGCCTGAAGCACTATCAGGCACCCCCTCTGCGTATCATCTGCACCCCGCCGCTGGCCCAACAATTATTACCCCAGAGCATCGCCGCCCTGCGTCGACGTCATCCGGATGCGCCTTGCACCCTGCTCAGCCAACCGACCCGCGACATCGTCCACAGCTTGCTATTGCGTGAAGCCGACCTTGGACTGAGCCTGCACGACCCTGAACACCCCGACATCCATTGCCAGATGATCGCCCAGGGCAAACTGCAATTGCTGGCGCCCCACGGCTGGCTGCAACCGCGGCAGAAATACGTTTCGCTACAGGATCTGGCAGGCCAGTCGTTGGTGGGGCTCGATGGCCATGACCCGCTAAGCCCGGCGTTCGAGCATAAACTGGCGGCGCTACGCCCGGCACCGGTGATCCAGATTCGCGTACAGACACATCAGATGATGCGCGCCATGGTCGAGGCCGGCGAAGGCCTTGCCATCGTCGACCCTTTCACCGCCTCGGGCGCCAAGGACGGCGGCCTGGACGTCTGCCCGGTGTCGCCCGCTATCCCGATTGGTCTCTATGCCCTGAGCCTGAACGGCACGACGCCCTCGCCCGCCGTTCAATCGCTGCTGGAACGGGTTACGGAACAAGCCGAGGCGTTGCTGGGCCACTGATCGACATGCCCAACGGATCGTCGAACAGCCGATACCAGAACAACGCCACTTCAGCGGTATGTCGGTCAATGCCGCGATAGCGCAAGTGATCGATGCCGCCGAGCACATAACCGCAGCGCTCATAGAGCCGGCAGGCCCCCAGGTTGTTGTTCTGGGTTTCCAGCATGATCCCCGGCAGTTTTTTCTTGCGGCTCCAGAAGTGCGCGACATCGAGCAGCGCCTTGGCCACCCCGTGGCGACGGGCCGGAGCATGCACCGCCAGTTCGTCGATGTGGGCGAAACCGTTCCAGTTGGTACTGACCACCAGATGCCCCACCGGTTGATCGTCGAGATAGGCCATGAAGATCTCGCTGTCCGGGGCATCGCGAAAGCTGCTGAACTCTTCGGGATCGATGCCGTAGCACTTGCGATAGGGAACGATGGGCGTCACCGACCACTGGCTCACGGGCCGACCTATCTGCGCCGTACCGTAGTCGCTGACTTCGAAACTGAAATCACTGCCCCATATATAGGCGGCGAAGCCATCATCGACAACGCGCACCGACAACCCCGGGTGCTTGGGATTCATGACCGGTTGCATACTGGGGAAGGTCCTCATTCCTTGAGGCAACCAACGGCGTATTGCCATCCATTGCCCTTGCCTTTCAAGTCTTCACACATCAAGCGGGATCCATAGCCTGCCCGTTACCTCAGGTTAGAAGGTCGTGGCGATTGTGGCGAGAAATGAACAATTGGTTGGTGGCATCCTTTAGTAGGAGCGGGCTTGCTCACGAAAGCGGTGGGTCAGCTTGCATGTGTGCTGAGCGTACCGACACCTTCGCGAGCAAGCCCGCTCCCACAGGGGTTCATCAGTTCGCCGCGGCCTGCGCCTCGGCCAACTGCGTCCACAATGCCGGAGCACCTGCGGACTTGGCGATGGCTTCCAGACGCGCGGCATGTTCGGCCAGGTCGCTTTCGCTGGCACGGATGATCCGCGCTGGCTGACGGTCAGCGGGCAAACGGCGGATTTCCGTGGCCTGGTTGCCGGAGCCTTCGCCAGTACCATTGCCGTCCGAGGCGTTGCCGGCCAGGGACAGGCTGGTCTGGCCACCGGTCATGGTCAGGTAGACGTCGGCCAGGATCTCGGAGTCGAGCAAGGCGCCGTGCAGTTCACGGCCGGAGTTGTCGACACCGTAGCGCTTGCACAAGGCATCGAGGCTGTTGCGCTGCCCCGGGTGACGCTCCCGGGCCATCATCAGGGTATCGAGGATGGTGCAGTGCTGGGTAATGTCAGCCCGGTCGTGCTGGCCCATCAGGGCAAATTCGTTGTTGATGAACCCAACGTCGAACGCCGCGTTGTGGATGATCAACTGCGCGCCCTGGATGAATTCGAAGAACTCATCGGCCACTTCGGCGAAACGCGGCTTGCCCACCAGGAATTCGTTGGTAATGCCGTGCACGCCAATGGCGCCCTCGTCACTTTCACGATCCGGTTGCAGGTAAACGTGGAAATGGCGACCGGTCAGGCGCCGACCGATCAGCTCGACACAACCGATTTCAATAATCCGGTGACCATCGGTCACCGGCATGCCGGTGGTTTCGGTATCCAGTACTACAGATCTGTTGGCCATCAGTGTTCAGCTCTCAACGGGCAGTCTTGCAAAAGCGCGGATCTTAACACGCTCTTGTCGCAAGGGGATTTACCTGGGAGCCAGGCTCCTGGAAGCAAGTGATGAACGAGAGCAAACACTGTGGGAGCAAAGCTTGCTCGCGATAAAGATCATGCGGTCTTTCAGGAAAACCAGGGCGCCTGTGTCGCGAGCAAGCTTTGCTCCCACACAAGTGCCCGGGCCACAGGGGCGCAACCGAGAATCAAGCCTGCTTGTAACCCCGCACCTCATCCACCCCACGATTGGCCAACTGATCAGCCCGTTCATTGCCGTGGTGGCCGATGTGGCCGCGCACCCATTTCCAGGTGACGTTGTGGCGATTGACCTGCTCATCCAGCAATTTCCACAGGTCGGCGTTTTTCACCGGCTCCTTCGCCGCCGTCTTCCAGCCGCGTTTCTTCCAGTTGGCCATCCACTCGTTGATGCCTTTCATGACGTACTGCGAGTCGGTCACCAGCAGCACATCGCAAGGCCGCTTGAGTTCTTCCAGGCCACGGATCGCGCCCATCAGTTCCATGCGATTGTTGGTGGTATTGGCTTCGCCGCCCCAGAGTTCCTTCTCCACGCCCTTGCACACCAGCAACGCGCCCCAGCCACCCGGACCGGGGTTGCCCTTGCAGGCGCCATCAGTGAAGAGTTCTACGCTATCGCTCATGCCAATCTATCCAGAAAAAAAATGCGAAGACCCGCCGATCGGGCCCGACAACACCCGCAGCCCAATGCCGGCAAGAACCATCGAAAAGGTTACGGCTCGATGTGGCGACGATTGACCTTGGCCATCGGCAAGGGAATCAGCTTGCCCATCGGCTCGCGTCGCGCCTGGCGTACCGGGCGCAGCCCGACCGCAATCTTGCGCGCCACCAATAGATAGAAACCGCCGCCGGACAGTTGCCAGTCACCAGCCTTGCGCTCCCACCCAGCCAGGCGCGCCTGCCACTTGGGCGAGGCAAGCGGCGGACGATAGCACCCGAAGCGGCGTTTCTCCAGCGCGAAGCCCAGCAGGTTGAGCCAATCGCCGACCCTCGAGGCCGAGATGCAGCGGGCCTGGCGCAAGGCGTCGTGGGCGAACACGTGACGCAACCCCCAACTGCTCCAGGGATTGATACCGACGATCAACAGATGGCCACCAGGACGCACGCTGCTGGCGGCTTCACGCAGCAAGCCATGGGGCGACAGGCAGAAGTCCAGGCCGTGCTGCAAGACCACGACGTCGGCGGCATGTTCGCTCAAGGGCCAGGCCTGCTCCTCGCAGACGATCTCCACCCCGGGCAACGGCGCGCCCAGGCGCACGTTACGCTGGACCTGCGGTGCCGACGGCGGGGTCTGGGCCGAAGGCCCGTAATGCACCAGGTAGCCGCCGAAGAACCGACCCAACTCGTCTTCGAGCATGCGCCGTTCTTCTTCCAGCAAAAATTGCCCGACAGGGCCGGACAGCCATTCACGGGCGGCGCTGATCAACGCCAGCCAGTCAGGATCAGCCTGAGCGAACGCTTCATCGGTCATTGCATTCTCCAACGCGTCAGGAAGTTCTAAGATGCGCCTTTGTTTTCCGCTTGGCGAATTCCACGATGATACAGATCAGTGCCCTGCCCGCATTCACCGATAACTACATCTGGTTGTTACAGGATCATGCCACCCAGCGCTGCGCCGTGGTCGACCCGGGTGACGCCGCGCCAGTGCAGGCCTGGCTCGAAGCCCATCCGGGCTGGGTCCTGAGCGACATCCTGGTCACCCACCATCACCATGACCATGTCGGCGGCGTCCAGGCGCTGAAAAATGCGACGAACGCCACCGTCCATGGCCCGGCCAGCGAAAACATCCCGGCGCGGGACCAGGCCCTCAATGACAACGACACGGTCAGCGTGCTCGGCTGGGACTTCGATGTCTACGCCGTGCCCGGCCATACGCTGGGGCACATCGCCTACTACCACCATGGCCTGCTGTTCTGTGGCGACACCCTGTTCGCCGCCGGTTGCGGCCGACTCTTCGAAGGTACGCCGACGCAAATGCACCACTCGCTCAGTCGCCTCGCCGCCCTGCCTGAAGATACGCTGGTCTACTGCACCCATGAATATACCCTCGGCAACCTGAAATTCGCCGCCGCGGTGGAGCCAGGCAACCCGGACATCGCCGCCCGCCTGGAAAAAGTCAGCCGGCAACGCAGCGAAGGCATCATGACGCTGCCCTCGACCCTGGCCCTGGAAAAGCTCACCAATCCGTTCCTGCGCACGACTGAAACATCCGTTAAACAAAAAGCAGACGAACGGAGCGGCCAGCGAAACCAGACGCCGAGTGAGGTTTTTGCTGCCTTGAGGGCTTGGAAAGATACGTTCTAAGGCAGCTATCGATTGATACAAAAATTCTGAAAGGTTGACCTGTTGGGGTGCGCTTCCTAGAATCGGCCGACATTTTTGCCCGGAACTTACTTCCAGCCAATGTCGTCATCTATACGCAGGTCCGTCCAGTCAGACACATTGACCCGCTTGGCTCAAGCCATCGCGGTGGCTGTGTCCGCCACCTTGGCGGGCTGCCAGAGCACGAGCCAGCTGCCGCAGACCGACGCGGCCCACACGCCGAATATCGCCGCCCGCGCCAAACAGAAGCCGGTATGGCTCACTGAAAAACCCAGCCCCCAAGTACCCCAGGACATCTGGGAGCGCATGCGCCAGGGCTTCCAGTTGCAGGAAACCGCCGGGGTCAATCCACGTATCGAGCAACAGCGCCTGTGGTTCGCCAGCAACCCCTCCTTCCTGGAAAACGCCGGTGAGCGCGGCAGCCTGTACATCCATTACATCGTCGAACGCCTCGAAGAGCGCAACATGCCGCTGGAGCTGGCGCTGCTGCCGGTGATCGAGAGTGCCTACAACCCCATGGCCTATTCCCGGGCCAACGCAGTGGGCCTATGGCAATTCATCCCATCCACGGGGCGTTACTTCAACCTGCGCCAGACCCGCTTCTATGACGGGCGTCGCGATATCACCGCTTCCACCACGGCCGCCATGGACTACCTGACGCGCCTGCATGACATGTTCAACGGCGACTGGTTGCTGGCGCTGGCGGCCTACAACGCCGGCGAAGGCACGGTCAGCCGCGCCATCGAGCGCAACGAGAAGCTCGGCCTGCCCACCGACTACTGGAACCTGCCGCTACCCAGCGAGACCCAGGCCTATGTGCCGAAGCTGTTGGCGCTGTCCCAGGTGGTGCTGTCGCCCGATGCCTATGGCGTGAACCTCAACCCGATCGCCAACGAACCGTATTTCCAGGTCGTCGAGATCAACCAGCGCATGGACCTTTCCAAGGTCGCGGCAGTGGCCAATATCGACGAAGACGAGCTGTTCCAGCTCAACCCGGCCTTCAAGCAGCGCACCACCATCGACGGCCCGCAGCACCTGCTGGTGCCAACATCCAAGGCTCAGTTGCTGACCGCCAGCCTCTCGACCATGCGCCCGGAAGAGCTGATCAGCCAGCGCTCGCTCAAACCAGTCTTTGAAAATGTCGACGACAGCGAAGTGGAAGGCGCAAGACGCACCTACCGCGTCAAGCGCGGCGAGAACCTGGCCCAGATTGCCAAGGCCAACAACGTCCAGACCAAAGACCTGCAACGCTGGAACAAACTCAGCGGCAACAAGCTCAAGGTCGGCCAGACCCTGGTGATGCAGGACGCCAAGCCGAACAAGGCCACCGGCAAGCGCATCAGCACCGTGGTAGCCGCCAATACCAAGGACCAGAAGAAGCAGACCCAGTACAAGGTCAAGCAAGGCGACTCGCTGTATGTGGTAGCCAAGCGCTTCAACGTGGAAATGCAGCACCTCAAGCGCTGGAACCCGCGAATGGGCAAGGCACTCAAGCCTGGGCAGATGTTGACGGTCTACTCCCCGCACTAAGGTGACCGGGGAGCTTTGTGTGGTGAGGGGTTCATCCGTGGGAGCAAGACTTGCCCGCGATGGCCACACTGCGGTTTAACAGTTGAACCGCGATATCGTTCATCGCGGGCAAGCCTTGCTCCCACAGGTCAAAGCTCCCACAAAGAGGATAAATCCCCTCTCCAAAGGTTCTGCGCTCGGCCGGTATCCGCTTAGCCGACTGGCACCCCCCTCTAAACCCCGCCTTTTTCCTGCCGATACAAGCTGTTACTGTACAGGTCATAAAAGCCCAAGCCGCCTGGTTCGGATCTCAGATTTGACACGTCCCCTCCTCCTGCTCCTGATCAGCCTGGCCTTGAGCTTCCCCGCCAGCGCAACCATCAGCGAAAGCCATGGCTATGCGCAGTTCGGCACGCTCAAGTATCCGGCCAGGTTCACCCACTTCGACTGGGTCAACCCGCAAGCGCCCAAGGGCGGAGTCTTGCGGGTCATGGCATTCGGCACCTTCGATACGCTCAACCCCTATACATTCAAGGGCAGCAGCCCGGTTTCCACGCCTAATTTCCTGCAATACGGCATCAATGAGCTGAACGAACCGTTGATGGTCGGCACCGGCCAATACGCCCCGTCCGGCGATGAGCCGACGTCCAGCTATGGCCTGATCGCCCAATCGGTGGAATACAGCGAAGACCGCAGTTGGGTGGTGTTCAACCTGCGACCCGAAGCACGGTTTCACGATGGCGTGCCGATCACCGCCTATGACGTGGCGTTCTCCTACAGGACGCTGCTCAAGGAAGGCCATCCGCAATACCGCACCAACCTGCAGGAAGTGCTGCGGGTCGACATTCTCAACCCGCTGAAAATCCGCTTTGTCTTCAAGCGCGCGGGCAATCCGTTGCTGATCCTGCGCCTGGGCGAACTGCCGGTGTTGCCCCAGCACTACTGGAAAGACCGCGACTTCAAGGCGACGACCTTCGACCCGCCCCTGGGCAGCGGACCTTATCGCATCACCAAAGTACAGCCAGGCCGCCAACTGGTGTTCGAACGGGTCAAGGATTACTGGGGGAAGGACCTGCCAGTCAATCGCGGCAAATACAACGTCGACCGCATGGACGTGGAGTTCTATCGCGACAGCGAAGTGGCCTTCGAAGCCTTCAAGGCTGGCGAGTTCGATATCTACATCGAACACCAGGCCAAAAACTGGGCCAACGGCTATGACTTCCCGGCGATCAAGCGTGGCGACGTGATCAAGGCGCAGATTCCCCACCAGATCCCGACCCAGACCCAGGGCCTGTTCATGAACACTCGGCGCGCTACGTTTGCCGAGGTCAAGGTGCGTGAAGCCCTGGGGCTGATGTTCGATTTCGAGTGGACCAACCGCACCCTGTTCAGCGGCGCCTACAAGCGCACCCTCAGTTACTACCCCAACAGCGAATTCTCCGCTACCGGCCTACCGGTGGGCCATGAATGGCTGTTGCTCAAGCCCTACCGGGAACAACTGCCGGCCAAACTGCTCACCGAACCCTTCAGCTTGCCCAGGACCGATGGGCGCGGCATTCCCCGGGAAACCCTGCGCAAAGCCTTGGGGTTATTGAAGGAAGCCGGCTGGACCCTCAACGGCCAACGCCTGCTGAACGCCGACAGCCAGCCCCTGAGCTTCGAAATCCTGCTGGTGAACCCGAACCTGGAGCGCATCCTGCAACCCTACGTCGAGAACCTCGCCAGTATCGGCATCCAGGCCCGGCTGCGCACGGTGGACCGCGCCCAGTACAAGCAGCGCCTGGACCAGTTCGACTTCGACATGATCCTGCTGACCTTGAACCAGACCCTCAGCCCGGGCCTTGAGCAATGGCAGTACTTCCACTCCAGCCAGGTCGGGGTCAAGGGCAGCAAGAACTACGCCGGGATCGCCAACCCGGTGGTCGACCATCTGCTGGAAAAGCTGCTCGCCGCCCAGACCCGCGACGAACAGGTCGCCGCCGGCAAGGCCCTGGATCGCGTGCTGCTGTGGCAGCATTACTGCATCCCCAACTGGTATCTCAATTATCATCGCCTGGCGTACCGCAACCGGTTCGCCTTCGTCACCACGCCGCCCTACACCCTGGGCCTGAGCGCATGGTGGCTGAAATCTTCGGAGAAAGATCAATGAAGCCTTTGCGCGCCCTGCTCCTGCAGGCCAGCAGCCTGTTATTCGCCGGGCTGGCCTGTGCCGCGCCACAGCATGCCGTGACCTTGTACAACGAGCCACCTAAATACCCGGCCGACTTCAAGCATTTCGACTACGTCAACCCGGACGCACCCAAGGGCGGCGTGTTTCGCCAGGGCGGCTTCGGTGGCTTCGACAGCCTCAACCCGTTCATCAGCAAAGGCGTGCCCGCCGATGACATCGGCCTGATCTACGACACCCTGGCCAAGCAGGGCCTGGACGAACCGTTCACCGAATATGGCCTGATCGCCGAAAAAATCGAGAAAGCCCCGGACAATGGCTGGGTGCGCTTCTACCTGCGCCCCGAAGCTCGCTTCAACGACGGCCATCCGGTGCGCGCCGAAGACGTGGTCTTCAGCTTCCAGACCCTGACCAAGGACGGCGCACCGATGTTTCGCGGCTATTACAACGACGTCGCCGAAGTCATCGCCGAAGAACCGCTCAAGGTGCTGTTCAAATTCAAGCACACCAATAACCGCGAACTGCCGCTGATCCTCGGCCAACTGCCGGTATTGCCGAAACACTGGTGGGCCGAGCGCGACTTCAGCAAGGGCAACCTGGAGATCCCCCTGGGCAGCGGTCCCTACAAGGTCACCGAAGTGAAGGCCGGTCGCTCGATCCGCTATGAACGGGTGAAGGACTATTGGGGCAAGGACTTGCCGGTCAATCGCGGCTTCTACAATTTCGACGTGCTGGTCACCGACTACTATCGTGACAACACCGTCGCGGTCGAGGCCTTGAAAGCCGGGCAATTCGATTTCTGGCTGGAAATGACCGCCAAGAACTGGGCCAATGCCTACAACATCCCGGCCGTGACCGAAGGCCGGTTGATCAAGGAACAGATTCCCAACGGCAACCCCACTGGCATGCAGGGCTTCGTCTACAACCTGCGCCGTCCGATCTTCCAGGATGTGCGGGTGCGCAAGGCCTTGAGCCTGTTGCTGGATTTCGAGTGGACCAACAAGCAACTGTTCAACGGCGCCTATGCCCGTACCCGCAGCTACTTCGAGAATTCGGAAATGGCCGCCACCGGCCTGCCCGGCGAAGACGAGTTGAAAATTCTCGAGCCCCTGCGCGGCAAGATTCCCGAGCAGGTCTTCACCGAAGCCTTCCAGCCTTCGGTGTGCGACGGCAGCGGCATGCTCCGCGACCAGCAGCGCAAGGCTTATCAATTGCTGCAAGAAGCCGGCTGGCGCATCGTTAACGACAAAATGGTCGATGCCCAAGGCAAACCGGTGGTGCTGGAATTCCTGCTGGCCCAGACCGAGTTCGAGCGGGTGCTGCTGCCGTTCAAGCGCAACCTGAGCGACCTGGGCATCGAACTGGTCATCCGTCGGGTAGACGTGTCCCAGTACATCAACCGCGTACGCTCCAGGGATTTCGACCTGGTGGTGGGCAGCTTCCCGCAATCCAGCTCGCCGGGGAATGAACAACGCGAATTCTGGATGTCCGCCGCCGCGGACAAACCCGGCAGTCGCAACACCATGGGCCTGAAGGACCCGGCCGTGGACCAACTGGTGGAACAACTGATCAACGCCGATTCGCGCAAGAGCCTGGTGGCCCACGCCCGGGCACTGGACCGGGTTCTGCAATGGGGCTACTACGTGATCCCCAACTGGCACATCAAGACCTGGCGCGTGGCCTACTGGAATCACATCGGTCACCCGAAAATCACGCCGACCTATGACATCGGCACCACGACCTGGTGGGTCAAGCCGGACACCAAGCCTGCCATCGAAGTAGAGAAACAAGTCATGGAACAACAGATCAACGCTGCCCCCGCGAGCGTGGAGTAACCCGATGCTGGCTTATATCTTCCGGCGACTGCTGCTGATCATCCCGACGCTGTTCGGCATCCTGTTGATCAACTTCGTCATCATCCAGGCCGCGCCCGGCGGGCCGGTGGAACAGATGATCGCCAAGCTCGAAGGCTTCGAAGGCGCCACCAGCCGCATTGCCGGCGGCGGCGCCGAAGTTTCGGTGGCGGGTTCCTCCTATCGCGGCGCCCAAGGCCTGGACCCGGGACTGGTCAAGGAAATCGAGCGCATGTACGGCTTTGACAAGTCGGCGCCCGAACGCCTGTGGATCATGATCAAGAACTACGCCCACCTGGACTTCGGCGACAGTTTCTTCCGCGATGCCAAGGTCATCGACCTGATCAAGGAAAAGATGCCAGTGTCCATCTCCCTCGGGTTGTGGAGCACGCTGATCATGTACCTGGTGTCGATCCCGCTGGGGATCGCCAAGGCTACGCGACACGGTAGCCATTTCGACGTGTGGACCAGCTCGGCAATCATCGTTGGCTACGCGATCCCATCGTTCCTGTTTGCCATCCTGCTGATCGTGGTGTTTGCCGGCGGCAGTTATTTCGACTGGTTCCCGTTGCGCGGGCTGACCTCCAACAACTTCGACGAATTGAGCATGGGCGGCAAGATCCTCGACTACTTCTGGCACCTGGCCCTGCCCGTGACCGCCCTGGTGATCGGTAACTTTGCCACCATGACCCTGCTGACCAAGAACAGCTTCCTCGACGAAATCAACAAGCAATACGTAGTCACCGCCAAGGCCAAGGGCCTGACTCGCCATCGGGTGCTCTACGGCCACGTCTTCCGCAACGCCATGCTGCTGGTGATTGCCGGCTTCCCTTCGGCGTTCATCGGGATCTTCTTTACCGGCTCGCTGCTGGTGGAAGTGATCTTCTCCCTCGACGGCCTGGGCCTGATGAGTTTCGAAGCGGCGATCAACCGCGACTACCCGGTGGTATTCGGCACCCTGTTCATCTTCACCCTGCTGGGGCTGGTGGTGAAACTGATCGGCGACTTGACCTACACCTTTGTCGATCCGCGCATCGACTTCGAAAGCCGGGAGCATTGAGATGAACCTGTCTCCTCTCAATCGCCGCCGTTTCGAACTGTTCAAGGCCAACAAGCGAGGCTGGTGGTCGCTGTGGCTGTTTTTGATCCTGTTCGGGCTGAGCCTGGGCGCCGAGTTGATCGCCAACGACAAGCCACTGGTGGTGCATTACGACGACGGCTGGTACTTCCCGGCCCTCAAGCGTTACCCGGAAACCACGTTCGGCGGCGAATTCCCCCTGGAAGCCAACTACAAGAGCCCGTATATCCGTGAACTGCTGGCCGCCAAGGACGCCTGGGTACTGTGGGCGCCGATTCCGTTCAGCTACCAGAGCATCAACTACGACCTGAAGGTCCCGGCCCCGGCACCACCCTCCTCCGTAAACTGGCTGGGCACCGACGACCAGGGGCGCGATGTCCTGGCCCGGGTCATCTATGGCTTCCGCATCTCGGTGCTGTTCGCCCTGACCCTGACACTGCTCAGCTCGATCATCGGCGTGATCGCCGGTGCCTTGCAGGGCTTCTATGGCGGCTGGGTCGACTTGGCCGGCCAGCGCTTCCTGGAGATCTGGTCCGGGCTGCCGGTGCTGTACCTGCTGATCATCCTGGCCAGTTTCGTCCAGCCGAATTTCTGGTGGCTGCTGGGCATCATGCTGTTGTTCTCGTGGATGAGCCTGGTGGACGTGGTCCGCGCCGAGTTCCTGCGCGGGCGCAACCTGGAGTACGTGCGCGCCGCGCGGGCGTTGGGCATGCAGAACGGCGCCATCATGTTCCGTCACATCCTGCCCAATGCCATGGTCTCGACCATGACCTTCATGCCGTTCATCCTCACCGGTGCCATTGGCACCCTCACCGCCCTGGATTTCCTCGGTTTCGGCCTGCCGCCGGGCGCGCCGTCCCTGGGCGAGCTGGTGGCCCAGGGCAAATCCAACCTCCAGGCGCCGTGGCTGGGCATCAGCGCGTTCGCCGTGCTGGCCCTGATGCTGAGCCTGCTGGTGTTCATCGGCGAGTCCGCTCGCGATGCCTTCGATCCGAGGAAGTGATATGAACCAGGACAATCTGATCGAAGTGCGCGACCTGGCGGTGGAGTTTATTGTCGGCGAACGCCGCCAGCGCGTGGTCGAGGGGGTCAGCTTCGATATCAAGCGCGGCGAAACCCTGGCCCTGGTGGGTGAAAGCGGCTCGGGCAAATCGGTCACCGCCCACTCGATCCTGCGTTTGCTGCCCTACCCGCTGGCCCATCACCCGACCGGGACCATCCAGTACGCCGGCCAGGATTTGCTGGGGCTGAAAGAAAAAACCATCCGCCACATCCGTGGCAACCGGATCGCGATGATTTTCCAGGAGCCGATGACCTCCCTCAATCCGCTGCACTCCATTGAAAAACAGATCAATGAAGTGCTCGGCATCCACAAGGGCTTGAGCGGTAAGGTCGCGACCCGCCGGACTCTTGAGCTGCTGGAGCTGGTCGGCATTCCCGAACCGCACAAGCGCCTGAAGGCCCTGCCCCATGAATTGTCCGGTGGCCAGCGCCAGCGGGTGATGATCGCCATGGCCCTGGCCAACGAGCCGGAATTGCTGATCGCCGACGAGCCGACTACCGCCCTGGACGTCACCGTCCAGCTGAAAATCCTCCAATTGCTCAAGGAACTGCAGGCACGACTAGGCATGTCGCTGCTACTGATCAGCCACGATTTGAACCTGGTGCGCAGAATTGCCCATCGCGTATGTGTCATGCAGCGCGGTTGCATCGTCGAACAGGCGTCGTGCGAAGAGTTGTTCCGCGCGCCGCAGCATCCGTACACTCGGGAACTGCTAGGCGCCGAACCCAGCGGCACCCCGGCAACCAATGTGGTCGGCCAGCCGCTGTTGCAGGTCGAGGACTTGAAAGTCTGGTTCCCGATCAAGAAAGGTCTGTTCAAACGCACGGTAGACTACATCAAGGCCGTGGACGGGATCCGTTTCAGCCTGCCCCAGGGCCAGACCCTGGGCATCGTCGGCGAAAGCGGCTCCGGCAAGTCCACCCTGGGCCTGGCGATCTTGCGGTTGATCGGCAGCCAGGGCGGGATCCGCTTTGAAGGCAAACAGCTCGATAGCCTGACGCAGCAACAGGTCCGGCCGCTGCGGCGGGAGATGCAAGTGGTGTTTCAGGACCCGTTCGGTAGCCTGAGCCCACGGATGTGTGTAAGCCAGATCGTCGGCGAAGGCCTGCGGATCCACAAGATCGGCACCGCAGCCGAACAGGAACAAGCGATAATCGCGGCATTGAAGGAGGTAGGCCTGGATCCGGAGACCCGGAACCGCTACCCCCATGAATTTTCCGGAGGGCAGCGCCAGCGTATCGCCATTGCCCGGGCCCTGGTGCTCAAGCCGGCGTTGATTTTGCTGGATGAGCCGACGTCGGCCCTGGACCGTACCGTGCAACGCCAGGTGGTGGAGCTGTTACGGTCGCTGCAAACCAAGTACAACCTGACGTACCTGTTTATCAGCCATGACCTGGCTGTCGTCAAAGCGCTGAGCCACCAACTGATGGTGGTCAAGCATGGCCAAGTGGTCGAACAAGGTGATGCCCGCAGCATATTCGCCGCGCCGCAACATCCCTATACACAGCAGTTGCTGGAGGCCGCCTTCCTGGCCCCAACGACTGCCGAATAACCTGAAAGAGGAGCAACACATGGGTTTTCTCGCCGGTAAGCGCGTACTGATCGTCGGTGTCGCCAGCAAGCTGTCCATCGCATCCGGCATCGCCGCCGCCATGCATCGCGAGGGCGCTGAGCTTGCCTTCACTTATCAGAACGACAAACTGAAAGGTCGTGTCGAAGAGTTCGCGCAAGGCTGGGGTTCGAGCCCTGAGCTGTGCTTCCCGTGCGACGTGGCCAGCGATGAAGAAATCGCCAAGGTCTTCGAAGAACTGAGCAAGAAGTGGGACGGCCTGGACTGCATCGTGCACTCCGTGGGCTTCGCCCCGGGCGACCAACTGGACGGCGACTTCACCGAAGCCACCACCCGCGAAGGTTTCCGCATTGCCCACGACATCAGCGCCTACAGCTTCGTCGCCCTGGCCAAGGCCGGTCGCGAAATGATGAAGGGCCGCAACGGCAGCCTGCTGACCCTGTCGTACCTGGGCGCCGAGCGCACCATGCCGAACTACAACGTCATGGGCATGGCCAAGGCTTCCCTGGAAGCCGGCGTGCGTTACCTGGCCGGTTCCCTGGGCCCGGAAGGCACCCGCGTCAACGCCGTATCGGCCGGTCCGATCCGCACCCTCGCCGCTTCCGGCATCAAGAACTTCCGCAAGATGCTGGCCGCCAACGAAGCGCAAACCCCGCTGCGTCGCAACGTCACCATCGAAGAAGTCGGCAACGCCGGCGCCTTCCTGTGCTCGGACCTGGCATCGGGCATCAGCGGTGAAATCATGTACGTGGACGGCGGTTTCAACACCACCGCCATGGGCAACATCGAAGAGTAATCTTCACGGGGCGTCCCGGCAGCAATGAAATAATGGGTGCCCGGTTTTGACAAAAAGAAGCGCCGCCTGCCTGGTAAAAGGCAAGCGGCGTTTTTATTTCGACCTTTCGGGAGCGCCTAACAGCACCAAAGCAAAGGAAAGCGAAAACAACAGCGCCGCGACTACCCCAGAGACGGTGTCATAAGTGTAAATCACCGAGATTAACGCACCCATGAGTGACGTTAAAGAAAGAGGAGTATTCGTAAGTACATACAACCCCATGCGCAAACTGAAAGGTTGATGGTTCAGAAACGCCTGGATAACACTGCCCAATCCTGTTAGCGCCACTGACGTAGCCGTCAGTATGATTAATATGACAAGGTACATCGCAACAGATGAAATACCTTGGGTATCGTTGAGATCTTCAGGATTCTCCACTGCACCGTCTGTGGCAAAGAAGAATAACATTGCACACGCCACTAATACGCAAACAACAGCGACTCCCAATCCTTGCGCACTGCGTTTCATACCCTGATCACCTTGAAAAATTAATGGGTAGCTCACCCGTAATTCGAATTTCATAATCCTGCGCTCTGGCAACTCTTCCTACTTCACGCAGGGCAGTCGTCGCTCCCTCGTCAAACGCTGCACGATGGCTGCTGGCATTCGCGTCATATCGATCTGAGTAGGCCTTGACGGTACCGGCGAATTTGAGATTACCAGAGGTATACCGAATGACTTCACCCTTAATCTGAAGCGTAATGTTTCCAAGGTAAATTCTTGCGACGTTCGAATCCTGGGCCGTCGAGTAAGGGACCTTCAGATTGATGGTAGTTACCCCCACTCCCGCAGTATTGATAATCGCCATCAAATCGGGAATTTTGTTCGGTGTTGGGCTGATACCTACTCTGTCGAGCCGAACGCTGGCAGGCTTGCCCTTGCCAAGTAACCAATGGCCAAAAGCCCTGAACGGAGTAAAGACGCCGCCGGAGAACTCCTGCTCAATTGCCATGTCTTGTGTGTTGGTGATTTTGGCTCCCTCCTTTATCCCGAGCCTCCAAGCATCCGCAGTGTTGAGGTTTGGATTCTTCAGCATTAATAGATCAGCACCATGTGCAACCTTTAAATCGCCAATAATAAAGCCGTCAAGTCCGTACCGAACAGGTCGATTGTTACGCATTTCTTGTAAATGACGTTGTAGCATTTGAGGCCAGTGACCCCGCTCGTAAGCCACGTTCCGCTCTTGGATCATTTGTCCAACCATTGCCATTGAGAAAGGAGCTGGCGCACCTCCTCTTCCACGCGAAGTGCCATATTCATCGGGATAAACAAATGTCGGGGGCAGTTCAATATTCATATGAGTACCAGTCAAGTCTAGTCATTCATAACGCTGTAGTTATGAGCCTGCATCAAATGATGCAAAGTCTCATTCTGCGTACATTCCGCCCCCTCGTGCGGTACATATATATAGCGTTACGCTGGTCCACCTATGTCATTGTTTACGAAACCTATACCTATACCTCCAAGAATAGAAAAAGCCATGCTTGAGTACCAAGCAGTCCTACTGCCGTAGCGCCTGCTTGTGCACATACATCGCCGCATCGGCGTCAGCCAGCAGGTTGTCGATTGACCGATGGCGCTGGGCGTCGTACTCGATCTGGCCGACGCTGAACCGAATGTCGTATCCACGCTGCAACATCGCATTGCGCTCATCGAGGATTTCCTTGAGCCGCGCCATGATTGCCGTGGTCTCGACATGGGACGAACCGGTGAGCAACGCCACAAACTCATCACCGCCCAGGCGACCGATCACATCACTTTCGCGAAAGGCGATACGCAGCACATCGGCGAAGGTTTTCAGCGCGCTGTCACCCTCGGCATGTCCATAACGGTCGTTGATCGGCTTGAAGTCGTTGAGGTCGAAGTACAGCAGCGTCGCCGGGCGCAACAAGCGATCACACACATTCAACGCATGCTGGGCCAACGTCCTGAAGCCGCGCCGATTGGACAGCAGCGTCAGTTCGTCCATGCTCGCCATCTGCACCGCGACCATTTCCTGCTCGGCCATGCGCGCCAGGTCGCGCAATAGTTCGCGTTCCTCATCATTGAGCTTGCGCGGCCGGGTGTCGAGCAGGCACAACGTGCCGAGCTTGCTGCCATCCTCCAGCTCGAGCGGATGCCCGGCGTAGAAGCGAATGCCAGGCGCGTCCGTGACCAGTGGGTTGTCGTGGAAGCGCTCGTCCTGCTCCGCATCGCAGATTTCCAGGATACGATCCTGCAGAATCGCATGCCCACAGAAGGAAATCTCCCGCGGGGTCTCGCTAATGTCCAAGCCGGCGCTGGATTTGAACCACTGCCGGTTGGCGTCTATCAGTGACACCAGCGCGATAGGCACGTCAAACAGACGGCGGGCAAGGCGGGTCAGGCGGTCAAACCGTTCTTCGGGTGCGGTATCAAGCAGTTTGAGCGAGTGCAGATTCTTGAGGCGAGCGGCTTCGTCGTCCGGTTTGCGTGGCGCAAGCATCGGGAACTCCATTGGCGGGACTTCATGAAGTCTAGTCCAGGACCCCTGCCGTTCAAATCGAACGGCTAAATCCAACGGGCATTTGTCGGCCAGGGCTAATACACTGCCACCCAGGTTCAAGACGAGGACGCCGACCGATGAAGCACGCCCCCCACGACGCCGCCCCTCGCTTCTGGCGCGACGCGGCCCTGCCCTTCATCGAAGCCCGGGCCATCGACGACGGGCGCAAGGTCTGCTATTCGCGCCATTCCCATGACCATTTTTCCATCGGCGCGATCACCGCCGGGCGCAGCACATACATTCACGAACAGTCGAATTTCCAGGTGGAGAGCGGCACGGTGGTGCTGATGAACCCCGGCGACGTCCATGCGTGCAATCCGATCGACGATCAGCCATGGTCCTACCTGATGCTGTACGTCGACATCCAGTGGCTTCGGGACCTGCAGCGTCGTATCGGCTTTGACGAAAACCTGGATTTCCAGGGCTTCGCCACCACCCACAGTCGCGATGTGGAGCTGTTTGCCGCCTTGGGACGGCTGTATGAGCAATTGGTGGACGAGCAGCTCGACGCGACCAGCAAGCACGCCGCCGCCGAGGCGTTTTTCATTGACCTGCAACTACGGCTCAACCCTGCCGGCCGCCCAGACCGGGGCAGCCATCCCGGCCTGATGCGTGCGGCACAGTTTATCCACGACCACTGCAGCGAAGCCTTGAAACTCGAGGACATCTGCATTGCCGCGCAACTGTCGCCGTCTTACCTGAGCCGAGCCTTCAAGCGCCATTACGGGATGACGCCCCACGCCTTCCTGGTCAACCGCCGGATCCAGTTTGCCCGACGCCAGTTGCGTGAAGGCAAGCTGATCGCTGACGTGGCGCTGGACAGCGGGTTTGCCGACCAGGCGCATTTCCAGCGCGCCTTCAAGCAACACCTGGCGGCTACGCCCGGCCAGTATCGCGGCTGAATCACACTTGCGTTCGGCCCCACTCAAGGCAACAACAGATACACCGCACTGGCCACCAACAACACCGCCATCGCCCGGTTGAACAGACGCATGGTCGCCGGGTTACCCAGCCAGGTGCGCAGAAAACTCCCGGCGTAGGCCCAGCAGCCCACCGAGACGTAGCAGATCACCAGGTAGATCGCCGCAAACTGCCACACCAGCCGCGCCTCGCCATCGGCCACGAATGCCCCCATCCCCGCCACGCAGGCCAGCCACGCCTTGGGGTTGAGCCATTGCATCAGCGCGCCATAGAACATCGAAGGCGCCCGTCCATCCTCTTCGTCGCCCAGGTGCCCGTTATCCATCGCCAGTTTCCAGGCCATGAACAATAGAAACCCCACGCCGCCCAGTTGCACCACCCGCGTGAGCCCAGGCCAGCGTTGCAGCACTTCATGCAACCCCAGCCCCATCAGTACCAGCAGCAAGACAAAGCCCAGGGTCGCACCGCCCACATGGCGCAAGGTGGCGCGAAACCCGTACCGCGCCCCGGAGCTGAGGGCCACGATGTTGACCGGTCCCGGCGTGATGGAGGCGACCAGGGCAAACGCCGCCATGGAAAATATCAGACTCATCGCATACCTTCTTTCATGTCTGTGAGGTGGCGATCAGGGTAAGTGGCCCGTTACGGCGGGTATTGAAGAAAACTGCCTAATGAGGAAAAAGCAAAACCCTCGCCCACAAAAAAGCCGCGACACCTCGATCAGGCATCGCGGCTTGTTCAGGCGATCAGCGATCGTTCTTGGTCGAAGAGCTGGTCGCGTTGGTCAGGCCCTTGGTGTTATGGGTACCCGGAGTAGCGGTGGAAATCGCCGAAGCCTTGGTCAGGCCGCGCGTATCACGGTCCTTGGCGATGCTCGAGGTCAGCGAAGCCTTGCTGGTACGGTCAGTTCGGGTGGTGCCGGCGTGCTTGCCGCTCAGGCCATGATCACGGGTACGAGTGCCGGCGTGGTCGCTGGCCAAGCCTTTGCCAAGGCCGCTGGAGTCGCCGGACTTGTCGTGGCCCTGGCCACCGCCGATACCGCCGCCAATGCCACCGCCGTGGCCACCGCCGTGGCCACCGCCATTACCGCCGCCGTTTCCTCCACCATTACCGCCACCATTACCGCCACCACCACCGTTACCACCGCCTGCGGCGTAGCTCGAACCGATAGGCGACAGGTCGGCAGGCAGCAAGGCCGAGGCACCCAGCGCCAAGGCACAGACAGCAACGGCAATGAGGGATTTCTTATGTTTGGACATGATGTCTCCGAAAGACAAAAACAACGGCTGAACCCTTAAGACTCAGAGGTTCAATTTTTGTTCGTGAGCATCCGACCAAGTGCGCGGGGAATTCACTGTCGATTTTTCGGTGGAGTCATGGCGGGCACGGTTCTATGCTCGGCCCATGAACCTACAAGACTCGCTGCTCCCGCCCCATGCCGAGATGATCCGCGCCATGCTCGAACGCGACACCGCCTACGAGGGGGTGTTCTTCACCGCGGTCAAGACCACCGGTATTTTCTGTCGCCCCAGTTGCACGGCGCGCAAGCCGAAACCGGAGAACGTGGAGTTCTTCGCCCATGCCGATGAAGCCCTGTCGGCCGGCTACCGGGCCTGCCTGCGTTGCAAGCCACTGGACGCCGCGGCCATCGCGCCGGACTGGATCCAGGCCCTGCTCAAGGCTGTAGACGCCGAGCCAGACCTGCGCTGGACCGACGCCCTGCTGCTGGAGCAAGGCATTGAACCGCTGAAATTGCGCCGCTGGTTCAAGCAACATTTCGGCATGACCTTCCACGCCTACCTGCGCACCCGCCGCCTGGGCATTGCCCTGGGCGGCATCAAGGAAGGCACCTCCATCGACAATGCCGCGTTCGATTCCGGTTATGAGTCATTGAGCGGTTTTCGTGACGCCTTCGTGAAATCCTTTCATATCACACCGGGTCGCGCGGCCCTCAGCGAACCCTTGCTGTTCACCCGCCTGACCACACCGTTAGGCCCCATGCTGGCCATGGCCGAACGACGGGGCCTGGTGCTGCTGGAATTCCTCGACCGCCCGGCCCTGACCAAGGAGTTGGAAGAGCTGCAACAACGCTACGGCTACACCGTTGCGCCGGGCCACAACGCGCATTTGCAACAGATCGAAACCGAACTGGCCGAGTATTTCGCCGGCAAGCTCACGGCATTCAAGGTCCCGTTGCACATGCCCGGCAGCGCCTTCGCCGTGCGGGTCTGGGCTGAGCTGCAAAAAATCCCCTACGGCGAAACCCGCAGCTATGGCGGTATCGCCACGGCCCTGGGCAGCCCTGGCGCCAGCCGCGCCGTGGGCCTGGCCAATGGGCAGAATCGCCTGGCCATCGTCATTCCCTGTCACCGAGTGATCGGTGCCGATGGCTCGCTGACCGGCTATGGTGGCGGACAACCGCGCAAGGCATTTCTGCTGCGGCTGGAAAAAGCCGCGGTGCAGGTTTCACTGCCCCTGGCATTTTGAGCGCTCCGGAGTACGAACACCTGATGCCTGTGCCCTACCACGACGCCAGTGTCTTCCTGGCAGGCCTGGACAAAGACTGGCGACGCCATGTCGAAGCGATCGGCCCTTGCCTGCTGCTGCCCAAGCCAGCCCGCGAACCCTATGAAGCCCTGGTGCGGGCGATTGCCTACCAGCAGCTGCACGCCAAGGCCGGCGATGCGATTCTGGGGCGGTTGCTGGCGTTGTTCCCGGCGCAGACCTTCCCCAGGCCCGAGCAGATCCTGGCGACAGACACCGCGCAGCTGCGCGCCTGTGGGTTTTCCGCCAGCAAGATCGCGACGATCCAGGGCATCGCCCAAGCGGCGCTGGACGGGGTGGTGCCGGATTACGCCACCGCACGGGCGATGGAAGACGAAGCGTTGATCGAGCGCCTGGTCAGCTTGCGCGGCGTCGGGCGCTGGACCGTGGAAATGCTACTGATCTACAGCCTGGAACGACCCGACATCCTGCCGGCCGATGACTTCGGCGTACGCGAAGGTTATCGCCGACTAAAAGGGTTGGAGCAACAGCCCAGCCGCAAGCAGATGGTTGAGATCGGGCGGGCGTGGAGCCCTTATCGGACGGTGGCGGCGTGGTATTTGTGGCGAGTGCCCAGGTAATGTTGGCTGTACCGACGTCTTCGCGAGCAAGCCCGCTCCCACACTGACCGAGAGCGGGCAGAACATTTGCGACCGACACAAACTCCCTGTGGGAGCGGGCTTGCTCGCGAAGGCGGTCGCATGGTCACTCTCAATTCAACGATCAAGACACCGACCGTCTAGGCTGTCCGGAGTCATTCCAATCCCCAATTGGAGGTTCCCATGCAGCTAGAAGGTTCCTGTCACTGCGGCGCGGTGTCGTTCACCCTCGACAGCGCTCATCCCTACCCCTACCAGCGCTGCTACTGCTCGATCTGTCGCAAGACCCAGGGTGGCGGCGGTTTTGCGATCAATCTGGGGGGCGATGCCCGAAGCCTGAAGGTGCGCGGGCGCAAGCACATCTCGATCTATCATGCGCGGCTCAAGGACGAAGGCGATAAACGCGCCCACCGCAGCAGTGCCGAACGGCATTTCTGTGCCCTGTGCGGTTCGGGGCTCTGGCTATTCAGCCCTGAATGGCCGGAACTGGTTCACCCCTTTGCCTCAGCCATCGACACGCCATTGCCGGTGCCGCCGGAGCACACTCACCTGATGCTCGGCTCCAAGGCGCCATGGGTGGAAGTCGAGGCGCATCCTGGCGATCAGCGGTTCGAGGTCTACCCCAAGGAGTCGATTGCCCACTGGCATGAGCGCCTGGGACTGACCGGTTAAGAGGCAGAGCTGCAAACGGCCCTATCGCGAGCAGGCTCGCTCCCACATTTGATCTTCAGTGCTCACAAATAGTGTGTACACAGAAAATCCCCTGTGGGAGCGAGCCTGCTCGCGATGGCGTCAGCCCAGGTAACCCAGCACTACAAAGTCGGCACACCACTGTGGAACCGAAACTCCACATCCGGCGACTCGATCAGCTCCCGCTCGGCGTCGCGGACCTTGTCGATCACTTGGGCAATGTCCTTGGCGTCGCCATACTGGTAAGCCAGTTTCAGATAACCCTGGAAATGCCGGGCTTCACTTTTCAGCAAGCCGAAATAGAACTTGCCCAGTTCCTCGTCCAGGTGCGGCACCAAGGCCTCGAAACGCTCGCAGCTACGGGCCTCGATGAAAGCGCCAACCACCAGGGTGTCCACCAGCTTGACCGGTTCGTGGCTGCGTACCACCTTGCGCAGCCCCGAGGCGTAACGCCCGGCGGAGAGCTGGCGCAAGCCAATCTTGCGCTTTTTCATCAGGCGCATGACCTGCTCGTGGTGCACCAGCTCTTCCCGGGCCAGGCGCGACATCAGGTTGATCAGGTCGACATGGGAGTGGTACTTGGCGATCAGGCTCAGGGCGGTACTGGCGGCCTTGAACTCGCAGTTCTTGTGGTCGATCAGCAACGTTTCCTGGTCGGCCAGCGCGGCCTGGACCCAGGCATCGGGGGTGCGGCAGCCGAGGAATTCGTGAATTTCGGGAAGATTCATGGGGCTCACGGGAAAAGGTAGTCGAGCGAAGGGCGCCGATTATACCGGCCTGCCCCCAGACCACCAGCCACCGCCGTTGATATGCGTCAAGTCGACGACTCACCCAGAGCAACTAGACTGTTCAACAATAACTACAGTTGAGCAACGCCAGCCTTTTCATTGCAGGAGAACGCCGATCATGCAAGCCATTCGCAGCATCCTGGTGGTCATTGAGCCCGAACATTCGGAAAGCCTGGCGCTCAAGCGCGCCAAACTGATCGCCGGAGTGACCCAGGCCCACCTGCACCTGCTGGTGTGTGACAAAAAGCATGACCATGCCGGCATGCTTAGCGTGCTGAAGGCCGCGCTATTGGCGGACGGCTACAGTGTCACCACCGAACAGGCCTGGAACGAAAGTCTCTACGAAACCATCATCGACGTGCAGCAGGCCGAAGGTTGCGGGCTGGTGATCAAGCAGCACTTCCCCGACAGCCCGCTGAAAAAAGCCCTGCTGACCCCGGCAGACTGGAAGCTGCTGCGCCACTGCCCGACCCCGGTGCTACTGGTGAAAACCGCCGGCTCCTGGAAAGACAAGGTGATACTGGCGGCCGTCGATGTCGGCAATGCCGATGGCGAGCACCGCCATTTGCATAACACCATCATCGATCACGGCTATGACATTGCCCTGCTGGCCAAGGCGCACCTGCATGTGATCAGTGCCCACCCGACGCCGATGCTTTCGTCCGCCGACCCGACGTTCCAACTCAAGGAAACCATCGAGGCCAAGTACCGCGAACAATGCCGCGCGTTCCAGGCTGAGTTCGACATCGACGACCAGCATTTGCACATCGAAGAAGGCCCGGCGGACGTCTTGATTCCCTACATGGCGCGCAAGCTGCAGGCGGCGGTGACGGTGATCGGCACCGTGGCCCGCTCGGGGTTGTCCGGGGTCCTGATTGGCAACACCGCCGAAGCCGTGCTCGATACGCTGGAAAGCGATGTGCTGGTGCTCAAGCCCCAGGAAGTCGAGGATCATCTGGTGGAGTTGGCGACCAAGGATTGAGGTTTTGTATCCTCAAGATCGCCATCGCGAGCAAGCTCGCGATGCCTTTAAAGCTCAGCCGCCGATCGCATCCTTCAGGAACCCCGGTGCGATATAACGCTGGTAATGGGCTTCGGACAGGAGGAAGAATTCCCGATCAATGGCATCGCGCAGGTCCGGCAGTTCCCAGTCGCGGAACTCCGGCATCAGCACCATGCCATAGGCCTCCAGGTTGTTGATCACCCGCGCGCCCCGGGCGATCAACTGATAGGCCCAGCAATACTCCGACTGATGCGGCACGAAGCGGATCTTGCGCGATTCCAGTTGCTGGCGCAGCAATCCTGGGTCGAAAACCTCCAACTTGGCCACCATCACCTGCACCAGCAGTTGCTCCAGGCGCATCCACACCGCGCGTTTCTCCTCCTCGTTGTAGCCGTTCCAGTGAATCACTTCATGGTGGAACCGCTTGCAGCCACGGCACACCAGGTCACCGTAGACAGTGGAGCAAAGGCCGACGCAGGGGGTCTTGATGAGCTGGTTGGGCATAAGGAAAAGCACACGCAAAAGCAGGACAGGCCGGCATGTTAGCCCTTTGTCTAAGATTGATCACCCCTCAAACTTCCAGGCCCAACTTACCTTTAATTTTTTTTTCCCGTAGAATCAGCCAGCCTTTTAAGGCGCCAATGTCCGTTAGAAGCTGTTTTCAAAGCGTCACGAGCACAGTCGTTCCTTCAGAGCGGTGTTGGCGAAGGGTCTTTCCAGCGGGGAAAGCCCAACGCCAACCCTCATCAGCTCCCCGTTCTGCAGGCGTAAAACTTTGAAAGCAGCTTCTGTGAGGAACTTACGGAAACTCTGGCGTGGTGGCTCAAAAAGCCTCCGACGCGCATGAGTACCGTGGGTTTCTGGATGAGCGTCCCGGACACCCATTTGGGACCACTGATGAGGGTAATAACTGTGCTTGAAGCCTACCGCAAACATATCGAAGAGCGTGCAGCCCTGGGTATCGTTCCCCAGCCGCTCAACGCCGAACAAACCGCAGGCCTGATCGAGCTGCTGAAAAATCCTCCGGCTGGCGAAGAAGCTTTCCTCGTTGACCTGATCACCAATCGCGTTCCGCCTGGAGTCGACGAGGCTGCCTACGTCAAGGCCGGCTTCCTGTCCGCCCTGGCCAAGGGCCAGGCCCAATCCCCTCTGCTGGACAAGAAACGTGCCGTTGAACTGCTCGGCACCATGCAGGGCGGCTACAACATCGTGACCCTGGTGGAGCTGCTGGACGACGCCGAGCTGGCGCCGGTAGCCGCCGAAGAACTCAAGCACACCCTGCTGATGTTCGATGCCTTCCACGACGTGGCTGAAAAAGCCAAGAACGGCAACGTTCACGCCAAGGCCGTGCTGCAATCCTGGGCCGAAGGCGAGTGGTTCAAGAAGCGCCCGGTGCTGGCCGACAAGATCAGCCTGCGCGTATTCAAGGTGACCGGCGAAACCAACACCGACGACCTGTCCCCTGCTCCAGACGCCTGGTCGCGTCCTGACATCCCGCTGCACGCCCTGGCCATGCTGAAAATGGCCCGTGACGGCATCGTTCCGGACGAGCAAGGCAAGACCGGCCCGATGAAGCAAATCGAAGAAATGCGCGGCCAAGGCTTCCCGATCGCCTACGTCGGCGACGTGGTTGGTACCGGCTCCTCGCGTAAATCGGCGACCAACTCGGTACTGTGGTTCTTCGGCGACGACATTCCTTATGTGCCGAACAAGCGCGCTGGCGGTTTCTGCTTCGGCAGCAAAATCGCTCCGATCTTCTACAACACCATGGAAGATGCTGGCGCACTGCCTATCGAGTTCGACGTTTCGAACATGAACATGGGCGATGTGATCGACCTGTACCCGCATGCCGGCAAAGTCTGCAAGCACGGTACCGACGAAGTCATCACCACCTTCGAAATGAAGACTCCGGTGCTGCTGGACGAAGTCCGTGCCGGCGGTCGTATTCCGCTGATCATTGGCCGTGGCCTGACCGAGAAGGCTCGCGCCGAGCTGGGCCTGCCACCTTTCGACCTGTTCAAGAAGCCTGAAGCTCCCGCTCAAAGCACCAAGGGTTTCACCCTGGCGCAGAAGATGGTCGGCAAGGCTTGCGGTCTGGCAGAAGGCAAAGGCGTACGTCCTGGCACCTACTGCGAACCGAAAATGACCACCGTGGGGTCCCAGGACACCACCGGTCCAATGACCCGCGACGAACTGAAAGACCTGGCGTGCCTGGGCTTCTCGGCTGACCTGGTGATGCAGTCCTTCTGCCACACCGCGGCTTATCCAAAGCCGATCGACGTGACCACCCACCACACCCTGCCTGACTTCATCATGACCCGCGGCGGTGTTTCCCTGCGTCCGGGCGACGGCATCATCCACTCGTGGCTGAACCGCATGCTGCTGCCAGACACCGTGGGTACCGGTGGTGACTCGCACACCCGTTTCCCGATGGGCATCTCGTTCCCGGCCGGCTCCGGCCTGGTCGCGTTCGCCGCTGCCACCGGCGTCATGCCGCTGGACATGCCGGAATCGATCCTGGTGCGCTTCAAAGGCAAAATGAAACCTGGCATCACCCTGCGTGACCTGGTTCATGCCATTCCGTACTTCGCCATCCAGAAGGGTCTGTTGACCGTCGAGAAGAAAGGCAAGAAAAACGCCTTCTCCGGCCGCATCCTGGAGATCGAAGGCCTGGAAGGCTTGACCCTGGAACAGGCTTTCGAATTGTCCGACGCCTCGGCCGAACGTTCGGCTGCCGGTTGCACCATCAAGCTGTCGAAAGAGTCGATCACCGAGTACCTGCAATCGAACATCACCCTGCTGCGCTGGATGATCGGCGAAGGCTACGGTGACGCACGTACCCTGGAGCGTCGCGCCCAAGCGATGGAAGCCTGGATCGCCAACCCGCAACTGATGGAAGCCGATGCCGACGCGGAATACGCCGAAGTCATCGAAATCGATCTGGCCGACATCAGCGAGCCTGTGCTCTGTGCGCCGAACGACCCGGACGACGCCCGCCTGCTGTCCAGCGTTGCTGGCGAGAAGATCGACGAAGTGTTCATCGGTTCGTGCATGACCAACATCGGTCACTTCCGCGCTGCCGGTAAGCTGCTGGATCAGGTCAAGGGTCAGCTGCCAACCCGTCTGTGGCTGTCGCCGCCGACCAAGATGGACGCTCACCAACTGACCGAAGAAGGCTACTACGGCATCTACGGCAAGGCCGGCGCACGGATGGAAATGCCAGGCTGCTCGCTGTGCATGGGTAACCAGGCACGCGTCGAGCCGAACTCCACCGTGGTGTCGACTTCGACCCGTAACTTCCCGAACCGTCTGGGTGACGGCGCGAACGTCTACCTGGCTTCGGCCGAACTGGCGTCCGTTGCGTCCATCCTGGGTCGCCTGCCGACCGTCGAGGAGTACATGGAATACGCCGGCAAGATCGACAGCATGGCAGCGGACGTATACCGCTACCTGAGCTTCGACCAGATCGCCGAGTTCCGTGAAGCCGCTGCAAACGCCAACATCCCGGTCGTTCAAGCCTAACGCTTCAACGCCCGACTAAAAACGCCGCCCTTCTTGCGAGGGGCGGCGTTTTTTTATGCTTGGGATTTCGATGCTAGCCGGGCTACCGCTATCGCGAGCAGGCTCGCTCCCACAGGGGATATGTGGTGAATATATGAACACCCGCAACCCCATGTGGGAGCGAGCCTGCTCGCGATGACGGCAGCACATCCAACATCAATGCAAGTCGCCCCACCACTTTCGCGAGCAAGCCCGCTCCCACAAGGGTCCGGTCAGGCCAAGAGGGAGTAGACCAGCGCAGTAATCGCCACCAGGCCCACCAGCACCACGAAGACATTCGACGCCTGGCCACGATAGCGGGCCATGGCCGGAACTTTACGGATGGCATACATCGGCATCAGGAACAGGATGGCCGCGATGACCGGGCCGCCCAGGGTTTCGATCATGCCCAGGATGCTCGGGTTGAGCGTGGCGACGATCCAGCACACCACCAGCATGAACGCAGCGGTAAGGCGGTCCAGGGTCTTGGGCGCCGGGCGACGGCCGCTTTTGACGATCAGGCCCTTGAGGCCTTCGCTGGCGCCGATGTAGTGCCCCAGGAACGATTTGGAAATGGCGACAAACGCAATCAACGGCGCGGCAAAAGCGATAGTCGGGTTGCTGAAATGGTTGGCCAGGTACGACAGGATCGACAGATTCTGCGCCTTGGCCTCAGCCAGTTGTGCCGGGGACAAGGTCAACACGCAACTGAACACGAAAAACAGCACCATCACCACCATCAGCACATGGGCGCGCGACAGGATCTGCGAGCTGCGCTCCTCAGCGTTGGCACCATAGCGACGCTTCTGGTCCACCGCAAACGCCGAGATGATGGGTGAGTGGTTGAACGAGAACACCATCACCGGGATCGCCAGCCACAAGGTATGCAGCAACGCCGAAGCTTCAGGCGGCGTGGACGCCGTGGTCAGGATGCCGCCGCTCCAGTGGGGAATCAGGAACACCGCCAGGAACAACAGCGCAACGATGAACGGGTAGACCATCAGGCTCATGGCCTTGACGATCGCCTGCTCGCCGCAGCGCACCACCGCCAGCAGGCCCAGGATCAGCACCAACGACAGCACAGCCCGAGGGGGCGCCTGGATATGCAACTGATGCTCCAGGAAACTGCCCACCGTGTTGGTCAACGCCACGCTGTAGATCAGCAGGATCGGGAAAATGGCAAAGAAGTACAAAAGCGTGATCAACGCACCGGCCTTGAGGCCGAAATGTTCTTCCACCACATCGGTGATGTCCGCACCGTCGCGACCGGACAACACAAAACGGGTCAGGCCCCGGTGGGCATAGAACGTCATGGGGAACGCCAGCAACGCCAGGATCAGCAGCGGCCAAAAGCCGCCCAGGCCCGCATTGATCGGTAAAAAAAGCGTACCTGCACCAATCGCGGTGCCAAACAGACCCAGCATCCACGTGGTGTCCTGACGACTCCATTGGCTGAGGGTGGCTGGGACAGTCGTTTCAAAGCGCTCTTCGACGCTATTGGCCTGATCATTCATCCGGGCGGATCTCCGTATTCCGGTCACATGCACCCGGTCGGGACGAGTCAGAAAAACCCGACAGGCAGCGCCCCGACCGAAACAGGGGCGCGATTGTCCGGGATTAGCGAGCAGAAGCAAAGACTTAGCTGAGGAGCGGTTATGCGGATCAGATTACTGTCATAAAAGATGCCCCCGCATTCCCTGTGAGAGCGAGCGTACTCGCGAAAGCGAAGGATCAATCGACATTCATGTTGGATGTACCGTCGCGCTCCCACAGCTGGATTGCAGTACGACCGCCAGAGCCAGGTCGGCTGTCAGGCCGCCACAGCGAGCAACCCCTCGCAAGAACGACACCAAAACCGAAATGCACATAAAAAGCCGCAACCCCCCTGCCCTCTGCTCCTACAATCAGGTTGAATACTTGCAATCACCCCAGCACCCACAGGAGCCCAGCATGACTGCAACCGTTCTGGTACTGGTTGAAACCGTCAATGAGTACCTGCCGATTCTTGAGCGGCAGGGGTATCACCTGGAATTGGCGCCCACGCCTGCCGAACGCAAGACAGCGATTTTCGAACACGGTGAACGCTTCAGCGCGGTGCTGACCCGCGGCCCCCTGGGTTTGACGGCGGAAGAAATCGCCGCCCTGCCCAATTTGCAGATCATTTGCGTGATCGGCGCCGGTTACGAACAAGTGGACCTGCAGGCCGCGCGCAATCGGGGCATCGTGGTAACCAACGGCGCCGGGGTCAACGCCTCGTCGGTGGCCGACCATGCCATGGCGCTGCTGCTGGCGCTGGTGCGGGACATTCCCCGGGCCGACGCATGCGTGCGCCGTGGCGAATGGCCCAAGGTCATGCGCCCTTCCCTGGCCGGCAAGCGCCTGGGCGTGCTGGGCCTGGGCGCGGTGGGCATGGCGATCGCCAAGCGGGCCGCCCTCGGGTTCGACATGAGCGTCAGCTACCACAATCGCCAGATGCGCAACGACGTACCCTACACCTACTGCGCCACGCCCACGGAACTGGCCCGCGTCTCGGATTTCCTGATCGTCGCCACGCCCGGCGGCCTGGACACCCGGCAGTTGATCAACAAACAGGCCCTCGATGCCTTGGGACCCAATGGTTTCCTGGTGAACATCGCCCGTGCCAGCGTGGTCGCCACCGCCGACCTGATCAGCGCCCTGGAGCAACGGCGAATCGCTGGCGCGGCCCTGGATGTGTTCGATCACGAGCCCGAAGTGCCCGACGCGCTGAAACATCTGCCCAACGTCGTGCTGACGCCCCATGTGGCCGGCCTGTCGCCGGAAGCAACGCGTGGCACGGTGGAGCTGGTGGGCCAGAACCTGAACGCGTTTTTTTCCGGCAAGCCGGTGTTGACGCCAGTACCGTTACCCGACGCGCAGCCTTAAAGCACCCCCAGCAATGTCCATAACCGCCGGGATTCGGCATCGGCACTGATCAGTTCCCCCAGCAACTCGCTCAACGGCTTGTTGCCCCACTCCACGCCGCGCCGGATCAGATAGGGCACCGGGCTGTGGGGTTCTGTACGGGCCAGGTAACCGGCGATGACCAGTAGCTGTCGATAGGCCTCCTCACGATTGGCCGGCTCCTGGAAAACCTGGGCAGGTGCCACGTTCGCCTGCGCCCGGTCAGGTTCAAGCGTAACCGTGGGTGAAGTTTGCACCGGCAAGACAGTGGGTTGCTGTGGATTCATCGCGATGAACTCCTCTACCAGGGCCAGCAAGGCCTGAATCACATCCCGCAGGGATTTGTAGCCTGGGGCCAGGTTGCCCAAGTAAGCGTCGCTCCAGGCTTCGAGCCGTTGCAGGTGTTGCAGGCTCAACATCAGGCTGCCCTGGCGATGCAACCAGAATGACAAGGGTGTGCTGCGAATCAGTTCACTGAGTTTCTTCTGATCATTGCGCGCCGCTTCCGCCGACGCCTTGGCGTTCTTGCTGTCGTTGCCCAACACTTGCTGGCGCTGCAAGCGTTGCCAGTCGTCCAGACAGAAACCGGAGAACTCCTGGTCCCGGCCATCGAGCAATGGCACGCGCGTCAGCAACACCTCACTGTAGCGACGGGCCAGCCATTCCAGCGGGATCACCCGCCACGACTGGTCGCCTTCATCGGCCTGGGGGTGCAACTGCTCCGGGTAGCGCTCACACAGCCCCGCCACCAGCGCCAGGCTACCCGGCAACCCCTCCAGCCCGGCCATATGCAACCAGGCCTCCCCCAGCCAGGCGCTGATCATCAGGTCCTTGCTGCGCTCCAGCAGCAACATGGTTGCCAGTCGTTCCAGGTCTGGCCATAGGGCGCGCTTGATCGAAGACTGCCACACGCCCGTGGGCAGGCTGGTGTCGTCCTCCCGGCGCAATTCGCGCAACTGATCATATTCCGGTTCGTAGCGCAGGTCCTGGCCACAAGGCGATTCAGCGCTGATCGGCTCGAGCAATTGGCTGACCAGCTCAGGTAAAGGCGATATCGGCAAGCTCACAAGCCTTCCTCACGAGTGGCGATGGCGGGACTCGATGAGGTCGCCATGAAAGGTGAACGGGGCGCCCGCGTCGGCAGCGGTGGGATCGACAAGGGCAGCTTGGAGCCCTGGCTCATCAACGACAGGCGCACGAACATCAACGTTTGCTGCGCCGTGCGGGCCTGGGTCTGGGCGGTCACCGGCAATTGCAGGGCCAGGGGAAAATCGGTGTAGTCGACATTCGGCTGGCGCTGGCTCGTCACCAACGAGCGCATCAGGCGCAGCAATGACCATGGCCCCTGGTATTCCCAACCGGCCTCCAGGTCGCGCACCACCAGGTTCGGTTGCAACGGGTCGTTGGCCGGACGCTGGTAACCGTTGCGGGCCCAACGCAAAGTCAGGCGCACGGGCTGGCCGACCATCCAGCGCAGGTTCTGCTGGCCGCCGCCGGGGTAGCTGATCTGCTGGTTGCCGGCGTCCAGGCTCCAGGCGATCACCTGGTCGGCGCCGCGCTCTTCATCGCGATCGGTACGCCAGCGCACGTCCATTTCCACACCCAGGATGCCACTCTTGTCGCGCACGAACAGCGGCCCGAGCCAGGCCCCGGCCTGTTTCAAACGGTTGAGAAAATCCTCGGCCGCCAATCGCTCCGGCACCTGGCTCAACGTCAGCCCGGCCTGGGCCAGGGGCAGGCGTGTATCGATCAGCTCGAGCAAATGCTGGACCCGCGCCGGGTCGGCATCGCTGGCCCGCACATCCTGGGAAAACGGAAAGCGTCCGGCCAGGTATTGATTGAAATAGTTGGCCAGGTCATTCCAGGCAGTCGCGGCCTGGTTCTGTTGCAGGTACAGGCAACGTTGCAGGGCGCCCTGCTGCAACGCGACGGTGCGCAGGGCCAGGTCACCGCGCCCGCCGGGCAAACTGGAGGTCTGCAGGATCTGCGCGCAGGAGGTGGTGTCCATGGCGATAAAGTCCCGGCTCACCAATTGTTCCAGTTGGGCCGCCGAGCTGGCCGGGTTCTGGTTCTTGTACTTGAGCAATTCATCGTTGAGGGCCATGAAGCGAGCCACCTGGTCGTGCTCCAGGGCCGACAGGTTGTCCTGCTGGACGATCAGCCATTCCAGCGCGGGCATTCGCTGCTCGGCGATCTGCAGCATCGCACCGAATTGCTGGTTCAGGTTCAGCTTCAGGTCTTGTGGATCGCTGGCTCCGTAGAGCAGCAAGCCGAAGTTTTTCGAGCCGTCCCAACGCTGGATATCGGCCCGTTGACTGAACAGCGGCTGGGCATCGATCTCGTCCAGGCCACTCTTGATCTGTGCCAATGCCCGGCGATTGAGCAGACGCTGGAAACGTATCGCCAGGTCGCCACGGTGCACGTCCATGAAAGCTTTTTGCAGCGCAACCGCCTGGGCCGTTTGCACATTGAAGCCCATGCCGGGCAACGACTCGTCGCTTTCGTCCAGGCTCAACCACATGGCCCGGGCCGCGGCGCCTTCAGCGGCCTGCATCAGCGCGTCACGGTAATCCGGCGGGATGCGCGGCAGCTCCTCGTTGGCGTAACTCTTGTAGCTGGCGAAGTAGTTCAGGGCAACACTGAAATCATCGCTGCCGTCGCCCTGGCCCATCGAATCGGCATTACTGCCCGAGGGATCCTTCTGCAACGCCAACGCCACGAAATCACGCTTGAACAAGGCTTGTACCGCACCGTCCAGCGCCGTGACATGGTCTTGCAGCACCAGCAGGCCACTGCCCTGTTGCACCAGCAGATTGTCCCGGGAACCGGTCTGGACGATCCACTGGTCACGAAAGCTCTGCTGCAACTTCGCCGCCTGGCTCTCCAGGTCCTGTTCGATATCCGGGCCAAGCAAGGTGCTGTGGCTGACCTTGTCCATCATCTGGGTGTAACCGGGCACCAAATCCTGGCCCTTGCCCCGGCCCCAGGCCGAATTGGTCAGGCTGACCAGCGTCTGCAAGTCATCGATCAGCGCCATCAGGTCTTCGAGCTCATTCAAGGAGTTACCACTCCCCGCCTCCAACCGTTGCAGATGCAGCTTGAGGTAGCCGGCCTGGCGCACGAAGTTATCCGCCAGGAAATAATGATCGAGCCAGCGCTGCATCAGGCCGGTGAAATTATCGGAAATCGCCGGACGCACGGCGTTCAGGTCCAGCCCTTTCAAGTCGGTGTTTTGCGCATCGAACAGCACCCGGTTGTAGAACCGCGCCCGGCTCAAGGTTCCCGTGTTGAGGTTCAATGACAGGGCGTTGTTGCTCAGTTGCACCAGCTCATCCAGCGGCGCCTTGGGGTTGTTTATCGCCTGGCTGAACAGCTGATTGTGTTGCTCCAGGCGCACAGCCCGCTCCACCAGATCCTTGGCCTTCACGTAGCTTTGCCATTGCGCCGGGTCTTCACTTTCCACGTTGCCCCGGCGCTCGGTGTTGCGGATGGACTTGAGTTGTTCCAGGTCCCAGTTCAGCAGGTCACGCAACGGCAATACCCAATGGTGCCGGGCGGTCAGGCGCAAGCCCTGCTCCAATTGCGTGTCCACCGAGGAGAACCACGAAGTGGGAAAGACCACCGAGACGAAGCGCCAGCGCGGGGCTTTTTCCAAGACGTTCCAGTAGTTCTGTACGTTGTGCCGGGTCGGTTCCAGTTGTGGCTCGTCCGAGTCGACCACCAGATGGTTCTTATGGGCACTGAGGATCAACCGCGAGAGCTCCTCGGCCTCCTCCACCGAATCGTGCCAGACCCACAACATGCCCCCCAGCCAGACCAGGCCGACCACCAACGCGACCGCGCCGGCCAGTCGATGCCAGCGCTGGCGCAAACGCAGCAGACGCGGTACGGGTTGGGCCAGGCCACGCTCGGCCACCAAGCGACGTGACCACAGTTGCCGAGCGAAAACCGTCTGCCGCAGAACGTTGTCAGTGGCCGCGAACCCATCTCCTGTAACCGCCGGCGCTTGGCTGGCGGTGAAATAGACACCCCGAAAACGCGGTGCTTCGCCCTGGGTGTTACCTTGGAAAACCGGCTCCAGCAGAATCTGCAGGGTCCGCCGCAAACCTTCGAAACGCTCGGGCAACCCGTAAAGATCGGCGCTCAGTTGTCCCGACAACGCACCGATCTCAATGATCGATTGCGACAGCGCAGCGTTGACCTGATCCAACGCCTGGTCACTCCACTGCGATTGCCAGGCCGCATCCGGCAAGTAGGGCGAAGACCAGCCCAACGTCGATTCCCGGGCCTCGGCAGGCAACGCGCTGACCAGTTCCTGGAATCCGGGCAACTGCTCCATCCCAGTCACCACCACGTACACCGGCAGGCTGAGACCGAAGCGTTGCAGAAGGTCGATAAAACCGCGCCGGGCCTTGAGGCTCAACTCAGTGGCATGTTCGATGTCATCGAGCTTGCCGAACGGGACCGTCCAGATCACCGCGTCCAGAGGCCGTCTGCTGCGCAGTCGCAGGATCAATCCCAGCAAGCGCCACCAATTGCCCCGTTGCCGGTTCATGCCTTCATCGGGCAAGAACAACGCCTGGGGCACCACCAGCACCGCGCCTTCGGTATCCGACCACCAGCGCCCGAACCATGCGACCTTGTCGGTGGGTTGCAAACGCCATTGGGCACACAGCTGCGCGCCGTCCGCTTCGTTGCCCAGCATCATCAGCCAGGGCATCTGATAACGATCCCGGGTGCCCTGCTCCTGCTCCATGTGGCGCACCGCCCCATAGAAACTGCGGATCGCCGCTCCACCTTGGGTACGCAGCCACCAGATCCCGGCCACGACCAACAGCACCAGGACGATGGCGAGCAAGACCAGGGCGAAGACGCTCAGGGGACTCATGAATCCCGCTCCTGGACCGCCGACTCGTTCAGTTGCAGGACCGGTTCGAGGGCCGAACCAATATCGCGCCAGAACACCTGTCCCAGCCCGGTCAGCAGCAGCACCATTGCCAGGATCGCCAGCCCCAGGCGAACCCCGTCCGGCAGTGACTGTTGCCCTGGCATACGCATCGGCGCTGCCGCCGAAGGCAGCGCCAGGCGCTGGCTGACATCGACATAATCGGGGTCGTGCTGCCAGGCAAAGGTGAACAACGCCAGGCGCCATTTTTCATGCTGGACCTGACCGGGCTCACCGCGCAGCCGCCCCTGAAAGCCGAGGATCAGGCATTGCAGATAGACATTCGCCAGGTCCCGGGTACCGGGCATCTGCTCGTCGAGCAGTTTCTTGATCGCCGCAGGCAAGCGCTCGCCAGCCTGGCGACTGGCATACATACGCGATTCGAGCGGGTGCTGCTGCCAAGCCAGTTGTCCCGGCCAGGGGGTGAACAGCAAGGTTTCGTCCACCAGCGCCACGAACGCATAGACCAGCGCCTTGACCTGCTCGGTGGCGGCATCGCCGACGGTGGCGAAGGCCACCCGCCACAGACGCTGGGCGCTGCGTCCGGAAAACTCCACCACCCGATTGACCAATACCGCAGGGTCGCTGTCCTTGGGCAAGTCCTGCCACTCCTGGGACCACTTCAGCCAAGCCTGACGAAAAGCGCTGCTCAGCGGCGCCTCATGCAGACTCCGAACCGCCCCGCCACTTCCGTCAGGCATACGACTCCCCTTTTGCGATCAGGCACCTTCACCGGCTTGCGCCACGAACAACACCACTTGCCACGGGCTGCTGGCCTGGGCCGACGCCGGCGCCACGATGTGCAACGGCAACTGCCCGTCGAACCATTGCCCGCTGGCGGCCACCACGAACAACCGGGTGTCATCGCCCACGCTGTAGGCCACCTGTTCGTTGCGACTCATGGCCTGATGGGGCAAGCCACTCATGCGCTGGCGGCTCAACAACGGCACGTGCGGCGCGGACGCGATGATCGCCCCACGCAGCCACTCGGCTGCGGCCTGCTCACTGGCCCCGTTGGGCATGCGCAAACCGATCACCAGGCGTTGGTTCGGCTGATCGTCGGGCAACTGGATCGAGAACACCTGCTCATTGCGCTCGAAGGCCAGGCTGCGATAGCCGGCGCGAACCAACTCCAGGGTATCTTCCAACCAGTCGAGCAGCGGCTCGTAGCCGCGCTGCAACTCCAGAAAATCCAGGGGTGCGAAGGCCGGCACGCCCGCCAGTGGATCGAGGGCCGACCAAGCACCGGCCAACCCCAGCAGCAAGCCATAGAGCGATTGCGAGGTCGCCACCCGGGTGTTCAGTGCGCCTTCGATTTCCGGCAACCGCGCCCACAACGCGGTCAATTGCCGGCGGATTTCCATGGCATCGTCCTGGTTCCCGGCGGCCTGGGCCTGACGCAGCCGACCGGCGAGAAACAGGCACTTTTCCCGGGCCCGGGCACACAGCCCGGCGACGCGCCGACCGAGTTCCGACTCTGGCAGCAGCACGGGCGTGGGCGGCGTATAGGGCACCCGCAAAAAGCCACCACCCTCCTTGCGAATACGCAACAGCGGCAGGCAGATCGAATCGGCTTTGCTCAGTTGCGTGCACAGCCGTGGGTTCGGACGCCAGACAGTGATCGACTCAGGAAATTCGCCACTGGTGAGATCCGGCAACGCCTCGCCGACCACCGATTGCAACCGGCCCTTGAGCGGCAGCAATTGCCCGGCACGCCAGAGCGGGCTGATGGCCAGGTAGACGGTCACGGTGGCGTCGTCGGTCTTGTTGACCGCCTCGCCGATGTCCAGCTCCAGGGTCGGCCCGACGCCGGCCTGCAGGTTGACCGGCAAGCCATCCGGCAAGGTGCCTTGCAGTTGCAACAGTCGTACCTGGCCGGCGCTGAGAGCCGAAGGGTCGACTTCCAATTGGCTGACACCCCAGAACCAGGGATTGCAGGCTCCGGCGAAATGCGCGGCCAAGGCCTCGGCACGCAGCCCTTGTAATTGAAAATGCTGGGGCAGTAACTGCATGCCCTCATGCCAACACACCGCGTCAGGTAACAGACTCATACGACTCCCTTCGACATCCCAATGTCGCCGCCCGTGGCGGCCCGCGGTTTACTCAAGGCTGACTGTCACCCTGCTGGCCGTCATTCACGAGGGTCATCTCGCGACTGTCGAACTTCAGCCAGGCCTTGTGCTGATCGTCCAGCCGAAGCCGGTGGGCTCCGGGAGTGTTATAGCTGGCGAAGACCAAAAGTCCAGCGGCGCGCCGGCCCTCCAGCGGGAAGGGTTGGCGATCGATGAATTGCCCTGGAACCAGCTCCAGCCCCCATACCGACATGAGTTGACGATAGTCGCGCTGGAACTGTTCGCGCTCGGCGAACCACTGGCTGGCGGTGATACCCGATAGCTGCTTGAGCAGGTCCGGGTCGTTCACGGCGATGAAATCCACCGCGATCGGCGTGTCGTCATTGGCACGGGGCGCGACGTCCAGGGTCAGGCTGTCCAGGTCGACACTGGGGGCAAAAAGCGAGCACCCGGTGAGCGCCAGGCTCAAAAAAAATCCGCAAAAAAAACCACGCAAAATGAATCTTCCTTTTCTCGGCGGTCAAAAATTGTTTTTGCTTGCTTTTTTATAGACCTGTTCTAGCGTCTTGGATAGTTCGACCCACAGGGTTGAATGGACCAGGTTCGTCAAGGGAATGACAGGTTTTCTGCCGCCCATTTGCAACCTGCGGATCAGCAAGGGAATGCGATGAGCGGGCCTCCCGATGCATTGCTCCCCCACATGCATCGGAGTCGGCCGCCATGGCAGAAAGTACCCAGCACAAGCTCGACAGAGTCCGTCCTCCCCGCGTCCAGATCACCTATGACGTGGAAATCGGCAACGCCATTGAGAAAAAAGAATTGCCACTGGTGGTCGGCATTCTGGCCGACCTTTCGGGCAAGCCACTGGAGCCGCTGCCCAAGCTCAACGAGCGGCGCTTCACGGAAATCGATCGGGATAATTTCAACGAGGTACTCGCTTCCATCTCCCCCCGCGCCACGCTCCAGGTGAACAACACCCTCAGCGGCGACGACAGCAAGCTCAACATCGAACTCAACTTCCGTCACATCGATGACTTCGACCCGGTCAAGGTCGTGGAGCAGGTCACGCCGCTGCGCCGGCTGTTCGAAGCTCGTCAACGCCTGCGGGACCTGTTGACCAAGCTCGATGGCAACGACGACCTCGACAAGCTGCTGCGCGACGTGATCGCCAACACCGAAGGCCTGCAAGAGATCAAGTCGGCGCGGCCCCAGGATGCAGCGCAAGAGCTGCCGACGGTGGCCGCCAACGATGACCCGGCCCCGACCGAACCACAGGCCTGATCGTGCTCATCATTCAAGGGAGATAAAGCCATGCCCGCTTCATCCAGCGCTCAAACCAGCGAGAGCACGACCCAGACCCTGTCCCTGCTCGACAAGATCATCGCCGAAGGCCGCATGGCCCACGACGACAGCCAGCAGGACTACGCCCGCGACATGCTCGCTGAATTTGCTACCCAGGTCCTCGACGAAGGCATGGCCATCGACAAGGACACCGTGGCGATGATCAACGACCGCATCAGCCAGATCGATCAGTTGATCAGCGCCCAGCTCAACGAAGTGCTGCACCACCCCGACCTGCAAAAACTCGAGGCCTCCTGGCGCGGCCTGCACCTGCTGGTGCAAAACACCGAAACCAGCACCCGGCTCAAATTGCGCCTGCTCAACGTCACCCAGAAAGAACTGCAGAACGACCTGGAAAAAGCCGTCGAATTCGACCAGAGCGCGCTGTTCAAGAAAATCTACGAGGAAGAATACGGCACCTTCGGCGGACATCCGTTCAGCCTGCTGGTGGGCGACTACACCTTTGGCCGCCACCCCCAGGACATCGGCCTGCTGGAAAAACTGTCGAACGTCGCCGCGGCGGCGCACGCACCGTTCATTGCCGCCGCCAGCCCGCGCTTGTTCGACATGACCAGCTTCACCGAACTGGCGATACCCAGGGATCTGTCGAAGATTTTCGAGAGCCAGGAACTGATCAAATGGCGCGCCTTCCGTGAAAGCGAAGACTCGCGCTACGTATCCCTGGTGCTGCCACATTTCCTGCTGCGCCTGCCCTATGGTCCGGACACCTTGCCGGTGGAGGGCATCAACTACGTCGAAGACGTCAACGGTACCGACCACAGCAAATACCTGTGGGGCAACGCCGCTTGGGCGCTATCGCAACGCATCACCGAAGCCTTCGCCAAATATGGCTGGTGCGCGGCGATTCGCGGGGCCGAGGGCGGCGGCGCGGTCGAAGGCCTGCCCGCCCATACCTTCCGTACCAGTTCCGGGGACCTGTCGCTCAAGTGCCCGACCGAAGTGGCGATCACCGACCGCCGCGAAAAAGAACTCAACGACCTGGGCTTCATCGCCCTGTGCCACAAGAAAAACAGCGATGTGGCGGTGTTCTTCGGCGGCCAGACCACCAACAAGGCCAAGCTCTACAACACCAACGAGGCCAACGCCAACGCGCGGATCTCGGCGATGTTGCCGTATGTCCTCGCGGCCTCGCGTTTCGCCCATTACCTGAAGGTGATCATGCGCGACAAGGTCGGCAGCTTCATGACCCGCGATAACGTGCAGACCTACCTCAACAACTGGATCGCCGACTACGTGCTGATCAACGACAACGCGCCGCAAGAGATCAAGGCGCAATACCCGTTGCGCGAAGCGCGAGTGGACGTGACGGAAGTGGCAGGCAAACCGGGGGCCTACAAGGCCACGGTATTCCTGCGGCCGCACTTCCAGCTTGAGGAACTGACCGCCTCGATCCGCCTGGTGGCGACCCTGCCGCCACCAGTGGCTGCCTGACCACGGTGTGGCTGTGTGGCTGGAGCTTTTTGTGGCGAGGGAGCTTGCTCCCGCTGGACTGCCCGGCAGTCCCAAAAAACAGGGCCGCTTCGCGCCCCAGCGGGAGCAAGCTCCCTCGCCACAAAAGCTCCTTCGCCACAAAAAGCTCTAGCCACAGCAGTTCCCTGGCCACAGGTTAATTCATCGGTATCGGGCACTACCTCATTCGTCTTCTTCAGGAGTTCCACACAATGGATGCAATCATTCTCGACCTCGGCGGCGACATCAAGGGCGACAGCCTGCTGGAGGGTTTCACGGACAAGATCGAGGTCATGTCCTACAGCCACAACGTGGCGATGCAGGTCACCAATGACGTCAGCAACTCGGAGCGCACCTCCGGCCGGCCCCACATCGGCGAGTTCACCCTGACCAAATTCATCGACAGCTCCACCCCTTCCCTCAACGAGTATTGCTGCGCCGGCAAGCCGATCCCACAAGCTGTCATCACCATTGGCCGCAACGCCGCCGAGGGCAGCGGCAAACTCATGCCGTTCATCATCTACACCCTGACCAACGTGGTGCTGTCCAACGTCAGCGTCAGCGGCGGCACCGGCGGTAAACCGGTGGAAACCCTGTCGCTGAACTTCACCAAGATCAAATGGGAGCTCACCGCGCAGAAAGACGACGGCACCAAGGAAGGCACGGCGGGCACGACCTGGGACCTGGCCGCCAACAAAATGACCAAGTAAGGAAGCGCCGCCCATGGCTGGCTTCGGGCTACGCCCGCCCCTGTTCGAACGCCTGGCCAGCCAGGCGGATGATACCCCTCGGGCGTTCGACCGACAGGCGTTGCAAGACTCGGTTCATGCCGAATTGTCGCGCCTGTTCAACACCCGGCGCGGCCCGCGGGCGCTGACCGAACCACCGAGCATCCTCGACTACGGCATCGCCGACTGGACTGCGCTGCAACAGCAGCGCAGCGATGACAGGCGTCAACTGACCCGGGAAATCCGCCAGGCCATCACCCATTTCGAACCTCGCCTGCGCCTGGGCGAGGTCGAGGTCTGCCCGGTGCCGGGCCATCCGCAGCAATTGTGCATACGGCTGTCGGGCGAGCTGCGCGGCGACCTGCACGCCTGGCCCGTGGCATTTGTCATCGAGCACGCCGGCGACGGCCTTGAGGTACGACATGAGCGACTCGATTGACCCGCAACTGCTGGACTATTACCAGCGCGAACTGACCTGGTTGCGGCATGCCGGGAGCCTGTTCGCCGAGCGTTACCCAAAAGTCGCCCGGCGCCTGGAACTGTCTCCTGGCGAATGCCCCGACCCGCACGTCGAGCGCCTGCTGGAAGGTTTTGCGCTACTGGCCGCGCGCTTGCAACGCCGGCTCGATGACGACTACGCCGAATTCAGCGACGCCCTGCTCGAACAACTGTACCCATTGGCCATGCGCCCCTTGCCGTCGTGCGCCATCGTGCAGTTCGAACCCGACCCGAGCAAAGGCAATTTGAACGAGGGCTACCCGCTGCCCCGCGACACACCGTTGTTCGTCACCACGGACAAGGGCCAGAGCATTCATTTTCGCACCACCGCCGCCGTGCATTTGTGGCCGGTGGAAGTCAGCGAGGCGTTGTTGCTGGGCAGCGACGAGGCCCAGGCGCTGACTGGGGTGGTCCAGGCCCGCTCGGCCTTGCGCCTGGAGCTGCGGTGCCTGGGCGAAAGCCAGTGGTCGACGCTGGGAATCGACTCGCTGCGGGTGCACCTGGCGGCATCACCGATCATCAACGCCGTCCTGTACGACCTGCTTGGCGCCCATGCCATCAAAGTCCTGGCCGGCGCTCCGGGTAGCGTGCCGGAACCACTGGCCGGCTTGCCGCAGATCGTCGGCTTCGCCAGCGACCAGGTCTTGCTGCCGGACGAGGATGGCGTACATCCAGGCATGCGCCTGTTGGCCGAGTATTTTGCCTTCCCGGATAAATTCGGTTTCTTCGACCTGCCACTGGCCGGCGCCATCAGCGACAGCCCGTCCCTGTACCTGTACATCGTTTTCGACCGACCTCCCCCCAGCCGCTTGCCAATCCAGGCCAGCGACATCGCCCTGGGCTGCACGCCGGTGATCAATCTGTTTCCCCGGACTTCCGAGCCGCTGCGCCCGGATGGCACCCGCAGCGAGTACCGGCTGGTGGCCGACAGTCATCGGGAAAACAGCGTCGAGATCTACAGCATCCGTGGCATGCGCGCCATGTCCAGCCAGGGCGTGCGCAAGGTACCGGCCTACTATGGTAGCCAGCATGGCAGCGACCAGTCCCTTTACTGGCATGCGCGCCGGGTCAGCGGCATGAGCCCGAACCGACTGGGCAGCGACTTGATGGTGAGCCTGGTGGACACCCACTTCGACCCGCAAGCCGAGACACGCGACTACAGCCTCACCGCCGAACTGCTGTGCACCAACCGTCACCTGGCCCAAAGCCTTCCGGCTGGCACGCCGCTGGGTTTCGAGCGACCGGGGCCGGTGGCCTGGGCCCGCTTGCGCAACCCACCCAGCCCACAGAGCCTGCCACGCCTGGACGGTGAGTCGCGCTGGCGGCTGGTGTCGCAATTGACCCTCAACCATTTGTCACTGGTCGAAGGCCCCCAAGCACTGGATGCACTGCGCGAGATTCTCCAATTGCACAACCTGCGGGATGAAGCCAGCGCCCATCGTCAGATCGAAGGGGTATTGGGTTTGGGCTGCGACCGGGTCATCGCCCATGTCGGCGAAGACGCCTGGCGCGGCTGGCGCAATGGGCTGGAGGTGCGCCTGCAGTTGGATCCGCAACACTTTGTCGGCAGCAGCGCCGTGCTGTTCTCCGGGGTACTGGCGCAGTTCTTTTCCCTTTACGCCACCGCCAATCGCTTTGTGCGCACCGTGCTGGTCCAGTCCGACAAGGAGGTGAAGACATGGCAACCCCAAGCCGGCAAGCCCCTGGTGCTCTGAACCTGAGCCAGCGCCTGCGGCGCGACCCGCAACGCTTCGAATGGCTCCAGGCCTTGCTGTTGCTCGAACGTGAACATCCCCAGGCCGAACCCCTGGGCAGCGGCACCGCGCCCCATGCCGAGGCGTTGCGTCTGCGCGGGCCATTGACGCCGTTGTTCGCCGCCAGTGAAGTACAAAGCCTGGGCCAGGAACCGGGCCTGCCGCCAACCCTGACCACGCCGATCTTCGGCCTCGGTGGCCCGGACGGCCCGCTGCCCTACGCCTACCAGGAATGGCTGCAACAACGGGCACGGGCGAAAGATCATGCCCCGGCGGAATTCCTCGACCTGTTCCAGCATCGACTGCTCAGCCTGCTTTACAAGGTGATGCGCAAGCATCGCATCGCCCTGGGTTTCACGGCCCCCGGCGCATCCGCCGTACACGCGCAACTACGGGCGTTGACCGGCCTGCTGCCCAAGGCCTTGCAGGAGCGCCAGGCCGCACCCGACTCGGCGGTACTGGCCTGCACCGCGCTGTATGCCGATGGCCGGCGCTCACTGGCCGGGTTCGCGGCGATTGTCCGTGAGCAGTTCGCGCTACCGGTGGAACTGAGCGCCTACGAAGGTGGCTGGCGTGAAATCCCCCCGGCCAGTCGCAGCCGCTTGCAGCCAGGCGGTCGCAACCTGTGTCTGGGCCGCAACGCGGTGGCCGGCACCCGCGTCTGGGACGAGCATGCCGGCGTGCGTCTGACCCTTGGCCCGCTGAGCACGACCCAGGCCAGCGGATTGCTGCCCAACGGCGAGACTCATCCGCTACTCGCCAGCCTTTACGCCCTGTATTTCGGCCCCGACCTGGATTGCACCCTGGTGCTGCTGATCCGTGGCGCCGGCCCCCTGCAACTGGAGCGCCAGGCAGCGCCACGGCTGAACTGGAACGGTGGCCTGCAGCGCCAACCGAGCCTGGCCGTGCAACGGATCGAAACCCGCCTTCGTCAGCCGGAGATCGCCTGAAATGGAACTGGCCAGCCTGATCGGACGGCTCAACCCGGACAACCGTCGCGCCCTGGAACGGGCCGCGCAACGTTGCATGCAACGCAGCCATCATTACGTGGAAATCGAACACCTGCTGCTGGAGTTACTCGACATCGAGGGTGGCGACTTCGCCTGTCTGCTGCCGCGCTTCGGCCTGGAGCGTGATGCGGTGGCGGCGGAAACCAACAAGGCCCTGGACCTGTTCAAATCCGGCAGCACCCGTACACCCGCCCTGTCGGCACAAACCATTGGCCTGCTGGAAGACGCCGTGGTCGAGGCCAGCGTACTGGGCCTGGACAGCATCCGCTCCGGGCTGTTGCTGCTGGCGCTGCTGGACCGCGATGAGCGTCGCAGCCTGCTGCTCAACAGCGCCTCGTCGCTACTGCGTATTCCTCGGGACGCCCTGCGCGCCCATCTATTGGAATGGACCGAAAGCTCCCGCGAGCACGTCGGTGGCGTGCGCCCGGCCAAACCCGGCGAGGCACCACAGAAACAGGACCCGGTCCTCGACCAGTACACTCAGGACCTGACCGCCGACGCCCGGGCCGGACGCATCGACCCCATCGTCGGCCGCGACGGCGAGATCCGCCAGTGCATCGATATACTGCTGCGCCGTCGGCAAAACAACCCGATCCTGGTGGGCGCGCCGGGCGTGGGCAAGACCGCCGTGGTGGAAGGCCTGGCCCTGCGCATCGCCGCCGGGGATGTGCCGCCGTCGTTGCAGGAGGTCACCCTGCGCGTACTGGACCTGGGCCTGTTGCAGGCCGGCGCGGGTGTCAAAGGCGAGTTCGAACAACGCCTCAAAGGCGTGATCGACGCAGTCCGCAGCGCCGAAAAACCCATCATCCTGTTCATCGACGAAGCCCACACCCTGATCGGTGCCGGTGGTGCGGAAGGCGGCAGCGACGCGGCCAACCTGCTCAAACCGGCCCTGGCCCGGGGCGAACTGCGCACCCTGGCCGCCACTACGTGGCTGGAGTACAAAAAATACTTCGAGAAAGACCCGGCCCTCGCGCGCCGCTTCCAACTGGTGCAAGTCGAGGAACCGGACGAGCTCACCGCAGTGGAAATGCTCCGTGGCGTGGCGAGCAAACTGGAACAGCACCACGGCGTGCAGGTGCTGGACGCGGCCATCCACGAGGCGGTGAAACTGTCCCACCGCTACATCTCCGGGCGCCAGTTGCCGGACAAAGCCATCAGCGTGCTCGACACCGCCTGCGCCCGGGTCGCCCTCGGCCAGCACGACGTGCCGCCGCCCCTGGAAAGCCTGCGCCACCGGCAGAACAGCCTCAAGGATGAAGTCGAACGCCTGCGCCGGGAACAGGCCACCGGGCTGGATCACCGCGAACGCATCACGCTGCTCGAAGGTGAATCGACCAGCAATGTGCAAGCCATCCGCGAGCTGGAAACCCGTTGGGGCGAAGAGCGTGAAGCGGTGCGCGAACTGCTCGACACTCGGCGCGAATTGCTCGCCCTGAGCGAACGCGCCGACAGCGAAAACCCCGACACCGAGATCGATAATCGCATCGATCATCTGGCCGCCGAGCTGCTGCGCCTGGAAGCCGGCCTCGATGCCATTCGCCAGGACGATCCGTTGGTGCCGGAACAGGTGGACGGCAAGACAGTCGCCGCCGTGATCGCCGGTTGGACCGGCATTCCGGTGGGCAAGATGCTCGCCGACGAAGCCCACGCCGTGCGCACCCTCGGCCAGCGCATGGGCCAGCGGGTCATGGGCCAGGGCACCGCGCTGAACACCATCGCCCAACGCCTGCAAGCCTACCGCGCTGGCCTCACCGACCCGCAGAAACCGGTCGGCGTGTTCCTGCTGGTGGGCCCCACTGGCGTGGGCAAGACCGAAACCGCCTATGCCCTGGCCGACGCTTTGTATGGCGGCGAACGCAACCTGATCAGCATCAACCTCTCGGAATATCAGGAAGCCCACACCGTCAGCCAACTCAAGGGCGCCCCGCCCGGCTACGTCGGCTATGGCAGCGGTGGCGTACTCACCGAAGCGGTGCGGCGCAAACCCTATTCGGTGGTGCTGCTGGATGAAATCGAAAAGGCCCACCCGGACGTGCTCGAAGCGTTCTACAACGTCTTCGACAAAGGCCTGATGGAAGACGGCACTGGCCTGGTGGTGGACTTCAAGAACACCGTGATGCTCGCCACCAGCAACGTCGGCGCCGAACTGCTGCTGGACACACCGGCCGCGCAACTGGGCACCGACGCCTTCAACGAAGCCTTGCACAAAGTGCTGCTGCAAGCGTTTCGCCCGGCGTTCCTGGCGCGCATGACGGTGGTGGCGTATCGACCGCTGGATGAAGCGACGCTGGAGGGGATTGTCCTGGCGAAGCTGGAAAAACTGCGTGGGCGCTACAAGGCTGCGACCGGTAAGCAATTCGAGTTCGATGCCGGAATCGTCAAGGCGGTACTGGCCAAGTGCAGCGCGGCGGGCGCCAGGGATGTCGAAAATGTGCTGATGACGCAGGTAACGGGAAAGTTGGCGGAGTGGGTGTTGGAATGATGCTGCATGCCAAAAATTAACAGAGGCGACGGGAGCAGAGCGTGGGTAAATTCCTTTTTGGTGGTTCATCGGGTCAGACAAAAAAGCTGGAGCCGCGCTGGACAGACAATACCGTTCATAATGAAGTAAAAAAACTGGTTACCAACGGAGAATTTGTCGAGACGGAAGATCTCAGCACGTTTGCTTCCGACGATGGCTGGAGGACAACGGTCATGATTGATCTGGTTTCGCGACTCAATCCAATATCAGGTGGAAAATACTATCCGGGACATGCGGGCTTGATACTTTGGCATACCTCAGGGCCTATTCCACAGTTTTACTCAGTCGGAATTTTGATGGAGGGCGAACTGGATCCTGAGGGCGTATTGACGACAGAGCTAAGCACATCGAAAACGCTGGACTTGTGGTTCTTCACAAAAAAAGTCAGCAAAACAAATATCGATAAAATGATCAACAGGATCACGACTCTTTCTTCAAAGAAACTGAAATATAAAGAGTTTGATGGAAATCGCTATAACAACTCTTACAACTGCCACACCATAGTCGACGACATCTTGAATGCGGGAGGCCTGTCAGGCTGGACCGGACGACCTTGGAGCTGGCTTACGCCTTGGGCGTACAGCTTATCCTTCGGCGTCACCGGTTGGCATTCGAGTGTCATGTTCAACACAAAAAACCTTTGAATCATCAGCCCCCGCGGCTGGGGGTGCGCTTGGCCTCGGATCTCTGAAAGGGCTGTTCGAAAGGAGATTTTCATGACGGAAGTGCATAAAGTGGGTCGTTACTCTGGCGGCAATATTGCAATGACTGGGGCAAACCCTTTATATGCCTCATGGCTGGCGGCCAATCAGGCTACTAACGGCGGCACCATTCCCGACTTGGCCAGTATCTGTCACGAATCCTCCTCCAATCGCCGGGCCCTGGCTGGTTCGGGAGCATCCCATGGAACCTGCTTCGCGCTAATCGAACATTTCGATGCCGCTCGAGGTCTGCTGATCTACAAGTTCGGCGATAGCGCGTTGAAACTGGACTTGCTTGGAAACTACACCACGACAACCAAAAAAGTAGTCACGACACTGCGCGGGCACGCGGAAATCAGCGCGTTGGTCCAGGCGATAAATAGCGTCACGCTTCCCGACGGTGATTACAGTAATTTCGTTACCCGCATTTATATCGAACTGAGTCCCTGTCAGCTCTGTGGTCCGCAATTGGCGCCCTATATCGGAAATTCGGTGTTGATGTACAGCTACACCTATGGAAACGATAGCGAGATGGGCGGATGGGTCAGTGATAACCAGGCAGCGATCCATTCAAAAGGTGGAACATTCAAATGGTAAGCGTGACCTCAACTTTTATCTGAGGATATTCGATGCCCCGCTCTACCGACAGCAACACCACTCTCTCCCTCACCGCCACATCCCTGTCGGCGTTGTACCCGGATTCACTGTCCGGCGAAGAACGCCTCAACGCCCTGGGTTCGCACATCCTCAACGGCATCAACGACGGCACCTCGCTGGACCTCACCACGGCCGTCGCCAGCCACGTGACCACCACGCTGCACAAGGACGCCTTGCTGCGTCCGCTGGATTGGCTGGTGGCTGAAATCCGCCAGCTCCCCGCCGACGCCACCGCCGAGCGCTACCAACTATTGCTCCGTCCGTGGCTCTGGTGGCTGAGCCTTGCCAGCAACAACCGCGTGTTCCAGAACCTCGCCACCTCGGACATCGTCACCACGGTTTTCAAGGCCCATGGTTTCACCGACTTCCAGCTCAAACTCACCGGTAGCTACACCCCGCGCGAATATTGCGTGCAATACGGCGAAACCGATCTGGCCTTCGTCTCGCGCCTGATGGAAGAGGACGGGATCTTCTGGTTCTTCACCCATGAAGACGGCACACACACGCTAGTGCTAGCCGACAGCAACGACGCTTTCGCGCCCATTCCCAATGGACCGACGGTGAATTATCTCGGGCAAAAACTGGGTGAGCGGGAACTGCATGGCATCCGCAGCGGGCAAGTGTGCCTGCAAGCGGTGAGCGGGGTTTACCAGGCCACCGATTACGAATTCACTACGCCGACGACATCGCTATACAGCCAGGCCGAAGCCGTGGCCGGACCAAGCTCGATGTACGAACATCCGGGCGGCTATACCGCCAAGGCCCAGGGCGATGCCCTGACCAAGTTGCGGGTGGACGGTCTGCGCAGCCAGGAGAAGCGTTTTGTCGGCGAAAGCGACTGCCGCTGGCTGGTGCCGGGATATTGGTTCACCCTCGCCGGCCACGAAGACACGACGCTGAATATCGATTGGGTGGTGACCTCGGTCAGCCACGAAGCCAGCCACGACAGCTATCGCAATCGCTTCGAAGCGATCCCCAAGGCCACGGTTTATCGACCGGCCCGCATCACGCCAAAACCACGCATGCACACCCAGACGGCACTGGTGGTGGGCAAGGCCGGCGAAGAGATCTGGACCGATGAATACGGCCGGATCAAGTTGCAGTTCCCCTGGGACCGCACCGGCAAGAACGACGAAACCTCATCCTGCTGGGTACGGGTGGTGTTGCCCTGGAGCGGCAAGGGCTTCGGCATGCAGTTCGTACCGCGGATCGGCCAGGAGGTCATCGTCACGTTCATCGACGGCGATCCCGACCGTCCGCTGGTGACCGGTTGCGTCTACAACGGCGACAACGCCCTGCCCTATGCGTTGCCGGCGAACCAGACCCAGTCCGGGATCAAGACCAATTCGTCCAAGGGCGGCGGTGGTTTCAACGAGTTGCGTTTCGAAGACAAGAAGGACGCCGAGGAGGTGTTTCTCCAGGCCCAGAAAGACTTCAACATCAACGTGCTCAACGACACCACCGCCACGGTCGGCCATGACGAAACCCTCACGGTGCAGAACGCCCGCACCCGCACGGTCAAGGACGGCGACGAAACCGTTACCCTGGAAAAAGGCAAACGTAGCGTGACCATCCAGACCGGCAGCGACAGCCTCGACGTGAAAGACACCCGCACCGTCACCGTCGGCTCGGACCAGAACCACAGCACCGGCGGCAACTACACGCACAAGGTCACCGGCAACTACGACCTGACGGTGGACGGCAACCTGACCATCAAGGTCAGCGGCACCCTGACCCTGCAAAGCGGCGGCAGTTTCGCGATCAAGAGCGGCGCCGACCTGGCAGCCCAGGCCAGCACCTCCATCAGCCAGAAGGCTGGCACGGCCCTGAGCAACCAGGCCGGCACATCGTTGGAAAACAAGGCCGGCACCACCCTGACCAACGACGCTGGTATCAGCCTGGTGAACAAGGCCGCCGCCGAACAGACCGTGGATGGCGGCGGCATGCTGACGATCAAGGGTGGCTTGGTGAAGGTCAACTGACAGGAGCGCTCCAATGGCCTCGAAAAAACTCGACGTGGAGCGTGGCGACAGCCAACTGAGCGGGCAGTTGGTCGACGGCCGGCTCGACGGCTCGCTGCAGATTGAAGAGGCTCAGCGCCCCCAGGCAAAACTCAACTACAGCCAGGGTGAACTGCACGGTACCAGTACCCTGTATCACCCGAATGGAAGGGTCTCGGCGGTATTGCCGTTCGTGAAAGGTAAATTGCAGGGTGTAGCGAGCTTTTACGCCGCCGAAGGCGGGTTGCAGCGCCAGGCCACGTATCGCAATGGGTTACTGCACGGCGAGGCCAACAACTACTTCCCCGACGGGCAACTGGCCGAGGCCGAATTCTATCGCGACGGCGTACGCGACGGCCGCTATCGGCGCCTGCATCCCAACGGCAACCCGGCGGTCGAGGCCCGCTACCTCAACGGCCAACTGCTGGAACCGGCCCACGCCTACGCCGAAGACGGCCGACCGCTGGATGCCGAGGGCAAACCGATCTCCCGGGTGCGCTGGTGGTTCAGGCGCTGGAATGACCCGGCGCAGGCATAACTATTGTCTTCCCCTTTCCCCCCTGTGGGAGCGAGCCTGCTCGCGATGACGGCTTCACAGTCAATATCACCACCAACTGACCCACCGCAATCGCGAGCAGGCTCGCTCCCACAGGGGGATCGTCCATACCTTTTGGGGGGCGCACCCATCAGGGAATAAGCATCTGCACCTGCCCCGGCACGACGATCTTGATCACCCCGGCCCAGGTGCACATCAGGGTACTGTTGGCGTCGATGGCCGGCATGTTACCCAACAACAAGGTCGGTGCGCCGCCGGGGATCCACGGGGTCGCCGTGGCGGGAATGCACGGCATGGGGGTCAGCACACCCAATGCCGCAGCGGTCGCGGCAGCCACGGTCGGGTTGGCCAGGCTCTGGCACATGCCGAACGTGGTGATGTTCACCAGCGGGATGTGATCCATGATGTTCGCCGCTGGCATCCCGCCGGTCAGCAGGCGATTGACCGGCAGTACATTGAGCACCGCCGGGGCGACGCCGAAGCTGCATTGCAAGGTTGCGGTGCCACACACTTGCGGGCATCCCATCGCGATTGCTCCCTGAAAGCGACAGACCCCGTAAACCATAGCTCGCCCATCGCCCGCGTGCATCAGGCCCGCTGATTATCCTGCAACACGCTAACCTATAAGACCCTGGCGTGCTTGTGACGCCTCCCACGCGCCATTAGATTAGCCAATGATCGATGGCCTCCAAAATAAGCAGAAGGGATAAGCATGGCGTTTACTGATCAGTCCACCCGCGTGCGCGACGGTGAAGAACTCGATGCCAACCTGATCGACCCGTACCTCAAGGCCCACATTCCAGGCCTTACCGGCATGCCGCGGATCAGCCAGTTTCCCGGTGGCGCGTCGAACCTGACCTACCTGCTGGAATACCCCGAGCAGGAATTCGTCCTGCGCCGGCCGCCATTCGGCCACAAGGCCAAGTCCGCCCACGACATGGGCCGTGAGTTTCGCATCCTCAATCAGTTGCGCGAAGGCTTCCCGTACTGCCCCAAAGCCTACGTGCACTGCACCGACGAGTCGGTAATGGGCGCCGAGTTCTATGTAATGGAACGGGTCAAGGGCATCATCCTGCGCTCCGACCTGCCGCCGGAACTGGGTTTCGACGCCGCCCGCACCGAAGCGCTGTGCAAGAGCTTCATCGACCGACTCGTCGAACTGCACCGGGTCGACTACAACGCCTGCGGCCTGGCTGACCTGGGCAAGCCCGAAGGTTATGTGGCCCGGCAGATCCGTGGCTGGAGCGACCGCTACGAAAAAGCCCTGACCCCCGATGCGCCAAAGTGGGAAGCGGTCAAGACCTGGCTCAACGACAAGATGCCCGCCGACCATCCGACGTCGAGCATCGTCCACAACGACTATCGCTTCGACAACGTCATCCTCGACCCGGAAAACCCGATGCAGATCATTGGCGTGCTGGACTGGGAACTGACCACCATTGGCGATCCGTTGATGGACTTGGGCAACAGCCTCGCCTACTGGATCGAAGCCGACGACCCGGCGCCGGTGCAGTTGATGCGTCGCCAGCCCAGCCACGCCCCGGGCATGCTGACCCGCCGCGAGTTCGTCGATTACTACGCCGAGCGCGCCGGGATTCGCATCGACAACTTCGACTTCTACTACACCTACGGCCTGTTCCGCCTGGCCGGGATCGTCCAGCAGATCTACTACCGCTTCTTCCACGGCCAGACCCAGGACAAACGTTTCGCGCAGTTCGTTCAGATGAACAAGCTGCTGGAGCAGATGAGCCTGCAGGTCATCGGCAAATCCACGCTTTGAGCGCACCTATAACAAGGAAACAGCATGTCCAAGACTCAGTTGTTCGACCTCGACGGTAAAATCGCTTTCGTTTCCGGCGCCAGCCGTGGCATCGGCGAGGCCATCGCCAAACTGCTGGCCCAGCAAGGCGCCCACGTGATCGTGTCCAGCCGCAAGCTCGACGGTTGCCAGCATGTCGCCGACGCGATCATCGCCGCCGGCGGCAAGGCCACTGCCATCGCCTGCCACATCGGGGAAATGGAGCAGATCAGCCAGGTGTTCGCTGGCATCCGCGAGCAGTTCGGGCGCCTGGACATCCTGGTCAACAACGCCGCCACCAACCCGCAATTCTGCAATGTGCTGGACACCGATCTGGGGGCGTTCCAGAAAACCGTCGACGTGAACATTCGCGGCTATTTCTTCATGTCGGTGGAAGCCGGCAAGCTGATGCGCGAGAACGGTGGCGGCAGCATCATCAACGTGGCCTCGATCAACGGCATCTCGCCAGGGATTTTCCAGGGCATCTATTCAGTGACCAAGGCCGCCGTGATCAACATGACCAAGGTCTTCGCCAAGGAATGCGCGCAGTTCGGCATCCGCTGCAACGCCCTGCTGCCAGGCCTGACCGACACCAAGTTCGCCTCGGCGCTGGTGAAGAACGATGCGATCCTGAAAACCGCCCTGGCTCAAATCCCCCTCAAGCGCGTGGCCGACCCGAGCGAAATGGCCGGCGCGGTGTTGTACCTGGCCAGTGATGCGTCGAGCTACACCACGGGTGTGGCGTTGAATGTGGATGGGGGTTTCCTGTCCTGACGGCGAGCCCCATGGCAGACCTGTGAAATTCTCTGTGGGAGCGGGCTTGCTCGCGAATGCGGTGAGTCAGTCACAGTTGTATTAACTGATCCACCGCATTCGCGAGCAAGCCCGCTCCCACAAGGGAGATCTACAGCGACCACAAAATGAATATTTATTCCAAGATTTGCAATTAGAGAATATTTATTCCATAAATAGCCCTCCTGAAAACAACAATTCAAAGGGCTCTTTCTCATGCGTGAACTCGGCATCGGTCTGATTGGCACCGGCTTCATGGGCCGTGCCCATGCCTTGGCTTTCCACAATGCCAAGGCAGTCTTTAACCTCCCCCTGAACCTGACACTGGCGGCCCTGGCCGACGCCGACCCGCAGCGCGCCCGGCAATGCGCCCAAAGCTGGGGGTTTGCGACGGCCCACAGTGACTGGCAGCAACTGATCGACGACCCGAAGGTCAACCTGATCGCCATCACCACACCCAACCACCTGCACTTCCCCATGGCCATGGCGGCGCTGGCAGCGGGCAAGCCGGTCTATTGTGAGAAGCCCCTGGCAGTGTCCCTGGAGCAGGCCGAGCAGATGCAGCAGGCGGCCAAGGCCGCCGGCGTGGTGACGCGGGTCGGCTACAACTATCAGCACAACCCGATCATCCAACTGGCGCGAGACATGATCCAGCGCGGGGAACTGGGGCAGATCATCAGTTTCCAGGGCGAATTCAGCGAAGACTTCATGGCCGACCCGACCTCGCCATGGTCATGGCGCTGCGAAGCCGCCCACGCCGGTGGCGCACTGGCCGACCTGGGCAGTCATTTGCTGGCCATGGCCCGGTACCTGTTGGGCGATGTCGAAGCGGTGTGCGCCGACAGCCAGACCGTGCACAGCCAGCGTCCCGCCAGCGCCAGCAATGCCGAACAACGCGCCATCGCGGTGGACGACCAGGTCCACGCCCTGCTGCGTTTCACCAACGGCGCCCGAGGCACGGTGAGCAGCAGTTGGCTCAAGCATGGCTACAAGAACCACCTGAGCTTCGAGATCAGCGGCACCCTCGGCACGCTGGCGTTCGATCAGGAACGGCTCAATGAACTGCGCCTGTGCCGCGTCGGTCATGCAGGTTTCCAGCGGCTGCTGGCTGGTCCGGATTTACCGGGGTATGCCGCGTTCAGTCCGGCGGCCGGGCATCAGTTGGGGTACAACGAATTGAAGACGCTGGAGGTGCAGGAACTGGTCATGGCCCTCGCAGACCAGGGTGGCAGCGGCACCGACTTTGCAGAAGCCTGGGAAGTGGAGCGGCTGGCGGCGGCGATTCGTGTGGCGGCGCGGGAGCAGCGGTGGGTGAAAATCAGCGAGCTGTGACCGCTCTTTTGCCGCACCTTGTAACCCTCGCCACAGGAGAGCTGTTCAGTTTCGATGTTGGGTTTGCAATTCAGCCAAGCGCGCGGCCAGCGCCTTGGCCTGGCTCGCCACGTCGGTCACCGCGGTGCTTTCCCACCACATCCCGCGCAACGGCGGCCCCATGGCGAACAGGCGCTCGGCAGGCTCGCCTTGGGCGTCCAGCACCGTCCCGTCAGGCCGGGCGGCGATACCCAGGGCCAATGGGCCCGGCTGGATCAGGCCTCGGGCCAGCAACTGCTGCGGCAACGGTCGCGCCACCCGGCGCCAGTCATATTCGATACCACTGGAATTGATCAGCGCCGCGCCCTGCACCACCGTCAGCCCAACCTCACCCCGCCGACGGATGTGAATAGCCAGCGCCCCCTCGGCAGTGGAAGCCAAGCCCTTGAACGACGCCGCGTGGATCCGCAACCGCCCTTCTTCGTGCAGACGGGCCACCAGCTCGGCGCTCAACGGTGGCGAACGATGGTGATGGCTCTCCCACCAGGGCCGTACATGCCGGACGAACTGCCGGCGCTGCACATCGCTGGCCTGGTTCCACAATCGCCCGATGTGCGCGCGCACCGTATCCAGCGGCGCCTGCCAATCGATGCCTTGGGCCCGGGCTTGACGGCATTGCTCGCGCAGTGCCCGCATCAGTTGGCGTGGCGAACGCAGGCTGTGATCCTCGGCGAGGAAATCCACCCAGGCCGGCGGTTGGCGGCGTACATGGGGCAGCAGGCCATGGCGGGAAAACACTTCGATCGGGCCACGATGGCCGGCCTGTTCCAGCGACACGACGGCATCGACCATGGTCAGCCCCGAGCCGATGATCAGCACTGTGGACTGCGGATCAAGCTGACGCATCGCCGTCACATCCCAAGGGTCCAGGGCCGCGGCGTTCAAGCCGCTGGATTGGGTTTGCGGGGTCCGCGCCGCGGGGAACATGCCGGTGGCCAGCACGGCGAAACGGCCACGCAGGACCTGGCCGTCACCCAGCGTCAGCACCACGGCATCGTCGACAAGCCGCAGGTCAACAGCCTCCCCGCGCACATGTTCAGCCGTCGAACCATTTTGCGCACCCAACGCACGGGCCTCGGCCAGACGTTGCTGCACATAGAGACCAAACATCCCCCGGGGTGGGAACAAGTCGCTGATCGGCACGTGCTGCTGATCCGACTCGGGCCAGCCGCCGGCCTCGATGAACGCGGTGAGCCATTGGGTCAGGTCATCGGCGTTGTCCGGATCGACGCTCATGCGCGCCGCGTTGCCGTTCAGGGTGTGGCCAAGTTCCACCGCGCTGTAGGCCTCGCCCCGGCCCAGTTCGCTGCGCGGTTCGACAATCAGCACCTCGCGCCGGCCCGGCAGGCGCAGCAACTGCGCGGCCAGCATGGCGCCGCTCAAGCCGCCGCCGATGATCAGGATATCGGCTTCGCGGATGAGCCCGCTGCCCTGTCGCTCCAGCGCTGTGTCCATACCGCCCTCCCCAGGCATCAAATCACCACGTTGCGTACGAATCTCGCCGCCACCGGGCCATCGTTGCGATAGGCATGGGGCTGGTTGCTGGCGAACATGAAAAACTCACCGGCGCCAATCCGGCGCTCGTCGCTGCCCAGCAGCAAGGTCAGGCTGCCCTCGAACACATAGAGCTGTTCGCTCCAGCCGTCGGCGTCGGGTTCGGAAGAATAATGCTCGCCGGGCTCCAGGCGCCATTCCCAGAGTTCGACCTCACGGCTGGCGGTGGCCTTGGCGAGCAATACGGCTTTGCTGCCAGCGATGGTACCGGCCCAGGCCAATTCGTTGATGCGACTCGGGTCGCGCGCATCGGGGGCCTGGATCAAGTCGCTGAAGGCCACGTCGAGGGCTTCGGCGACACGGTCAAGGGTGGTCAGGCTGACATTCTTTTCGCCGGCCTCAATGGCCACCAGCATGCGCCGGCTGACCCCGGACAATTCCGCCAGCGCGGTCTGGCTGAGCTGTGCGGCGTGCCGCAGGCGGCGGACGTTCTGGCTGACGTGTTGCAGGACGGATGCCCGCTGAGCGCTTTCTTTGTGCACTATATTGCTCATCTGCTGGGGTTGCGCATTATACTGCCCACCTTCTTCGGGCGCATTGTGCGTCCGCCTCAAGTGGCGCGCAAGGTCATGGCATCGGTGAACTCTCCTCAAGCTTCCTCCCGTTTCTCAAGGTTCAGCAAGGCCGAATGCGTGCTGGTGCTGATCACCATGATCTGGGGCGGGACGTTCCTGTTGGTGCAGCATGCCATGACCGTCAGCGGACCGATGTTTTTCGTCGGCCTGCGCTTTGCCGCCGCAGCCGCATTCGTTGCGCTGTTCTCCTGGCGCCACCTGCGCGACTTGACCCTGTTCGAACTCAAGGCCGGCTGTTTCATCGGCGTGGCGATCATGCTCGGCTACGGTTTGCAGACCGTCGGCCTACAGACCATTCCCAGCAGCCAATCGGCCTTCATCACTGCGCTGTACGTGCCATTCGTGCCTTTGTTGCAATGGCTGGTGCTGGGCCGTCGCCCTGGCCTGATGCCCAGCATCGGCATCATGCTGGCGTTCACCGGGCTGATGCTGGTGTCAGGTCCGGCGGGCGCGTCGCTGAATTTCAGCGCTGGCGAAATCGCCACGCTGATCAGCGCCATCGCGATTGCCGCCGAGATCATCCTGATCAGCGCCTATGCCGGCCAGGTCGATGTGCGCCGGGTGACCGTGGTGCAACTGGCAAGCACGGCGGTGCTGGCATTCCTGATGGTGGTGCCGACCCAGGAAACCATCCCGGATTTCTCCTGGCTGCTGTTGGTCAGTGCCGTGGGCCTGGGGGCCGCCAGCGCAGCGATCCAGGTGGCGATGAACTGGGCGCAGAAAAGTGTCTCGCCCACCCGCGCCACGCTGATCTATGCCGGCGAGCCGGTGTGGGCCGGCATCGCCGGGCGCCTGGCCGGTGAGCGGCTGCCAGCGATCGCGTTGTTCGGCGCGGCGCTGATCGTGGCGGCGGTGATTGTCAGTGAGTTAAAGACTCGGAGCAAAGATGTCGTCGAGGTGGATGAAGCACTCGAACGCGAGCAGTGAGGCCGGTCACCTGCAATGGTGATTGACCCTGTGGCGAGGGAGCTTGCTCCCGCTGGAGCGCGCAGCGGTCCTAAATCAGTTGACTCGATCTTCCTGGCACACCGAGTCGGCTGGTTTGGGGGGCTGCTGCGCAGCCCAGCGGGAGCAAGCTCCCTCGCCACGGGTGATGCGCATGGCGCGCTATTGCGTTACCTCCAACCATCGGCCCAGCGGCCCCAGTACCGTGGTGGATTCTGACGCTGCCTCCCTCCCCCAAACAACGCAAAGTCCGAAAACTCAACCAACCTTGTAGGATTCTGCGACACCCTCGCGGTTGGTGATCCGCAATACGCCACGTATGATCCCTCACAACCTCCCGCCGAATAGAAGCCTATGTCACTGATAGTTCTATTGCTTTTGCCCTTCATCGGCAGCTGTGTCGCGGCACTGCTGCCGCATAACGCCCGTAACGCCGAATCACTGCTGGCCGGCCTCGTGGCCCTGGCCGGCACTGTCCAGGTGGCCTTGCTGTACCCGCAGATCGCCGACGGCGGCGTGATCCGTGAGCAATATTCCTGGTTGCCCAGCCTCGGCCTGGATTTCGTGCTGCGCCTGGACGGTTTTGCCTGGCTGTTTTCCTTGTTGGTGCTGGGCATCGGCACGCTGGTGTCGCTGTACGCCCGCTACTACATGTCGCCGGACGATCCGGTGCCGCGCTTCTTCGCCTTTTTCCTGGCGTTCATGGGTGCCATGCTCGGGTTGGTGATCTCCGGCAACCTGATCCAAATAGTGTTTTTCTGGGAACTGACCAGCCTGTTCTCGTTCCTGCTGATCGGCTACTGGCACCACCGCACCGACGCCAGGCGCGGCGCCTACATGGCATTGATGGTGACCGGGGCCGGCGGTCTGTGCCTGTTGGCCGGGGTGATGTTGCTCGGCCATGTGGTGGGCAGCTATGACCTGGACAAGGTCCTGGCCGCCGGCGACTTGATCCGTGCCCATGCCCTCTACCCCATCCTGCTGCCGCTGATCCTGATCGGCGCCCTGAGCAAAAGCGCGCAATTCCCTTTCCATTTCTGGCTGCCCCATGCCATGGCCGCCCCTACGCCGGTGTCGGCGTATCTGCACTCGGCGACCATGGTCAAGGCCGGGGTGTTCCTGCTGGCGCGGTTATGGCCGTCGCTGTCGGGCAGTGAAGAATGGTTCTACATCGTCGGCGGCGCGGGAGCCTGTACGTTACTGCTGGGCGCCTACTGCGCGATGTTCCAGAACGACCTCAAGGGTCTGCTGGCCTACTCCACCATCAGCCACCTCGGGCTGATCACCTTGCTGCTGGGCCTGAACAGCCCGCTCGCGGCAGTGGCGGCAGTGTTCCACATCCTCAACCACGCAACCTTCAAGGCCTCGCTGTTCATGGCCGCAGGGATCATCGACCACGAAAGCGGCACCCGTGACATTCGCAAGCTCAGCGGCCTGGTGCGGCTGATTCCGTTCACCGCGACCCTGGCCATGGTCGCCAGCGCAGCGATGGCCGGGGTGCCGTTGCTCAATGGTTTCCTGTCCAAGGAAATGTTCTTCGCCGAGACGGTGTTTATCTCCGCCACGGCCTGGGTCGAGCTGGCGCTGCCGATCATCGCCACCATCGCCGGGACCTTCAGCGTCGCCTACTCCCTGCGCTTTACCGTGGATGTGTTCTTCGGCCCCACCGCCACCGACCTGCCCCATACCCCCCACGAACCACCGCGCTGGATGCGCGCCCCGGTGGAGTTGCTGGTGTTTACCTGCCTGTTGGTGGGGATCTTCCCGGCCCAGGTGGTCGGCTCGTTGCTCGCTGCCGCCGCGTTGCCGGTGGTGGGCGGCACGCTGCCTGAATACAGCCTGGCGATCTGGCACGGCCTCAACGCGCCGATGATCATGAGCCTGGTGGCGATGTCCGGCGGCATCGTCCTGTACCTGCTGTTGCGTAATCAATTCAGGCAAGGGCACATCAAGCACCCGCCATTCATTGGCCGACTCAACGGCAAGCGGCTGTTCGAACGCTGCCTGGTGCTGATGATGCGCCACAGCCGGCGCCTGGAACGACGGATCAGCACCCGTCGCCTGCAGGCCCAGTTGTTCTGGCTGGTATTGGCCGCGGTGTTCGCCGGGCTGATCCCGATGCTGCACAGCACGCTGGTCTGGGGCGACCGGCCGAAAATCCCCGGCTCCATCGTGTTCGTCACCCTGTGGCTGCTGGCGATCGCCTGTGCCCTGGGGGCGGCCTGGCAGGCCAAGTATCACCGACTCGCGGCCCTGACCATGGTCAGCGTCTGCGGCCTGATGACCTGTGTGACCTTCGTCTGGTTCTCAGCGCCGGACCTGGCCTTGACGCAACTGGTGGTGGAAGTGGTGACCACAGTGCTGATCCTGTTGGGCCTGCGTTGGTTGCCTCGACGGATCGAGGATGCCTCGCCCCTGCCCAACAGCGAGCGGCGCGCACGCATCCGCCGCCTGCGGGACTTGCTGTTGTCCATCGCCGTGGGTGGCGGCATGGCGCTGCTGTCCTACGCGATGCTGACACGGCAGACGCCCAACGACATTTCGTCGTTCTACTTGAGCCGCGCCCTGCCCGAGGGCGGCGGCAGCAATGTGGTGAACGTGATGCTGGTGGATTTCCGTGGCTTCGACACCCTGGGGGAAATCACCGTGCTGGTGGCGGTGGCCCTGGCGGTGTTCGCCCTGCTGCGACGCTTCCGCCCGCCGAAGGAAAGCATGCAGCTACCGGCGCAACAGCGCCTGCTGGCACCGGATGTGGTCACCGACCTGGTCAACCCGCGCCATGCCAGCGACACCGCCCTGGGTTTCATGATGGTGCCGTCGGTGCTGGTGCGCCTGCTGCTGCCGATCGCCCTGGTGGTGTCGTTCTACCTGTTCATGCGCGGGCACAACCAACCCGGCGGCGGCTTCGTCGCCGGGCTGGTGATGTCGGTGGCGTTCATCCTGCAATACATGGTCGCCGGCACGCAGTGGGTCGAGGCGCAAATGAGCCTGCGGCCGCTGCGCTGGATGGGCACCGGGCTGTTGTTCGCCACGGTCACGGGCCTGGGGGCGATGGCCGTGGGGTATCCGTTCCTGACCACCCACACCTGGCATTTCGACTTACCACTGCTGGGTGATATCCATGTGGCCAGCGCGCTGTTCTTCGACATCGGCGTGTACGCCGTGGTGGTCGGCTCCACCCTGTTGATCCTTACCGCCCTGGCTCACCAGTCGGTACGAGCCCATAAACCGGGCCTGCAAGCCAAACCCATCGCCCCCGTCAAAGGAGCCACCGCCTGATGGAAGAAGTCATCGCAATCGCAATCGGCGTACTGGCCGCCTCCGGTGTCTGGCTGGTGCTGCGGCCACGGACCTTCCAGGTGGTCATGGGCCTGTGCCTGTTGTCCTATGGCGTCAACCTGTTCATCTTCAGCATGGGCAGTTTGTTCATCGGCAAGGAACCGATCATCAAGGACGGCGTGCCCCAGGATCTGCTGCACTACACCGACCCACTGCCCCAGGCCCTGGTGCTGACCGCCATCGTGATCAGCTTCGCCATGACCGCGCTGTTCCTGGTGGTGCTGCTCGCCTCCCGGGGCCTGACCGGGACTGACCATGTGGACGGTCGGGAGCCCAAGGAATGATGTTGACGCCCCACTTGATCGCCGCGCCCATTCTGCTGCCGCTGCTGACCGCCGCGTTGATGCTGATGCTGGGCGAGAAGCACCGTCCGCTCAAGGCCCGGATCAATCTGTTTTCCAGCCTGCTGGGCCTGGGCATCGCCGCACTGTTGCTGTACTGGACCCAGGACCAGGCGCTGCCCGCGTCCATTGGCGTGTACTTGCCCGGCAATTGGCAGGCGCCGTTCGGCATCGTCCTGGTGGTCGATCGCCTGTCGGCGTTGATGCTGGTGCTGACCGGCATCATCGGCGTCAGCGCCCTGCTGTTCGCCACCGCCCGTTGGGACCGTGCCGGCGCCAGTTTCCATGCGCTGTTCCAGATCCAGTTGATGGGCCTCTACGGAGCCTTCCTGACGGCGGACCTGTTCAACCTATTCGTGTTCTTCGAGGTGCTGCTGGCGGCCTCCTACGGCCTGATGTTGCATGGCTCGGGCCGGGCGCGGGTGTCGTCGGGCCTGCATTACATATCCATCAACCTGCTGGCTTCGTCACTGTTCCTGATCGGCGCCGCGCTGATCTATGGCGTCACCGGCACGTTGAACATGGCCGACCTGGCCCTGAAGATCCCGCTGGTGCCGGAAGCCGACCGCGGCCTACTGCACGCCGGGGCAGGTATCCTCGCGGTGGCGTTCCTGGCCAAGGCCGGCATGTGGCCGCTGAACTTCTGGCTGGTGCCGGCCTATAGCGCCGCCAGCGCACCGGTGGCGGCGCTGTTTGCGATCATGACCAAGGTCGGCGTCTACACGATCCTGCGCCTGTGGACGCTGCTGTTCTCCGGCCAGGCCGGCGCCTCGGCTTATTTCGGTGCCGACTGGCTGGTCTACGGCGGCATGGCGACCATCGTCTGCGCCGCCATCGCCATTCTGGCGGCGCAACGCCTGGAGCGCATGGCGAGCTTGAGCATCCTGGTCTCGGCCGGGATCCTGTTGTCGGCCATCGGCTTCGCCCAACCCAACCTGGTGGGTGCGGCGCTGTTTTACCTGGTGAGTTCGACCCTGGCGCTCTGCGCGCTGTTCTTGCTGGCGGAGTTGATCGAACGTTCGCGCTCGGCCAATGAATTGTCCCTGGACGACGACTTCGACACCTTGCCGCGACCGCTGGAATCCCTGCAACCGCCCAAGGGCATCAACCTCGATGACGAGCAGAAAGCCGTGGTCGGGCAAGTGATTCCCTGGACCATGGCCTTCCTTGGCTTGAGCTTTATTTTCTGTGCACTGTTGATCATCGGCATGCCGCCGCTGTCGGGGTTCATCGGCAAGCTGAGCCTGCTGAGCGCCTTGCTCAATCCTCAAGGGCTCGGAGCCAGCGCCGAGGCGTCGGTCTCGAATCAGGCGTGGGGCTTGTTGGCGTTGCTGATCCTCTCGGGGCTGGCTTCGCTGATTGCATTTTCACGCCTGGGCATCCAACGTTTCTGGACGCCCCAGGAACGCCCGTCACCGTTGCTGCGGCCGTTCGAATGCCTGCCGATCATCGTGCTGCTGGGCCTGGGCATCGCCCTGACCTTCAAGGCCGAACCGTTGCTGCGCTATACCCAAACCGCTGCCGATGCGCTGAACAACCCGGAACATTACGTGATGTCGGTACTCGCCACCCGCCCCGTGCCCAACCCCGAAGCCCGTGCGGCGTTGCGGGAGGTGCAGCCATGAAGCGCCTGTTCCCCGCTCCGTGGTTGTCCCTGGCGCTGTGCGTGCTGTGGCTGGTGTTGAACGTGTCCCTCAGCGCCGGCCATCTGCTGCTGGGCGCCACGCTAGGGTTTCTGGCCCCGCTGATGATGCGCCCGCTGCGACCGCGGCCCATCCGTATCCGTCGGCCGTGGGTGGTGTTGCGCTTGTTCCTGCTGGTGGGCCGCGACGTGCTGGTGTCCAACCTGGCGGTGGCCTGGGGTGTGCTGAACGCCGGGCGCCGCCCACCTCGCTCGCGCTTCATCAAAGTGCCGCTGGACCTGCGCGATGCCAACGGCCTGGCCGCGCTGTCGATGATCACCACGGTGATTCCCGGGACCGTCTGGTCGGAACTGGCCCTGGACCGCAGCATCCTGCTGATGCACGTGTTCGATCTGGCAGACGAGGCGTCATTCATCGCCCATTTCAAGGCCACCTATGAACGCCCGCTGATGGAGATCTTCGAATGAGCCCATTGCTGTCCAATGCGATCCTGTTGAGCCTGTTCCTGTTCTCCCTGGCGATGGTGTTGACCCTGTGGCGGCTGTTCAAAGGCCCGTCGGCCCAGGATCGGGTACTGGCCCTGGACTACCTGTACATCGTGGCGATGCTGATGATGCTGGTGCTGGGCATCCGTTATGCCAGCGACACCTATTTCGAGGCGGCCCTGCTGATCGCCCTGTTCGGCTTTGTCGGCTCGTTTGCCTTGGCCAAGTTCCTGTTGCGTGGCGAGGTGATCGAATGACCGGCGAACTGTCGATGTGGGTGGAAATCCCGGTGGCGATCCTGCTGGTGCTCAGCAGCCTGTTCGCCCTGGTCGGGGCCATCGGCCTGGTGCGGCTCAAGGATTATTTCCAGCGTATGCACCCACCAGCCCTGGCGTCTACCCTGGGGGCCTGGTGCGTGGCGCTGGCCTCGATCGTGTATTTTTCGGCGCTCAAGTCCGGGCCAGTACTGCATGCCTGGCTGATCCCGATCCTGCTGTCCATCACTGTCCCGGTGACCACCCTGCTGCTGGCCCGGGCGGCGTTGTTCCGCAAGCGCATGGCCGGGGATGATGTGCCGGCGGAAGTGAGCAGTCGCCGAACCGGGCAGGACGGCTGACCGCTGCCTTGTGGCGAACACCCTTGTGGCGAGGGAGCTTGCTCCCGCAGGGCTGCGCAGCAGCCCTTAGACCTGTCACCTCGGTGTCAGGCCGATTGTGTCCGGTTTTTTGGGAGGGCTACGCCCTCCAGCGGGAGCAAGCTCCCTCGCCACAATGGTGTTCACCTTTAGAAATTGCGTCGCGTCAGGCCCAGGCCACCGCCAGCAACCCAGCCCCGAGCACCACGCACAACGGCGAATAGACCCAGGTGTCGAGCTTGGCGAACGTCGAGCCCTTGACCTCCTTGAAGAAGCCCACCAGCTCCGACTCGCCAATGGCCCGGGCGAACATCAGCAAAGCGATCGCGCTGATCAGCCACTGCAATGCCCGATGGGTGACCGGCTGCGCCAGCAGGCCGACTCGTAGGCACACCAGCAGCGCAATCAGCAGCAGCGCCAGAGCCACCAACAAGGTCAGCCAGCCCGAGGGGTCGAACGCCGGTCGCAACGCCCCCCCTTGCTTCACCGGCACCTGAGGCACCACCGCCAGGGCCGCCCATCGCCCCCCCAGGGCCCAATACAAATGAATCAAGCTGATGGTCGCAAACACTGCGACCAGCGACCGAGCCAATAAAAGCGTCATTCGCCAGCCTCCTGAAAAAGGTTGAACAATCATCCTAGCTCGAATTTGGCATTTCGCTGGACGGGCGCAGGTTGCCAGTTTCCAGTGAATGACTCATTGCCCAGGATCAAGAGTTCAACCCGCTGGCACGCGAGCGGTCCTACAGGGCTGCGGACACCTTGTCTGCCACCTCCTTGGGCAGCCAGGCCTGCCAGACCTGTGGATGGGCCTTGAGGAACGCTTCGGCCGCTTCACGGGGTAGCGTGCGCTTCTCGCTCATGTCGGCCAGGGCCTTGTTCAACGGTTCGATGGGCAAGTCAACCTTGCTGAAGAACTCGGCAATGTCCGGGTATTGCTTCTGGAACGGCGCGGAAACGCCAATCGACAGTTTCGAGGCCAGTGAGCGGGTCGGCTTCGGGTTGGGGTTATCGGCGTCGGTCAGGGTTTTCCAGGCCTCGGCATCGAACGGCGGCTCTTGCAACTGCACCAGCTTGAAGCGCCCGAGCAGTGGCGTGGGCGACCAGTAATAAAACAGGATCGGCTTGCCCCGGCGGATCGTCGAGCTGATTTCCGCATCCAGCGCCGCCCCCGAACCGCTGCGAAAATTCACATAGCTGTCAGACAGGCCATAGGCCTTGAGCTTCTGTTTGTTGACCACCTCGGATGTCCAGCCGATGGGGCTGTTAAGGAAGCGGCCCTTGTCGGGGCTCTCCGGGTCCTTGAACACATGTTTATAGCGCACCAGGTCTTCGACGCTGCGCAAATCCGGCGCCAGGGGCTTGATGCCCTTGGCCGGGTCGCCCTTGATGACGTACTCGGGCACCCACCAGCCTTCCGTCGCGCCCTTGACCGTATCGCCCAGGGCGATCACCTTGCCTTCGGCCTCGGCCTTGACCCACACCGGACTACGCCCAGCCCACTCTTCACCGATCACCTGAATGTCGTTATTGGCCAGGGCGGTTTCCAGGGTAATGGTGGTGCCGGGCAGTGTATCGGTCTGCAATCCATAGCCCTTTTCGACGATGACTCGCAGGATATCGGTGATCAGACTGCCGCTTTCCCAGTTCAGATCGGCGAAGTGGATCGGCGCTGAAGCGGCCGACGCCGGAAGTGGCGAAACCAACACAGCGAAGGTGGCCCAGGCAGCCAGCCACTGTCGAACTCGTTTCATGCTTTGCACCTCATGCAGATACAGCAATAGCTGAACGGCCCTGCGTAACCAAACGCAAGCCCTGAATAGTTCAGTCAATTGACTGTAGCCGAGGTTCCAGCGAGATCTTGCGAAAACTGCCAGCGGTTTGGGCGCAAAGCCCTTGCCAGCCCGATGCCTACACGCTTTTCACCGGCCCTGAAATGGTCACTCGCTGGCCTTGAAAGTCACCAGTTCGCCCTTGCGCCACTTCGCCGCCTTGGCGGTGACCGCTTTCAGGGTCTTGGTCAAGCCTTCCTGCAACTGTTCGTTTGCCGCAAACACGGTCACCACGCTGTGGCCTTCCTTGAACAGGATGGCATGACCAGCGGGGGTCGTGACGAAGGCGTAATCGCCAAGGCCATAGACCGTCAGCTTGATTTCGCGAAAGCGGATTTCAAACTTGCCGCCTTCGCGGCTGGGCAATACCGCTGCGCGAAAATGATCACCGACCTTGAGCTCGAGCCTGGGCTTGTCATCGACCACCAACGCCGACTCGGTGTCGATTTCGGCGACATAAATACCTTCGGCGTTCTGCTCGGTGATGTAGACGAAACGTGACTGGAATTGTTTGACCAGTTTTGCCCGCAGGTCACCAAGTACGAATAACGCATGCATGTCGAGATTACTTACTGCCAAGGAAACATCCCCATTTTTGAAAAAGGCCCGCCCTGCACAAAGGACGGACCACGAGAACCCGTACCGACTGTATTGTCGTAATGGACCTGTAACTGAAATTCGAAGTGAACGGCGCGCCCTGTCCCGGGCCGAGAGCAGACTAAAGGTTGCCGCTCTCGCCGTCTTTCCCGGGGGGTCGCCAGAGGCTGAAGGAAAAAGCCACTCTGAGCATCGGAAAAGATGGGACTACTAACTTTAGGGAAATTTCTCACTTAAAAAAGCATTTTTCTGACATCGAGCCCAAAAAAAATTGCTTTAGATAGGCGCAACCGTCCACACGACACTGCCGATTCTAGAGCAGCCGAAGGCGTGGAGACTACTCGAAGTACTCGACAATTCGTCGGTAAACCATAGAAAAGGAATTCGCATGGCCGCTTTCACACCCCTGCCCCACACCGTATCCCCTTGCATCGTGGACACAGATGACACCTTTGACGCGGCCGACGGCCCGTCCATTTCGTTGATTCAACCGCGTTATCGGGTCGTTCTGGCCGGCAAGTGCTTTTTTCACATAGAAGAAACATCGACTGGACTTGTAAGAGGATTCCGAACTGACCATAACGAGGCCTGCCACCTGGCCAGGCGTCTAGAAGGCAGCGCCTGAGCTCATAATGTGCCCGTCCATGACTTAACTCAGCCACCGACGGGCAACTGCTGCCATACTGCTCGCCCAGCGAAGAGCGTCGTTCATCGGCGATCGCGCATCCATGATATGAGCTTGAGGAGAAGGCGCGACGTGACGGAATTTGATATCGGCGAATTTTTTATCCGGGGCGAAGCCAGAGAAGTCGAAGGCGAGTTCCAGGCCGTCATCCTGATGCGCGCCAAGCCACCCTTGACCACCGTCAGTTGCCACCAGGTGGAGAAGGATCGCTGGTTCAAGACCGCGGAGATCGCTGCCGAGGCGGCCAGGGAAGCGGCCAAGGCGTTGAAGGCCGCAGTGGATGAAGGGGCCTTGAAAGCCTGAACGTGATCGAACTCCTGGCGAGCGCTTGCCTCAGATAAAGGGAAGCAGTCGGGGCGCCATGACGGCGCCCGCCCAAAGGAGCCCCCCATGGAACAACCATCCTACGAACTCAATACCCTATTCGCCCAACTCGGCCTGCCCTCGGACGACAAAGCCATCGACGACTTCATCATGGCGCACCCGCTGGCACCGGAGATCAAGCTGGTGGAAGCCGATTTCTGGTCGGACCAGCAGAAAGACCTGCTTCAGGAATGGCTGCTCGCCGACGGCGAAGAAGCTTTGTTGGTAGACGAACTGAATGTGCGCCTGCACGACGGTAAGTAGCGCCAAGAACCATGAGTCCCCTGTGGCTAGGGGATTGGTGGGAGCAAAGCTTGCTCGCGATGAAGGCGCATCGATCCCTCATGAGACCGCGTCGCCTTCATCGCGGGCAAGCCTTGCTCCCACAGATATTTCCTCGCCACAAAAGCGCAGTTGCCAATCAGTGGCGTTGAGGCCTAGCGCGGTTTCTCGGGTTTGTAGCCCAAGCGCAAGCCACCCCAATGCCGCCCCTTGAGCATGATCGGTACGGAAAGGTCGTGCATCAACTCACCCGTGTCGCGGGTGTAGGTCTGGAGCAGCACCGGCTGTTGGTGGCTACCGCAGCGGATCCCGGTGCGATCGGAAAATTTGCGCTTGGTGCGGTTGTTCAGCGTGTCCACCTGCGGGTCGCCGGTCAGCGGTTGGCTGAAGACCTTGTTATGAGTCGGCACATAACCCTGCTGGGTGCAGGCAATCGCAAACACCAGGCCTTCGTGGCGGGCAAGCAATGGCTCCTGGATCGCCGGCAGCACCTGGTCGGTGTAGCGGTCGAAACGGGTCTGGAATTTGGCGGGTTGGGTATTGGGAATCGGCTGGTAGTTACGGTCGAACAGATCCTCCAGGCTGACACGGCCCTGATCGATGTCGGCCTCGAACTGCGCGGCAATCTGACTCGCGCCTTCCCGTGCCAGGTCGTAGACCCGTTGGTGATAATCGTCGAGGCCCACCTCGGCCAAACGTTCACTGATGGTTTCGGCCTGACCTTCCATTTGCACCGCTGCATCGGCCAGGCGCTGGGTCTGCTGGTCGCTGACGGACAGGTCGCTGCGCATCTGCTCGATAGCGTGGAACAGGCTGTCGAGCTGTTCGCGATTGGTGTCGGTGCCTTGGGCAATGGCACTGACCTGGGTTTCGACGCCTTCTGCAAGCCGGGCGATGTTTTCCAGATGCTGGCCGGTGTGCTCGACCTGCTGCACGCCGCTGTCCAGGTCAGCGGCCAATTGCCGGATCTGCTCCACCACCTGGGCGGTGCGTTGCTGGATGTCCGCCACCATCACCCCGACTTCACCGGTCGCCGCAGCCGTACGCCCGGCCAGACCACGGACCTCATCGGCCACGACCGCGAAACCACGGCCATGCTCACCGGCCCGTGCCGCCTCGATGGCCGCGTTCAGCGCCAGCAGGTTGGTCTGGCTGGCGATCGATTGGATCACCAGGCTGACCCGCTGGATTTCATCGCTGCGTACGCTCAAGGCTTCGATCAACTCACGGCTGTCGTTTGCCCGTTGGCTGAGCTGGTGCATGCGGCTGATGGATTCCACCAGCTCGCCGCGCCCGGCCACGCTACTGCGATGGGCTTCACTGGCGGCGCCCAGGGCCTGCTGGCTGAGTTGCGAGGTGGCTTGTTCGGTGGCGATCATCGATTCGGCGTTGCTGACGATCTGCGCCGCCGCGTCGAGTTGGGACTGAACCCTGCCGGCCAGTTGCTTGACCGAATAGGCGACACCGGCCGCTGATAGCGCGTTATGACTGGTGGTGTAGGACAGGTCGCGGGTCAATTCGGCCAGGCTGTCGGTCGTGGGAGCAGGCGCAGTGGCCAGGCGCGAACGCAGGCGCGGCAACCAGACGATGAGCATGACCAGCGGCAAGCCCAGGTACAGCGACCAGCCGCCCAGGGCCATGCCACACAGCAGCAATGCCAGGGCGAGACTCTGCAAGGTCGGCGTCAGCCAGCGCGCCGTGCTTTTTGTCTCAGGTACCGAGGCCGGCACCGCACCCGCCAGCGTTCCGTCTGTCGCCATGTTCGTCACCCACACTCTCGTTGTTATGACTGCATTAAACGCCACTACAGAGCCATTATCCATGGTCCATTAGTCGTGTTCTTGCAGCAGATCAACGGGAGTAGACGAACGAGCACGGGCGAAAGCAAAAGATCGCGGCCTTCGTCAAAAGGTCGCGATCTTTTTGCGCAAAACGCGAATCAGGCCTGACGCTGGTGCTTGTCGATCTGTTCGTGACGTTCCTGGGCTTCGATGCAGTACTTGGTGGTCGGGCTGATCAGCAGGCGCTTGAGGCCGATCGGCTCGCCGCTGTCGTCGCACCAGCCGAAGCTGTCGTCGTTGATGCGGTCCAGGGCCTGCTCCAGTTGAGGCAGCATGCGCTGGTCGCGATCGATGGCGTTGACCAGCCAGGTACGCTCTTCTTCTACGGAAGCAGCGTCCGCCGGGTCGGCCGGGGTGTCCAGGCTCTCAATGGCGATTCGGTTCTGTTCGATGCGCTCGTGGGTTTCGACCTTCATGTTCTGCAACAGCTTGGTGAAGAAAGCCAGCTGCTCGGCATTCATGTAGTCATCCGCCGGCATGGCCAGCAACTTTTCCTTTGTCATTGATTTCTCTATAAAAAAACGTGCATTAAGGCGAATTATGGAGCGTCCCGCAGCGCAGCTGCCACGCTCATCGGGAAGGCGCCGTCTATTCCAAGCGCCACCCGGCACTCAATTTACGAGGGGCGGCAGTCTAAGGCCGAGTCGAGGCCTCAGCAACTGAAAACATAGGGAAAATGTCCGACAACCCCTTCAAATGTTCTCTGACAGGCTTTTGGCAGTCATCGGAGTGCGTTTATAACAAGAAATTCGGTGCAATAGCTGTATTAAGAAGACAAATGGCAACGCCACGCGGGTCAGGCGTGGCGCTTTGTCGCAACCTTCGAGGAATCAGCGCTTGAGTTTGCGCTTGTTGCGGTACTGGTCGATGACCACCGCCACCACGATGATCAACCCCTTGATGATGTCCTGGATGTAGGCATCGACACCGACAAAGGTAAAGCCGCTGGCCATCACCCCGAGGATCAGCGCCCCAATCACGGTCCCGGTGATGCGCCCCACCCCGCCCGCCAGGCTGGTGCCGCCGATCACCGCCGCGGCAATCGCGTCCAGCTCATAGGACATGCCCATGCCCGCCTGGCCGGTCGCAGCCCGCGCCGAGGCCACCACGCCGGCCAACCCCGCCAACAACCCGGCAATGCTGTAGACGATCACCAGGTGGCGCTTGACGTTGATGCCCGAGGTCCGCGCCGCCTGCATGTTGCCGCCGATGGCGTAGGTGTACTTGCCATACTTGGTGTAGCGCAGGGCGATGTGGAAGATCACCGCCACCACCAGGAAGATGATCACCGGCATCGCCCCATGGCCGATGGCGGTATAGGAATCGGACAACATGCTCACCGGCTGGCCTTCGGTGTAGTAGCGCGCCAGGCCCCGGGCCGAGACCATCATGCCAAGGGTGGCAATGAACGGCGGGATACCGGTAATGGCGATGATGCTGCCGTTGATCGCCCCAGCCAGCAGCCCGACGCCGAGCCCCGCCACCACCGGTATCCACACCGGCAAGTCCGTCAACGAGGGAAACACCGCCCGGGAGAAGTCCGAGGTCTGGGCCAGGCTGGCGGCAATCATGGCCGACAGCGCCAGCACCGAGCCGGACGACAGGTCGATACCGGTGGTGATGATCACCTGGGTCACACCGATGGCCAGCAGGCCGATGATCGACACTTGCAGGATCATCAGCACCAGGCGCTGGGAGTTCATCAGGAAACTCTGGTCGCGCATGATCCAGCCGAACATCTCGAAGACCAGGCCGATGCCGATCAGCACCAGGAAGATACTCAGTTCCGTCGGCAGCCGCCGGCGCGTCCTGGGCGGTGCCGCAGCGGGTTTGTTTTCCAGTATCGCGTTCATAACCATTCACCTTTTTTATCTGGACTGACGGGCATCAGGACAAGCCCGATGCCAGTTGCATCACTCGTTCCTGGGTCGCTTCGCTGCGGTCGAGGGTGCCCATCAGGTCGCCTTCGTGCATCACCATGACCCGGTCGCTCATGCCCAATACTTCCGGCAGTTCCGAGGAAATCATGATCACCGCCATGCCCTCGCTGGCGAGGTAGGCAATCAGCCGGTAGATCTCGGCCTTGGCGCCAACATCGATGCCGCGGGTCGGTTCGTCGAGGATCAGGATGCGCGGATTGGTCATTAGCCAGCGGGCCAGCAGCGCCTTCTGCTGGTTACCGCCGGACAAGGTGTCGATGCACTGTTCCAGCGACGGGGTCTTGACCCGCAGCTTCTTGCACATGTCCTCACACAAGGCGCGCAAGGCTTTCTGCTGGATGAAGCCGTTGCCGACGTAATGGGGCAGCACGGCCATCTCCATGTTTTCCAGTACCGACAGGCACGGGAACAGGCCGCTGAGCTTGCGGTCCTCGGTCAACAGCGCGAAGCCCTTCTCGATGGCCATGTGCGGGTCGCTGATGCGCACCGGTTGGCCGTCCAGCAGGATTTCGCCGCCGGTGCTCGGGGTTACGCCGAAAATCGCCTCGGCCACGTTGGTCCGCCCCGACCCCATCAACCCGGCGATACCGAGGATCTCCCCGGCATGCAGGTCGAAGGACACGCCTTTGAAGATGCCGTCCAGGCTCAGGTCGCGCACCGACAGCACCAGCTCGCCGATGGGTTTTTCCCGAACCGGGAACAACTGGCTCAATTCGCGCCCGACCATCATCGAAATCAGGCTGTCGCCGTCCATGCTGTCGGCCCGTTGCAGGCCGATGTAGGCACCATCGCGAAACACCGCCACTTCATCGGCGATGGCGAACACTTCGTTCATTTTGTGGGTGATGTAAATGATGCCCTTACCCTGGGCCTTGAGGTCACCGATGATCGAGAACAGGTGGGCGACTTCCGTCTCGGTGATGGCCGAGGTTGGTTCGTCCATGATCAGGATGTCGGAGTCGTAGGACACGGCCTTGGCAATCTCCACCATCTGCCGCTCGGCAATGCTCAGGTTGCCCACCTGCTCCTCGGGGTCGAGGTTGATGCGCAGGCGCTCCAGCAGCCGGGCGGTGCAGCGATGCATTTCACCGTGATCGACCATGTGCAGGCCGTTGAGCTGCTCGCGACCGATCCAGATGTTTTCGGCGATGCTCATGTGGGGCATCAGGTTCAGTTCCTGATGGATCATCGCGATCCCGGCCTGCAAGGCTGCCAGGGGTGTGTCGAATTTCACCGGCTTGCCGCGCAGGCGCAGTTCGCCGGCGTCCGGCTGGTAGATGCCGGCGACGATCTTCATCAAGGTGGATTTGCCCGCACCGTTTTCGCCCATCAGGGCCAGCACGGAACCGGGGCGTACCCGCAATTGAACATCGGACAGGGCCACCACGCCGGGAAAGCCCTTGCTGACATTGACGACTTCCAGCAGGTACGGCTCATCAAGTAATACGTCCGGCTGGAAAGTCATCGCCGGGGCGCTCGAAGCAGTCGCTGAAGCGAACATGATCAGGTACTCCCTCGGCAAGGTCGGCGTGGCAACCTTGCCTGCTTATTGTTGTGATGGGACCGGGTTGAACGTCACTTGAACTGATCGACGTTTTCCGGCGTGATCAGGCGGTACGGCACCCAGACGGCCTGCTCGACCGGCTGCTTCTTGACCATTTTCACCGCCGTGTCGATCGAACCATCGGCCTGGCCCTTGGCGTCCTGGAACACCGAGACCGCCATTTCGCCTTTCTTGATGGCATTCAAGCCGTCCGGCGTGCCGTCGACCCCGGCAATCAATACGCTGCCCTTCTTGGTGCCCGCTTGCTTGAGGGCCATGGCGGCACCGATGGCCATCTCGTCGTTGTTGGACACCACGGCCTGGAAGTCGCGGCCTTGGGTCAGCCAGTCGTTGACCAGAGTCATACCCTTGTCGCGAGACCAGGTGCCGGTCTGCTCCTGTTCGATCTTGATGTTCGGGTACTTGGCCAGTACTTCCTTGACCCCCTTGGTGCGGTTGGTGGTGGAGTTGTTGGCCAGGTCGCCCAGCAAAATCACGATGTCGCCCTTGCCGCCCATCTTGTCGGCCAGGTATTGCATCTGCATGCGCCCGGCTTCGAGGTCATCGGAGGCCACGGTGACCACCCCTTCCGGCAACTTCGGATCGTCCGGGCGGCGGTTGACGTAGACCAGGGGGATGCCGGCAGCCACGGCGGCCTTGGTGATGCGCTGGGTCGCGGCGGTGTCCACCGGGTTGACGATGAGCGCATCGACCTTCTGGCTGATGAAGCTTTCCACCTGGCTCAGTTGCTTGACCACATCACTGCGCGCGTCTTCGAACTGCAAGGTGACGCCATCCGGGAAGGACTTGGCTTTCTTGTCCATGGATTCGCGCAGGTAGGTCAGCCAGGTGTCATCGAACTGGGACATGCTGACGCCGATCTTCAGGTCCGCCAGGGCTGCGCCGCTGGTGAGCATCAACGACAGGGCCAGCGAGGCGATACGGGTCTTGGTCTTCATGAACGGTCTTTCTCCACTTTTTTGTTGGTCTTATGGATAAGGCGTAGCGGATCAGGAACGGGGCAAGGGCACGATGGGCGCGCCGGGCATGCAACACACCACGGCGCCCTTGCGCTGGATACACAGGGATTCGAACAGGGGAAGGACTGCGGACAGGCGCAGCAGATGTGGCAGGTGAAACGCAGAGCGGCTGAAGGTTTTCATCGACGGTACCTAGCTGTGTTTCTTGTTTTTGTTTCGTCCTTCATCCATTCAAGGCTGGGCCTGGCAGGAGGTGGACAGGATTGTCGGTAACCTGGAATCGACTTTATTGGAAAATATTTTCCATATCAACTCATTTTAGAATTTTATTCGTTTTTTGTTCCATGACCGATAGGCGTGGACAAACACACCACTTCGCCCTGCTCGGCACTCTGCCTGGCCGCGTCCAGCACGCGCGTGGTCGCCAGTGCATCACGGGCCTCCACCGGCAGCGGGCCAGCGCCCTGCAACGCGGTTTGCAGGCGTTGATAGAACGCCAGCCAACAGCCGCGCTCCGAGGTCACCCGCTCGCGCTCGGTGCCGTGTTCGAACCAGCCCCAACGCCGATGCTCTTCAGCGCCCCAGCGTTCGCCCTCGGTCGCCGGGCTCAATCCCGCCAGCGCCTGGGCTTCTTGGCCATCCAGGCCTTCGACGGTATAGCAGCCCTGGGTGCCATTGACCCGAAAGCGCGGACGCGGGGCGTTTTGCACGCAATTGCCACTCAAGTGGGAAATCACACCGCTGGCATGGGTCAAGGAGATAAAGAAGCCGTTGTCGAACACCTGGCCTGGTTGTCGGTAGTCCAACTCGGCGTAAACCCGCGTCACCGGCCCGAACAGTTGCAACGCCTGGTCCACCAGATGGCTGCCCAGGTCGCGCAGGAATCCGCCGCCACTGCCCTTGCCCACCGAGGTCGGCGAATAGCGTTCGACGCTGGATTCAAAACGAATGACCTGCCCCAGGGCACCGGAGGCCAGCAGCTTGCGCAGGGTGAGGAAATCCGAATCCCAGCGACGGTTCTGGTACACGCTCAAGGGCACGTTGCGTCGTTCGGCGGCCAGCACCATCGCCTCGGCCTGGGCGGCGTCAGGGGCAAATGGCTTGTCGCTGACCACCGCCACACCGAGTTCGATGGCTTGCATCACAATGGCCGGACGACCGTCCAAAGGCGTGGACACCACCACCGCATCGACGCCGGCCGCCACCAGTTGTTCAAGGGTGTCGAAGGCCTGGGCATCCGGGTGATCGCTGGCCAGTTGCTGGCGGCGCTCGGCGGACCGGGTCACTACACCGACGAACGTAGCCCCGGGCAGACTGCTGATCAGCGGCGCATGAAAAAAGCGCCCACCCTTGCCGTAGCCGACTAGTCCGATTCGCATGAAAGCTCCTTATTGATCACTGAATGAATGCAACCCCTGTGGGAGCGAGCCTGCTCGCGATGGCGGTGGGTCCTCCAGCATTAATGTCGACTGACCCAACGCTATCGCGAGCAGGCTCGCTCCCACAGTTGGATCGCATACCTGCGAGAGTACGCGGTCGACATCTGGGATGTATTTAGCCGTAGAAACGCGGCCGCTCAGGCAGTTCGACCCTGACGATCTGCCCGCTCTGCTGCGCTTCAATGCAAGCATCCGCCGCCACCGCCGCAGCGAAGCCATCCCAGGCCGACGGCCCTCCCACCTGCCCGGCGCGCACGCCATCGATGAAGGCCTGCAATTCGACGTCGTAGGCCGCGATGAAGCGGTCCTTCCAGTCCATCAGAATCGCGTTGGACAGCTTGGCGCCACTGCGCAGTTGCACCTGGGACGGTTCCGGGAGCTTGGCGATGCCGGTCTCCCCCACCACTTCGCACTGGATGTCGTAGCCATACTGGCAGTTGACGAACACTTCCACGTCGATGCGCGTGCCTCGGGCGGTTTCCAGCAGGACGATCTGCGGGTCTTTCAAATGGGCGTGGGCCTTGCTGGTCTTGCGCGGAAACACCACCTGCACCGAAACATAGTCATCGGCCAGCAACCAACGCAGCACATCCAGTTCATGGATCAAGGTGTCGGTGATGGCCATGTCGGTCTTGTAGTTTTCGCCGACACTCGGGTTGCGGTGGGCGCAGTGCAGCATCAGTGGTTCACCGATCTGGCCGCTGTCGATCACCGCCTTGAGCGCCCGATAACCTTCATCGTACGGGCGCATGAAACCGACCTGCACCAGGCGCTTGCCGTGGGCAACTTCGGCCTCGACGATCTTGCGGCAGCCTTCGGCCGTGACGGCCAGGGGCTTTTCACAGAACACCGGTTTGCCCGCCGCAATCGCCGCCAGCACGAATTCTTCGTGGCTCGGGCCCCAGGAGGTGACGAGGATCGCCTCCACATCCGGCGCCTTGATCAACGCATGACCGTCGGGGTAGACCTCGGCGGTCAACTTGAGATCGGCAACGACCTTGGCCGCTTGTTGCAGGTTGATGTCGGTGACCGCCACCACCTGGCTGTTGAGCAAGGTCTGGCTGCAACGACGGATATGGTCCTGGCCGATGGCCCCGGTGCCGATGACGCCCAGCTTCAAAGACATGGAAAAACTCCTTTCGTAGGGTTGGGGCAATTAGTACTGACGGGCCTGGGCCAGTCGCTCATTGAGGGTTTTGGCCACCGCATCGGTGCGGGCACTGGTAGAGACTTGCGCCACGCCGACCCGCCACCACGACAGGTATTTGTGGATCATGGTCTTGGGCAGGACCTTGATGTCGATCAGCGTCGAGACGGTCTGCAACCGCGCATCGGCCAGGGCCGCGTGCAACTCGTCGAGGGTCTTGACCTTGTAGGTCTTGCAGCCATAGGCCGCGGCACTCATGGCGAAGTCCACGGGCACGAACCCACCGTCGAGCTTGCCAGTGTCCGGGTTACGGAAGCGGAACTCGGTACCGAAGCTGTCCATGCCGTGTTCCATTTGCAGGTTGTTGATGCAACCGAAGGTCATGTTGTCCAGCAGCACCACATTGATCTTGCGGCGCTCCTGGATCGAGGTCGCCAACTCCGAGTGCAGCATCATGTAGGAGCCATCGCCCACCAACGCGTAGACCTCCTTGTCGGGCTCGGCGAGTTTCACCCCGAGCGCCGCATTCACCTCGTAACCCATGCACGAATAACCGTACTCAAGGTGATAGGTGTTCACGCCCTTGCTGCGCCAACTGCGCTGCAAGTCGCCGGGCAAGCTGCCAGCGGCGGCGACGATGATGGCGTCATCCGCCAGGGTTTCATTGAGCGTACCCAACACGCGGCTCTGGGTCAGGCAGGAACCGGTGAGCTCGATGAATTCCCGAAACACCGCCGGGTCCATGTGGTCGTTGATTTCCGGGACGAAATCCTCGGTCTGGAAGTCGGCCTGATAGATCCGATCCACTTCGGCGTCCAGCTGGGCCTTGGCATCGGCGACCTGCCCGCCCCATTCGGCGCGATAGTCGCCCATCGCCGCCGAGAGTGCCTCCAGGCCCGAACGCGCGTCGGCCAGCAGTTGCACGCCGTCGAGTTTCAGGGCATCGCACGGACTGATGTTGAGATTGAGAAATTGCACGTCCGGATGCTGGAACAGCCATTTCGACGCCGTGGTGAAATCGCTGTAGCGAGTGCCGATACCGATGATCAGGTCGGCCTTCTTGGCCAACAGATTCGCCGCCAGGCAACCGGTTTCACCGACGCCACCGACGTTCAGCGGATGGCTGGACACCACCGCGCTCTTGCCGGCCTGGGTCTCGGCGAAAGGAATATCGAAGCGTTCGGCGAAGGCCTGCAACGCGGCATTCGCTCCGGAATACCGCACGCCGCCACCGCAGATAATCAACGGCTGGCGCTTGCCCTTGAGCAGCGCCAGGGCATCGCCGAGCATCGCCTCGGTGGCCGGGCGACGGTCGATGCGATGGACACGCTTTTGCAGGAAATAGTCCGGGTAATCGTAGGCTTCGGCCTGTACGTCCTGGGGCAGCGCCAGGGTCACCGCACCGGTTTCGGCCGGGTCGGTCAACACGCGCATCGCATGGATCGCGGCGGTCATCAATTGCTCGGGGCGGTTGATGCGGTCCCAGTATTTGCTCACGGCCTTGAAGGCATCGTTGGTGCTGATGCTCAGGTCGTGGAACTGCTCGATCTGTTGCAGCACCGGGTCCGGTTGACGGCTGGCGTAGACATCACCGGGCAACAGCAGCAACGGAATGCGATTGGCCGTCGCCGTGGCGGCGGCGGTCAGCATGTTCGCCGCCCCCGGGCCGACCGACGAGCTGCAGGCGTAGATCTTGCGCCGCAGATGTTGCTTGGCAAAGCCGATGGCGGCATGGGCCATGCCCTGTTCGTTGCGGCCCTGATGGACCACTAGGTCGCCGCTGTCCTGCTCCAGCGCCTGGCCCAGGCCCAGCACGTTGCCGTGGCCGAAAATGGTAAAGACCCCGGCGACGAACTTGCTCTGGACGCCATCGACCTCGATGTACTGGTTATCGAGGAATTTCACCAGGGCCTGGGCCATGGTCAGTCGTGTTGTGGTCATGCTTGCACCTTGTCTGGAATGCAAAATTTGCAGCTGACTTAGCCCTTGTGGGAGCGAGCCTGCTCGCGATAGCGGTGTGTCAGGCGCCTATGTGTTGAATGTGCTACCGCTATCGCGAGTAGGCTCGCTCCCACAGGGGGACTTCATCATTCTGATGACTGTGTCAGGCCTGTTGGTTCTGCAGGTGATTCATGCTCGCCCCCAACGCCTGGCGGATGTCGGCCAGTTCATGGACGCTCTCGGCAAACGGCTCAAAGGACAGGTAGCCCTCGTAACCACCGGCCCGCAACGCCTCGATCTGCGCGGCATTGCCGAGGATGTCGGCCTCGCCCACCAGCACCCGATGACCATCACGGATCGTCGCCAACGGCGCCTGGGCATCCTCGACCCCGGAGATGTGCACCAGCCCGGTCAGTTCGGGGAAGAATTCCTGCTCGCCCGCCAGATGATGGTGGAAGGTGTCATGCACCAGGCGAAACACATCGAGCCCACCGATGCTCTTGATCGCTTCCACCGCCGTGCGCTTGCGCCGCAGCGAGCACTCCTCGAAACCCAGGGGTTCGATGAAACCGTAGATACCGAAGGCGCGCAGGATCGGCGCCAGTTCACTAAGAGCCGTGCGCAGCCCCGCCGCGCGTTCAGCTTCGCTGCGTGGGTCGGCGCGGTCGTTGAGTGGGCACATCACCAGCCCCTCGGCGCCGCATTCACGGGCGTAATCGGCCAACCGCACGGCCTGGGCGCGACGTTCTTCGCTCCACACATCGAAGGGGTACAGAGCGTTGATCGACAGCACCTTGATGCCGCGCTCCTCGCACAACTCACGTACGCGAGCCGGCGGCATGCCATCTTCGATCTCGACCCCCTTGAGGTCGTTGCGGATCTCGATGGCGTCGGTTTTCAACGCCAGGGCCAAGTCGATGAAAGCGGGCAGTGACAGGCGTGGGGCAACCATTCGATTCAGGGCAAAACGCAGGGGCTTGTTCATTGTTGTTCTCCCTCCGGCAGTCATTCAAAAAATGAGTTATTGGGCAGTTGGCATGCTGAATTCAGGACCCTTGGCGATGCTGTCGGGCCAGCGTTGCATCACGCTTTTGTAGCGGCTGTAGAAGCGCAGGCCTTCCTCGCCATAGGCATGGTGGTCGCCGAACAGCGAACGCTTCCAGCCGCCAAAGGAATGCCAGGCCATGGGCACCGGAATCGGTACGTTAATGCCAACCATGCCGACCTTGATGCTGCGGGCGAACGCCCGGGCGATGCCGCCGTCACGGGTGAAGCAGGACACGCCGTTGCCGAATTCATGGGCGTTGATCAGCGCCACCGCCGTGGCGAAATCCGGCACGCGAACGATCCCCAGCACCGGGCCGAAAATCTCTTGCTGGTAGATGCTCATTTCGGTGGTGACCTGGTCGAACAGCGTCGCCCCGACAAAGAACCCCTGCTCGGCCCCGGGCACCTTGAAACCACGACCATCGACGATCAGGCGAGCGCCCTCGGCCACGCCGGCGTCGATGAAACCTTCCACCTTGGCCTTGTGCTCGGCAGTGACCAGCGGCCCCATGTCGGTGCCGGGCTGCTGGCCGTTGCCGATCTTCAACTGATCGATGCGTGGCAGCAGTCTGGCGATCAGTTCATCGCCCACATCCCCCACCGCCACGGCAATGGAAATCGCCATGCAGCGTTCGCCGGCCGAGCCGTAGGCCGCACCGATCAATGCATCAGCCGCCTGGTCGAGGTCGGCGTCGGGCATGACGATCATGTGATTCTTGGCGCCACCCAGGGCCTGCACGCGCTTGCCGTTCGCCGTGCCCTGCTGGTGGATGTATTCGGCAATCGGTGTGGAGCCGACAAAGGAAATCGCTTCGATGTCCGGGTGCTGCAACAGCGCATCCACTGCCACTTTGTCGCCCTGGACCACATTGAACACCCCGTCAGGCAAGCCGGCTTCCGTCAGAAGGCGGGCCATCAGCAAACTGGCGGACGGATCGCGCTCCGAAGGCTTGAGGATGAAGCAGTTGCCAGTGACCAGCGCCAGGGGAATCATCCACAGCGGCACCATCACCGGGAAATTGAACGGCGTGATACCCGCGCACACGCCCAGGGGCTGGCGCAGGTTCCAGTTGTCGATGCCGCCACCGATGTTGTCGCTGAAATCGGTCTTGAGCAGGTTCGGCGCACCACAGGCGTACTCGACGATCTCGATGCCCCGGGTGACTTCGCCGTGGGCATCGGACAGCACCTTGCCGTGCTCGCGACTGATGATCTGCGCCAGTTCGTCGTGATGCCGATCGAGCAGTTCCTTGAACTTGAACATCACCCGCGAACGGCGCAGGGACGATTGCTCGGACCAGGCTGGAAATGCCGCCAGCGCCGAGGCCACTGCCGCATCGACGGTGCCCGGCTCGGCCAGGTCCACCCGGGCCTGCACCGCGCCGGTGGCCGGGTTGAAGACCTGGCTGAACCGCGCGCCGTCGCTGTGTTGCACGTGGCCGTTGATGTAATGGCCTACTACCGGGGCGTCACTCATTGTTCTTGTTCTCCGTGCAAAGGGTGGAATTCAGAGGTCGAGCAGCCAACTGTGCTGCGGGTCGTTATGGAACTGCCAGACCCGCTTCGGGCCGGCCATGACGTTCAGGTAATACGACTCGTACCCATAGGGCACGCTGACCGGGTGGTAGCCTTTGGGAACCACCACCAGGTCGCTGTTCTCCACGGCCATGGCCTGGTCGATGCTGCGATCGTCGGTGTAGACGCGCTGGAACACGAAGCCCTGGGACGGATTGACCTGGTGGTAATAGGTTTCTTCGAGAAAGCTCTGGTGTGGCAGGTCGTCGGTGTCGTGCTTGTGCGGCGGATAGCTCGACGAATGCCCCGACGGCGTGCGCACCTCCACCACCAGCAGCGAATGGGCCGGTTCGCTGTCCGGCAGGATGTCGCAGACATAGCGGGTGTTGGCGCCCTTGCCGCGCACGCTGCGCTTCATGCTGTCCGGGCGGATCAGCCGTGGGCCGTAACCGTTTTGCGCAGAACCCGGCGCGGCACACACAGCTATCTGTACATCGCTCAGGGCGGTGACCTGGGCCTGGCTGCCGGGCGGCAAGTAAGCTGCGTAAGGCGACTTGTCCTCGAACACCGACTGGCGATCACCGAGGTTGTCCCAATCGAAGGCGCCCTGCCCCGGCGCTTCGCCCTTGAGGCCAATGCGACCACTGAGCAGCACCAGGCACAATTCCTTGTCGCCGGCAGCGACCGGCAGGGTTTCGCCGAGGCTCAGGCGATAGGCGGCGAACCCGACGTATTCCAACTCACCCGCTGGCAATTGGACCATGGTCCGGCCGCTGGACTGACTTTTGATCAACAGGCTCATGACGGACTCCTTTCTTGCAGCAAGGCGCGCAGGGTGTCGTAGCCCTTCTTGGCGTAGACATAACTCGGCGCTACGGCGGGGTCCTGCTCGGCTTCCACCACCAGCCAGCCTTGGTAATCAGCGGCCAGCAACACATCGAGCAACGCGGCGAAGTCGATATCACCGTCCCCCGGCACGGTGAAGGTGCCGTTGATGATGCAGTCGGGGAAACTCCAGAGGTTGTTGCGCGCCAGTTGCACCACCGGTTTGCGCACGTCCTTGAAGTGCACGTGGCAAACGCGCTCGATGTGTTTGCGCAACACCTGCAACGGTTCGCCACCGCCCATGTAGCAGTGACCCGAGTCGAACAGCAGACCCACTTCACTGCCGGTCAGGGCCATCAGCTTGTCGATGTCCGCGGGCGATTCGACGTAAGCGCCCATGTGGTGGTGATAGGCCAGGCGCACACCTTGGGACAAGGTGAAGCGCGCCAGTTCGGTGAGTTTGTCGGCGTAGGCCTGCCAGGCTTCATCGGTGTGAAAGCGCGGCCGTTCGACCAGCGAGATCCGCTGGCCCTGGATCGAATCGGCAACTTCGCCATACACCAGCACCGTCGCGCCGTTCTGCGCCAACAGTTCCACGTGGCTGGCGATGGCGTCGATTTCCTCGGCCGCCGAGCGCCGGGCCAGGCGACTGGAATACCAGCCGGAGACCAGCGCCAGGTCATAAGGCCGCAGCACATCGCCAACGCCCTTGGCGTCCTTGGGGAACTTGCCGTTGAGTTCGAAGCCTTCGTAGCCGATGGCCTTGCCTTCGCTCAGCGCAGTGCTCAACGGCGTCTCGCCGCCCAGGGACGGCAAGTCATCGTTGCTCCAGGAAATCGGGTTGATGCCAATTCGAATAGCGGGCATGGCTGCACCTTTTATTGTTTTTCAAACTGAATATCGAAAACCATTTTGGAATACTTATTGTGGCGAGGGGATTTATCCCCGCTGGGTCGCGAAGCGGCCCCCTTAGGGTTGAATGTAATTTGCCTGACTCACCGAGTTGCCGGGTTTGGGGCTGCTTCGCAGCCCAGCGGGGATAAATCCCCTCGCCACAAGAGCACCACAGAAGCCTGCACAGTCATCAGGCACGGGCACTGCGCCACGCCTCGATCAACTCCACAAACCTGCCCTGCACCTGGCGGATCAGTGTTTCATCATCGATTTCCCCGGCCAGCCAGGCCCGGCTCGGTTCCTGGAAGATCGTGCGACCCACGGCAAATCCGCGGCAGGTGCTGCTCTGGCTGGCCTGGCGGAAACCTTCGGCCAGTGCGGCGGCCGGGGCGTTGAGACCCAGCAGCACCACGCCCCGGCAATACGGATCGCGCTGTTGGATCAGCTCATCGAGTTGTTTCCACTCATCCGCGCTCTGGGCTTCGATCTTCCACCATGCCGGGAAAATACCCAGGTTGTAGAGGCGCTTGAGGGCACGATAGAGCACGTCCGGGTGCGGCGATGGATGATCCTTGGGCGGAATGACTTCCAGCAGCAATTCATGACCGCTGACCTGGGAGGCCTTGTACAGCCCCATCAATTGCGCTTCCTGCTCCAGCCGCAGCAGCGGTTCGTCATCGGGGTGAAATTGCACCAGGCACTTGATGATCTGTTCCCGGGGCCAGGCGATCAGGTTGCTGCCGATGGAACGCCCGTGTTCGAACGCCAGCGGCCGCGAGTTCTGCACCTCCACCGGCCGCGCCACCCACCAGCCACGCCCGGTCGCGGCGTTCAGCGAGTCCTGGCCGAAACGCTGATCGGCGAGCAGGCCGACGTCAGCCTCGACGCCCTGACGCCGCAAGTCGGTTTCGACCCGCTCCACCGCCTGGATGAACAGTTGCTTGAGTTGACCAATGCAACTGAGGTCACGACCGCCCTTCTGGGCCAGTTCCACCAGTTGCCAGCGATGGTCGAAAGCAAAGATGAACAGCTGTTTCCAGGCCTTGCGGGGGACGCTGACCTGATGCAGTCGTTGCAGCACGGCGTCCTGGTCCGGCCGGGTAATCGGCACCGGGCTCTTGAATAGATAGTCGAGTTCGGCCCGGGTCGGCATCGCTGGAGCACAGGCATGGCGCGACACCACCAGGCCACCGCAGGCATTGGCCAATTGGCAGCAGCGTTCATCGCTGGCGTCCTCCAGCCAACCCGCGAGAAAGCCCGACATGAACGCATCACCGGCGCCCAATACATTCAGCACCTCGACCCGCACACCCGGGTAAATCGCGCCGTCTTCAAGTCGAGTCGGGATAGCGCCGTGGATCACCGTGCAACCCTGCGGGCCTAGCTTGACCACCAGGGTCGCCGCCGTCAGCGAGCGCACAGTACGCAATGCACTCAGCAGGTCTTCGCTGCCGCCGGCGATCAGGAATTCTTCTTCGGTGCCAACGATCAGGTCGAAACGCGGCAGGATGCTTTGCACGTGCTGGCTGACCTTCTGGTCGGCGACAAAGCGGGTTTCCCCGTCGGCCTTGCCCGCCAGGCCCCAGAGCACAGGACGATAGTCGATGTCCAATACGCGCTTGACGTTGTGTCTCTGGGCGTAATCCAGCGCCTGGGTGCTGGCCTTGTAGACGCTTTCGGTAGAGAAGTGAGTACCGGTGATCAGCAGCGCCTTGCTGGAGGCAATGAAGGTTTCGTCGATGTCTTCGGCGCGCAGCGCCATGTCGGCGCAATTTTCCCGGTAGAACACCAGGGGAAAGGTTTCCCGGTCCTTGATACCCAGCAGGACCAAGGCCGTCAGGCGTTCGGGGTCGACCTTGATGCCACTGACATCGCAGCCTTCGCGCGCCAGGGACTCCACCAGGAAGCGACCCATGTGGTCGTCGCCTACCCGGCTCAGCATCGCTGACTTGAGCCCCAATCGCGCCGTGCCGAAGGCGATGTTGGCCGACGAACCACCCAGATACTTGGCGAAGCTCGAAACATCTTCCAGACGCGCGCCGACTTGCTGCGCGTAAAGGTCGACACCCAGGCGTCCCAGGCAGATCACATCCAATTGACGCCCACTGGCAAAACGAGTCTGGCCCATGCTGGCTCCTGTTATTTTTATCAGCCTGCGCTTGTCGCCCGAACCGGCGACAACGCTGTTGGTGAATGCAGACTAAAACGAGCAGCAGGCAATAATCAATAATTATTCTATAAATTTTTTACGTGGAATATTTTTTCCAATACGCTATGAGCGAAGCCACCCAGGCGCAGTGCATCGTTTCAGCACCTGCTGCAACATTTGTCCGCCCATGATTTTCCCTGCGCCTACGCTGTAGACTGCGACCAGCCAACCTATTGTCGAGGGCCGACCTGTTTTCGGGCCGCCCTATAAGAACAAGCCAGAAGGATTTTCTATGACCCGCCCCGATGATCTGCCGGCGCCGTCCGAGAGCGCGTCCGAACCCGCCCTCTCCAGCCCACCGATCAATGCCGAGCGCCTGCTGCAACTGATCACCGATGAATACGAAAGCCTGCCGCGCCAACTCAAACGCATCGCCAGCTACATGAGCCAGCAGAGCGACCGGATCATGGTCGACCGCATCAGCGACATCGCCCGCGAATGCGAAGTGCACCCCTCGGCCATCGTCAGGTTTTCCCAGCGCTTCGGCTTCAGCGGGTTCAGCGAAATGCAGGCGTTGTTCCGCGAGGCCTACACCCACAAGACCACGCCGGTGCAGAACTACCAGCAGCGCATCCGCAGCATGATCGCCAACAAGTCGCAGAAAGCCAGCGGCGGCGACCTGGCTCGCGAGTGCATCAATGCCACCCTGTCAGGCATCGAGCGCCTGGGGTTGGAGCTGGACGACCAGGCGTTCGAAAAAGCCGTGGACCTGGTAGTCAATGCCGACAATATTTATGTGGTGGGCGTGCGCCGTTCGTTCGCGGTGGCCGATTACCTGGTCTACAACCTGCAACACACCAATAAACGCATTCACCTGGTATCCGGCCTGGGTGGCAGCTACCGCGAGCAGATGCGTAGCGTGCGGGCCAACGACCTGGTGATCGCCATCAGCTTCACGCCGTACGGCAAGGAAACCCAGCACTGCCTGCGCATCGCCCAGCACCACCAGGCCAAGACCCTGATCATCACCGACAGCAACCTCTCGCCCCTGGCTAAACGAGCCAACGCGGTGTTGCTGGTCAACGAAGGCAGTTCGTTCGCCTTCCGCTCGTTGAGTGCCACATTGTGCCTGTGCCAGGCGTTGTTCATCGCCGTGGCTTACCGACTGGAACTCAAGGTCGATGAAATCCATGAACAGGTCGGGTTCGAGGATTAACGCCCCGGCCCATGAATCGCTGAAGGAGAAGCCATGAAACTGATCGGTATGCTGGACTCACCCTACGTACGCCGCGTCGCCATTTCCGCCAAATGCCTGGGCATTGCCCTGGAGCACAAGTCGGTTTCGGTGTTCAGGCATTTCGAACAATTCCAACGCATCAACCCGACGGTCAAAGCCCCTTCCCTGGTGCTGGACGACGGCACCGTGCTGATGGACTCCACGTTGATCATTGACTACCTGGAGGCCTTGGCCGCGCCTGGGAAAAGCTTGATGCCGGCCGACATTGGGCAACGAGTGCACTCACTGCGCCTGCTCGGCCTGGCCTTGGCGGCGTGCGAGAAATCGGTGCAGATTTACTATGAGCGCAACCTGCGGCCGGCGGAAATTCAGCACGCACCTTGGGTTGAACGCGTGGAAGGCCAACTGGCGGCGGCCTATGGAATGCTGGAGCAGGAACTGGAGAAACAGCCGTTGAGCACCGATGGCTCGATTGATCAGGCTGGCATCACGGTGGCAGTGGCGTGGAGTTTCACCAACCTCGTGGTGCCGGATCAGGTGCAGGGCAAGGCTTTCCCGTTGATCAGTGCCTTCACGGCTTATGCCGAAGGGCTGGAGGCGTTTGTCAGCACGCCGATGGAATAGCGGACGAGCGCGACTTGTGTGGGAGCTGAGCTTGCTCGCGATAGCGGTGGGTCAGCTTGCATGGATGCTGAATGTGCCGCCGTCATCGCGAGCAAGCTCGGCTCCCACAGGGTTCATTACAAATCTCTGTAGGTAGAGAAGGCTTATTCTCAGGCCAGTTCCACTTCTTTTGTTTCAACGGCCTTCGGCGCCACCTCGAAGCGTTCTTCCAGAAATGGCGTGATGTCCAGCGGCAACGGCTCGTTGTTCACCAGCTTGTCCAGCAGTACCCCGGTGATGGCCGAGGTGAGGATGCCGGTGCGGAAATGCCCGCAGGCATTGAGATAGCCCTCCACGCCGCGCATCGGCCCCAGGATCGGCAATTCATCAGGCGAACCCGGGCGCAGGCCGGCCCAGGTTCGTTTCAGGTTGATGTCGGCCAACTGCGGGATGCACCGTACCGCGCCTTGCACCAGCCCTTCGATCTCCGGATAGGTCGTGGTCACATCGAAGCCTTTGTCTTCGGTGGTGCTGCCAATGAGGATTTCACCGTTGTCTTTCTGCGCCACATAGCAGTCGCTGGTGGTCAGGCAGCCGTTGAGGATTTTCGGCATGCGCTCGGTCAGCAGGATCTGCCCCTTGACCGGCTTGACCGGAATCCGTACGCCAGTGGCCTGTTCGCTCAGGTCCGCCGCCCAGGCACCGGCCGCGTTGATCAGGGTCCGGCAGATGAAGGTCCCGGCCTCGGCGGTTTTCACCCCGGTGACCCGCGAACCACTGCGCAGGACTTCAGTCACGCTGGTGTTGAAGAACATATCGACGCCATTCTGCCGGGCGCCTTCGGTGTAGGCGTCGGCCAGACGGAAAGGGCTGACCTGGTGATCGCAGAGAAACTCCAGCGCCCCCAGGGCTTCATGGCTGACATTCGGCTCCGCCTCTCGCAAGGCCGCCTGGTCAAGCCAGCGCACCTGGTCGGCCAGGTGCGGAATGCAGGCGACGATGTGCTCGGCGTACAAACGGTCTTCGTCGTCGTAGATCACGAACTTGAGCCCGGTCTCCTCGAACTTGAAATCCATGCCGTGGTTGTCGATCAACTCGCGGTGCAACTGCGGATACATCGCATTGGACTGCAAGGCGAAATCGAAGAACGACTGGGGCAGGATATGCGGCGTGCTGGCATCCACCGCCACGGCGGCGCCCTGGGTCTGGCGCTTGCGGTTGGCCGACATCATGCGAAAGAAGATCACCCCGCACCCCAGGCCCACCGACTCACCGATGGCCCACAGCCCACCCGCCGACGCGCGGGTCGCATTGCCGGGGCGCTTGCTGTCGATCAGGGCGATCTTCAGGTGTTTGCGCTTGGACAATTGATAGGCACAAGAGGCGCCGATCACACCGCCACCGGCGATGACCACGTCATAGTCCTTAATCATGGGAAACGGCCTCCGTGCCGACGTTCTGGAACGCTGAAAAGGGAATCGGATCGATGGGGAAACGCGGCCGCAGCCAGCCCACATCGGCCCGCCCGGTGGCTTCGCGCAGGCGATCGCTGCAATAGCCGACGCACATCCGCCCCTGGCAATCGCCCATGCTCACGCGGGTGCGCATCTTCAGGCTGGCCATGTCTTGGACGCCTTGTTCCAGCGCCCGGTCGATGTCGGCGCGGGTGGCGTGCTCGCAGCGGCAGATCACCGTATCGGCCGCCGGCAATGTGGTTTGCCCGGCGCCACGCTGGGTATAGCGATCCACGGCGGCGCGAAAGCGGATGATCCGCTCCAGTTGCCCCTGGTAGCGTTCGCGCTGTGCCAGGGCCGTGGACGGGTCCAGCACATTGCGCTGCATCAGGATCGACAGCGCCGCGATGCGTCCGCTCAGCATCGCGGCTTCACCACCGCGAATCCCGCCCATGTCGCCGGCCAGGTGAATGTGCGCTTCGCTGCTTTGTTGCCAGGCATCGGACACCGCCCGCAAATAGCCGTCCTCACTGAAACCGTGCTCCAGGCCCATCTGCTGGCTCAATTGAGTGCGCGGGATGAACCCGTAGCCGACCGCCAGCGTCTGGGCCGGTATCTGTTCGGAGCGTTTCAGGTCCGGCTCCCAGGTACTGGAATACGGCGCGACGGTGACATGGCTCAACTCACCCTCGCCGTCCGCCTGGACCACGCCCCAGCCGTAGCGCACGGGAATGCGATTGAGCTTGAGATAGGCGAGCATGCTCAGGCCATCGAGAAACAGCTGTGGCTTGTTCAGCAGGGCCAGGCTTTCCTTGGCGATCCGGCCGAACGCACAGGCTTCATAGACACCCGCCACCGCCACGCCCGAAGCGTGCAGCTGGCAGGCCACCAGCGGCAGCAACGGCCCCGTGCCGGCGATCACCACTGGGCTCGGCGGCCTGACCACGCCGCTCTTGATCTGCAATTGCAGGCCACCGAGCATCATCACCCCCGGCAGGGTCCAGCCAGGAAATGGCACGCTGCGTTCGTGACAGCCGGCCGCCAGGATCAGGTGCGAATAGGCCACCTCGCGCAAGCGTTCGTCAGCGTCCAGCAGCATCAGCGCCCGGAAGCCTTCGGCGCCAATGACCCGGCTGCTCAATCGCACGTCGATCAGCCCGGCGTGTTGCTGGAATTCACCATGGAGTTTCTCCAGGGCTTCGCTGTAGCGCGGGCCGAGGTAATCCAGGCGCACGCCATCGCGCAACGGTCCGCGATACACCACGCCACCCAGGCGCGGCGCTTCTTCGAGCAAGGTGCAGCGCACCCCGTGCGAGGCCAATTCAATGGCCGCCGCCATACCTGCCGGCCCACCGCCGACAATCACCGGATCGAGGCTCATGGTGCCTCCGTTTCGGTGATGCGATTGGCCCGGGTTTCGATCTGCATGCCAGGGCGTACCAGGGTCTGGCAGGCGCGGCGCTTGTGGCGACCGTCGATCTTGACCAGGCAGCACTGGCACACGCCCATGCCGCAGTAGGCACCGCTGATCTGGTCGTGATCGTTGCGGGCCACCTGACGTTGGCCCAGGGATTGAATGACAGTGAGGACGGTTTCACCCTGGGCGGCACTGACAGCCTGCCCGTCCAGGCGCACGGTCATGTCGGCCCGGGCCAACGGCTGGATATCGAATTTTCGGCGTAGAGAGTCTTGAGGTTGCATCATACTGCTCTTCCTTGAAGGTTCTTTGAGGTCTAGGCTCCTGGCGGCACACCCTCACCGTTTACGTCGATACCCTATAGCAACGGTGCGCCAAAGCGGGGCATGAAGATGCAACAGGATAGTGCGCGCGAAATTTATGTTAGGGATTATTTGTGACCAAGTGTTGATCCAGGCCAGCGAATCGGCTCGCCGGCTCATGAACTTTTTTTCAGAAAGCCGACAGGTATTCTTTGGCAAAATGCTGCGCAATCGCTCCAATTTCCCCACACGGTACCGCCCATGAACCGCATCCTGACCATCGAAGACGACGCCGTGACCGCCCGTGAAATCGTTGCCGAGCTGACCCGCAACGGCCTGGACGTCGACTGGGTCGACAACGGCCGCGAAGGCCTGGAACGAGCGGTCAGCGGCGACTACGACCTGATCACCCTCGACCGCATGCTGCCCGAGCTCGACGGCCTGGTGATCGTCACCACCCTGCGTACCATGGGCGTGGCCACGCCGATCCTGATGATCAGCGCCCTCTCGGACGTGGATGAGCGGGTTCGCGGCCTGCGAGCCGGCGGCGACGATTACCTGACCAAGCCGTTCGCCACCGACGAAATGGCTGCCCGGGTCGAAGTGCTGCTGCGGCGCAACAACGGCGCCCGCGAGCCGGAGACCGTGCTGCGGGTGGCCGACCTGGAGCTGAACCTGATCAGCCGCGAAGCCAGCCGTAACGGCCAATTGCTCAGCCTGCTGCCCACCGAATACAAGCTGCTGGAATTCCTGATGCGCAATAGCGGGCAGATCCTCTCGCGCATGATGATTTTCGAAGAAGTCTGGGGCTATCACTTCGACCCCGGCACCAACCTGATCGACGTCCACATCGGCCGCCTGCGCAAGAAAATCGACCCGCCGGGCCTGGAACCGCTGATTCGCACGGTACGGGGTTCCGGCTATGTCATTGCTGAACCCCGCTAAGGGCTGGCGCTCCTCCAGCAGCCGCCTGCTGGCGCTGTACAGTTCGCTGTTCGTGATCTGGAGCGCGATCCTGATGGGGGTGATGTACTACGAAGTATTCGGCTACCTCGACAGCCTGGCCAAGCACTCCCTGATGCAGCGCCAGCATCTGTTCGCCCGGATCCATGGCGATCAACTGGAAGACGCGCTCATGGCCAGCCTGACGCTGGACGAGCGCGGCGTCGATGCCTACGGCCTGTTCGATCCGCAACTGCGGCATTTGGGCGGGCCGATCCAACGAATCCCCACCGACCTGCCGCTGGATGGCAAGATCCACATGCTCGGCGGCTGCGTCGATTCCGACGACCCGAGCGTACCTTCCGACAGTTGTGACGCGGTGGCGACCCGCACCCAGGACGGCCGCTGGCTGGTCCTGGCCCGGGACAACGGCTCACTGTTCGCTGTGACCCGCATCATCTTGCATGCGCTGTTCTGGGGGGTATCGCTGACGATCCTGCCGGGCATCGCTGGCTGGCATCTGTTGCGCCGCCGACCGTTACGGCGGATTCGCAAACTGCAGGCCAGCGCCGAAGCCATCGTCGCCGGCGACCTGACCCATCGCCTGCCGCTGTCGAGCCGGCGTGATGAACTGGACATGCTGGCGGCGATCGTCAATGCCATGCTCGACCGCATCGAACGCTTGATGAACGAGGTCAAGGGCGTGTGCGACAACATCGCCCATGACCTGCGCACCCCGCTGACCCGCTTGCGCGCCCAGTTGTATCGCATCCAGCAAGAGGCCCCGGACGGCTCGCCCGAGGCCTTGCAGATGGACCAGGTGATCGCCGAGACAGACACCCTGATGGCTCGGTTTCGAGGGCTGTTGCGGATTTCCGAACTGGAAGACCAGCAGCGCCGCTCGGGGTTCGTGCGCCTCGATCCGTTGCAGTTATTGCAGGAACTGCACGACTTTTACCTGCCGCTGGCCGAAGAAGGCGAACTGACGTTCACCCTGGAAGTGCCCGACGCCCTGCCCCTGCTCAACGGCGACCGGGCGTTGCTGTTCGAGGCAGTGTCGAACCTGCTGAGCAATTCCATCAAGTTCACCCCGCCGGGGGGCAAGGTGACCCTGCGTGGGGTCGATCAGGGCGACAGCACCCGCATCGAAGTGCTCGACTCCGGCCCCGGCATCCCCGAAGCGGAGCGCAAGGCCGTGTTTCGCCGATTCTACCGCGCCGAGGGCAGCAGCCAGCAAAGTGGGTTTGGCCTGGGTCTGTCGATCGTCGCGGCGATCGTCAATCTGCATGGGTTCACGTTGGAGGTGGGTAGTAGCGAACATGGGGGCGCGCGGCTGGTGCTCGATTGCCGGGGGACGTTGTTGTAGTCATAGGGCTGGAGCAGCATCTGTGGCGAGGGAGCTTGCTCCCGCTCGGCTGCGAAGCAGTCGCAAAACCGGTGGACATGGTTTGGTTGGCATGCGCGTCCGGCAGGTTTTGGGGTCGCTACGCGACCCAGCGGGAGCAAGCTCCCTCGCCACGGTGTGGTGTGCTTGATCTTTATCTATCAGGCATCACTGCGATGCAGCGGCGTGTTATGCAACTCATAGCGCAGCTCATCGATCAACTTGGCGATGCTTTCTTCCGAGCGGACGCTGTCGACGCTCATACCGCTCACCACCAGGTCCACCTCTCCACTTTCGCGGTGATACAGGCGCACGGTGAGGGTGCCGTCACCATTGAGGCTGCATTCGCAGGCCAGCGGCGTAAAACTTTCTTCGAGGCGGGCGCGCAAGGGGGCCAGATGGGTCATGTGATGCACCTCAGCCCCGGGGGCGCAAATGAACGGTGGACTGCTCCGACCTCCTGGTCCGCGTAGACGTCCTGTCGCTCTGATACTGGGTTCGTTCGCTGTACATTGTGGCGTATTCCTTACGTGTTTCGTGGGGACGCGACATCATGGACGATGTCGCACCCTGACAGCCTAAGGAACCGCCCCTTCCTGCAAAACCCGAATTTGCACCAGCACGCCAGGTGCATTTGCACTGGCTATCATGGTGCCTTCATCCGCCATTCGTTAGCGAACAACCCCCGCTCCCGGGCCCAGACAATTGCCTCGCTACGGCTATGGACATCCAGTTTCGAATACAGGGTCGCCACGTGATTGCGCACGGTGTTGGGCGCGAGCTTGAGGCGCGCGGCGATTTCCTTGTCGGCCAGGCCTTCGCAAATCAGCCCCAGCACATCTCGCTCCCGGGCTGTCAGCTCGGTGAATGACACGCTGGGCACCTGGGCGTTGATACTCTTCACGTTAGCCAGTTTTTCAATCAGGGTCCGACTGAACCAGGAAGCGTCTTTCATCACCTCCTCGATAGCCGCCACCAACTCCAGCTCCGAGCGTTTGCGCTCGGTGATGTTCATCAGCACCAGCAGATAGCAAGGCTTGTCCTGGATGAGCACGGTATCGGCGGCGACCTCACAGTCGATGAGTTCACCGCCCTTCTTGTGCACCTTGACGTCGATACGTGAGACCGCGGCGGCCTTTTCCAGCCGGGCGAACAGCGCGGCACTGGCGTCCTTGTCGAGAAAGCCGATCTCTTCCACGGTTTTACCCAGCAACTCTTCGCTGGCGTAACCGGTGGTCTGGAGGAACGCTTCGTTGATTTCCAACAACTGTTGCTCGGCGCTGCACACCAGGGTGGGCACGGGTGACAGGCGGAACGACTTGGCAAAGCGCTCCTCGCTCTGGCGCAGCGCCGTTTCGGCCTTGCGGCGCGGCTCCATGTCCATGAAGGAAAACAGCATGCAGTCTTCGTCGTGCAGATCCAGCGGCTGGCCGGCGACGATCACTTGCTTGCTGGTGCCGTCGGGCAACTTCAACTCGGCCTGCATTTGTGGAATGGTCGCGCCCTGCCCCAGGCGCTCGATGGCCAGGTCGCGTTTCTCGGCGGCTTCGAGCACATCCAGTTCATACACCGAACGCCCGATCACCTGCTCCCGGGTGTAGCCGGTCATCTCCAGGAACCCAGGGTTGACCTTGATGTAACGCAGGTCGCTGAGGCGGCAGATCACCGCCGGCGCCGGATTGGCGCCGAAGGTTTTCTCGAAGCGCTGCTCGGCGCTGGCCCATTCGGTGGCATCGCTGAGGATCAACACGAGCAGTTCCGGCTCGCCGTTGCGGTCAGCCAGCACCATGCTGCGGATCCGATGCACCCAGGTGCGATCGGGATCGGCCTGAGGCGTGACTTCCACCAGCACATCGCTGAACTCATCGCCACGGGCAACCCGGGCGATGGGGTAGTTGTCTTCGGTCAGTGGATGATTGTTGCGGTAACGCAGATTGAAGCGCCGGGCATATTGCCGGGCCGTGGTGCCCAGCTCACTGAGGTCCTTGACCCCGTGCATCGTCAAGGCCGCTGCGTTGGCCCAGGCGATGGTCTGGTCGACCTCGATCAACATCACCCCGTCGGACAGTCCGGCAATGATCTGCAGCAATTGGCGACGGTTGGTATCGGTGGTCGGGACTTGCTGATTCATTGGGTCTCCATGTGGTCAGTAGGGTTCAAGCATGGATGCGTTGAAAGTTACGACCACATGGGTTTGCAATAGTGCATCGGCCCTTCACGCCGCCATGCGCCCCTCGGCAATCGCCTGTGAAGCGGCCAGCATCGCCCGCAGCAGCACCGCACAGCCGGCGGCGAGGTCATCCGGGGCGGCGTTTTCGATTTCGTTGTGGCTGATGCCGCCTTCGCAGGGCACGAAGATCATCCCGGCCGGGCCCAGTTCGGCGAGGAAGATCGCGTCATGGCCTGCTCCGCTGACGATGTCCAGGTGGGACAGGCCCAACCCTTGGGCCGCGCCGCGGACGGCGTCGACGCAGCCCTGGTCGAAATACAGCGGCGGGAAATCGGCGGTGGGTTTCAAGTCGAAGGTCAGGCCGTGCTGGCGGCAGGTGTCTTCGATCACTTGCTTGACCTCGGCGATCATCGAATCCAGGCGTGCCGGTTCCAGGTGACGGAAATCCAGGGTCATGCGCACTTCACCGGGGATGACATTGCGCGAGCCCGGATAGGCTTGCAGGCAACCGACCGTGCCGCAGGCATGGGGTTGATGGCCGAGGGCGGCGCGGTTGACGGCGCCGACAATGATCGAGGCGCCCACCAGGGCGTCCTTGCGCAGGTGCATCGGGGTCGGGCCGGCGTGAGCTTCCACACCGCGCAGTGTCAAGTCGAACCATTTCTGCCCCAGGGCGCCCATGACCACGCCGATGGTCTTGCCCTCGTCTTCCAGGATTGGCCCCTGTTCGATGTGCGCCTCGAAATATGCGCCCACCGGGTGCCCGCTGACCTGGCGCGTGCCGGCATAGCCGATGGCATTCAACGCCTGGCCGACGGTGATGCCTTCGGCGTCGACCTTGGCCAGGGTTTCTTCGAGGGTGAATTTTTCCGCGAACACCCCGGAGCCCATCATGCACGGGGCGAAGCGCGAGCCTTCTTCGTTGGTCCACACCACTACTTCCAGGGGGGCCTCGGTTTCGATGTTCAGATCATTGAGGGTACGTAGCACTTCCAGCCCGGACAGTACGCCAAAGCAGCCATCGAACTTGCCTCCGGTGGGCTGGGTATCGATGTGGCTGCCGGTCATCACCGGTGGCAGGTTCGGATTGCGCCCTGGGCGCCGGGCGAAGATATTGCCCACCGCATCGATGCTGACGGTGCAGCCCGCCGCCTGGGTCCATTGCACGAACAGGTCGCGAGCCTGGCGGTCCAGATCCGTCAAGGCCAGCCGACACACACCGCCCTTGACCGTGGCACCGAGCTGGGCCAGGTCCATGAGCGATTGCCACAGGCGGTCGCGGTTGATGTGCTGGTGGGTGGATTGCAGGACGTCGATGGCGGCGTTCATGGGGATCTCCATTTTTTCAGGCATTTTGTTGGTGTCTTGAGGCTGCTATCGCGAGCGGGCTCGCTCCCACACTGGATTGGGGTGGATGCAAAATCTGTGTGCACAGCAAATCCCCCTGTGGGAGCGAGCCTGCTCGCGATGAGGCCCGCCTTCACACCGCAGTTTTAGCGACGGACGGGCTCGCTCGCATACCGCACAACCCGTAATAAATCACCCCGCCCAACGCCGAGCCGGTGAACCAGCCATAGCTGTAGAACCAACTGAACGCATCGCTGCCCAGGGACAGCAATGTCAGCACCACCGGCACGCCAAAGGCGATGAAACCGTTCCAGTTCCACGCCGGGTAAACGTCGTCGCGGTACAGGCCGGCGAGGTCCAGTTGCTGTTTCTTGATCAGGAAATAATCCACCACCATGATCCCGGCAATCGGCCCCAGCAGACTCGAATAGCCCAGCAGCCAGTTGGAATAGACCGATTCCAGACTGACCTCGGAAACGATCAGGCCAAGCTTTTTCAGCAGTTCATGGGCCATCAGCGCCAACCCCACCAGGCCGGTGAGCATCACGGCCTTGGTCCGGCCGATCAGTTTCGGCGCCAGGTTCTGGAAGTCGTTGGTGGGCGAGACGATGTTGGCGGCGGTGTTGGTCGAGAGCGTGGCGACGATGATCAGCACCATGGCCAGCGCCACCCACACCGGGCTCTGGATGTGCCCGATCAAGGTCACCGGGTCGGAGACGGTCACCCCCACCAGTTTTTCCGAAGCGGCGGTCATGACCACGCCGAGGGAGGCGAACAGGAACATGGTCAATGGCAGGCCGATGATCTGGCCCACGACCTGGTCTTTCTGGCTCTTGGCATAACGGCTGAAGTCCGGAATGTTCAACGACAGCGTGGCCCAGAAACCGACCATGGCTGTCAGCCCGGCAAGAAAGTAACCGATCACGCTGGCACCCTCTGGGCGTTTGGCCGGGACCGCCATCAATTCAGTCAACGAGACATTCGGCAACGCCCACACCAACAGGCCGGCACCTACCAGCACCAGCAGCGGCGCGGACAGGGTTTCCAACCATTTGATCGACTCGGCACCGCGCAACACCACCCACAGGTTCATGACCCAGAACACCATGAAGCCGATCACCTCGCCGGTTCCGCCGAGGCTCTTCCAGCCGTCGAACACCGAGCCGAGAAACAGGTGGATCGCCAGGCCGCCGAACATCGTCTGGATGCCGAACCAGCCACACGCTACCAGGGCGCGAATCAGACACGGGACGTTGGAGCCGATGACACCGAAGGACGAGCGCAGCAGCACTGGAAACGGAATGCCGTACTTGGTTCCGGCGAAGGCGTTCAGGGTCAAGGGAATCAGCACAATGATGTTGGCAAACAGGATCGCCAGCAACGCCTCGCCCACCGTCAGGCCAAAGTAGGCGGTGAGCACGCCACCGAGGGTGTAGGTCGGCACGCAGATCGCCATGCCGACCCACAGGGCGGTGATGTGCCATTTGTTCCAGGTTCGCTCGTGCACCTTGGTCGGCGCGATGTCGTGGTTGTAACGGGGGCTGTCGAGGACGTCGCTGCCGGCTTCAAGCTCGAACAATCCGTCGCGCTCGGTCACTGTTGATCTGGTCATGTCCGCTCCACTGTTTTCATTATTTTTGCTCATCGACTGGCGATGGCCGGAGTACTTGCACGCGTGCTACCGACCACCCCCGCCAGACCCACGACGGCACTCAATAACCGTGCCGGATAATGCGTCGAGCTGACCGGATGATCGATATAACCCTTTCAACCTTTTGATGTTTAACGTTTTAAAGCCACGTTATTGCCTTGTTTCAATCCCTGCTTGCCGACCTTGAGGCTAGATGACCTTCACGTCCTGTCGAGTGAGAGATTCAAAGTGGTGCACCCCGGATCAACGCGAGGTGTCTAGACCGCACTTCCAGCACTTTCAAGCCGCTGATTTACCATGACAAATCTCGCTCAAATAACGATCCTGTCAAGTGCGTCAAAATGGTGAGCAGGCTCACCATTTTGGTGAATTAATAAATTATTTCTTTAATTTCAATAAGTTAATTAACGAATAAGCTTATAAAAAATAATCTTGCTCATTTCAATAACTCCAGCTAGCTTCTAATCCTGACAGTAGTGACAAGAATATAAACCGGCACGACTTTACCTACCGTGATCGATAAAACATAAAGAACCGACAACAGTCGGTCATGCCTGCGAGGAACTCGGAATGTCTCTGTTGATCCGTGGCGCCACCGTTATTACCCATGATGAAAGTTATCGCGCCGATGTGTTTTGCGCCGACGGCGTGATCAAGGCCATTGGTGACAACCTGGATGTTCCCGCCGACGTCGAAGTGCTCGATGGCAGTGGTCAATACCTGATGCCCGGCGGCATCGACCCCCATACGCACATGCAGTTGCCGTTCATGGGCACGGTCGCCAGTGAAGACTTCTTCAGCGGCACGGCAGCGGGCTTGGCCGGGGGCACTACATCGATCATCGACTTCGTGATTCCCAACCCCCAACAGTCGCTGATGGAAGCCTTTCATCAATGGCGCGGCTGGGCCGAGAAAAGCGCCAGCGACTACGGTTTCCACGTGGCGATCACCTGGTGGAGCGAACAGGTCCGCGAAGAAATGGCTGAGCTGGTCAGCCACCACGGGGTGAACAGCTTCAAGCATTTCATGGCCTACAAGAATGCGATCATGGCCGCCGACGACACCTTGGTCGCGAGCTTCGAGCGCTGCCTGGAATTGGGCGCGGTGCCCACCGTGCACGCCGAGAACGGCGAGCTGGTCTACCACCTGCAACGCAAGCTGCTGGCCCAGGGCATCACCGGGCCGGAAGCCCATCCGCTGTCGCGGCCCTCGCAAGTGGAAGGCGAAGCCGCGAGCCGCGCCATCCGCATTGCCGAGACCCTGGGCACGCCGTTGTACCTGGTGCACGTGTCCACCAAGGAAGCCCTGGACGAAATCACCTACGCCCGCAGCAAGGGCCAGCCGGTCTACGGTGAAGTGCTGGCCGGGCATCTGCTGCTGGACGACAGCGTCTATCGCCACCCGGACTGGCAGACTGCCGCCGGTTACGTGATGAGCCCACCGTTTCGCCCACGCGGGCATCAGGACGCACTCTGGCACGGCTTGCAGTCCGGCAACCTGCACACCACCGCCACCGACCACTGCTGCTTCTGCGCCGAGCAAAAAGCCGCCGGCCGCGACGACTTCAGCAAGATCCCCAACGGCACCGCCGGGATCGAAGACCGCATGGCGGTGCTCTGGGACGAAGGGGTCAACAGCGGCAAATTGTCGATGCAGGACTTCGTCGCCCTCACCTCCACCAACACCGCGAAGATCTTCAACCTCTACCCACGCAAGGGCGCGATCCGCGTCGGCGCCGATGCCGACCTGGTGCTCTGGGATCCCCAGGGCAGCCGCACGATTTCCGCCAAGACCCACCATCAGCAGGTGGACTTCAACATCTTCGAAGGCAAGACCGTACGCGGCGTACCCAGCCACACCATCAGCCAGGGTCGGCTGGTCTGGGCCGATGGCGACCTGCGTGCCGAACGCGGTGCCGGGCGCTACATCGAACGGCCGGCGTATCCGGCGGTGTTCGATTTGCTGAGTAAGCGGGCGGAGTTGCACAGGCCGGTTGCCGTGGAACGCTGAGAGCGGCCTCCGGCCTATCGCGAGCAGGCTCGCTCCCACAGGGTCTGCTGTGCACACAGATTTCGCGCTCACCCGAAATCCAGTGTGGGAGCGAGCCTGCTCGCGATGAGGCCAGTCCAGACACCGAAAAAAACCACTGCCCACCAGAGGCAGCACCTCAAACACCGTGAGGCCCATTCCATGATCCAGCCCTTGAGTCACCTCCCCCATTCCCAGGAAGACCCGGCCACCCTCGCCGCCCGCTTCAGCGACCTGGCGCCGCCGCTCAATGCGCGCCAGGCCCACCTGGAGGCCTCTCGCTGCCTGTACTGCTACGACGCGCCGTGCGTGAATGCCTGTCCGAGCGAAATCGATATCCCTTCGTTCATTCGCAACATCCACCAGGACAACGTCCAAGGCGCGGCGCAGAAAATCCTCTCGGCCAATATCCTCGGCGGCAGCTGCGCCCGGGTCTGCCCCACGGAGGTGCTGTGCCAGCAAGCCTGCGTGCGCAACAACGCCCACGAGTGCGCACCGGTGCTGATCGGCCTGTTGCAACGCTACGCGGTGGACAACGCCCACTTCAGTGAACACCCGTTCCACCGGGCCGCCGCCACCGGCAAGCGCATCGCCGTGGTCGGCGCCGGCCCGGCGGGGTTGTCGTGCGCGCATCGCAGCGCCATGCACGGCCATGACGTGGTGATTTTCGAAGCCCGTGACAAGGCCGGTGGCCTCAACGAATACGGCATCGCCAAGTACAAACTGGTGGACGATTACGCCCAGCGCGAACTGGACTTTCTGCTGGACATCGGCGGCATCGAAATCCGCCATGGCCAGAAACTTGGCGAGAACCTGAGCCTGAGCGACCTGCATCAGCAATTCGACGCGGTGTTCCTCGGCCTCGGCCTGGCCGCCAGCAAACAACTGGGCCTGAGTGACGAACAGGCACCGGGGCTGCTACCCGCCACCGAGTACATCCGCGAACTGCGCCAGGCCGACGACCTCAGCCAGTTGCCGCTGGCCGACCGTTGCATCGTCCTCGGCGCCGGCAACACCGCCATCGACATGGCCGTGCAAATGGCCCGCCTCGGCGCCCGGGACGTCAACCTGGTCTACCGTCGCGGCCTCGAGGACATGGGCGCGACCTTGCACGAGCAAGACATCGCCAAGGCCAATCAGGTGCGCTTGCTGACCTGGGCTCAACCGCAGCAGGTGTTGCTCGATGACGCCGGCCGTGTGCGCGGCATGCGCTTTTCCCGTACCCATCTGGAAAACGGGCGGCTGGTCACCAGCGCCGAAACCTTCGACCTGCCTGCCGACGCCATCTTCAAAGCCATCGGCCAGGCCTTCGACGACAACGCGCTGGTGGACCCTCTGGCCCGGGAACTCAAGCGCCAGGACGGGCGGATCCTGGTGGACGAACACCTGCGCACCAGCGTTCCCGGCGTCTACGCCGGCGGCGATTGCACCAGCCTGGACCAGGACCTCACCGTGCAGGCCGTGCAGCACGGCAAACTCGCCGCCGAGGCGATCAACGCTCAACTGATGCTCAACGTGGAGGCTGCGTAAATGGCCGATCTGTCGATTGTCTTCGCTGGCATCAAAGCCCCTAATCCGTTCTGGCTGGCCTCCGCCCCACCCACCGACAAGGCCTACAACGTGGTCCGCGCCTTCGAGGCCGGCTGGGGTGGCGTGGTCTGGAAAACCCTCGGGGAAGACCCGGCGGCGGTGAACGTGTCGTCGCGCTACTCGGCCCACTACGGCGCCAATCGCGAGGTGCTGGGCATCAATAACATCGAGCTGATCACCGACCGTTCCCTGGAGATCAACCTGCGGGAAATCACCCAGGTAAAAAAGGACTGGCCGGACCGGGCGCTGATCGTGTCGCTGATGGTGCCCTGCGTCGAAGAGTCCTGGAAATCTATCCTGCCCCTGGTGGAAGCCACCGGTGCCGACGGCATCGAGCTGAACTTCGGTTGCCCCCACGGCATGCCGGAACGGGGCATGGGCGCGGCGGTCGGCCAGGTGCCGGAGTACGTCGAGCAAGTGACCCGCTGGTGCAAGACCTATTGCTCGCTGCCGGTGATCGTCAAGCTCACGCCGAACATCACCGACATCCGCGTCGCCGCCCGCGCGGCGTATCGGGGTGGTGCGGATGCGGTGTCGTTGATCAACACCATCAACTCCATCACCAGCATCGACCTGGACCGCATGGTCGCCCTGCCCAGCGTCGGCAGCCAGAGCACCCACGGCGGCTACTGCGGTTCGGCAGTCAAACCCATCGCCCTGAACATGGTCGCCGAAATCGCCCGCGATCCGCAGACCCAAGGCCTGCCCATCTGCGGCATCGGCGGCATTGGCAGTTGGCGCGACGCCGCCGAATTCATCGCCCTGGGCAGCGGCGCGGTGCAAGTGTGCACGGCGGCGATGCTGCATGGGTTTCGCATCGTCGAAGAGATGAAGGACGGGTTGTCGCGTTGGATGGACAGCCAGGGCCATGCCAATCTGCAAGCGTTCTCCGGTCGCGCGGTGGGCAACACCACCGACTGGAAGTACCTGGACATCAACTACCAGGTCATCGCCAAGATCGACCAGGACGCCTGCATCGGCTGCGGGCGCTGCCACATCGCCTGTGAAGACACCTCGCACCAGGCCATCGCCAGCCTCAAGCAGGCGGACGGCACGCGTAAATATGAAGTGATCGATGAAGAATGCGTGGGCTGCAACCTGTGCCAGATCACCTGCCCGGTGCAGGACTGCATCGAGATGGTGACGGTGGACACCGGTAAGCCGTTTCTGGATTGGAACCATGATCCGCGTAATCCCTACCATGTAGCGGTTTGAAATTTGCGGTGTCTGGGCTGCCGTCATCGCGAGCAGGCTCGCTCCCACATTGGATTTGTGGTGAACACAGATCATCTGTTCACAACCGGTCCTCTGCGGGAGCGAGCCTGCTCGCGATAGGGCCATCAGTTGCGTCAAATTTTCAAGGCTCCAACCCAATCCCCCGCAATATCACACTGGTCACGGTCTGCACCGCCTTTTCGAACTGCATGTCCGACAGCGGCTGATGATCATTGAGAATGTTGATCTGATGGTCGAAGTCGGCGTAATGCTGGGTCGAGGCCCAGATCATGTAGAGTAGGCTTGAAGGTTCCACGGGGAGGATGCGTTTGTCCTCCACCCATTGGCGGATTTTCGCTTCCTTCATCTTGGCCCAGTCATACAGGCTGGCATCCAGCGCCTGGCCCAGGGTCGGGGCGCCGTGGATGATTTCGTTGGCCCAGACCTTCGAGCCGTAGGGCCGGCTGCGGGAGTGGTTCATCTTGGCGCGGATGTAACTGCTGAGCACCACCCTTGGGTCGTCGAACATCTCGAAGCACAAGGCGTCCTGTTTCCAGACTTCCAGCAGGTCGAACAGCACGGCGCTGTACAGCTCGCTCTTGGTGCTGAAGTAGTAATGCAGGTTGGAACGCGGCAATTGCACTTCGGCGGCGATGTCAGCCATGGCGGTGCTGCCGAAGCCTTTCTCGGCAAAGACCTTCTCGGCGGCCAACAGGATTTTCTCGACGTTACTGCGACGAATCTCGATCTTGTGATTGCCCATGAGGGCTCCCTGGCAACAGCGTTGATCAAGACTAGCATTCACCCACTTCTGAAAACACTGGGGATCCCTGTGGGAGCGAGCAAGCTCGCTCCCACAATGTGACGGTGGTTCTGTTCAGATAAATGTGTACGCAGGGGACTCTCGTGGCGAGGGAGCTTGCTCCCGCTCGGCTGCGCAGCAGTCGTAAAACTGGCTGATGCGATCTGCCTGAAAGACCGCGTCAGCCCATTTGGGGCTGCTGCGCAGCCCAGCGGGAGCAAGCTCCCTCGCCACAGGTGTTGCCCCCTGCGTTATCTCGACTGGCGTGCTTCGACGTTATCCAGCGCACGGTTCGCCAGCAACCCGCTCAGTTCGATCAGTTGCAGGATGCCCAGGGCAATGTGGCGCCTGGGACCTTCCAGGTCGAAGGCCAGGTCATTGACCATGGCATTGGCCGAGGCCAGGTTTTCGCTGAGGTTGGCGAGCAGGGTTTCGGTGTCGACGCCATGGGCGACGGTGAAGAGTTGGCCGGGTTCGGCCTCGGGTTTGCTGGGTTTGGGCTTGAGGTAGTGGTCGAGGATGCGGTCGGCGGCTTTGTCGAAGGCTTTTGAGTTGGCTGGATCGGTGTCCGGCGGGTTGGGTGTGGGTTTGAACATAGATGAATCTCCAAATCGAAAAAAGGAGACCATCACCCTCGCTACCAAACGAAGGGTGGCGGCCATACGCGGGTTGGTAGACCGGTGACTTGGAGAACCGGCGCGTCCGAAGACGCCCTGCGCATGACCGCCATAAAAACAGATACCAAAGGCCTCTGCTACAAGGGCTATGCGACAAGTCAAAAGCCGGGCTACCAAACCCGATCGCTGATTCGTCAGCGACCCGGAAACGATAGAGCCCCGGCCCCCAGGCGCACAAGCCGGCGGATTCTGGCGCAGTTGTAGGGAATGGCGCAAGACAACGTAGCCCGAACCCGAACGATCCTACATCTGGATAAACACCAAGCTGTTTAAACTGGAAACAGGGCTAACAACACACCTTGTGGCGAGGGGATTTATCCCCGCTGGGCTGCGAAGCAGTCCTAAAGAAGCTGGATGCAATCAACCTGACACACCGCAGCGACAGTCATTGGGGCTGCTTCGCAGCCCAGCGGGGATAAATCCCCTCGCCACGAGAGCCCGCTTAAGCCTTCCGATCGCCGACATGCGACTAATGTCTTAGACCAGTCATCGCACAACCAGACACCCCACCGCTATTCTCAAACCTCGCATCTGCCCGGCGCCACGGCCTGCGGTCTTGACCTCGGCCAGCGACATCCATTGAAACGCCTCACTTTGAGGCACACCCGAGTTGGATAATTCCAATAATGGCCAGTTGACAATGAGCAGTCGCTTCCAAATAATCCCCTCCATGTTGTACGACGACGTATAACAAACAAAAACAACAATAAAAGTAGGGAGCGTCATAGTGAGCACACGTGTCCGTTTTTCGCCCGTCCACCGTCCAAACCGCCGTACTCTTCTCAACGCCAGCCCCACGCTGCTTCTGCTCGGTTGCAGCAGCCTCGCCACCTTTCTACCAACGACCGCCAGCGCCGAAGGTTTCGTCGATGATGCCAAGGCCACGCTGACCCTGCGTAACGCCTACTTCAACCGCAACTTCACCAACCCGAACAACGCCCAGGGCAAAGCCGAGGAGTGGACCCAGAACTTCATCCTCGACGCCAAGTCCGGTTTCACCCAGGGCGTGGTCGGTTTTGGCGTGGATGTGCTGGGCACGTACTCGCTCAAGCTCGACGGCGGCCGTGGCACGGCGGGCACCCAGTTGCTGCCGGTGCACGATGACGGCCGTCCTGCCGACGACTTCGGTCGCCTGGGCGTGGCTCTCAAGGCCAAGGTGTCGAAGACCGAACTGAAGGTCGGCGAATGGATGCCAGTGCTGCCAATCCTGCGCTCCGACGATGGTCGCTCCCTGCCGCAAACCTTCCGTGGCGGCCAGGTGACCTCCACCGAAATCAGCGGTTTGACCCTCTACGGCGGCCAGTTCCGCGCCAACAGCCCGCGCAACGACGCGAGCATGGAAGACAT